>NZ_AYYK01000016.1 GCF_001436095.1 Lapidilactobacillus dextrinicus DSM 20335 | reverse complement strand
CTGACAACCGGAGTTAACCAAAATCGGTCGGTGAGACCGATTTTTTTGGTTAATGATCATATATCGAAGCAAGATGGCCCGTTGGTCAAGTGGTTAAGACACTGCCCTTTCACGGCGGTAACATGGGTTCAAATCCCGTACGGGTCATAGTTATGCCGGATTAGCTCAGTCGGTAGAGCGCTTCCCTCGTAAAGAAGAGGTCGCTGGTTCGATTCCAGTATCCGGCATTTTTAATGCATTTACGAGTGGTTAGCAAAAAAGAGATGATAGTCGTTTAGCGGCTCTCATCTCTTTTTTATTGCTAAAATCTTGGCAATAATTAGGCGACATGTTAGGCTAGGGGTGGTTATAGATCGGTTATGGAAAGAAGGGCGAAGGACAATGAAGAAAAGGCTAATAACTGTAATTGCTATAATGAGCTTAGCGTTGTTAGGAACAGCTTGTCATAAACAAACAGACTCACCCAAGGAATCTACTCAGTCATCAAAAACAACCAAGAAAAAATCTGACACTAAAAAACATCCGAGTAAAAAATTCTCATCTTCTGAGCAACAATCCAATTTATCTGAACAATCATCAAGTTCTTCTAAGTCCCAAAGCCAGTCCAGTTCTTCAGCGGTTCAAGGTAGATTATCAATGATTACAACAGCTCTGCGGCAGGCATTACCTGGAGAAAAGTTTCCGCAAACAGGCATTGATGGTCATGCCGCTACTTTAAGTAGCCGTTATACTGGTAATCAGCAAAATTATGTGGTTTATTATTATACTTCTGGTGATGCGGTTGATTTCAATGATGATCGTCTTGTTAATCGTCAGGCAGCATTAACTTTACAAAAAATCACCTATTCCTCAGTATCTGCTGCGCAAAATGCCATTGATTATCGTGAGCCGTCTAGTGGTTTACCAAAGGTTGATTTAGGAACAGATATTTTTGCAACTAAAGAGGGTGCGGCTGGATCAACTTATCTAAACTGGACTGAGGGTCGCTGGTCATTGGTAACGCGTGCTTCTAGTGTTAACAATGAAGTTGGCGAACCATTGGCTAAAAAAGTTGTCGCCTTATTGCATACCAAAATGTTACCTATTCCAGATCAACATGGTGCTATCAATCTTTACGTTTCAAGTAGTGCAGCCTCGAGAACGAATACAGTCTCTTGGAGTAAGGGAAATGCCGTTTATACGATTGCAGCTGTTGATCCAATTATGGCAATTGAAGCTGCAACATCGCTAGAATAAGGTAAAAATAAGGATTTTTGATAGTTTACAAAAATTTCTTAATAAAAATGGCGCATAACCCTTGAAAAATAATATGTTTTTAGTTATTATATTTAAGTCGGTTAATTCTGACGCATGGAGGAGTAGCGAAGAGGCTAAACGCGGCGGACTGTAAATCCGCTCCTTCGGGTTCGGTGGTTCGAATCCACTCTCCTCCATTCATTGGGTTATAGCCAAGCGGTAAGGCAATGGACTTTGACTCCATCATGCGCTGGTTCGAATCCAGCTAACCCAATACTTATTGAAGAAACGACTAACTAATTAGTTAGTCGTTTTTTGTTATATAAATTTAGACGCAAATAATCAATTTAGAGGGCCGCTGTTTCATTTCAACATTATTTGATTCAGAGCACCTTGTAAAGCAACTTAGAACCCCTAGAAACAATAAATCGAGCTAAATAGTTCATAAACCAACTAATTGCTCTTTGTTGACTTGTTATCTCACTCATGACTACACTAGGTGTAATTAATGAATTACTAATATTGAGGAGTTAGGCTAAATGAAAATTGGATTTATTGGATTAGGAAATATGGCCAAGGCTATTATTGAAGGTCTACTACTAAAAAAAGTTATTTTACCGGCGGATATTATCGTTCATAGTGCGCATGCAAGTAATTATCAACCTTATGCCGAAAAATTCAGCTTGAAGACTGCTGAAACTAATTTGGCAGTAGCAGAACAAGCTGATGTCTTAATTTTAGCGGTTAAACCGGAGCTTAAAGAAGAAGTATTAACTGAAGTTAAACCAGCACTAATTCAGCATAAGGTTGCGCTATTGTCACTGCTAACCGGTGTTACATTAGCAGGTTTAACAGAAGTTGTTGGCTCGACATTTGCGTTAGTAAGAGTTATGCCAAACTTAAATGTACGGATAGGAGTGGGGGTGACGGCGATTGCTGGCAATAACGTCGCTACTGAATCTGCAATGGCAACCACACAGTCATTATTTGAACAAATTGGTGAAGTGATTCGTTTACCTGAAGCAGATTTTAGTACATTTGTTGCATTGGCAGGTAGTGCTCCAGCTTTTGCCTATTTATTTATGGATGCACTTGCTCATGCCGGTGTTAAATATGGATTAAGCAAAAATCAAGCACTTAAAATTGTTAGTCAAATGGTTGTTGGCAGTGCTCAATTAATTCAGCAAAGTGGTGAGGCGCCTTGGAATTTAATCGATCAAGTTTCTTCACCCGGTGGCACCACAATTGCTGGTGTATTGGCATTACAAGAAGCTGGATTTGAGCCGGCAATTACTAAAGCGGTTGATGCGACAATCAAAAAAGATTTAGGTGAATAAATTTTTTATTGGTCCATCTTCGTGTTATAATAACTGCGGCTTTTAATAAAAATTGGTCTGTTTTTTGAACTTGCTTTTTTGGTCTATACCACCTATACTAATAATTGTTTAGAAGTAAGATATTCGGGCGCATAAACGACGTCAGCGTCCAATTTTATTAAGGAGATGTCTTCATGGGTGCTAAAGTTTTAAAGCATGCAAAAATCTATACAGGTGATCAAGTCATTGAGGATGGTTACATTCGCTTTGACGAAAAAATCTTAGCTGTTGGCTCAGTTTATGATTATGTTGCCCAATCAGGTGATGAAGTTCAAAACGTACAAGGTACAACGATCGTGCCAGGTTTCATTGATGTTCATGCTCATGGTGGTTATGGCTATGATGCAATGGACGGTGATCCAGACCAAATCGATACGATGGCTACTAAAATGATGCGTAATGAAGGGGTAACTACTCTTTTTGCAACAACTATGACGCAATCTAATGAAAATATTGCTAACGCTATGAAGGGCGTTAAAATTGCTGCAGAACGCAACCGTGTTATTCAAGGCGTTCATTTGGAAGGGCCATTTATCTCTGCAGTTTATAAAGGTGCACAGCCTGAAGAATATATCAAAGATCCTGATACAAAATTATTGGGTGAATGGAATGAATTATCTGGTAATCGTGTTCGCTTAATTACTTATGCACCAGAAGATAAGGGTTCAAAAGCATTTGAAGACTACTGCTTGGAACACAACATTGTGCCATCAGTTGGTCACAGTAATGCAACCCGTGAACAATTATTAAATAGTAAGGCTACTCACGCCACTCATTTATATAATGCGCAACGTGAATTTAAGCATCGTCAACCTGGTGTGACTGGTCACGTTATGTTGGAGGATAGTATCCATGCTGAATTAATTTGCGATGGCTTCCATATTGTCCCCGACATGATTCGTCTTGCTTTTGATATGAAGGGTCCAGAGCGGATTGAATTAGTTACTGACTCAATGCGTTCAAAGGGTATGCCTGAAGGCGAAAGTGAATTAGGCGGCCAAAAAGTCTATGTTAAAGACAAACAAGCTCGTTTGGAAGATGGTACCTTAGCTGGTTCTGTTTTACAATTTACTGATGCATTTAGAAATATCCAATACTTTACAGGTTGCTCAATGTTTGAAGCCGTTCAAATGTCTAGTGTTAACCAAGCCGAAGAATTCCACTTGGATTCTAAAGGTACCTTAACTGAAGGTAAAGACGCTGATATGAACTTGTTCGATCGTAATATGAACTTGGTAACAACATATAGCTACGGTAACGAATACCATCCAGAATAAAAAGTGAGCAGCAAGTCAGTCTTAAAAAATAATAGCAAAAACCTATTTGCTACTTTCTGATGTAAAATCGGCAGACTTTTGTAACGCATTTTGACTAATAATTGTAACTTAAACTTTTACTTGAACATAAAGAGGTAACGCATATGGAATCTCCGGTATATATTAAAATCCACAATCAAATTAAACGTGATATTGAAGCAGGTATCTGGAAAGTTGGCGATCGGATTCCATCCGAACGCGCTTTATCTGTTAAATTTGACGTGAGCAGAATGACTTTACGCCAAGCGTTGCAGACCTTGGTTGATGAAGGTATTTTGGAACGACGGATTGGTGCCGGCACTTATGTGGCTCGTCAAAAAGTTCAAGAAAAAATGTCCGGTACGACAAGTTTCACCGAGATTATGCGATCTCAAGGTAAGTTTCCATCAAGTAAGACGATCTCTTATCGAACGGTAAGCCCATCATTAAGCGAGCAGGAACGGTTACAACTTGGTGAAAAAGACAAAGTTGTGCGGATGGAGCGAATTCGTTTAGCAGACGGAGTACCAATCAGTTTTGAAGTGACGACGATTCCGGCAGCCTTGATTAAAGATTTTAGTCGTTCAGAAGTGACGGATTCCTTTTACGCCACAATGGAACAAAAGGGCGGTTATCAAATTGGTCGAGCTAAACAAACGGTTATGGCTACCCTTGCGTCAGAAAACATTGCTGAATATTTAAATATTAAAAAAGGCGATGCGATCTTACGTTTACGGCAGATTACTTATCTTGATGATGAGCGACCTTTTGAATATGTTCGTACACAATATGTAGGCGAAAGATTTGAGTTCTTCTTAGAAAAATAAACGATAGCCCTAGGCAGTTTAGCCTAGGGCTATTTTTTTAGATCAACGACTTAATCACCATTGATCAGTATTATAATTTTTATGAAAATTGATTTCGCTTACATGATAAATTCGCGAAAAGTTTCACAGATGATGCGGTATAATATACCTAATACAATAGGGATCATGTTATAATACCCTTAATAAATTAAGCAACTAGCGGGGTGCGCTATGAGAAAAGTATATCCTGATGACAGTTTGATGCTGCATACGGATTTCTATGAAATAAATATGATGTACACATATTGGAAAAAAGGAATCAACAAGCGTCATGCTGTATTTGAAGCTTATTTCCGAAAAATACCTTTTGAAAATGGTTATGCTATTTATGCTGGCCTTGAACGTATTATTGGGTTTTTAGAGAATTTTCGTTTTACTGAAAGTGATCTAGCTTATTTACGTGAGCGTGAGAATTTTGATCCAGAATTTGTTGATTATCTGGCAAATATGAAATTTGAATGTACCATCCGTTCAGCTCAAGAAGGAGATTTGGTTTTTAATGAAGAACCTGTTCTCCAAGTTGAGGGTCCATTGGATCAATGCCAATTGATTGAAACAATCTTATTAAATATTATTAATTTCCAAATCTTAGTTGCAACTAAAGCAGCGCGTATTAAATCCGTCGCTGGTGATAGTCCTGTTCTTGAATTCGGTTCTCGCCGTGCTCAAGAACTAGATGCTGCACTTTGGGGCACACGGGCTGCTTATATCGGTGGCTTTGATGCAACAAGTAACACACGGGCTGCTAAGATTTTTGGTATTCCTGCTAGTGGAACGCATGCGCATTCATTAGTTCAATTCTACCAAAATGATTATCAAGCTTTTAAAGCCTATGCAGAAACTCATTATGATTGTGCATTTCTAGTGGATACTTACGACACTTTGCGTTCTGGTGTGCCAAGCGCTATTCGTGTTGCTAAGGAAATGGGCGACAAGATTAACTTCCAAGGTGTGCGTATTGACTCTGGTGATATGGCCTATATTTCTAAACGTGTGCGCCAACAATTAGACGATGCCGGCTTCCCTGATGCTAAAATCTATGCCTCTAACGACTTGGATGAAAAGACAATTCAAAACTTGAAGATGCAAGGTGCTAAAATCGACATTTGGGGTGTTGGTACGAAGGTGATTACCGCCTTTGATCAACCAGCCTTAGGTGCAGTTTATAAGTTAGTTTCAATTGAAGACTCTCAAGGCCACATGGTTGACACGATTAAACTTTCTAGCAATGTTGAAAAAGTCAGCACACCAGGTAAGAAACAAGTTTGGCGGATTACGAACCGGCAAAAAAATAACAAATCCGAAGGTGACTATGTCACACTTTGGGATGAGAATCCTTTAGAGCATGAAGAATTATTCATGTTCCATCCTAAATATAATTATATTAATAAAACGATTCATGATTTTGATGCAGTGCCACTTTTGAAGGATATCTACATTGATGGCAAACTGGTTTACGATTTGCCGGATTTAGATACGATTAAAGCTTATGAAACAACTAATCTGGATTCACTTTGGGATGAATATAAACGAGATTTAAATCCTCAAGAATATCCCGTTGACTTATCTCAAAAACTTTATGACCACAAAATGGCTCATATTGCTCAAATGCGGCAAATGGTTGAGAATTTAAGCGGAGATCGAAATTAGTTAAGGAGTGAATTATTTGCGACCTTTACAAGAAAAAATTATTGTAGTTGAAAAAACACAACCAACCATCGACGTTACAGCAGAAATTCGGCGCTCAGTTGATTTTTTAAAGGATTATTTATTAAAAAATACCTTTCTTAAAACTTATGTGTTAGGTATTTCTGGTGGTCAAGATTCAACATTGGCCGGTAAGTTAGCACAGATGGCGATTAGTGAATTACGCGATGAGACTGGTGATTCAACGTATCAATTTATCGCGGTTCGTTTGCCATATGGTGTTCAGGCCGATGAGGCTGATGCGATGGCAGCTATTGAGTGGATGCAGGCTGACCAAGTCGTGCGTATCGATATTGAAGCGGCAACAGATGCTATGGTAAAAGAGTTAGAAGCTAATGATCAACAGATTAGTGATTTTAATAAGGGTAATATTAAAGCGCGACAAAGAATGATTGTTCAATATGCAATTGCCGGAGCACATGCTGGTGCAGTTATTGGAACTGATCACGCTGCTGAAAATATCACTGGCTTTTATACTAAGTATGGTGATGGTGGTGCTGATGTAACACCGCTATATCGATTGAATAAGCGCCAAGGCCGAGCACTGCTAAAAGAGCTAGGTGCGCCCGAACATCTCTACTTGAAGAAGCCAACAGCTGACTTAGAAGAAGAACGACCATCATTACCTGATGAAGTCGCTTTAGGTGTTACTTACGATAATATTGATGATTATCTGGAAGGCAAGGACATCGATCCTCAAGCTGCTGAAAAAATTGAAAATTGGTTTATCAAGACTGAGCATAAGCGCCATTTACCAATTACAGTTTTTGATGAATTTTGGAAATAATCAGATCAAGGTACTATCTAAAGTGTATTTAGTTATGACTAATAATTTTTTATCTAATCGATAAGTTATAAATTGCTTTAGCCGCACTTTTCAGGTATACTTGCCTTTAGAAACAAGGGAGTAACTTGCAGCGATTGCTGTGATAAAACCATCAACAAGACGATAGTTCTGGTTTTATCTTAAATAGTGAGACTTGTATGCGGCTGTTCGCGTACAAGTCTTTTTTGTTTCCTTGGATTAATTAAAAGGGTATGGTGAGAATGAGGTTATCTATTGATGTAGGATTAATTTAATGACTTGATTTTTATACTTGGCTACTAATTCTCATGAGTACCAAGATAGTTCAGTATTTTTTCAAATTTATTTAGAAAAGGGGTCGATTTTTTGGCACAGGAAAAAGAATTAAATAAGCGTTATTATGCTCAATCCGAGCAGCAAATTCTTAAAGAGTTTGGTACTAGTGAAAAAGGTTTGAGTAATGCTCAAGCCGAAGCTGCATTAAAAAAATATGGTCCCAATGCATTAGAGCAGGCAAAAAAACGGACATTATTCCAACGATTCTTTGATCAATTCAAAGATTTCATGATTATTGTTTTATTAGTAGCAGCTATTATTTCTGGTGTCGTGGCTCATGAATGGGCAGATGCAATGCTTATTTTAGCTGTGGTGATTATTAATGCAATTTTTGGTGTTTTCCAAGAATCTAAGGCAGAAGAAGCAATCGATGCATTGCGAGAGATGTCAACGCCGGAAGCGCACGTACGCCGCAATGGCAATATGGAAACGATCAGCAGTCCTGATTTAGTACCTGGTGATATTGTCTTACTTGAAGCAGGCGATATTGTACCCGCAGACTTACGTTTGATTGAAGCTGCTTCGTTAAAGATCGAAGAAGCGGCCTTAACAGGTGAATCTGTACCAGTTGAAAAAGATATTGCAACTTTAAAAGATGAAAATATTGCCATTGGTGATCGTCACAATATGGCCTATATGAATAGTAATGTCACTTATGGTCGTGGTGTTGGTGTAGTTGTTGGCACCGGAATGAATACCGAAGTTGGTCGTATTGCCGGTATGATTAACTCAGCAGAAGAAACCACAACACCATTACAAGCTAATTTGAATTCATTAGGTAAAACGATTACGTGGTTAATTTTAGCTATTGCGGCAATTATCTTTATCATTGGTGTTTTGAACAATCATAATAATTTACCAATGGGTGAATTAGTCATTGAAATGTTATTAACAGCGATTTCTTTAGCCGTCGCTGCTATTCCAGAGGGTCTGCCAGCGATTGTTACAATTATCTTAGCTTTGGGAACAACGCGAATGGCTCGTCGTCAGTCATTAGTTCGTAAGTTACCTGCTGTGGAGACATTAGGTTCAACTGATATCGTCGCTTCAGATAAAACTGGTACGTTAACACAAAATAAGATGACAGTTGAAAAAGTTTACCGTCATGGTAAATTGGAGCCAGCCAGTGCACCAATTTCAGAAACTGATAACACTTTACGTGTCATGACTTTCAGCAATGATACTAAGATTCAAAACGATGGTAACTTAGTTGGTGATCCAACTGAAACAGCACTTATTCAATATGGTTTTGACCATGACTACCAAGTTGCTGATGAATTAGTTAAGGAACCGCGAGTTGCCGAGGTACCATTTGATTCTGAACGTAAATTAATGTCAACGATTCATGCCTTACCAAATGGTAAGTTTTACGTTGCAGTTAAAGGTGCACCGGATGAATTATTAAAACGCGTTACGCAAATCGAAGCTAATGTTGATGACGTTCGGCCAATTACGGATGCAGATCGTCAAGAAATACTTAAGCAAAATAAGGGAATGGCTACTCAAGCTTTGCGTGTCTTAGCAATGGCTTACAAGGTAATTGATGCCGTTCCTGAAAAGCTTGATAGTGCCACAGTTGAAAATGATTTAATTTTCGCTGGATTAATTGGTATGATTGACCCTGAACGTCCAGAAGCTGCTCAAGCTGTTGCCGATGCTAAAAAGGCCGGTATTCGACCATTAATGATTACTGGTGACCATCAAGATACAGCCGAAGCTATTGCCGGTCGGTTAGGTATTATTAAACCTGGCGATGACGATGCCGTTATTACTGGTGCTGAACTTGATCAAATGAGCGATGAAGAATTTGCGAAGAAAGTTAAACAATATTCTGTTTACGCTCGAGTTTCTCCAGAACATAAAGTTCGTATCGTTAAAGCTTGGCAAGATAAAGGTAAAGTCGTAGCCATGACCGGTGATGGCGTTAATGATGCACCAGCATTGAAGTCAGCAGATATTGGTATTGGTATGGGTATTACAGGTACTGAAGTTTCTAAGAGTGCTAGTGATATGGTACTTGCTGATGATAACTTTGCGACGATTATTGTTGCCGTTGAAGAAGGCCGTAAGGTTTTTGCCAACATTCAAAAGTCAATTCAATATTTATTGTCTGCTAACTTAGGTGAGGTTTTAACGTTGTTCTTCATGACGTTAATGGGTTGGGACATTCTTGTACCCGTTCAGTTACTATGGATTAACTTAGCAACGGATACATTCCCAGCGATTGCTTTAGGTGTTGAACCAACTGAACCAGGAATAATGAATCGTAAGCCACGTGGTCGTAAAGCTAACTTCTTAAGTGGTGGGGTTGCTTCATCCATTATTTATCAAGGTATTCTTGAAGGAGCTTTGACATTAGGCGTATACGCTTGGGCAATTAATTTCCCTGTACACACAAGTTACAACGAGATTCATGCCGACGCGTTAACTATGGCTTATGCGACTTTAGCATTGATCCAATTATTCCATGCATTCAATGTGAAGTCGATTCATCAATCATTATTTAAGATTCATCCGTTTGCTAACCGGGCTTTCAATATCGGTATTGCACTTTCCACCGTTATGGTTGCATTAACCATTGTTGTTCCCGGATTTAACAAATTATTTCACGTGACAGAATTGAACCTTTCTCAATGGGGGACTGTCCTAGGTGCCGGAATCTTGATGGTTGTCATCGTTGAAATTGTCAAATTTGTTCAACGTAAAATGGGGCGTCAATAATCAAGTGACTTCCTAGAGGAAGAGCTTTGCTTAACTAGATAAATACATGTCGATTTTATAAAAAGTTATAACAAGAATCGTCGTAGATGTAATTATTACATCTACGACGATTTTTGTTTTCTAGTTTAAATTAATAAAAAATTCGTGATTATAGGTCGTCATGGTGAGTAGTTTGATTATGATATTTCAGACTTTCAATACCAATATCAATTAAAGTGTTTCGAGTAGGATTAATCTCAGGACTAAAGAAGGTATCAACCTCTAATAATTGGTCAATTAAATCATGATGATAGATCATTACTGAAAAGATATTAATTAGATCTAGCTGGACCCGATCGTTTGTGATAACTTGGGCACCCAGAAGTTCTCGCGATTTACGGTCAAAAATAACTTTTAGATACAGATGAAAATCTCGTTCTTGTTCATATTTAGCGTAAGTGTGATATTCTTTGTTAATTTCAACAACATCGTAACCAGAGAAACTTGCCTCGGTGGCCGTAATTCCGGTACTGCCTAAATAATGGTCAAAGAGCTTAGTAGCAAGCGTTCGTTGTGAGGGTGGATAAGACTTAGAAGTACCGTAAAGAATGTTGTACGCAGCAATATACCCCGTTTTACGTGCATTACCGATGAGTGGTAAATAAGAATTCTCATTATCGTGAATAACGGGAATTCTAACCAAGTCACCGCATGCAAAAATAGCAGGATCAGAGGTCTGCATATACTGATTAACTTTAATGGTACCATCGGGATTCAAGTCCAAATGATCTTCAACAATATGAGTATTAGGTTTAGGATTAAGAGCTAGTACGCAAGTGTCAGCAGTAATCTTTTGGTCATCCCAGGTAACGAGTCTAATTTTATCATCGGTGGTATTTTCTAATTCATAAAAATTTTGATTTGTATAGATGTGAAAATTTTTAGGGATGTGACGCATTAAAATCTCAACAATTTCTTTATCAAAGTAACGGAACAAGGGATAATCTGCCCGCTCGATCAGATTAATCGTTTGGCTAGGACGCGTGGTAAAACTATTAGCCAGTTCTAAACCAATTAAACCAGCCCCAATAATCATAATACTTTGACTGCTTTGTAATGCTTCATAGGTTTTTAAAGTTTCATCTGGATATTTATAAGTTAATAGATTTACATTAGGGTGCTCTTTAATGGCATCTAATTTTTCAAAACTGGATGACCCCATCGCTAGCACCAAATAATCGTAGGCTAATTCTTCAGTTGAATGAGTTGATTCTTGAATAAGAACTTTTTTATTTTTGTAGTCGATCTCTAAAGCTGTGGTATTTAAATGAAGATCAACACCGGCCGCACGAATATCGTCGATTGTATAAACTTCACCTTCTGCGATGTTATCCTTAGATATTAAGCCCTGTAACATCAGATTGATGGTGTCACTAATAAAGCCAAGATGATCGGTTGCCTCAATCAGTGTTACATTTGTTTTCGGACTTAAGCTTTTAACTTTTTTAGCAACGGCAATGCCTGCATGGGAGCCCCCAATAATTAAAATCTTCATTATTCTAATTCACACTTTCCATGATGTTGTTTAAAATGGTTGCTAACATTTCACGATCTAGTGCATTTAAACGACCAGCAAGAACGTATTGTTTAGCAAAGTGGTATCTTGAGACAGATAATGGAGAATCTGTAACTAGTAGGTCATATTTTTGCGTTGGTGTCGCAATTTCGATATCAAGATTAAAGCTACCGCTAAATTCACTTGCAAATTGTTCAACGAGATAAAGAGCTGAGAAATAATCCTTACGCGCAAAAATGCCGATTCGTAAATGATGTTTAGCGTACTTATGGCTGGACTCAATAAAACTTTCTAAAATTGAATAACCATATATTTTCATTGTATCTGAAATAGTTGGTTTGGAAAAATCGGTTAGTACTTTCTTAATAATTGGTTCGATCAAACTTTTTGTATACTTTGTTTGAGTGATACATTGATTATCCGTAGAAATAAACGTGATATTGCTTTGAAAAAAATAAATTTGTGTAAGTAGTTGCGTCAATACTGAGTACCAGCGTAAGGTGAAATTTTCTGGAAAATCGTCTAAATCAACATTTAGATTATCAGTGACAAACTCAACGATCCATTGAGCCGTATGCTTAATTTGAGAAAGAGGTGTAGGCCAGGTACCACCTAGCTTGAAGATAAAGTGGTTATTTGTATCGAAAATAAACATTGAAATTAAAAACAGATATAAATAAACACTTTTGAAACTACTACCTGCTTGAGCATTACCTATCGTAAAGCGTAGATAGACAGTTTGAACCTGATTAAATAGAGGATCACGGGTAATTTCTTTGAGTAACTGTTTAGAGACGCTATTGGTAGTTAACTCAATGGTGGAGCGCTTTTGTAAAATAAGCAGCCACAATGCCGCCCGCATTTTAGTATGATCATTGAAGGTAGTATCTAAAGAACTCTCCAATGCGGTAACGGTATGCTGGATTCGATCATTAGTAATGAGTGCGTGGATTTCATTGGTTGGGACAGAATTCCAGATTAATTCAAAGTAAAAATAATTAATTTGAAGTTCCTCGCCCACAATCCGTCCGTTTTTAATTGCTAAATTGAATTCATGTAAAAGTTCATTTAGATGATTTAAATATCGGTATAATGAACCCTCACTAATTGATAATGTCTGAATCAGCTGGATTCGAGTAAAACTTTGCTTGTGGAATAAGTACCGCAGGATCTGATATTCAAGTGAATCTGCTAAATAAGCATAATAAAAATCAAAAATATCAGTTGTGGGTTCCTTTTTTACTCGTACATAGGTAACAGAATCAACGTCCTCGATTTCGAGCGTTGCATTAATTTTAACTTCATCAAAGACGCTCTGAATATGAGTTAGAGCACCTGTTAAAGTGAAATTAGAAATATTCAACGTTTTGCGCAATTGAGATTTAGAAATTCTTGGTCCCGCAGCTAGAATAACCTTAACAATATCGATTTCGAGCGCGGTATTTTTATTAAGAAGTTGAAATAAATTCATAGGTTTTCCTTCATAAAATATAGTCAAGTTAAAGATAAAACGGACAGGTAAAAAAACAGACTGATAGCGATTACTAATAACTATTATCTTAGCATAAATAGGTACATTCAAAAATAATGAAATTAATTATGACAACTTTTTATTATGTGGGGGAAACCTCACTCGTTTCGTGAACATCTTTTGTTATAATAAAGCTATTAATTAAAAGGGCGGGAATAAAATGGCAAATAAATTACAACAAAAGGCGATGCGTTATGGCACCACAATTAATCAAGTAATTGAGCAGACAGAAAAGATGCAGGAGACACTTGATCCAATGTTTAAAGAGCTAAAAGAGAAAATGGTAGATCAGGAATTAGACGATCTTGCATTAGATCGTTATAACGAAATTCGCCAAGGTTTTGCGGCGGGAACGCAGACTTATACTGAGTTATTACGCCAGTTAAACCAAGCTCAAGCACCGGCACGATTAATGGGTAATCATCATTCATTAGTTAATGCGTTTAGTGATTTTGTTAAGGGCTGTCAAGCAATGACTGATAGTTTGCATGAAGATCAAACGATTGATGAAGGTCAGTTTGCTCAGGCTGAAAAAGATCAAGATGACGCCACAGAACGGTTAAGCAAATATTTAACTAAAATTGGCGCTTTTGCATAGTGGCCGTCTTAATAAGTTAACCAAGTCAGAATTGATTTTTAGGAGTCTTAAATTTAAATGAGTGAAGTTAGTATTGATCAAGCAGCAAAAAAAGCCACACAGCATAATCTGGACTTAAAACCACAAGCGATTACTGCGGTATTGACGATGTTGGCAGAAGGAAACACCGTTCCATTTATTGCTCGGTATCGTAAAGAACGAACCGGTAGTTTAGATGAGGTGCAAATTCGCCAAATTGAAACTGAATATCAACGAGTGCTCGCCTTAAATAAGCGTAAGGAAGAAGTTACACGCGCAATTGATGAGCAGGGTAAGTTAACGGCTGAGTTAAGTACAGCAATTGCTCAAGCAGATAAACTACAAAAAGTTGAAGACTTATATCTTCCCTACAAACAAAAGCGTAAAAGTAAGGCTACCATTGCTCGTGCTGCAGGTTTGGAACCATTAGCAGTAAAAATTAAGCAACAGCCACAATTAACTGAAGCACAGTGGCAACAAGAAGCTGAAAAAATGTTGAATCCCGAAGCCGAGATCAATGAAATTGAGGCTGTTTGGCAAGGCGTTCATGAAATTCTCGCTGATGAAATTAGCGATGAAGCTGATTTTCGTGATTGGACGCGCCATTTTGTTCAACAACAGGGGCATTTTGTCACGACGCTTAAGGATCAGGAAAATGATCCTAAAGGCGTTTATCAACTTTACTATGATTTCGATGAACCCTTGGTGAAATTAGTACCACACCGTGTTTTAGCCATTAATCGTGCTGAAAAAGAAGGTGTGATTAAGGCTGGTATTCAAACTGATGTCACGGAATTGTTGAAACGAATTAATCAGCACGTTAATTTGCAACGCAATGATTTTGCTGCGCTACAAATGAATGAAGCGGTAGCTGATGCCTATAAACGGTTTATAGGTCCGGCAATTGAACGTGAAATTCGTGCTAACTTAAAAGAAACGGCTGATAATCACGCTATTTCAGTTTTTGGCGAAAACTTACGTCACTTATTATTACAACCGCCGTTGAAAGGTAAAGTTGTTTTAGGATTTGATCCAGCTTATCGAACTGGCTGTAAGTTAGCCATTGTTGATGCTACGGGTAAGTTTTTAGATAAGTTGGTTATTTATCCTCACAAACCAGCGCCCGAAAAGCAACGACAACAAGCAATGCCACAATTCATCGATTTCATTGAAAAATATCAAGTCGAAATGATTGCAATTGGTAATGGGACGGCTAGTCGAGAATCGGAACAGTTCGTTGCCGAAACACTTAAAAAAATGACACGGCCGGTTTATTATGTGATCGTAAATGAAGCTGGTGCCTCTGTTTATTCGGCCAGTGATAATGCCCGCGCGGAATTTCCTGATTTACATGTTGAAGAACGTTCAGCAGTTAGTATTGCTCGGAGACTACAAGATCCTTTAGCCGAGTTGCTGAAGATTGATCCGCGTTCAGTTGGGGTTGGTCAATATCAGCACGATGTTAGCCAGAAGGCACTTGGCGCACAATTAGATATTGTGGTTGAAGATGTAGTGAACAATGTTGGCGTGAATTTAAATACCGCCAGTGTGGATTTATTACAACATATTTCTGGTTTGTCAGCGACAATTTCGGCTAATATTGTTAAATATCGTAATGAAAATGGCATCTTTAACAATCGCGCTCAGTTGCAAAAAGTACCACGATTAGGTCCGAAAACTTATCAGCAAGCGATCGGCTTTTTACGAATTATTGCTGGTAGTGAGCCACTTGATAATACCGATATTCATCCAGAAAGCTATGCGGTTGCTGAAAAGATATTACAAAAGTTGAACTTAACTAAGGCTGATTTGGGAACACCAGAATTACAAGCACTGTCTAAATTATTAAACGTTACACAATTAGCCGAGCAAAATAATGTCGGTGTTGAAACAGTCAATGACATTATTGCTGGTTTATGTAAGCCAGGTCGAGATTTACGGGATAATGTTCCCGCACCGTTGTTACGCCAAGATGTTTTATCAATTGAAGATTTAAAACCTGGTATGATCCTACAAGGAACAGTACGGAACGTGGTTGATTTTGGTGCTTTTGTTGATATTGGCGTTAAACATGACGGGCTAGTGCACATCTCGCAATTAGCGGATCGCTTCGTCAAGAATCCTAGTGCGGTTGTTTCAGTTGGTGATATTGTAAAAGTTCGGATTTTAAGTGTTGATTTAGATCGTGAACGGGTGCAATTATCAATGAAGGACATTAACGATGACTAATCAACAATTGCAACGGTTGGTTGAAGAAGTTTCTTTACAATATTTTCATCAACGGTTTCAGCATCAAGCCGTTTTTAACGCGCGGTTAAAAACAACTGGCGGTCGTTATCATATTAGTGATCACCATTTGGATTTTAATCCGAAGATGGCCTTAGAATTACCATTAGCAAGCTTTACTGCGATTATTAAACATGAGTTGTGTCATTACCACTTGCACTTAGCAGGATTGCCCTATGATCATTGTAGCCACGAATTTCGTCAACTGCTGCAACAAGTAGGTGGTTCTCGTTTTGCGCCACGCTTACCTAGTAATCAAGGAAAGTATCACTATTATTGTCAACACTGCCATTTGGATTATTACCGTCAACGTCGGCTTAATTTACAACGCTATGTCTGTGGACGCTGTCAGGGGAAATTGGTAGCAGTGCCAATGAGTCATGTGAGCTAGAATAAATAAAAGACTTGCCGTTCTTGTTGAGAATGGCAAGTCTTTTTTAATACAAAAAGCGCCTTGAGATTATCCCAAGGCGTTTAAACTAATTAATATAATGCGGGCAAGAAGACTCGAACTTCCACGACCTAAGCGGTCACAAGATCCTTAGTCTTGCGCGTCTACCAGTTCCGCCATGCCCGCAAACATTGCAAAGACTATTATAGGCTATTTAGAAAAAACGGTCAACCCAAAAATGAAAATTAGTGTGACATTTTTTAGTTGAGTTCAATACGTTGATTTTTAATAAAAATGTCTATAAAAAACTGAAATAAATTTTCGTTACCTTAGGTATTTATCTTGACAAAATTTTAAAATCGCGGTAAATTGGACTAGACCAAACAAGGAGGATACTGCGATGAAAGTTGAAATTTATAAAGATAAAAATGAAGGTGGCCAAGCAGCCTTCAATATTATTAAATCTGGTATTGAAAACGGTGCAAAGGTTCTAGGTTTAGCAACTGGTAGTACACCAATTACACTTTACAATGCAATGACTAGCAGTGATCTTGATTTTTCAAATATGACTTCTGTTAACTTGGATGAATATGTTGGTTTACCATTTGATAATGATCAAAGTTACCACTACTTTATGAAAGATAACTTATTCAACAAAAAACCATTTAAGATGAGCTATGTACCTGATGGTATGGCTGCAGATATTAATGCTGCTGCTAAAGAATATGACCAAATTATTGAAGATAACCCTATCGATGTGCAAATTTTAGGAATTGGCCGTAATGGTCACATTGGTTTTAATGAACCCGGTTCAGCCTTTGATAGCTTAACACATGAAGTTGATTTAACTCAATCAACTATCGATGCTAACGCTCGTTTCTTCGCTAATGAAGACGATGTTCCTCATAAAGCTATCTCAATGGGTATTGGTTCAATCTTAAAGAGCAAGAAGATTCTCTTGTTAGCTTATGGTGAAGATAAAGCTGATGCCATCAAAGCAACTATTGAAGGCCCTGTAACAACAGATGTACCTGCAAGTGCTTTACAAAATCATGATGATGTTATCTTTATTTTAGACGAAGCTGCTGCAAGCAAGCTCTCAAACAAATATTAAGATAATCTAATTTATAAGTTTTAAAGCATATTACTTTAAAAGACAATTCAAATAAAAAGAGATTGAAACGATTCGTTTCAATCTCTTTTTATGTATGGTCATTAAGCAGTAGCGACTAAGGCTATCAATTGTATTCCTTAAATCAGCGGCATACAATTAATTTAGACGTTGAATAAGGTAGGCAGATTATGACAACAAATAAAAAAATGAATTTTTGGGGCTTTTTTACCTTAACCGCGGCAATGCTAATGTCTGCCGATGAATATCCAGCTTTTGCACAATCAGGTCTACTGGCAGTTGTCTGTTTATTTTTAGCAGGTTTAATTTGGTTTTTACCAGTCGCATTATGCGCCGCCGAATTGGCTACTATTGATGGTAATAATGAAGGTGGCGTTTATACCTGGGTAAAAAATGTTTTAGGTGCACGGTGGGGCTTTGTTGCAGTTTTCTTCCAATGGTTACAAATTACCGTTAACTTTATCACGATGATTTACTTTATTATTGGTTCTTTGTCATACGTGTTGAAGTGGGACGCACTTAATACGAATCCTTGGTTAAAGTGGCTTTGCTTTTTACTGATTTATTGGGGCATGACGGCTTGGCAATTAGGCGGTGTTAGTAATACCGAAAAAATTGTTAATATTAGTTTTACCATCGGTATTGTGTTTCCGTCATTAGTTTTATTAGTTTTAGGATTAATCTATTTATTAGGTTCAGGTCAAGTGGCTTTCAATACAAATTGGGCTAGTAACTGGCAGACATTGACTCAGCACTTTTCAATTGCGACGATTGTTCCATATATTCTTGCGTTTACTGGTATCGAGGCTTCGGCAGCCTATATCACGGACTTAAAAAATCCGCGCAAAAACTATCCGTTGGAACTATTAACCTTAGTTATTTTTGCAATTGTTTTTGATTCTTTAGGGGGACTATCGGTTGCCGCCGTTGTACCTGTGGCTAATTTAACCTTGAATCAAGGTGTTATTCAAGCTGTTGGTCAAATGTTTGCCCGAACGATACCACTACTGCATTGGGGCGTTAATGTGATCGGGCTATTGATGGTTTTAGGCATGGTCGGCGAAATTAGTTCGTGGATTATTGGGCCCGTGAAATCTTTGTTTGTCACGGCGGAAGATGGCATTTTACCGCATTATTTTTTACACGTTAATCGTCATGATGTACCAGTTCGGCTTATTCTGGTTCAAGGTCTAATTGTTTCAGTGATCAGCTTCTTATTAACAGTTGTTTTTGGTGGCAATAATGGTGCCTATCAAATGGCAATGTCACTAACTGTCATGTTGTATTTAGTAACGTATATTTTGATTTTTGTTGCTTATTTACGGCAAATTAAACAAAAAAATAAACCAGAGCGAACGTTTAAGGTTCCTGGTGGTAAAATAGGTCAAACGCTAGTTGCAACCATTGGGTTAATATCATCGCTAATTGTGGTGGGTTCAACCTTTATACCAGGTAGTAACTTTAAAGCAATCTCTAAACTAAGCTATTTATTGATTATGATCGCCTTTTTGGTGGTGATTTTAGCGATCACTTTATTGATTTATCGTTTAGGGACGCAACGCCCTAAAAAGACTGACTATAATTGGAAAATTCGGCATCGTAAAGTAGAAGATGTGCAACGAACCGTTTTCCCACAGGGTCGGTATCAACATGAATTGAAATACATTGAAAAATCCTTAGATGATGAAAAGCAAAAAGTTACACATTACTTTTCACCAAGCAGTAAACGAGATGAGTAGACTAAAATGCTGCTGAGTTAAAGATTGAATTGAAAAATAATTAACAACGTTGTGGATTTAAATATTTAAGTGAATTGGCTACTCAGTTTTAATAATTTCAGGTAAAATTAAAGCAAGTTAAACTTGAGGTGAGTAAATTGAATCGAACACGTCAGCGCGCTCAAAGGATTGCCATCATTGGTATTTTTTCAGCTATCTTATTATTACAAACGTTTGTGCCATTTCTTGGTTATTTGACAATTATTCCGGGAATGCCAGGCATTTCTTTGATTTTAATTGTCGTCATGGTAGGTGCTATTTTAATGGGACCACGTGATGGCGCTATTTTGGGCTTAATTTGGGGGATTGTTTCATTAATTCATGCTTATACGACTCCCGGAACCGTCACGTTTATTTTATTCACTAATCCAATTATTGCAATATTACCGCGTGTGTTTGTTGGTTGGTTAGCAGGTGGACTGCCACGGCTTCTTGTCAAAACTAAGTTACCACAACCGTTCTCACTGGGATTGACTGGTCTTTTAGGCGCCATTGCCAATACCATGTTGGTTATTTTACTGACTAGTTTAATCTTTATGGGAAACTCGGCACCTTTATTAAATTTATTAGGATTAAAAGGTAATACGGATAATTTAATTATCTTATTGATGCTTTCTTTAGGTGTTAACGGGATTGCTGAAGCAATCGGTGGCGCAGTGGTGGTACCATTGTTAGCTATTCCTTTAAAACACGTTTGGGATCGTCGGCAATTATAATTAATTTTATTAAAAAAGGGTCTGAACGTTTTGTTCAGATCCTTTTGTTATTACTTTAACGCGGTCAACAATTTTTTGGCGTTGGTTAAACTGGAATTAATGTTGACTTGAAGAATCTCTAATTGTTGATTAACGGCGCCTAAGTACTGAGTGTTCTGAGAAATTAATTCATCTAGTTCATTATTTTCTTCAGTTAATAATTCAGGCGCATGTTTATACAATGCCGTTTGATCCTTTTTATAAGCGGTCATGAACTTGTTAAAACTTTCATGGTCTAATTGGACAATATGCAAAGCCTGAGTTAATTGCAGAATAGAACTATTAGGTAAATTGGTTAATTTTTTGGTTGCTGTATTTTTTAAACGAGCATTGATTTTTTCAATTTTCTTTTGGCTATCGGCAACCTGATCAGTCGCAGCTTGTGCTTTTTGATTAAGCGAATAAACTTTTGAATCCTGATCTTCTAATAAATTAGTATCGGGATTTTTTTTCTGAGCTTCAGGCATTTGTTGCTGTAACTGATTATAGGTATTTTCAATAATCGTTAATTGTTTTTTTTGAAGTTTGAGCTCGGTAATAACTGCTTCTGTATTATCTTTTAATTCTGTTTTGGTGTTGATCGTTTTTTGACAACTGGTTAGAATGAATAAACCAACCAGTAAAAGTGGTAAAAGATAACGCCGGTGTTTCATCACGACCGTCTCCTCCTAATGTCTTACAATTAAGGTATCATAAAATAGTAACAAGTTAAAGCGTAAACAATATTCGTACCGATTGATCGACTTGAAAAAGAACGCTGGTCTAAACCAATGTATTTAGTTCTTAATAGAAAGAACGGTTTAATCTTGATGGTACCCTTAATAATCAATGATTTAATTTTAAAATGCATAAAATAATGAATACGCGACAGCGCTTAACATTGTGAGAAATTAAAAAAATAAATGTTTATCAGCGAATAAAGCCTTGTATTTTAATATGGTGCATGGTAGTATGAGAGTTGTAGTTTTTGAATGGTATTGATTCGATTGTTCGTATAGACTTTCTTCCATTAGTACCACACAGAAATACAAACAAATTATTAGTCTCTTAGAGGAGGAAAAGTTCTAATGGAACAAGGTACAGTTAAATGGTTTAACGCAGAAAAAGGTTATGGTTTTATCACTCGCGAAGATGGTAGCGATGTATTCGTACATTTCTCAGCTATCCAAGGCGACGGTTACAAGACTCTTGAAGAAGGCCAAGCAGTTAGCTTCGACATCGAAGAAAGCGACCGCGGACCACAAGCCGTTAACGTAAACAAACTTTAATTTAATCAGTTAAATAATAGTTTTGGATCGACATTCGTGTCGGTCCTTTTTTTTGATATCTGCAATAAATACGTCACAACTTAGTGATTAGTTTAATAATTATTTATTATTTTGTTTAGTACATAAGTTTTATTAATAGGGAGAGCGTTAATGGAGTTTAAAGCGCAACTGACATCTGAATTAAGTTTGTGGCAGTTATCACCATTAGAAGCACGGGAGCAGATTGCCGCTTTATTATTTTTGGCGGATGAATCTTGGATGATGATCAATCGTTATTTACCCACTGCGACAATTTACGCACTTAGGCAGGCTGGAGAATTTGTTGGTAGTATTCTTGTAAAGGCACAAGATGAGACAACTTTAGAAATTATGAATATTGCCGTTATTCCGACGCACCAGCGGCATGGATTTGGACGTCAGCTCATTAACTTTGTTGAGCATGAGGCACGTCAACAAGGATGCCGACGTTTATTAGTTGGTACCGGCGATGGTTCAGTACAAAATATTGCGTTTTATATTCGTACCGGTTTTCGTTTTGCTGAAATTAAAACTAATTTTTTTGAGCGATATGAACAACCGATTATTGAAAATGGCATCCAACTACGTGATATGATTGTTTTAGCTAAGGAATTATTTATTTAAGAACTTTAGTTTCTATTAAGTTGTCAGATGATAACGGTGCCGATTTTGAACAAGAACCAACGCTATTGTAAAATAAACTCTAACCTCAACGATTAAAAATGACTGATTGTATACTTTAGGTATATTAAGGAGGAACAGTGTGACAAAGCGGCGAAGTTCGCACAATTTTTTTCAATTAGGGATCACAAATTTAGGCTTGATTATTATTGCGATAATTATCAGCGCGGTGCTGTTGCTAGCATTAGTTGATCGACAGCAGGCAACTAAGCCAAAAGAGGCGACAACGACAATGGCTCAATCAACGAACTCATCGGAAAAGCAAGACTTTATTGATAAGGTTGCACCAGAAGCAGTTCAATTAAAGGCGACCTATCAGGTATTGCCAAGTATTACAATTGCTCAGGCAATCTTGGAGAGTGATTGGGGACAAAGTCAATTAACTGCTAAATATAATAATTTGTTTGGCGTGAAGGGTGATCGCACTGAAAATACCAAAGAAATGACCACCCAAGAATATTTAAATGGTGAATGGAAAACAGTCACGGCCCGCTTCCGGGTTTATGCTTCTTATCGCGATTCACTACTTGAACATGCCCAGTTATTTCATAAAGGAACAACCTGGAATGCTAATCAGTATCAACATTTTTTAGCTGCAAAGAATTACCAAGAAGCAGCCAAAGCGCTAGAAACGGATGGCTATGCCACCGATCCCGGTTACGCTGAAAAATTGATTGAACTTATTCAGCAATATCATTTAGATGATTACGATAAACAGTAATTAGTGCGGTAAGGTTTTTTTATTTAATAAATGGTCCAGGAAAAAGTAATGACAGAGAACAAAATTGTCTCTCTAAATGGCGTTGTCATGCAGTGGACGCTGTGTTATGTTAAGATAAATAAAAATTGTGGAGGTTGATCATGCGCGAGTTAGAAGAAAGAATTAAAAATGATGGGCAAGTATTAGGCGAGGATGTCTTAAAAGTTGATAACTTTTTGAACCACCAAGTAGATCCTCAATTGATGTATCACATGGGAGAAGAATTTCATCGGTTATTTCAAGATAAGAAAATTACTAAGATTTTGACTGTTGAATCTTCAGGCATTGCACCAGCAGTAATGGCTGGTTTGATTTTCCAAGTGCCAGTTGTTTTTGCTCGTAAGCATAAATCTTTAACCTTAAAGAATGATTTGTATACCGCTAAGGTTTATTCATTTACTAAAAAGGTCAGTAACGAGATTTCTATCTCTAAAAAATTCTTAAGCAGCGATGATCATGTGTTGATTATTGACGACTTTTTGGCTAACGGTCAGGCTGTTCAAGGATTAATGGAAATTATTGATGCTGCCGATGCAACCCTTGAAGGTGTTGGTATTGTTATTGAGAAGACATTCCAAAAGGGCCGCCAGTTATTGGATGAAAATGGTGTTGAAGTTCAATCATTAGCTCGGATTAAAGCTTTTGAAAATGGACAAGTTGTTTTTGTTGATGAGGATCAGGATTAAGAGGAGATAGAGCCACGCAAGAAAAGTCGCAAATTTCAAACCCAAAAGCTGCCGTATTAGGTTTGCAGCATTTATTAGCTATGTATTCCGGATCAGTTCTAGTGCCACTGTTAATTGGTGGCGCGCTAGGATTTTCTGCGAAACAGCTAACTTACTTAGTTTCAATTGATATTTTTATGTGCGGATTGGCAACCTTTCTGCAGCTACGCAGTAATCGCTTCATGGGCATTGGCTTACCTGTTGTATTGGGCTGTGCCGTCCAAGCTATTGAACCATTAAAGATGATCGGCAAGAATTATAGTATTGGGGCAATGTATGGCTCCATTATGGTGGCCGGTTTAGTTGTAATTCTGATTTCCGGTTGGTTCGCTAAAATTAAAAAATTATTTCCACCAGTTGTAACGGGATCGTTGATTACAGTTATTGGCTTAACGTTGATCCCAGTAGCTATTGGTAATCTAGGCGGTGGTGATGGTGCTAAAGATTTTGGTGACCCGCGCTACTTATTAGTCGGTTTTATTACGATTGCGGTGATTTTGGCTATTAACGGGTGGGCTCATGGCTTTTTAAGATCGATTGCGGTTTTAATCGGTCTAGTTGTTGGGACCGTTGTTGCTAGTTTTATGGGAATGGTCTCATTACAACCCGTTGTTGAGGCTAGTTGGTTCCATTTTCCACAACCATTTTACTTTGGTACGCCTAAATTTGAACCGGCACCGATTCTAACGATGGTAATTATTTCGCTTGTTTCTATGGTGGAATCAACAGGTGTCTACTTTGCCTTAGGTGATATCGTTGATCGTCCAATCGGTGAGGAAGATCTTAAGAAAGGTTACCGCGCTGAAGGATTAGCAATTATTTTAGGCGGTTTGTTTAATACGTTCCCTTACACGGCATTCTCACAGAATGTTGGTTTAGTCCAAATGTCTGGCATTAAAACTCGTAAACCTATTTATTTTGCAGCGGGTTTCCTAGTGTTATTAGGGTTATTACCTAAAGCCGGTGCTTTGGCAACTATTATTCCCGATCCTGTTTTAGGTGGCGCGATGTTAGTGATGTTCGGTATGGTTGCCGTTCAAGGGATGCGGATGCTACAACCTGTTGATTTCTCCAAAGATAAGAATTTATTAATTGTCGCAACCTCAATTAGCGCTGGTTTAGGCGTCACGATTAAACCAGAAATTTTTAACGCTTTACCTGATCAAGCTAAACTATTCTTACAAAATGGGATTGTTGTGGCAAGCTTAGTGGCAGTGATTTTAAACTTGCTATTTGTTAAAATAAACTTTGGTGAGAAAGAAACTAAAAGTACAACGAACTGATAAATCATTCAAGTAACGACTAAAAGATTAGAGGGTTATTAAATGAGTTTTGTTTATCCACGCTCGTATGTTGGTATCATTGGTGGCGGCCACAGTAGTTGGCAGTTAGCTAATGCTGCTCATAAGTTAGGATTTTTGGTTAATATGTTATTATCTGATCCACACGATTTGGCCGCTCGCGCAGCTGATCGAGTATTAGTTGGATCATGCAATGATGTTAATTTATTGCGGCAGTTGGCTAACGCTAGTCAAGTTGTGATTTATACTAACGAAGAAGTCAGTGTTAATGCTATTAATGAAGCTCAAATTGCAGATAAAATACCGCAAGGAACTGAATTATTGACCATTACACAAGATCGCTATCTGGAAAAAGCGTTCTTAGAAGATCACAATATTATTATTCCACCCTATGCAATGGTGGTGTCATTAGCTGATATTCGTGGTGTGATTGATTCGATTGGTTATCCATCAATTGTAAAACCGATTCAAAAGGGTTTGGCTAATCAGTCTCATTATTTATTAGAAAAACCTGAAGATTTAGATCGTCTTGAAAATCACTTGCCTGATGGTAGTTATATTTTAGAATCATGGGTGCCAGGGGCTAAGGAATATACGATTATGGTTGGTAAAGATCAGGATCAAAAGATTCAAACTTTCCCAATTTTAGAGACGGTTTACCGTAACGGCGATTTTCATAGTGCCTTGGCTCATCAAAAGAACGAGCCAGAATTGATGACTGAAATTCAACGGGTAGCTAACGAAATTGCTAAAGATATTCATTATCAAGGCTTAATGAGCATTAGCTTCTTCGAAACACAAGCTGGTTTATTGTTTGTAAAGGGAATTTATTCTGGAACTAATGAAGCTGCTGATCTTTATGAAGCCGTATCTGGTTTTTCTCAGTATGAAATTCAATTGCGGGCTATTTGTGATTGGCCTGTTCCAGATTTATATTTACGCCAAGAAGGGGCTTTAATTGCTCTAGCAACTAGCGTGGAACCGCAAGTGTTTGCGGAAATCCAACGGCGTGTTAATTGGCGCTTTACATTTTGGCCACTTATTCAAGCAACCGGACATCATCAACCAACGCTTGGTGAGGCCGTTGTTGTTGCCAGTGACTATCAAGGGTTATTAGAATTATTAAGCGGAACTGAATTGTGGTAAGGAGTTGGACTAATGCTTGAACGTTATTCTCGTCCTGAAATGCAACAAATTTGGAGTTTACAAAATCAATACCAGTCTTGGTTGGAAGTTGAGGTTTTAGCATGCCAGGCTTGGTCAAAAGTTGGCGAAGTTCCTGAAGCCGATGCGTTAAAGATTACTGAAAATGCTAGTTTTACGACTGAGCGGGTTCAAGAATTAGAAAAAGTAACAAAACATGATGTTGTGGCTTTTACCCGTGCTGTTTCTGAATCACTTGGTGCAGAACGCAAATGGGTCCACTTTGGCTTGACTTCAACTGATGTTGTTGATTACAGCTCAGGGTTATCGTTTAAAGCAAGCAGACGACGTTTTACGGGCCGATTTAAACGAGTTATTAGCAACTATTAAGCAACGTGCGCTAGAATATCAAGATACGGTGATGATTGGGCGAACTCATGGTGTTCATGCTGAACCTACAACTTTTGGGTTAGTTTTGGCAACTTGGTATGCCGAATTACAACGTGATATTGAACGCTTTGAACATGCTGCTAGGGGTGTTGAAGCGGGTAAGATTAGTGGCGCTGTGGGGACGTTTGCTAATGTTCCGACGTCAATTGAAGCTTATGTTTGCGAGAAATTAGGCTTGCGAGCTCAAAATATTTCGACTCAAGTTTTACCACGGGACTTACATGCTGAATATATTAGTACGATTGCTTTAATTGCCACGTCAATTGAACGCTTTGCGTTAGAAATTCGTCATTTGCAACGGACAGAAGTGCATGAAGTTGAAGAACATTTTGCCGCTGGTCAAAAAGGTTCTTCAGCAATGCCGCATAAACGTAACCCAATCGGTTCAGAAAACTTAAGTGGTATTGCTCGTGTCTTACGGGGCTATCAAACGCCAGCACTAGAAGATGTTGGCTTATGGCATGAACGTGATATTTCTCATAGTTCAGCAGAACGGATTATTTTGCCAGATGCGACGACGTTGTTAGATTATCAATTAGCACGTTTTAATCGTATTTTGACTAATTTAGATGTTTTCCCAGAGCGGATGTTACAAAATATGAATTTAACCCATGGCCTAATTTTCAGTCAACGTGTGCTACTTAAATTAGTTGAAAAAGGCTTTAGTCGTGAAGAAGCTTATGACCTTGTTCAACCTAAGACGGCAGAAGCATGGGATCATGGTGCAGACTTTAAGACCTTATTGGCTAACGATCCTAAGGTAATGGCTAAATTAACGCCTGCCGATTTAGATGATGCCTTTGACTATCATTGGCATTTAAAGCGTGTGAATGAAATTTTTGAGCGTCTAGGTTTGGTTGAGTAAATTAAAGTTTTTAAATAGTTAAAACAAAAAGCCTTGAACAATTCATTGTTCAAGGCTTTTTTTGTTATTTCGTTTTTACATAGCACAAACGGTGTAGCGTTGTTGTTGATGTTCTGGTTCTTCAATTTCGTCTAACATGGCAATGGCATAATCGGCCATGCTGATTTCACTTTTACCATATTTACTAATTAATAATTGTTCTTGACCAACTTTATACTTACCAGTGCGAGCACCGTTAAGTAAGAAATCTTTAGAAGGACTAAGATAAGTCCAGCGCACACCATCTGAATTCTTCAAATAGTCTAGACCAGCGCTCATATTAATTGAAGTTGGTTTAAACTCATCTGGAAATTCATCAGTTTCAAAGAGATGAGTGGTTAACTTGGAGTCGACATATAAACTGCCGGCACCACCAACGACGAATAAACGTACATCAGTTCCTTTAAGAATATCGACTAAATGTTTCATGACTTGAACATGTTCTTCTTCTTCACCTTCAGGTGCATTGTAAGAACAGATCAAAACATCAAAATCTTGAATATCAGCCGTTGTTAAATTAAAAACATCTTTTTGTAAAAAGGTTAAGTGGTCTTGCGTTTCTTCAGGCACGTTACGCACAATGCCAGTTATTTCATGACCGCGAGTTAAGGCCTCATTAGTTAGGAAAGTTCCTACATGACCAGTAGCACCAATTATTCCAATTTTCATAATTATATCGCTCCTTTGGCAGCGTTTTCAACTACTGTTTAATCATAGGCGAATGCGTTAATTTTTACAAGTGATTAGGGATTCAATCTTGGTAGAAAATCGCTTAAATGATAAAATAAAAGCAATTAAATGTGAGGTGTTTAGTGATGCATCAACCAGAGCCGGCATTATTTTTGAATATGGTCATGATTGAAAACGGCGATGAAGTTTTAGTAGAAAATCGCGTTAAACAAGATTGGCCTGGTATTACTTTTCCAGGTGGTCATGTTGAAGTCAATGAATCGTTTGTTGATGCTGCTACCCGCGAAGTTTTCGAAGAGACTGGACTACAAGTAGCACAATTGAAAATGGCTGGATTATGTCAATATGCTGATTTAACGGCTGATCAACAACCGTTTCGCCGTGTGATCTATTTTTATCGAACTTCTCATTATACTGGTGAGATTAAGAATACTGGTGAGATTAAGAGTAGTCGTGAAGGGGAAATCTTTTGGCTAGCTAAGTCAGAACTTAAAAAGCAAACTTTGGCGGGCTCATTAAGCGACTTTTTACGTATTTTTAATGAGCCGGAACTGTCAGAATTACTTTATTTAGATCACGATGCTGAATTAAAAACAATTTTCAGATAAATATAAAAACGACCGTGTTACGAGTCATATGACTTCGTAGCACGGTCGTTTTGTTAATTAGCTTCGTTTAAAAAGCCTTGCTGGTGTAATATTTGTAATAATTCGTGACGTTTTTCAGGCACATTATTTAAACGTTGATAGATTTGATTCGTAAAAGTGTCAACACGCTGATTAGTTTCGCGCATGTCGTAATAGTCGTGGTTTTAATTGGGGTTCTTGATCAGGATAGCCAACTTCTAAGCCTAAAACTGGAAAAGTTAATTTGGGCAGCTGTAACAGTTCAATCAATTGAGCAGCGTCGTTTAAAATACTGCTAAGAATCACGGCACCTAGTTCCATACTTTCAGTAGCGTTAACTGTATTTTGCACGGCTAGGATTGCATCTGAGAAGGCGGCAATTGTGCGATCGGTATTGCCTAAACTATTTTGAGCATTGCCCATTTCTTGGCCAATAGTTACGTTGCGATATTCATCGGCAACGAAAATAAAAAGATGGCCATTAGCACCTAGATAGGATTGTTTGGTGATCTGGCGAATAGCAGCCTTTAGCTTGGGGTCGGTAACACTAATGATACTGAAAGCTTGTTGAAATTGAGAAGTAGCGGTATGACGCGCGACATTCACTAAAACTCCTTTGAAAAAATAAGTTAACATTATTATACGCTAATTAATTGTAAGTCATAACTGTTTTGCAAATAGAATTGAAAACACAAAAACATTTTCATTAATCTACAACTTGTAGATTGACATCTTCTTTGAGTAGGTATAGTATTGTTTTTTGTAAATTGCAGGAGGGGGTTCTTGGCATGACTAAGCGTCGAGTATTGGATAAAGATAAAGTTGCGCAAGCAGCAGCAGATATTGTCAAAGAGTCGGGCTTACCAGCCTTAACTTTTGGTACGCTAGCCAAAAAATTAGATATTAAATCGCAATCCGTTTATAATTACTTCCATAATTTAGATTCACTGCTGGAATATTTAGGCACTTGTTTGATGAGGGATTTATATGCGGAATTAGCAACGGGTTTAATTGGACTTTCTGGCAAAGAAGCACTTTTGAAATACGGCGAGATTGCCAGAACCTTCTTTTTAGCACAGGGAAAGCTAGTGGGGACTATCCAAACAATCCAAAATTATCCCAAAGATTCGGACTTTGTTCAGTCAATGGAGAAAGTTTTAGGAATCATTGGCAAAATTATGGATGGGGAGAAAGACATTAAGGTTGATCGTGTGACCTTTTTACAGGCCTTCATTAGCCAGGTTTTAGGTTTTACGTTGGTTGAGTCAATGGGATTTTTCGATACTTATGATGTGCCGCATAATACGGCCAGTTTTCGTAAAATGCTTGAGACAACAGCGGATGCATTTATTTAATTATTTTTGGGATTAAGGGAGAAGTAAATCATGCAGAAATTTTTTAAGAACCATTATGGCGCTTTAATTGCATGGCTAATTGCTGTCGTAGCAGCAGTTGTAATGTTGCCTGATATTACACAGTTAGTGCATGACAAAGGGCAAACAGAATTACCAGCCAATGTGCAAAGTAAATTGGCTGAAATTGACCAAGATGATTGGGGTCGCGGTCAAGGTAATACGCGTGAGGTTGTCGCTATTTTTAATAATGGTAACGACAAATTAACCGCCACGCAAAAAGAGCGAATTAATCAAACGCTGAAAGATATTCGCCGCGACAAGAAAAAGTACGGGATCAAATCAATTACGGCTGCAAATGATAATGCAGAAACTAAGAAACAATTAATTTCCAAAGATAAATCAACACAATTAGTGCAATTCTTAGTCGATAAAGACCATGATGATGGTTCTGTTACTAAGATGAATGATGAATTAACTAAGGCAGTTAAAACACCCGGTGTTAAAACTTATGTCACTGGTGCTGATATCTTAAATAACGAATTCGATTTGAAGACCCAACGCGGTATTCAAAAGACGGAAGTTATTGCCGCAGTCTTTATCTTCATTGTTTTAGTCTTAGTCTTTAGATCACCAATTGTGCCAATCATTTCTTTATTAACTGTCGGTGTATCGCTAATTACGTCATTGAGTATTGTGACGAACTTAGTGGATAAAGCTAATTTTCCATTTTCAAACTTTACCCAAGTGTTCATGGTTGTTGTCTTGTTTGGTATTGGGACAGACTACAACATTCTGTTGTACGACCAATTTAAAGAAGAGTTGAGTAAAGGGTTAAGCAACTGGGAAGCAACGCGCATTGCTCAACATAAGGCTGGTAAAACGATTCTTTACTCAGGATCCTCTATTTTAATTGGTTTCTCTGTTTTAGGTTTAGCCAACTTCTCAATTTATCGTTCTGCTGTTGGTGTTGCAATCGGTGTTGTTGTTTTGCTTGCTGTTTTACTAACGTTGAATCCATTCTTTATGAGTTTAATGGGCAAGAAGATGTTCTGGCCTTCTAAGAATTTTGACGGTCATTCATCAAGTAAGTTATGGCATGGCTTAGCTTCGCGCAGTGTGTTACATCCATTGATTGCTTTAGGCGTTGCTTTGTTAGCAACTTTACCATTTGTTTTAACTTACAAAAACAACTTAAATTATGATAACTTGCAAGAATTAGGCGACGATGTTGCTGCTAAGCGCGGCTTTGAAGTTGTTGAAAAACACTTCTCTAAAGGTACTGCTGAACCAACAACGTTATACATTCGTAGTGATCACAAGTTAGATAATGAAGCTGATTTAAAAGCAATTGATCAATTGACCCAAGCTTTGCAAGGCGTCGATGGCGTTAAAACCGTTGCCTCTGTTACGCAACCTGGTGGTAGCAAGATTGGCAAGCTATATGTTAAGGATCAAATGGGAACCGTTACTGATGGTATGACAGCTGCAGGTAAGGGGATTAAGACAATTAATTCTGGTTTATCTGAAGCTGAACAAAAATTAGCTGATAGTGATATGGCTGGTGGCTTAAATGATGTTCAAAAACTAGTTAACGGTACTAACCAATTGGTTTCTGGTAGTCAAGCATTACAAAATGGGACGAGTCAACTTGCCTCTGGTGCCAATACCTTGAACGACGGCGTCGGTACTTTAAACGCTGGTGCAAACAGTTTAAATAGCGGTATTGATTCATATACTGCCGGTGTTTCTCAACTTAATAGTGGTGCTTCTCAATTAGCTGGTAACTCAGACAAAATTACTGGTGGTATTGATCAATTAGTTAGTCAAAGTTCACAATTGCCATTGGCTGTTGCAGGATTGGATGCTTATAACACAGGCATTAATGATGGTGTAACGAAGATTAATTCATCATTAGCTAGCAAGCAACAAGACTTAGCACAGTTGACAGCAATGTCGAGCAAGATTTCTAGTTTGAAGCAACAAACAACAGAGATGAAGTCACAAATTGCTACTTTGAAGCAAATTCAACCTGAATTGGACCAGATGTCACAGTTGTTAAATACTATCTCTGGACAACGCGATAGTTTGAACCAATTGGCTAATGAAGCTGGTAATATTCAAGCACTTACTACAAAGTTAACGACGGCATTAGGATCTGTTGGTACTAATGACGGTAGTATTATGGTTAATAATGCTATGATTGTTGCCAGTGCTAATAGTATTATCAACGATGCAAATTCAACAGACGCATCCAAAGCGGCTGCACAAAAAATTCTAGATAGCGTTAAAAAATCAAATACTAGCGCTAATACTAACGTTCAAACGTTAACCGGTTTGAAGAAAGAACTGGCTAATATGCCATCTATTGATGCTGATCAATTAAAGCAAATGGTAGCTTTGATTCCTTCTGAACAAAAAGTGGCAGAAATCAATTCTCAATTGAGCAATGTTAAGACAATGATTAATTCTGCTGATTCATTATTAAGCCAAGCTGATAGTTTAACAGCTCAAGCTGGTAAGTTAAATGAGTTATCTTCTGCAATGACTGAATTAACACAAGGCTTATCACAACTTCAATCTGCTTCAAGTAAAGCTGCTTCAGTAGCTTCACAATTAAACAGTGGTGTTAACGGTAGTGGCGTTGATACATCAAGTGAAAGTGCTATTCAATCAACAATTAGTAATTCTAAGATGTTGTCACAACTTAACGAATTATCTGCGGGTATGACGCAATACGTTAACGGTGTAAACCAAGTTGCCTCAGGTACAAGTGAGTTGAATAACAACTCTAGTGCATTGAAGAGCGGTTCTAGTCAATTAGCAAATGGTACAAGTCAATTGGTAAGTGGTTCTAGTCAATTAGCAAATGGTACTAATCAATTGAATAGTCAAGTACCAACGTTAACGAACGGTTTAACACAAGTTCGCGATGGTCAAAAGACAATGTACTCAAGCTTACAAAGTACAGTTGGTCAAATGGCTACTTTACAAAATGGGTTAGGCGATGCTTCTGATGGTTTAACGACAATCGGTAGTGGCGTTAAATCTGCTAATAGTTATCTTGGTGGCTTGAAGAAATCTGCTGCCGGTGAATCATTCTATATTCCAAAGAGTGCTATTCATGGTAAAGACTTCAGTCAATCTGTTAAGACTTACATGTCTGAAGATAAGAAGATTACTAAATTGACAATCGTTCTTGATCAAAATCCAAGCTCAACTAAAGCGATGGATAAGATTCGTCAATTAACAACGCAATCTAAGAATAATATCAAAGGTACTTCATTGAACGATGCGAAGATTGCAATGGGTGGTCAAACATCATCAATTGCTGATACACAAAAAATTGCCAGTTCTGACTTTAGTCGAACAGCAATGATTATGGTAGTTGGTATTGGTTTAGCTCTAATGTTTGTAACCCGTTCGATTTTACAACCATTATTCATTATTGGTACGTTATTGCTCTCTTACTTCAGTTCACTGTCATTGACACGTTGGATTAGTGCTACTTTCCTTGGTCATTCACAATTGACTTGGAATACCCCATTCTTTACATTCATCATGATCTTCGCTTTAGGTGTCGATTATAGTATTTTCTTGATGATGAAATATCGTGAATTAGGGAATGAAATTCCTAATCCAAGTAAACGGATTGTGGAAGCATCAGGTGTCATCGGTGCCGTAGTTATTTCTGCAGCGATTATCTTAAGCGGTACGTTTGCTGCTTTAATGCCATCAGGCGTCTTGACATTAATTCAAGTTGCCTTAGGTGTCATCATTGGTTTGGTTATTCTGGTCGTTATTTTACCAGTCATCTTGCCAGCTGCGATCCATTTAACTTATGATCACAGTAAGAAAGATAAAACTAAAAACGATGCCAAAGAACCTAAGCATTCTAGCAAAACAACTGAAGAACAAGCTTAATTAATTACAAATAAAACCGTGAAGGACTGTTAATCAGTTCTTCACGGTTTTTGTTTTTACTGGTATTTGGGGATTAATTTTGTCATAATGATGCTTAGAAATGAGGAATTAAAGATGATTAAAATCGGTGTTATGGGGCTAGGTGGAATTGCTCAAAAAGCTTATTTACCAGTCATGGCAGAGATGCAAGATCAAGTTGAGTGGGTATTGTGTACACGTAATCTAGATAAGCTCGTCAACTTACAACGCCAGTATGGCTTTAAGACAGCTGTTCAAACGGTTAGAGAATTATTGGCTCAAAAAATTGAAGCAGTATTCATTCATACGCCGACCAGTACGCATGCTACTTTAATCAAAACCTTTTTAGAAGCGGGCGTCCATGTTTACGTAGATAAACCAGTTAGTGATAATTACAGCGAAGTTAAAGCTCTTTATCAATTAGCCGATGAACGTCATTTATTGCTAACGGCTGGGTTTAATCGGCGCTTTGCACCTTTTGAAGCCCAGCTCGTCACTCAACAACAGCCGGCTGTTATCAAAGTTGAAAAGAATCGCGCTAATACGGAACAACCCGTTGAATTTGCTATTTTTGATTTAATGATTCATGCAGTTGATACAGCGTTGTTTGTGGGTAATATACAGGCTAATGAGCCGTTTACGCATCGGTATCAACTTAACAGTGAACAAGGCATAATTCAATATTGTGCCATCACCATTCGCGCTCAACATCAACTAGTAACCGCTAGTGTTAACATGCAAGCCGGTGCTAATTTAGAAGTAACTGAAGTTCAGCAGCCCACGGGGACGCAACGCTTGAGTAACTTAACTGAACTAACAACTTTAACAACATCAAAAACCCAAGTACAAAGATTTCCTGATTGGACACCAACACTAGAACAACGTGGTTTTGCACCACTTATTCGGGCTTTTGTAGCTGCAGTCAAAGATCCAGCACATCCTAATCCGGTCAGCCCTACATCCAGCTTACTGTCACATCAACTATGCCAAGATTTAGTGACTGAGTATCAAACATCTATCTAAAAAATAACAGTCGGCTATTTAGCCGGCTGTTATTTTGTCTAATAATTCTAATTATAATTTCTTCGAACGTGAAACAACCAAGGTTGTTAAGGGGATAACTAGTAAAACACCAATAATTGAATAACACATAATCAAAAACTCTTGGGCGAAAAGTTTATCATTGAGAATTTGGCTGATGGTGTAATTTAAACGAGTGTACCAAATGAATAATGCTAAAAAGCTACCAAAGAAGCCAAATAAAATTGTGTTAACTGCTGTCCCAAGAATATCTTCGCCAATATTTAAACCACTTTGATAGAATTTAGCCATGCTAAGTTGTTGATTTTGTCGTTTTAATTCAATTAAACCGGCACTCATGGCTACGGCCGCTTCACTAATAGCACCTAGTGTACTGAAAATGGCAACCACGACGCCGATTGCGGCAAAACTTAATCCTGGTGCATCTGAAAGCCCGATTAAATCTTCGCCTGACTGTTCGCCAATTCCAGGTGCTTGAGCTAAGAAGTTAAAACCTAAAATTAAAACAACAATTATCACCGTTACAATAAAGGAAATGAGAAAAGATTTATCGGCAATTTTTGTTTCGTTAGTACCCAAATAAATGATGGTTAACAATTTTAAAGGTACGAAGCAAGCAGCGGTAAGTGCAATATTGGCACCCCAACTAATCAATAAAGCAACTATAAAGACTAGTCCAAAATTGATGATGATACTTAAGTAACTTTTAATACCAGATCGGCCTCCAACAATGACCATCAAGGTCAGTAGAACTAACAGTAATGCCAGCATTGTACTCATTGGTGGCCCTCCTTTTTAATGAGAAAATAATAGGCACAAATTGTGGCAGTGGGTACTGTTAAAACAATACCAATTGCAGAGATTAGACTTTGTAAGACGCCTAAAGACAAGGTGTACTCAAAAGTATAAGCAATCGTATTATTATTCCTTAAATAAAGAATCGTCATCGGTAGTGCGTCAGCCATAAAGATCAAGAAGAGTACGTTAATTAGCGGCCCCATAATTTCTTGGCCAATTGCTCGGCCACTGTGCCAAAGTTGTTTGCCCGTAATTTTAGGATTGTGATAAATGATTTCGCTAAGACTAGAGACAATGTCCGTGGACTCATCCATGACCGCTCCTAAGACGCCTAGCAAAGTTTGGCCAATAAACAACGACCGCGGATTTTGGGTGGCATATTCAACCGCCATATAAGTAATGCCGCGTTCATTGGTCAAGCGCATAATCAAATAACAAAGCCCAAAAGAAATTAAGAGTGCAACAATCGTGCTGGTTAGCATCGCCCACATTTTCTTGTGGATTCCTTGATAAAGAAGGAAAGAAACGGTTGCGAAAATAATAGCAGCTAAGCTGTAAATCATAATCGTTCCCGATCCGTTTTTTTGAATGTCGAAATGAATCACAACATAAAAGATGACAGTATTCAGCAATAACGACATCAACACTAGCCAGGACTTAGCGCCGATTAAAACAACCATTAATAAGATTAAAGTGAAAACCATTAAGATAATAACCCAATCTCGTTTAACATTGCTGATGGTCAACTGGCCATTACGGACTTGAACAAAGACACGCTGATTTTTATGATACTTTTGATCTTCAAGTTGTGATTGTTCATAAGTGTTTTTGAGATGATAGCTTTGACCGCGATGTTGATGATTGAGCACTTTTAACGTTAATTTTTGAGTGATTTCATGGTCAGTATTGTCATACTGATCTTTAACCTTCTCAGCACTAATTTTCTTCGCCTGGGTGACCACAGCAATGGTTGATTGATAATTTGTATTAAAATACGTCAATAAAACGGTACCGAGACCAATAAATAAGATAATAATTGAGTACCAATATTTTTTTTGCAAGATAATCACCAACTTTTCTTTCAATAGTCTATTCTAGTGGTCAAAGAAATCAAAAGTCCAATGATCACTTAATTTTGTAAAAATATTTAAGGAATTGGGACAACAGCTATTAATTGTTTACGGCGTTTAAAAACGATAAAATGAAGAAAAAGGATGGAGTGTGGCAAAATGATTATTACTACAACCAATGCTGTTCAAGACTGTGAAGTTAGTGAATATCAAGGGATCGTTTTTGGCGAAGTTATTACTGGTATTAATATGTTTAAAGATATTGGCGCCGGGTTACGTAATTTAGTTGGTGGTCGTTCTAAAGGTTATGAAGATGAATTGACCAAAGCTCGTGAAGAAGCAATTAACGAAATGGGACATCGTGCTGAAAAATTAGGAGCCGATGCGGTCATTGGGATGAAGATGGATTATGAAGTGCTTGGTTCTGATAATGGTATGTTAATGGTAACGTGTAGCGGGACAGCAGTAAAATTAAGATAGCTATATTTAAGTGGTTGCCAGTTTTTGGTAATCACTTTTTTATTATGTGTCACTCTGTGGGAAACGGATAAAAATATGACAGGACTGCAACAGCAGGATGTGTTTTTGATTCATTTAAAAATTCTAGCAGATCGGATCAAACGTTTGTGTTTACAAAATGTTTGAATTGTTATATGCTAGTATTTGTTGTTTTTTAAGATTAAAACACGAACATTAACGAAGAGGATTTGATTAAATGGGTGCTAAGCTAGAAAAATATTTCATGTTTGATGAATTAAAAACGAATTGGCGTCGGGAATTATTAGCCGGCTTAACAACTTTTGTAAGTATGTGCTATATTTTATTTGTTAATCCTAGTGTACTAGGTGCATCAGGTATGGATAAAGGTGCGGTTTTTACTGCAACGGCCTTAGCTAGTGCCTTAGCTTGCTTTATCATGGGGATTTTAGCTAAATATCCAATTGCTTCGGCGCCAGCATTGGGCATTAATGCGTTTTTTGCTTATACCGTTTGTATCGGCATGAAGGTTCCGTGGGAAACGGCACTAGCTGGTGTGTTTGTTGCTTCAATTATCTTCTTATTAATTACTGTTTTTAAACTTCGCGAAATGATTATCAATGCGATACCGGCTGATTTAAAATTTGCTATTTCGGCTGGTATTGGGATGTTTATTGCTTTTATTGGTTTACAAGATGGCGGTTTGATTGTCGCTAATAAATCAACAGTAGTTGGTTTAGGCAGTTTAACGACTGGCACGACTTGGTTAACGATTTTTGGTTTAATTGTGACAGCAATTTTAATGATTCGACGCGTGCCGGGTGCAATTTTTGTGGGGATGGTTTTAACTTCATTGTTGGGTGTTTTTACAGGTATGATCGATTTACCTCATGGAATTGTATCTGCGGCGCCAAGCTTAGCTCCAACATTTGGTGTGGCAATTAAGCATATTGGCTCGATTAATAGTTTACAATTATGGGTTGTGGTTTTAACCTTCTTATTAGTGACTTTCTTTGATACGGCTGGTACTTTAGTGGGATTAGCGCAGCAAGCTGGCTTTATGAAGAATAACGAAATGCCCCGTGTTGGTAAAGCCTTGATGGCTGATTCATCATCAATGTTTATCGGGTCAATCTTGGGTACATCACCAGTTGGAGCTTTCGTTGAATCATCAGCTGGGATTGCAGTTGGTGGCCGTTCAGGGATGACCGCTGTTTTCACTGGCTTATTCTTTATTTTAGGTATGTTTTTCTCGCCATTATTGGCAGTGGTAACGACACAAGTTACCGCACCAGCTTTAATTATTGTCGGCGTTTTGATGGCGCAAAACTTAACGCATATTCATTGGAATAAATTAGAAATTGCCATCCCATCGTTCTTAATTATCATTGGCATGCCGCTGACTTATTCAATTTCCGATGGTATGGCTTTAGGGATGATTACTTATCCAATTATGATGATCGCTGCTAAACGTGGTAAAGAAGTTTCTGTGGTGATGTACGCTTTGTTCTTTATCTTTATCGGCTTCTTGTGGATTTTAAATGTTTAGTTAAAGACGAATTGCTTTGAGATATTGGTTATACCAACGTTTCAAAGCTTTTTTATTGCACAAAAGTTGTTTAAAACTAAGCATTTTTAATGTGTTAAGCCTAATAGATGAGATGTGATGAAGTGGGGATAGCTGACGGTAGTGAGGGGTCCATGCCAGCGATTATCGCTAATTATGGTGAGAAAGTGGTACCGGCGAACGTTAAAAACTTCTTAAATAAAGAAATTTTGACACAATATGGGTGGCAAGAAAGTGTAGTATCGTTATGCCAGCGTTATGGTCTAACTGGCGTTTTTCTAAGTTGGCACAATTTTACAGTAATTGGTCAAGTCCAAATACTTGAAAGGCTGTCATTTCGTTTGGTGAACCCTTTACAAAAATCACTTTTCATCTTGTCTAAATCAGTTATAATGAAATTAGTCATGAAAGGTGGTTTTTTTATGAGTTGGCAAGACAACTATCAGCTATGGCAAAATGCCGAGTTGACAAGTGACTTAAAGAACGATTTGGCAGAAATGGCCAAAGATGAAGATAAATTAATTGAAGCATTCACAAAACCAATGGAGTTCGGCACAGCCGGTATGCGCGGTGTCATGGAACCTGGTATTAATGCGATGAACATTTATACCGTTCGTCAAGCAACAGAGGGTTTAGCACGATTCATGGATCAATTACCAGCTGAACAAAAGGCTGCTGGTGTAGCTATCAGCTTTGATTCACGCTATCACTCACAAGAATTTGCATTAAATGCAGCAGGCGTTCTAGGTGCACATGGTATTAAGAGCTATGTCTTTGATGGCTTGCGACCAACACCTGAATTATCATTTACAGTGCGTCATTTGCACACTTATGCTGGTATTATGATCACTGCCAGTCATAATCCTAAACAATATAACGGTTATAAGATTTATGGACCTGACGGCGGTCAAATGCCACCAGAAGAAGTGAATCAAATTGTTGCTTACATTGAAAAAGTTACCGATTTATTTAGTGTTAAGACGTTAACACAATCTGAATTACGAGCTCATAATCTGATGCAACTTGTTGGTGAAGATATTGATGAAGCTTATTTGGCTAAGTTAGCTACCGTTACGATTCGGCCTGACTTAATTAAGAAGGTTGCCAGTGAATTATCTGTTGTTTATTCACCATTACACGGTACTGGTAAGGTCTTGTATGATCGCGTATTTAGAACTGCTGGACTAACTAATGTAGTAGTTGTGCCAGAACAGGCTGTTTTAGATCCAGAATTTGCGACAACGCCATTCCCTAATCCGGAATTCCCCCAGACATTTGAATTGGCTGAACAATTAGGTGCTAAAAATGGTGCTGACTTATTAATTGCAACTGATCCTGATGCTGACCGCCTAGGCGCAGCTGTTCGTCAGCCTAATGGTGAATATCAACTTTTAACAGGTAATCAAATTGCTGCTTTAATGGTGAACTATATTTTAGCTGCTAAACAAGCAATTGGTGAATTACCAGCTGATGGCTGCATCGTCAAATCAATTGTTTCTAGTGAATTTGCAGCCAAGGTTGCCGCTAGCTATGGCGTGGAAACACGTGATGTTTTAACTGGCTTTAAATATATTGGCGAACAAATCGAACAAATGGAAACAACTGGTCAAGGTCATTTCTTATTTGGTTTTGAAGAAAGTTACGGCTATTTGGTTAAATCATTTGTTCGTGATAAAGATGCCATGCAAGCTTCTGTAATGTTGGCCGAAGTTGCTGCTTTTTATCGTGAACAAGGTAAGACCATGTATGATGGTTTGCAAGAATTATTTACTAAGTTTGGCTACTTCCAAGAAAAGACTGTTTCATTTGACTTCCTAGGCTTATCAGGTCATGAAAAGATGGCCAATGTTATGAAAGAATTCCGTGCTAATCCAGTGACAGAAGTTGCCGGTGTTGCAGTTGTTGCTACGGAAGACTATCAGAACCAAACTAAGACCTTAGCTGATGGCACAGTTGAAAAATTAGAATTGCCAACAGCTAACGTTTTGAAATATTATTTGACTGATGAAACTTGGATTGCAGTTCGTCCTTCCGGTACTGAACCAAAGATCAAACTTTATTTCGGTGTTGAAAGCGATAGTGCTGCAACAAGTACTGCTAAGATTGAAAAGTATCAGGCTGACTTAGCAACGCGTTTGAAATAGTGCAACGGTAATAACCGTGCGCTGAAGAATTTATTAACCGCACTTAAATAATTAGACGCTAAATCCAGAAATGGGTTTAGCGTCTTTTTAATGTGTTTGGTATTTCTTCATGGCGGCTAAACAATACTAGTTGCTGGAACGTAGTGGACACTGCTGGCAACTTTGCTCCAGCGCTGATGAATGTGTGCTGGAAAAATTTTCTAAATATTTATGGTATGACTTGAAGCTAGCTTATACAACATTTTTTATCAGTGGCGTAAGAAGATTACTTTACTTTAAAAATTATTTGTGTATTGATTAACCAAGATGGTGGATATTATCATACTGCTTTAATAGTACTTTCTTTTATATCTAAGTAAACTGGAACGGAAACAACGTGATAATTAATATTATTTTGTTTCTTTCCATCTTGTATTTGGTTAATTAAGATTGAGCAGGCATGTTCAGATATTAAATCAACGTTCTGAACAATGGTCGTTATACGTGGTGAGGATATCTCTGAATAAGAAGTACCATCGTATCCGATTACGCTTAGATCGTTTGGAATATTTATCCCCAATTGCGTTGCCGCTCGGATTACCATATATGCGATATTATCATTAATGGCAAATATACCAATTTTCTTTTGTTTTGCGATACGTTCAAGAAATATATTCAATTGCGGTGCAGCCTTCAGAAATTGATCAGATGTTAAGTCAAGGCTAATAATATGACTTGCTGGATCTTGATAACTATTTTTCAATAAAATTTCTTTAAACCCCCTAACGCGGTCAAGGGTGGCGGATGATTCTGTTCTAGTCATAACAAGATAGGGTGTTAAATTTAAATCTAATAAATATTGAGTAGCAATTTTTCCTCCTTCGTGATGGTCAGAAGAAACGATGGATTCGCTTTTTGAATGTGGATCACGATCAATATAGAGTATTGGTAACATACTATAATTAGATAGATTTAAAACGCTTTCTTGACTAGAAATGATAATTAATCCATCAACGCGATGTTCTTGTAAAACACGGAAGTACTCCTGTTCTCTTTCGGGACTACGTTCGGTGTTACAAATAATACTCGAATATCCCGCGCTGAATAGTCTCTGTTCACATTTTTTTACAATTGCAGCAAAAAATTCATTAGTGATATCGGGTACCATAATTCCAATAGTACTGGATTCATTTGACCTTAAACTAACGGCAAGTTTATTCTGCTCATATCCCAGTTCATTAATTACCTGTTCAACTTTAATTTTTGTGGTCTCAGAAAATCTACCGTTGTTGTTTATTATTCGCGAAACAGTTGCGACTGATACGTTGGCTGCCTTGGCAACATCTTTGATGGAGACGTTCTTTTGTAATTTCAATTTCTCACCTCGCGGGTTGACAATTTTTTAACAAGGGTGTTTAATGACAGTATAAAGTTATGTAAACGTTATCGCAAGCGCTTATACTGTATAAACAAAGTATGGTCCTATTTTTGATAGCATTAGTGCTATCAAAAAAATTCAGCATTTGCGGTAACGTTTACTCATAAAAAATATTATATTTGGAGGTTTTTAAGAATGACAGAGTTTAAGATTGCAATTTATGCTGATGGTGCATCTGTTGATGGAATGGTTGAAGCACGCGAGAAATGGCCTGTTAGTGGTTTTACAACAAATCCATCTTTAATGAAAAAGGCTGGTGTTACGGATTACGTACAATTTGCAAAAGAGGCATTGACAGCTGTTCAAGGGATGCCACTTTCATTTGAAGTATTTAGTGACGATTTTGAGAAAATGGAAAAAGAAGCTGAAAGAATATCAAGTCTTGGAAGTAATGTGTTTGTTAAAATCCCGATTACTAATACGAAAGGTGAATCATCTGTTCCGTTAATTAAAAAATTATCAAGTAGGGGTATACAAGTCAACGTTACTGCAATTTTAACACTTAATCAGGTTAAAGATGTTGTTAAAGTGTTAAGCCCTGATACTAAGAATATTATTTCCGTTTTTGCCGGTAGAATTGCTGATACAGGTGTTGATCCTATGCCACTTATGAAAGAGGCTGTTACGATCACAAGTAATTATCCTCAAGCTGATTTATTATGGGCAAGTTGTAGAGAAGTATTTAATATTTTCCAAGCACAAGAATTAGGTGTCGATATTATTACCGTTACTAATGCAGTTTTAAATAAACTCTCCATGGTAGGAAAAGATTTAAATCAATTGTCACTCGAAACAGTTCAAGGATTCTACAAAGATGTTAAAGCCTTAGGATTCTCAATTATTTAATAATAATTTATAAATCAGATTATTGGCATAATTAAGGAGGACTGAACATGTTATTATCAGCGATATTAGTTGCACTTTTAGCCATCATTTCACAGTGGTGGTTCTTTGCACCAATTACTAGATGTATGACATATCCGTTAACTACGGGGCTATTGGTAGGCATAGTAATGGGACATCCAATGCTCGGAATGCTTGCTGGCGCTAATATTCAATTAGTATATTTAGGATGGATTAATGCCGGCGGCGTAATGCCAAGTAATACTATGGTTGCCGGTATATATGGTGCAGCACTTACAATATTATCTGGTGCTAATCCAAAATTAGCAGTTACATTTGCAATCCCATTTAGTCTTTTAGGATTGTTAATGGTTCAAATCTATCAAACCGTAAATTCTTTTTGGGTTCATCGAGCTGATAAAGCGTTGGATGACGGCAATATTAAGGCAGTTCGTTGGCTCAACTATGTTCCATCATTTGTTGTTTCTTTAATTGTTTATGGCATACCAGCATTTTGCCTTGTAATGTTTGGTAAAGGTTGGGCAACGGCTCTAATTAATGCAATTCCAGAAAATTTGACCACTGCGTTAGAAGTCGTTGGTGGCTTAATGCCAGCATTAGGTATCGCCATGTTATTAAATTATTTAGGAAAACGTAGCTTAAATGCATTTTTTATTATTGGATTTTTCTTAGCTGTATATTTAAAACTCGATATTATGGCAATTGCAATCTTTTCAGCAGCAATTGCATTCTTGATTTTTGTTAGCCAAACACAGGGTCAGAAGAATGCTTCCCAGACTCAACCAACAAAAAAGGTCCGTCGTTTAACGCTTAAGAATCGAACTGGTGAAAATGAAGAGGTTAAAGTCGCATCTCAGGGCGATACAGATGATATAGCTAGCGAAACCATTAGTGCTGATAATTATAAACGTAAATTGACGCATAAAGATCTAGTTAAAACTTGGTTGTGGGAGCAATCAGATGAAGCGGCATATAATTATGAGAGAATGCAAGCGTTAGGATTAACTAATATGATGATTCATCCGATAAAGAAGCTCTATTCTGATCCGGACACACAAGCTAATGAACTAAAAAAGTATATGGTATTTTTTAATACTGAACCACATATGGTTGGACCAATCATTCATGGTGTTGCATTATCAATGGAAGAAGCTCGTGCTAATGGTCAAAATGTTTCTGCTGACGATATTAATGGTGTACGTACAGGTCTTATGGGACCTGCAGCCGGAATTGGTGATACTGTTCAACAAGGCATTTTCTTCCCAATTTTAGCTAGTGTTGGTGCATCAATGGCACTTGCTGGTAATTATCTTGGCCCAGTTCTATTCACAGTTATTTTTGAACTTGTTATTTATGCAATTGGTTACTTCTTGTTTATGTATGGTTATAAAAAAGGCAAAAGCTCAGTTATTCAGATTTTAAAGAACGGCGTAATTGATAAGGTTACGAATGCTTTTAGTATTGTGGGATTAATGGTTGTCGGTGCCATGGCCGCTACACGTGTAGCAGTACGAACACCTCTTGTTTGGGAAATTGGAAAGAGTACAATGAAGTTACAATCTATTCTTAATACATTAGCTCCTGGCCTAATTCCATTAGGCGTTACATTATTAATTTGGCGTTTAGTTGCTAAGAAAGTTAATCCAACCTGGATTATTATAGGTATATTCATTTGTGGTATTGCGTTATCATATTTAGGCGTATTAGGCGTTGCGAAATAGCTAGTGTTTTAAGAAAGGAAATAATAATGGTTAATATTTTATTATTGAGTCATGGTCCATTTTGCGAAGGGCTACTAGCTAGCTTGCAAATGATTGTTGGACCACAAAAACAAATTTATGCAATTCAGTTGCACCCGGGCCAGTCTCCTGACGATTATCGGGATAAAATTTCTGATGTATTAGCAGAGATGGTTGGCGATACAATAGTATTTTGTGATATTAAAGGTGGCACACCATATAATTCTGCTGGTTTTCTCAAGAATAAATATTCGTTCACATTGATTACAGGAATGAATCTTCCAATGCTAATAAGTGTTGCTACTGTGCGTAACGAAAAGACAACAGTTAAGGAATTAACAAATATAGCGTTGGATAAGATGAGTGCTGGAATTGAACTTATTAATCTATCTTTAGGAGGAGAACGAAAACATGCAAAACTTAGTCTTAACAAGAATCGATGATCGTCTTATCCATGGACAGGTCATGACTGCCTGGAGTAAAGTTACTAACGCTGAACAAGTAATTATTGTAGATGACGGTGTTGCCACCGATGATTTTATGATTAATGTACTTGAAAATGCAATTCCCGAGTCAATGGCAATCGGCGTGTTTACTCGAGAAGATGCAGTTACATTTCTTTCAGAACCATTAGAAGCACCAACCATTATACTTGCAAAGGTCCCAGAATCTCTTGAGTATCTTATTGATCATGGTATCGATATTAAAGAAATTGATTTAGGAGGGATGGGTGCAAAACAAGGCAGAGAGCGTATTTATCATACGATTTCTACAAGTGACTCTGAAAATGACGCGTTCAAGCGGATTCTTGACAAAGGCGTTAATGTATTTATCCAGATAATGCCACAAAATGACAAAGTTGAGATGAAGGATTTACTGAACGGAAAATCTGGTGAGAAGTAAGCTTTATGAGTAATGTGTAAGTGAATACTTGTTCATATTAATAATCTTAATAATTAGAGATGTGGTTATTCTGATGAAGTGCCTCAAAATCATTAATAAATACTTTAATGATTTTGAGGCACTTTTTTTACATAGTTAAATTATTTTATAAGTAGTGGACCTTATTAAATAATAATTATTATCACTTGATGCTTTGATTTTTGTATGGCGCAGAAATAGTCCTTAGATAGACGGTAGTAGAATCCTATCAAGTATTTAACACCAAAGATATATTGGTTTTTATGCTAAGTTTAAGTGAGCTAATTAAGATTAAATTTTTGTCCAACACAGCAGTTCTAGGTCTTGAACTTTTAGCGCGTCAAGACAAATTCATTTGATTCAAATCGAGTTTTCAGCGATCCACCAGCGTATTTCGCGTAGATATGAAGCAGCTGCTTTACCTTGCAACTCTAATTGAATAAAGTATTTTTTTGTACATCCTTCTGTCAAAGTGATACGATAGTAAAAATTTATCTTAAAGTGACAGGGGGATTTTTTGTATGGGAATGCATGAATATATCGAAGGTTTGTCGAATTTAGAGACTTTAAATCGTGCGCCAGGTTTTTTTAAATATCAAGAGCATACGGTCGCAGCACATTCGTTCAAAGTAGCCGAAATTGCCCAATTATTAGGCGATATAGAGGAAGAAAGTGGGCAGACAGTCAATTGGCAGCGCCTATACGAAAAAGCGCTCAATCACGATTATACAGAGCGATTCATTGGTGATATTAAGACACCTGTTAAATATGCGACGCACGAATTGCGCCGTCAATTAGCAGAAGTGGAATCGCGAATGACCCAGAACTTTATTGAAAATGAAATTCCAGAATTTTTACAGGAACGTTATATGCGTCGCTTATCAGAAGGTAAGGATGAAACGCTAGAAGGGCAGATTTTATCTGTTGCGGATAAGGTTGATTTATTGTATGAATCATTTGGTGAAATTCAAAAAGGTAATCCCCAATCGGTCTATTTAGATATTTTCCGTGAAAGTTTAAGTACAATTATTCAATTCAAATCATTAAAATCCGTTCAGTACTTTTTAAATGAAGTTTTGCCCGACTTATTAAACGAACAGTTTGCCGATCGAGCGCGGTTAGTGGCGATTTCTGATGAATTATTAAAGCGCCAGTGAGCGTGATTAATCTTTTGAAATTGACAAGCCTAAATATAGCGAAACTATGTTCGGTATGGTAGAATATTTAGTGTATTTTGAGTCTTAAATATTATCAATTAGTTGTGATTAGAACAAGCCCTTCTTAGCCAGTACGGCTCAAAAAGGGCTTTTGTGTTCGAGACCATATTTAGGGGGCAGCCATTTGTTCAATCGCGAAACCAATCATAAATTCGAGTTAGTTTCTAAATATCAACCTGCTGGTGATCAGGGGCAAGCTATTGATCGCATTACCAACGACTTTAAGTCAGGTAATAAGTATCAGATTCTTGAAGGTGCCACTGGTACTGGTAAGACGTTTACCATGGCCAATGTTATTGCTAACTTAAATAAGCCAACGTTAATTATTTCTCATAATAAGACCTTAGCTGGACAACTGTATGGTGAATTTAAACAATTCTTCCCTAATAATCGCGTCGAATATTTCGTCAGTTATTATGATTACTATCAACCAGAAGCTTACGTGCCTTCAAGTGACACTTATATTGAAAAGGATTCATCAATTAATGACGAGATTGATAAGTTGCGGCACTCAGCAACTAGTTCATTGTTGGAGCGTAATGATGTGATTGTCATTGCGTCTGTTTCTTGTATCTTTGGCTTAGGTGATCCTCGCGAATATCAAGATAGTGTCTTGTCATTGCGTGAGGGGATGACGCTAGAGCGTAATGATTTATTGAGAGCGTTAGTTAGCATTCAATTTGACCGCAATGATATTGATTTTCAACGTGGTCGTTTTCGTGTGCGCGGCGATGTGGTCGAAATCTTCCCAGCTTCGCGAGATGATCATGCTTTGCGTGTCGAATTTTTTGGTGATGAAATTGACCGTATTGTCGAAGTTGACGCTTTAACTGGTGAAGTGATTGGTGAGCGTGAACAAGTTTCAATTTTCCCGGCGACTCACTTTATGACTAATGATGAGCAGATGGATGCGGCGATTAAACGGATTCAGGTTGAATTAGATGGCCGGTTAAAAGAACTTAAAGCAGACAATAAGTTGTTAGAAGCGCAACGATTAGAACAACGGACAACTTATGATATTGAAATGATGCAAGAAATGGGTTATACCTCAGGCATTGAGAATTACTCTCGACAAATGGAAGGTCGTGCTGAAGGTGAACCACCATTTACGCTGTTAGACTTCTTCCCTAAAGACTTCAATATTATGATTGACGAATCACACGTGACGATGCCCCAAATTCGGGGTATGTATAATGGCGACCGTGCGCGTAAACAGATGTTGGTTGATTACGGATTCCGGTTACCAAGCGCTTTGGACAACCGTCCTTTGAAATTAGAAGAATTTGAGCAACATGTGAATCAAATTCTCTATGTTTCTGCAACGCCAGGTCCTTATGAATTGGCCCAAACTGATGAAAAGATTGAACAGATTATTCGACCAACTGGCTTATTAGATCCTAAAGTTGAAGTGCGCCCAATTATGGGACAAATTGACGATTTAGTTGGTGAGATTAATCAACGTGTTGAACAAAATGAACGTGTTTTTGTGACAACCTTAACCAAGAAGATGGCTGAAGATTTAACCGATTATCTAAAGGATTTAGGAATTAAGGTTAAGTATCTTCACAGCGATATTAAAACTTTGGAACGAACGGAAATACTGCGAGATCTGCGAATGGGTAAGTTTGATGTCTTAATTGGGATTAACTTACTGCGTGAAGGAATTGACGTTCCTGAAGTTTCCTTAGTTGCGATTCTTGATGCCGATAAGGAAGGTTTCTTACGTTCCGAACGACCATTGATCCAGACGATTGGACGTGCAGCGCGTAATTCACATGGGAAAGTTATCATGTACGCGGATAAAATCACGGATTCTATGCGGGTGGCAATTGATGAAACTCAGCGACGCCGCGATATTCAAGAGAAATTTAATGAAGAACATCATGTTACGCCAACCACGATTATTAAACCAATTCGTGCGGCAATTCAAGCAACTAAAGCGGTGACAGAATCTGATAAAGTTGCTGATGAATCGGTTGACTTTGATGAAATGAGCAAAGATGAGAAGAAAGCACTCATTAAGAGCTTAACTCAACAAATGCAAGAAGCTGCTAAGAAACTTGATTTCGAAACAGCCGCTAACTTGCGCGATGCTTTACTGGAATTAAAGGCTGAGGTGGGATAATTTGCCAAATGATAAAATAGTGATTCACGGTGCGCGAGCACACAATTTAAAGAATATTGACGTGACGATTCCCCGGGATAAATTAGTCGTAATGACCGGTTTATCCGGTTCTGGAAAGAGTTCGTTGGCTTTTGATACGTTATATGCAGAAGGGCAACGCCGTTATGTAGAAAGTTTATCGGCGTATGCACGTCAATTCTTGGGGCAGATGGATAAACCTGACGTTGACTCGATTGACGGTTTAAGCCCAGCCATTTCAATTGATCAAAAAACAACCTCGAAAAATCCCCGCTCGACTGTTGGTACAGTCACAGAAATCAATGACTATTTACGTTTATTGTGGGCCCGAGTTGGTACGCCAATTTGCCCTAATGATGGTACGGTCATTTCGAGTCAGTCGGTGGATCAAATGACGGATAAAGTTCTTAGTTTACCAGAAAGAACTAAAATTCAGATTTTTGCACCAATTGTACGTGCTAAAAAAGGTCAACATAAAAAAGCTTTTGAAAAGATTCAACGTGAAGGCTATGTGCGGATGCGTGTTGACGGCGAGATGCACGAAATTACGGATGAGATTGAGTTAGATAAGAACAAGAAACATGATATCGATATTGTGATTGATCGTTTAGTCGTTAAAGACGGCATTCGTTCACGTTTGTTTGATTCACTTGAAGCGGCGTTGCGCTTATCTGATGGTTACGCTAACGTTGATGTTATTGGCGGCGAGATGCTGGTTTTCTCTGAACATTACGCTTGTCCATTGTGTGGCTTTACTGTTGGCGAAATGGAGCCGCGCCTATTTTCATTTAACGCGCCGTTTGGTGCCTGTCCAGACTGTGATGGGCTTGGCGTTAAGCTGGAAGTCGATCTTGACTTAGTCGTGCCAGATCCTTCGCTAACCCTAAATGAGGGTGCTTTAGCGCCTTGGAATCCCATTAGTTCGCAATACTATCCAGAGTTACTAGCACAAGCAGCTCATGCCTTTAAGATCAATATGGACAAACCTTTCAACAAGTTAACAGAACGCCAACGCAATATTGTTTTATATGGGAATGGCGATAAGAAGTTTCATTTCCACTATGAAAATGATTTTGGCGGCGTTCGCGATGTTGATGTTGAGTTTGAAGGCGTGATTACTAATGTTAAACGCCGTTATAAAGAAACGAATAGTGATTTCACACGTCAAACGATGCGGCAGTATATGACGGAATTAACTTGCGAAACTTGCCATGGGGCACGTTTAAATCCGCAAGCTTTAGCCGTTAAGGTTAGTGGCAAAAATATTGCGGAAGTTTCCGACTATGCGGTTAAGGATGCCTTACCGTTTTTCAAAGAAGTAACGTTATCGGAACAAAATACGACGATTGCCAAACCAATCTTAAAAGAAGTGAAGGATCGGCTATCATTCTTGATGAATGTTGGCTTGGATTATCTGACGCTATCACGTGCTGCTGCTACTTTATCCGGTGGTGAAGCACAACGAATTCGCTTAGCAACCCAAATCGGTTCTAATCTTTCTGGCGTCATGTATATTCTTGATGAACCTTCCATTGGCTTGCATCAACGCGATAATGATCGCTTAATTGGATCATTGAAGAAAATGCGGGATCTTGGTAATACTTTAATTGTGGTCGAACATGATGAAGATACCATGCGTGCTGCTGATTATTTAATCGATATTGGCCCAGGCGCTGGTGAAAACGGAGGGCATGTCATGGCCGCCGGAACACCTGAAGAAGTGGCGGCTAATCCTAAGTCATTAACTGGTCGGTATTTGGCTGGCAAGGAATTTATTCCCGTACCATTAAAACGCCGTAAAGGTAACGGCAAGTCGATTAAAATCGTCGGTGCTGCCGAACATAACCTGAAAGATATTGACGTCAGTTTTCCACTGGGTAAGTTTGATGTTGTGACCGGTGTTTCTGGTTCAGGTAAATCGACCTTGGTTAACACAATTTTGAAACGCGTCTTGGCCCAGAAACTTAATCACAATTCTGAAAAGCCCGGTAAGTATCAGAAAATTGTAGGTTGGCAAAATATTGATCGCTTGATTGATATTGACCAAAGTCCAATTGGCCGGACACCACGTAGTAATCCGGCGACTTATACTGGTGTTTTTGATGATGTGCGTGGCCTATTTGCACAAACGAACGAAGCTAAGTTACGTGGTTATACTAAAGGTCGCTTTAGTTTCAACGTTAAAGGTGGTCGTTGTGAAGCTTGTAAAGGCGATGGCATTATTAAGATTGAGATGAACTTCCTGCCTGATGTTTATGTACCTTGCGAAGTTTGTCATGGCACTCGTTATAACTCAGAAACTTTGGAAGTAACTTATAAGAATAAGAATATCTCTGATGTTTTGCATATGACAGTTGCAGAAGCTTTGGACTTTTTTGCGGCTATTCCAAAAATTCGTCGTAAACTACAAACCATTGTTGATGTTGGCTTGGGCTATGTTCAACTTGGACAGCCAGCTACCACGTTATCTGGTGGTGAGGCTCAACGAATGAAGCTAGCCTCTGAACTGCATAAACAATCCGTTGGTCATAATTTGTATATTTTGGATGAACCAACTACCGGGTTGCATGCTGATGATATCAAGCGTTTATTACAAGTGTTAAATCGGTTAGTTGATGATGGCAATACTGTTTTAATTATTGAGCATAATTTAGATGTGATTAAAACAGCTGATCACTTAATTGATCTTGGTCCAGAAGGCGGTGAAGGTGGCGGTTATATCGTCGCTACTGGAACACCTGAAGAATTAGCGGAAGTTAAGGAAAGTTATACCGGTCAATACTTAAAAACAATTCTTGACCGCGACCGTCAACGCACTTTAGCAGAAAAAGAAGTGGAAATGAGCGCAGCGACAACTGAGACAGAAGAATAAATTTTAAAAGATATGACGTGCCAGCGTCATATCTTTTTTTAGCCAAAATTTGCGTTCAACGACTCTTAGTTGCTTTCCCTTGTAGACTAGGCTACAATGAAAAATGAAACGCCCGGATTGTTATGACTTATTAAGGAAGTGCTTTATGACAGCAGAAACTTTAAATTTGGTTATTATTACGGGAATGAGCGGTGCTGGTAAAACAGTAGCGATACAATCCTTCGAAGATCTCGGTTATTTCTGTGTGGACAATATGCCACCTAACTTATTACCGAAGTTCTGGGAATTATTAAAAGAATCAGGCAAGGTTACTAAGATAGCCTTAGTCATTGACCTGCGTTCAAGAGCTTTTTATGACGAAATTATTAATATGTTATCTGGCTTGGAGAATACGAATTTTGTCACCACTAAAATTCTATTCTTGGATGCTTCCGATGAAGAATTAGTGAGCCGTTATAAGGAAACACGGCGTTCACACCCATTAGCGATGGAAGGTCGATTAATGGATGGTATTACTAAAGAACGGACGTTAATGCAAGAAATGCGTAATCGGGCCCAACTGATGATCGACACCACGAATTTATCACCCCGGCAATTACGTGAAGAAATTTTTGAAAACTTTAAAACTCAAGATGCTCCAACTTTCCATATTGAGGCAATGTCCTTTGGTTTTAAATACGGCCTACCAATTGATGCTGATATTGTGATGGATGTGCGCTTCTTGCCGAATCCTTACTATATTCCGGAGTTTAAACCTAAAACAGGTTTAGATGAGGACGTGGCTGATTACGTCTTTAGTCAACCAACGAGTGAAACTTTCTATCAAGAATTACTGACAATGTTGAAAACTGCCTTACCAGGTTATGTTAAAGAAGGTAAGACTAGTTTAACAATCGCTATTGGGTGCACAGGTGGTCAACATCGTTCAGTCGCTTTTGCACAACGCATTGGTGAGGACTTAGCTAAATTAGATTATCCGGTGGATATTACGCACCGTGATTTAAATAAGCGTAAAGAGACGGTAAATCGCTCATGACAACAGATAATAAAATTGTCCGTGTGATTAAAGGACGTCGGCCTAAAGTAGTCGTTATTGGTGGTGGTACTGGTTTACCAGTTATTTTAGGTAGTTTACGCGCACAAAATGCTAACGTTACCGCAATTGTGACCGTGGCTGATGATGGTGGTTCTTCAGGTATTATTCGCAATTATATTAACGTGGTGCCACCGGGTGATATTCGTAATGTGATTGTTTCCTTATCAGATGCCGATCCAGAATTTCTAGATGTGCTGCAATATCGCTTTGACAGTAAAGACTCTTTTTTTGCAGGACATGCGATTGGTAATTTAATTATTGCGGCACTAACGGAAATGCAAGGTAACATTTTTGACGCTGTCCAGACACTATCGCAAATGATGGCAGTCGATGGCCATGTTTATCCTGCTTCTAATGAACCTTTGACCCTTAATGCAGAGTTTGAAGATGGGTCAATCGTGTCTGGTGAAACGGAGATTTCTGGTGAGCGTAAACAGATCAAACGTGTTTGGGTCACAGATACAGATACGCCCGATGAGGAACCAACGGCTGTTCAACCTGTTTTAGAGGCGATTGCGGAAGCAGATGTGATTGTTTTAGGACCAGGTAGCTTGTTTACCAGTATTTTGCCGAACTTAATGATTAAAAATCTTGGTGAAGCTGTTCGTCAAAGTAATGCTGAACTAATTTATATTTGTAATATTATGACGCAAAAAGGTGAAACGGAACATTTTACTGATGCAGAGCATGTTCGTGTCATTAATGAACATCTTGGTGGTCAATATGTCGACACCGTTTTAGTCAATATTGGCAAAGTGCCTGATAATTTCCTTGATTATCAAAAATACGATGAATATTTAACCCAGGTTAAACATGACTTTAATGGGCTCCAAGCGCAATGTCGTTGTGTGATTTCAGATGATTTCCTTTCGCTACATGACCATGGTGTTTTTCATGATGGGGATAAGGTGGCAACGGAAATCCTGAATCGGGCCTTTCAACATACTAGGAAGTAAGGATTTGAGTAAATGGCGTCATACGCAAGTGATGTAAAAAAAGAACTGACGCAATTGGAAGTTCATCCGGCCCATGCTCGCGCAGAATTAGCGGCGCTATTACGCATGAATGGCGCATTATCTTTAACCAATCATCAATTTATTTTAAACGTTCAAACAGAAAATCCCGCGACAGCACGGCGAATTTATTCGCTATTGAAGCAGGTTTATCAGATTGAAGCCGAGCTTTCTGTCCAACGTAAAATGAAATTGAAAAAAAACAATCAATATATTGTTCGAGTATTGCGACAAACAATGATGGTCTTACAAGACCTGGATATTATGAATGCTGAAGAATACACGATTAAGCCTAATATCCCTGATTGGATTATGAATGACACTGAATTAAGTCGTTCTTATTTGCGCGGTGCATTTCTAGCAGGCGGTAGTGTTAATAATCCGGAGACAAGTCGTTATCATTTAGAGATCTATTCATTATATGAAACACATAACGCCGATATTCTTAAATTGATGAATGACTTTGAACTCCATGCTAAAACTTCAGAGCGGCGCAGTGGCTATATTAGTTATTTGAAAGAAGCAGAACGGATCGCTGATTTCTTACAGGTAATTGGTGCGACCAACGCGATGTTGAAATTTGAGGATATTCGGATTGTCCGCGATATGCGCAATTCAGTTAATCGTTTGGTTAATTGCGAAACAGCCAATATGAATAAAACAATTGATGCAGCAGCTAAACAAATTGAGAATATTAAATATTTAGAAGCCACAGTTGGTTTTGAAAGTTTACCAGCTAAGTTACGCGAGATTGCTGAGCTCCGTTTAGCCTATCCTGATAAAACTTTAAGTGAACTTGGTCAATTAGTTCCTAGTGGCCCAATTTCTAAATCAGGAATTAACCATCGATTGCGTAAATTAAATGAACTCGCAGAAAAGCGGCAACAAGCCTCTGCCTAATAAAAAATCCTGACAATTTTACGTCAGGATTTTTTATTGGTTAATTTAACCAAGCTTTACCATCTGCCAGTTTAAAGCCGAAGACAGGTCGTGGTTGTTCGTTAATTTGTAAATAAATAGGTAATTGGCGATATTCTGGTTTATTTAATAATACAAAGAGTTCCCACTGACACAATGACTTTCCGCCTGTGCTGGTGGTAAAAATTAAGCTAGGTTGTTGGTTTATTTCGATTGTTTGGGGTAATAGTAGACGATAAGTTATCTCATTATTTTTAAAGAAAAAAGGTGTTTGTTTAGCAACATCACTGATTAACTGGAGAAAATCTAACACTAACAAGTTATCACCTCATAATTTTTTTATTACTCATCTCATAGTGTGAAAGTTATAATATTATTTTAAAATCAAGCGCAATTTAAGACAAAAATATTTTTTTCAGTTATTCTATAGGCTAACAGTTTTATTTTGACCGGTAAAGTTACGTCATCATATATTTCAAAGTTAAGGGAGATTCGTTATTTGGAAAAAGTTGTCATTGTAGCGGCCAAACGTACAGCAATTGGTAAGTATTTAGGCCAGTTTAAGGATGTTTCCGCTGTTGAACTCGGCGTTGCTTGTTTGAAAGGGCTGTTGTCTGAAGTTAACGGTGCAGCCGAACAAGTTCAACAAGTCTTACTCGGTAATGTTTACAGTGCTGGCTTAGGCCAAAACCCTGCCCGGCAAGTTGCTATTTTAAGTGGTTTACAAAATTCAGTGACGGCAACAACAATTAATGATGTCTGTGGCTCGAGTTTAAAAGCCTTGCATTTTGGCCAACAAGCACTACAACTTGGTGAAGTACAGGCAGTTGTTGTCGGCGGGATTGAGAGTATGTCTAATACGCCGTTATTATTACAGCGCCCCGCCAAAAAGCAACCTATTGATCGTGAAGGTGAATTGAAAGATAGTCTTTTTAATGATGGTTTAACGGATGCTTTAACTGGTGAAGGAATGGGCGTTCAAGTTGAACGGATTGCCCAACAAGAGGGCATTACGCGGCAACAACAAGATGAATTCGCCTTGAAATCTCAGCAAAAAGCAGCTCAAGCGTCAGCTAACCAAGCTTTTGCTCCAGAGATTGTCCCAGTAGTTGTTAATGGTGTTGAGGTTGTAAAAGATGAGGCTATTCGTCCTAATACCACATTAGCTGGTTTAGCAGGATTAAAACCCGCTTTTGCTGCAGACGGAACGATTACTGCAGGAAACGCTTCACCACTTAATGATGGGGCAAGCATGGTTCTATTAGCAACTGAAGAATTTGCGAAACAACAGCAGTGGCCAATTTTAGCGTATGTTAAAGAGTTTGCTGAAGTTGGTACAAGTTCTGAATTGTTTGGGATTACGCCTATCGCTGCTGTTCAACAAGTTTTAGCCAATGCTCAATTAACGATGGGGCAAATTGATGTTGTTGAGCTAAATGAGGCCTTTGCAGCCCAAGCCTTGATTGTACAACAAACTTTACAAATCCCTGAGGAAAAGTTAAATCCGTTTGGCGGTGCAACAGCATTGGGCCATCCTTTGGCTGCCACAGGAACACGAATGGTCACGACACTACTTAATATTATGCAGCAGCAACAGCTAAACAACGGAATAGCGACTTTATGTATTGGCGGCGGCCAAGGTATTGCGCTGCGTCTTAGTCGAGAAGGGTTAGCCTAATGAAGTTTTATGAATTGTCGCGTCAAGAACGGTTAGCTCAATTACAGCAGCAAGGTATTTTATCTGCTACTAGCAGTGAATACTTGTTGAACAAACCGGCATTAAGCGACCAAGTACTTAGTGCTATGGTTGAAAATAATTTAGGTCAATTTAATTTACCTTTTGGCGTAGCTGATAATTTTGTGATTGACGGTCAATCATATTTAATTCCGATGGTAACTGAGGAACCATCAATCATTGCCGCAGCCAGTAATGGTGCCAAGCGGGTAGCAGCTGGCGGTGGTTTTACAACCACGGTTAAAGAACGCTTGCTAAAAGCCCAAGTCATCATTGCCAACGTTACTGACTTTGCTGATTTTACGGCGCGATTTAATGAAATTGCCGATCATCTTAAGCAGGTAGCCAATGATGCCCATCCTAGTATTGTTAGACGTGGCGGTGGCCTACATCATTTTTCGATCAACCAAGTTGGTTCAAAGTTTGTTGAAGTTGAATTGTGGATTGATCCAGTAGCAGCTTTTGGTGCGAATTTGGCAAATACCATTGCGGAAGCTGTTGCGCAATATTTGCAAACCAATATGCTCAATGATCAAGAGCTAATTACCGCAGCAATTTTAAGTAATAGTGGTCAAAAAATGCTGGCAAAAGTTACTTGTATGGTTCCCTTTGAAGCTCTTTCCACTAAAAAAATGAGTGGGCAACAGGTGGCCCAACGAATCGCAACTTTAAATGACTTTGCGCATTTAAACGCTGACCGAGGTGCAACTGAAAATAAAGGTATTTTGAATGGTGTTTTTGCCGTCGCTTTAGCCACAGGTAATGATATCCGCGCGCTTAGTGCGGCCACGGCGGCTTATTTAAACGCACAAAACCAAACCGTTTTGTCTACTTGGCAAGCTGATTTAAAAACACAAACTTTGCATGGCCGGTTAACATTTCCATTAACAATAGGTAGTGTTGGTGGAGCCATCAATTCGTTACCAGGTGCCCAGATTAGCTTAGAGATTTTGCAACAACCAACGGTTGAAAAACTAATGGGTATAATGGCTAGCGTTGGGTTAGCTAATAATTTGGCTGCTTTACGGGCACTAGTTACCAGTGGTATTCAAGCTGGTCATATGCGTTTGCAATCAGCCAACCTAGCCATTCAAGCTGGTGCAATTGGTTCAGAAATAGCAACTTTACAACAACAACTTAATCAAGCTAACCGGGCAGATCTCGCGTTAGCACAAGCATTGTTGCAACAATTACGTGATAAAAAAGGTGAATAAGAAAATGATTGAAAAGATAGGAATTGATAAGATCGGCTTTTATACGCCTGAATTTTATCTTGATTTAACTGAGTTAGCACATGAACGCGATGTGGATCCTAATAAGTTCAAAATCGGAATTGGTCAGGATGAACAAGCTGTTGTACCACTTGACCAAGATGTTGTGACTATGGCTGCCAATGCGGCCGTGAAGATTTTATCAGCTGATGATTTGGCTGAGATTGATGAAATTATTTTTGCAACTGAAAGTGGCATTGACCAATCCAAAGCTGGTGCATTATATGTGCAACGCTTGCTCGGAATTAATCCGCGTGCGCGTGCGCTGGAAGTTAAAGAAGCTTGTTACGGGGCAACGGCCGCTTTACAGACAGCCGTTGATCATCTTATTGCGCATGCTGATAGTCAAAAAGTATTAGTTTTAGGCTCAGATGTGGCTCGCTATGGGGTAGCCACTGCCGGAGAAGTCACTCAAGGTGCTGGTGCCGTAGCGATGCTTGTTACTCGCCAACCGAGAATTTTGGCATTAGAACGAACGAGTGCTTATTTTAGTGAGGATATTATGGACTTTTGGCGGCCTAATTATTCTGATACAGCTTTTGCTAAAGGCAAATATTCAACGGAGCAATATCTACGGTTCTTAGACTTGGTTTGGCATGATTATCAGGCGAAGACTTCTGCTGAATTGGCAGACTTTGCAGCGGTATTATTCCATATTCCTTATACCAAGTTGGGGCTTAAAGGATTACGCCAAATTAGTGCTGACAGTAATACTGAATTACAAGAATCCTTGTTAGCTCAATTTACTAAAGCCACGGTTTTTAATCGTCGCGTGGGTAATATTTACACTGGCTCCTTGTATTTGAGTTTATTATCGTTATTGCAAAATAGTGATTTGCCCGCTAACGCGCGGTTAGGCTTGTTCAGCTATGGTTCTGGTGCAGTTGGCGAGTTCTTTACTGGGACTTTACAACCTAGGTATCAAGATGTTAGTCAACAAGTGAATGTAGCTGAAATGCTAGATCAACGTCAAAAACTTTCTGTTAGTGAATATGAAACTTTCTTTAACCAAGCTTTACCAACTGATGGTAGTGAAATGGTGATTACGCCAATCTCAAAAAATGCCACTTTTTATTTGCAAGGCATGACCGATCATCAACGGCTTTATAAATAAAATTAGTTTAGATTTAGGAGGCGCCGAATTTTGAAAATAACAGCATTTGGTGTAAACAAAGAAGAAAAATATTATTTCGAAAAACTTGCTCAAACAAAAAATTTCGAATTAGTTCAAACCCCAGAATGGGTTACTGCTGATAACATTGAACTAGCTGCTGGTAGTGACGCGATTAGTACGATGCAAACAGGCGCTTATGACGAACCACTCTTTAAAAAAATGGCCGACTTGCAGATTCCTTTATTAGCTTTACGTAATGTTGGTACGGATAATATCGATTTTGCGGCTGCTCGTAAATATAATATTCAAATTAGTAATGTACCATCTTATTCACCTGCTACCATTGCAGAATTCGTGGTTATGACAATGCTCCGATTACTCCGGAAAACTAAGGAAATGGATCGTGCTATTGAAGCCGGTCAGTTAGTATCCGCCCAAAAAATGACCGGTCGAACTTTGCGTGATGAGACTGTTGGTGTTATTGGAACTGGTCATATTGGCTTTACGACCGCTGAATTATTGCATAATATGGGTGCTAAGATTATTGCTTTTGATGCTTTTCCTAAAAAAGATGCGCCTGATTGGCTGCAATATGTTGATTCTTTAGAAGACTTATTGAAGCAAGTTAGTCTGGTAACGTTACACGTTCCAGGCCTTAAAGAGAACGATCATCTATTAAATGCTGATCGCTTGGCACTGTTACCGCAAGATGCAATTGTTGTAAATACTGGTCGTGGCAATCTAATTGACACTGATGCTTTAATTGGCGAACTCCAAACGAAGCATTTGGCTGGTGCCGGAATCGATACTTTTGAATATGAAGCTGATATTGAACGAGAAATTCAAAGTGGTGAGCAACCACAAGAATCACACTATTTGGCCTTGCAAGAGATGGATAATGTGATTATCACACCACACATTGCTTATCATTCAATGAAGGCTGTTGAGAACATGGTTGGTATTTCGGTTGACAATATTTTTAGCTATGTTGAACAAGGTACAACGATTAATCCAGTTAAATAAATAAGTTCTTTGAAAAGCCGCTACATTGGCATTTGTAGCAGCTTTTTTTATGGTTAAAATGCAAATAAAAAATAATTAAAAGATTAAGGGCTTTTACTTGCAACCGATTACATTAGCTGTTACTATATACTTGTAAAGAGGAGCAGGTGCTCAGCTAGTCAACGATAGGATTATCGTCCTAGCAAATTAGAACTAGTGATCATTAGTCAAGTGATGCTCAATTCAGGCCAGAGTTGAGCGGTGCCAAGAGAGAATAACCTGTAGAGTTTAATGGACAGAACAGCAAGGTTCTCTAGATTTAAAGATTTAAGTGTTGCGATTAGCGTAAGCTTAAGTTTTAGCATTAACAGTTCGTTTGAGGTTTAGGATCCAACAGATCGTCAGTATCTAAGTAGATTTTGAATCAAGTAATAGGTGTTGGTAGTAAAATACCAACTATACTTTCCTCAGTAGTGGAAGGCTAAAGTAACAATCGGAAAAGCTGTGTGAAAAGCAGAATTCTGAGTTCAAAATAAAAATGTTGATGGAGGTGTATGTCTGAAGTTATTTAGACAACACAACCAAGCAGGAAGCAGTTTAGCAGCTACAATTAATAGCCGCCGATAATAGCGGAACGCAAATAAGCGAAAATTATGAATGCGAAGTAAACGAGCTTCTTGTCACAATTGAATAGCATGAGGTGTTAGATATTACGAAAGATATGAAAAATGCATCTAACTTCTCTTTACGCAACAAAAAGGCGACTTAGCTGGATACGGTTCAGCTAGGTCGTCTATTATTTTGTCTAAAATTTTCCAAAAATAAGATGAATGTACATGCTATAATAAATCAGCAAATTAATTTTAATACTGTAAGTAGAATCATGAGGTAAATATTCAATGTTAGAATACGCTAAAATTTCTAAAATGTTTGAAGCGGGTCAAAAGATTAATTATGATGTTGTACTACAAAAAGTGATCCAAGATTGGCAACGAGAAACTAAGCGACCTAGAATACTATTACATAGTTGCTGTGCACCGTGCAGTACTTATACATTAGAGTATTTAACGCAATTTGCAGACGTGACGGTTTATTATGATAATCCCAATATTCATCCACGAATGGAGTTTGAACGACGCAAATATGTTCAGCAGAAATTCATTACTGATTTTAATGCGCAGACAGGCAATCAGGTGACGTTTATTGGGGCTGAATATGAACCGGGTCAATGGCTTAGTGTTGTGAAAGATTTGAAGCAAGCGCCTGAAGGTGGTGCGCGCTGCACACTTTGTTACAGTTACCGTCTTGACCGTGTTGCTCAAAAGGCTCAAGCGTTAGGATTTGATTATTTCGGAAGCGCCTTAACTATTAGTCCACATAAAAATGCCCAAATAATTAATGAATTAGGTTTTGATATTCAACATATTTACAACGTTTCGTACTTACCCAGTGACTTTAAGAAACGTTCTGGATATTTACGCTCAATTGAAATGTGTCAAGAATATGATGTTTATCGGCAGTGTTATTGTGGCTGTTTATTTGCGGCTAAGCAACAAGGTGTGGACTTGAAGGCTGTTAATAAAGAAGCTACTGAATTTGTTCGCCAACATCAAGACGAAACATTCCCTGATATTCAATATAAAAATTAGTGGTCTAAATTAATCAAATAAAAACACGTCACTATCAATATTTATGATAGTGACGTGTTTTTTATTTACCAGCTTGCTTTTTTAACGCCGGGAATCTGGCCTAAGTGCGCTAGTTGACGGAAGTTAAGTCGAGACATTTTGAATTTACGCATGTAAGCATGAGGTCGACCGTCCAGTGCATCGCGATGATGAATTCGGGTTGGCGAGGCATTACGAGGCAATCTAGATAACCCAGCATAATCGTGCGCAGCGATTAATGCTTCGCGTTTAGCCGCATACTTGTTAACTGTGGCTTCAATTTTTAATTCTTTAGCAATTTTAGATTTTTTTGCCATAAATTCTCCTTCGATAATTTAGCTAGCAAAAACTTAAGTCAACAAACTTACAATAGTTTAGCATCTTATTGTTCTACTTACAATTAATAAGCTTGATGCAACTACAAAAAATTTGATGAAATTAACACTGAACAAATTATTCACCATAGACTGATGTTAAAATCCACCCAAAGGCCTATGACTATTTAACTTGAAGCAGTCATAATAGTATTTGTAATCGAGATATATCAAGACCAATGGAGGTTAAATATCATGAACGAACGTGAACGAATTTTAGAATTAGTTAAAAAAGGCGTGATCACTTCCGAAGAAGGATTAGTCTTATTAGAAAATTTAGCTAAGAAAAAAGAAGCGACAACTAACACACAAGATTATTCAACTAAACAAACAACTGAAACAGATGATTTTTCAGATAACCAAGCAACATCTACTGACGACGATGAAGCACAACGCTTAAACGAATATGAAACTCAATTAAGTGATTTAAAAGCTGAATTAGCTCAATATAATGATCAATTAGCAGAAACTCAAACGAAGATTGCTGCCGTTCAACGTCAAATTGACCGTGATCAAGAACACATTACAGTGATTGATGCGATGGAAGACTTGGATAGTTTAACTGAAGAAAAGGTTCAAGAACGAACTGAAGCTAAAGGCCGCGTCGTTGAACTACAACAAACGGTAGAAAACTTGGAATTAACCCAAGATGAATTGCGTGAAAAGATTAGTGAGTTAAATAAACAAATCGGTAAGTTAACCCGTGACCGGATCAAAGAAAACATTCATTTTGATGAGTTACGTGATAACACAGCTTCAACTTTTAACGATTTTGGCGAAAAGATGTCAGACTTTGGCAGCCAATTAGGTAGTTTCGTTAAAAATACCGTTAAGAGTGTTGTCGATAACATTGATTGGAACGATGTTACGATTAAAGTCCCTGGAATTGTTTCTTCAAGTTTCAAGCATGATTTTGTTTTTGAAGATGCGACAGCTTCAATTCTTGACATCAAAAACGCCAATGGTCAGGTTAAGTTGACCTCTTGGGACAACGATGATATTAAAGTAGCTGCCAATATTAAATTATTCGGACGGATGGATGAAGCAGAACCGCTAGATTCATTTACTCGCCGCAGCCATATTGAAGTAACCGCTGATCGTTTTATTTTCCAAGTCCCTAATAAACGCGTTCAAGCCGATTTAGAAATCTTCTTGCCTGAACGAACTTATGATCACGTAACGATGAACTTGTTAAACGGCAATATTGAAATGACCAATTTCAATGGTAAAGATATCTATTTAAAGACCACTAACGGCCAAACCTATCTTAACCAAGTGACAGCAACAATGATTGAAGTTGAGGGAGTTAACGGTTCGGTTGAATTATTAGACAGTCATTTACGAGAAGCCTTATTTAGTACAGTGAATGGCAATATTAAAGTGGATGCCAACGTGCAAGCAAGTGATTTGTCAACGGTCAATGGTAATGTACGTGCCACGATGCATAACGCCGATTTACATCGTTTAGATGCATCTTCTGTGCATGGCGATGTTAAAACAGCAGTTGAATCAACACTAGATTTTCACGGCAGTGCTAAGACACGGTTAGGGGCAGTCAACACACGTAATCATGATTTAGAGATCATGGATCAGAAGTCAACAACTGGACATCGCGTTGACTTTAAGCGGGGCGAAACTGAAGGTGCTAGTTTACATTTAAATAGCACTTCTGGTTCAATCTATTTGAAGGATAACCAATAGACAAGTTAAAATAACTGTCAAGACCACGATGTGGGGATCAGCAGTTTAAAAAGTCTAGTTTTAAAAAAGATAATTGGAGGAGTTTGACATGAATAAACGTTTACGTCGTTCAACAACAGATCGCAAATTAGCAGGGGTAGCCGGTGGTTTAGGCGAATTTTTCGGAATTGATGCAACGATTATCCGCATTATTTTTGCTTTTCTGGCCGTATTTGGTGGTACAGGTATCGTTGCTTATATTATCTTATGGATTTTAATGCCAGAAGGTTCAAGCAGCGATCGTAATTTTGGTTCTAATAGTAAGAACCATTCCAATGATAATTGGAGTAACTTTTAATCGATAAGAGGTGTTTTGATTGCCGTTTCTATTATTTTTACTTTTTGTACCGGTTTTATTAATTGTTGTATTTGCATTGCTTGCAGGAGCGGTAGGGCTCTTCTTCGGTTTATTGAAGTTTTTATTTCCGATCATTATTATTGCTGCATTAGTTAACTTATTTATGCGCGATGATCGCCATAAAGCAACACAAAGCAGAGCACAATCGCGTTATCAACGTCAACAATATCGTCAAAGTTATCGCGATGCACGGACAGGACGTAAAGAGATCCATGATGCCCGCGAGGACGATGTTGTCAATAATTATCAGAATCAAGTTAATCAAAAGACACAATCAGAAAATACAGAAAATCCAAATCATGATTACAACAATGATAATGATGAATGGAGCGACTTTTAAAAATAGCTGATATTGCTTAGGGGGATAAAACTTTGAGTGCACAAGCCAGTAGACGACTTATTAATATTTCATCACTTTTGTCCCTGATGGCAATTATCGGGTTAACTATTTATTGGTGGCATTTAGGACTTTTTAGTAATCAGGTGGTCCTGCAGAGTTATTTAGGCCAACGTCGCTTGATTGGACCACTGATTTTCATCGGTATCCAAATTGTTCAAGTGGTTATTCCCATTATTCCCGGCGGTATTAGTACTGCGGTAGGTGTGATTTTATTCGGACCACTTTGGGGATTTGTTTATAATTATGTTGGGATTGTCGTTGGTTCGTTTATTAATTTCTTTTTAGCACGTCACTATGGTAAGGATTTTATCCTCCACGTTGTGCCTCAGAAAGTTTACGATCGTTACATTGGCAAAACCAAAAATCAAACCGCATTTGATTGGTTCTTTGCAGCAGCCATTTTCTTTCCCGTTGCTCCTGATGATGTTTTAGTTTTAATTGCGGGCTTAACCAAAATGTCTTGGCAAAAGTTCAGTGCTATTATCATCTTCTTAAAGCCATTTACCATAGCTGCTTATAGTTTCATGCTAGTCTATGGTAGTAATTGGTTGTTACAATTCATTAAGTAAAATAAACGTTAAAAGCGCTAGGAAAAATTTTCCTAGCGCTTTTTGATTTTAGACGGTGAAATTCTTAACTACTGCTCATTAAGGTAAGAAATATGATGATGGTTCGTCGTTCTGGAACAAAGTTGCACATAAAAATCGCGGTCAAACAGGTATTTCTCAACGGGTCTAATGAAGTGGTCTCTCCTAATCTTAAGATCAAATTCTGCACGCGTACGGCATTTATCAGTTAACAATGAAATAATCACTTATTAATGGTAAAATTAACCATAAATGCGTTAATTTTGGAGGCAAATGATGGCTGAAGGGATTTTGATTAAGCAACTTGTTAATGATTTAAAATTAAACGTTTTATCTGGTAGTGAGTTTTTAAGTAAAAAGAAAGTCACCACTAGTGATTTGTCACGTCCAGACTTTGAAATGACTGGTTATTTTTCTTATTATCCACAAAAACGGCTGCAGCTTTTTGGCTTGACTGAAACAGCCTTCGCAAAAGGAATGACAAGTCAGGAACGCTCAATTGTTATTCGACGGATGTGTCAAGAAGACACGCCGGCTTTTGTGATTAGTACTGGCTTAATACCGCCGGTTGAATTAATTACTGAGGCTAGTCGGGCAGGTATTCCGGTTTTAGGATCCGATTTATTAACGACGCGGCTAACCAGTGTGTTAACGGATTATTTACATTCTCAACTAGCTGAACGTCGTAGTATGCATGGCGTTTTAGTTGATGTTTATGGTCTAGGTGTTTTAATTACTGGTGATTCAGGTGTTGGTAAGAGTGAAACTGCCCTTGAATTGATCAAACGTGGTCACCGATTAATTGCTGATGATCGCGTTGATGTTTACCAACGTGATGAAAGTACAATTGTTGGTCAAGCACCAAAGATTTTAAAACATTTGATGGAAATTCGCGGTATTGGCATTATTGATGTTATGAATTTATTTGGTGCTGGTGCTGTTCGTGAGCACACAACAATTTCGTTGATTGTTAATTTGGAAAATTGGCGCGCTGATCAAAATTACGATCGTTTAGGTAGCGAGGAGGATACGCAACAGATTTTTGATGTCCCAGTACCTAAAGTAACGATTCCCGTTAAAGTCGGTCGTAATTTAGCAATTATCATTGAGGTTGCGGCAATGAATTTCCGTGCTAAATCGATGGGTTATGATGCTACGAAAGTTTTTGAACAAAATTTAAGTAGCTTAATTAAAGAAAATTCTGATGAGGATGAGAATAAATGAACGCGATTTTAATGGCACTAAATCCAATTGCGTTCTCACTAGGGGCTTTGCACGTTCGTTGGTATGGTATTATTATTACCACTGGTGTTGTAATCGCCGTGATTTTGAGTATGCGTGAGGCGCGCCGCCGGTCAATTAATCCTGACGATGTGATCGATCTACTGTTTTGGATGTTGCCGATTGGTTTGATTGGTGCCCGTCTGTATTATGTGATTTTTGAATGGCAATATTATGCGGCTAATCCTGGTGATATTATTAAGATTTGGAACGGTGGCTTAGCTATTTATGGCGGTTTAATTGCGGCAATTATTGTATTGTTAATTTTTTGCCGTTATCGAAAAATTCCAACTTGGTTGTTACTGGATGTTGTGGCACCAACTGTTATTTTGGCGCAAGCAATTGGCCGTTGGGGTAACTTTATGAATCAAGAAGCTTATGGTGCCAAAACCACTTTAAGCTTTCTCCAATCGCTGCATTTGCCAAATTTCATCATTCAACAAATGCATATTGCCGGAGCTTATCGCCAACCAACTTTCTTGTACGAATCTGTCTGGAGTTTAATTGGTTTCATCTTATTAATGAGTTTGCGCCACCGACACCATTTGTTTAAACAAGGTGAGATTTTCCTAGCTTATATTATTTGGTATTCCTTTGGGCGGGCGATCATTGAAGGGATGCGAACGGATAGTTTATACTTATTTGCTAATATTCGTGTGTCGCAATTATTGTCGGCAATTTTATTTGTTGGCGCAATTGTAACAGTTTTAATGCGGCGCTACTATGATCCGTTGTTGAAATGGTATCTTGATGGTAGTGGTAAACCGATTCCTGTTGATCAATAAAGTTCAACCCGAATTAAAGATCAGTTTGATCATTCATATTTAAGGAGTGTCTAATTTGACAAAAATTGCAGTTTTAGGTGCCGGTTCTTGGGGTACCGTTTTAGCAGATTTATTAGTAAATAATGGTCATCAAGTTGATCTTTGGGGCAACAGTGCTGAAATGGCTGCTGAAATTAATGAGCAACATACGAATCGTCATTATTTACCCGAATTTCAGATTAACCCAGCAGTTCATGCAACGCTGGACTTAAAAGAAACGTTAACAGATGCAGAAGCAGTCCTTTTTGTATTACCAACTGCTGCTATTCGGCCAGTTGCTCAACAATTGGTGCCAGTATTAGCAGAACTTAAAACGCAACCAATCTTAATTAGTGCAACTAAGGGATTGGAATTAGAAAGTCATGATCGTATTTCCCAAATCATGGCCGATGTCTTTCCTAAAGAAATTGCTGATGGTTTGGTTATTTTCTCTGGTCCAAGTCATGCCGAAAATGTCGCAACGCATGATTTAACTTCTTTAACCGTTGCATCACAAAAGATGGCTAATGCCCGTTGGGTCCAAAAGATTTTCATGAATAATTATTTCCGCCTTTATACTAATGACGATATGTTAGGTGTTGAATTAGGTGGCGCTTTGAAGAATGTCATTGCGATTGGTGCCGGCATGCTTCATGGCTTAGGCTATGGCGACAATGCTAAAGCTGCTTTAATGACTCGCGGATTGGCTGAAATTAGTCGCTTAGGTGTTAAAATGGGGGCGAACCCATTAACTTTTATGGGGCTTTCTGGTATCGGCGATTTAATTGTAACTTGTACTAGTGTTAACTCACGTAATTGGCGTTGTGGTAATGCATTAGGCGAAGGCCAACCGTTAGCTGAAGTCTTAGCAAATATGGGCATGGTTGTTGAAGGTGTTGGTACTGCCGAAGCAGTCCATGAACTTAGTCAACAAATGGCTGTCGAAATGCCAATTTCTGAAGCTATTTATCAAGTTCTTTATGAAGAAGCTGATCTACGTGCAGAAATCACGAAATTAATGCACCGTGATGCTCGTAATGAAGCAGAATTCGAAAATTAATCGACAAACAAACTATTAGACTTTTTGCGCGAAGTACGATAGTCTATAACTTATTAATAGTAAGGAGGATTTGCGCATGACAAAAAAATATGATGTCATTGTAATTGGCGCTGGTCCTGGTGGTATGACTGCAGCACTCTATGCTTCCAGATCCAACTTATCTGTTTTGATGCTGGACCGGGGAATTTACGGTGGGCAAATGAACAATACTGCTGAAATTGAAAATTATCCTGGATTTAAATCAATTCTAGGACCAGAGTTAAGTGAACAAATGTATGCTTCTTCAATCCAATTTGGCGCTCAATTTGCCTATGGTACAGTTAGCGATGTTGAAGATCATGGTGATTACAAGACAGTTAAAACCGATGATGGCGACTATGATTCAAAAGCTATTGTGATTGCAACTGGTGCCGAGCACAAACATTTAAATGTTCCTGGAGAAGATCAATATTCAGGTATGGGTGTTTCTTACTGTGCGGTCTGCGATGGGGCTTTCTTTAAGAATCGCGAAGTTGCAGTTATTGGTGGCGGTGATTCAGCCGTTGAAGAGGGACTTTATTTAGCCCAGTTAGCTAGCAAAGTTACCATCGTTCATCGTCGGGATCAATTGCGGGCACAAAAAATCTTACAACGTCGTGCTTTTGCTAACGATAAAATCGACTTTGTTTGGAATGCTCAAGTCGAAGAAATTGTCGGCGATGGCCAAAAAATTGAGAATGTAAAATATCGCGATAAAGTAACTGGTGAAGAAAAATTATTGCCAGCTTCTGGTGTCTTCATTTATGTTGGGATTGAACCAATGACGGACGCTTTTAAGAATTTGGGCGTTTTGAATGATGCTGGTTGGATCGAGACGAACGAAGAAACACATACTAAAGTTCCTGGCGTCTTTGCTGTTGGGGATGTTCGTGAGAAACACTTGCGCCAAATCGCTAATGCCGTCGGTGAAGGTGGATTAGCAGGTCAGGCTGTTTTTGAATATCTGCAAGAATTAGGCGATAAGACTGAAACTGCTACAACCAAATAATTATTGAAAGACCACTACAATTTCGTAGCGGTCTTTTTTTGTGGCTTATTGGGCATGGACGAATCTAACTTATTATGCTGTGTGGTTCTTCATGCTTCCAGGAAATACGCTGGTGGAGCGCTGCGAGTTTGATTTGAGTCAAATAAAAATCAATTTGTTTCAAATACAAACTTTATTGTAAGTGGCCCAGCCACTAACAATAAAGCCGCGGCTGACCGCGATTTCCTTTCAGCATTGTCAAAAGAGATCTGTCTTGAAGATAATCAGAGATTACACTTTAAGTAGTGTCCACCACGTTCCATGCGCAATTTTCCAGAAGCACAAAGGACCACGACATAAAATCGATTTATTAAATGGTTTATTCATACGGATTTCGTACTTTCATTGCCCGCAACTCATTACTTTTGTATACTAGTTAATGACTGAAGGGGTGGTGAGAAAATGGATCATGACGATGTGATAGCTGTATCTGAGGAACAACCATTATTTAGACAAAAGATTCCTTGGTATAAAAAAATATTTATCTTTATTCGTCGCATTGTTGAGCGAACAATCTCGTGTAATGTGAGCAACGCTGCTAAGGTGATTACTTATTACTGGTTATTGTCATTTTTCCCGATTATCATTTTTGTGGGTAACGTGATTCCTTTTCTTCACCTGGATGCGGCAGTGATTATGTCCTATTTAGAAATGGCTTTCCCGGGGCAAATTATGCCGTTAATTCGGCCCATTGTTTCATCGCTGTTACATAAAAGTAGCGGTGGTTTATTGTCTTTTGGTGTGATCGCAACTTTGTGGGCAGGCAGTCGGGGCACTAACGCCATGCGTAATAGTATGAATGATGCTTATCAAATTGATAGTTCTAATATTTATAGTGATATTCCAATTCAAAATGCGGCAGTGCGGCGAATTTTTTCGTTTATTATGACGTTCTTTTTCATTGTCGCATTATTGGCAATTGTGGTGGTCTTTACGTTTGGCCAACAGTTTTTAGAATGGCTAATTCCTACTTTTGACTTGTCTGACACCATTTTAGATGTGTTTTTAACTTGGAAGTGGCCAGTTATTGTTAGTGTGATTGTTTTGGTTATTATGTTTTTACAATATGTTTTACCATCGGCACGGTTGAAGTTCTGGACCATAGTTCCTGGTACTATTTTTACTTCGGGAACTTGGATTATTTTAACGCAAGGTTTCTCGTTATATGTTCGCTATTTTGCACGTTCATTTAATAGTTATGGCACGATTGGAACTTTAATTGTGGCCTTGTTGTGGCTCAATTTTGCGGCAACCCTTTTGATGATTGGTTCAGTAATTAACGCTGTGTTCAATGAGTCTTGGCATGGCCATGAATTGACGTTTAGCAGCCGCATTACTAAATTATTGAAACGATAATTTAACGTTATCATCAACCTTTATTAGTTTGATTGTTCGTGATATGTTAGTAACATAACAAGAGCACAATGGCACAAACGATTACTTTAGTATCTTGATTGACAGTTGTTTCTTGGGCTACAGTAACGATTTGTAATTTAATTAGATAAATGTGTTTGAGGAGGATTTTTTTGATGAAAGTTCGTAAAGCGGTAATTCCAGCGGCTGGTTTTGGGACACGTTTCTTACCAGCAACTAAAGCAATGGCTAAGGAAATGATTCCAATTGTCGATAAACCAACGATTCAATTTATCGTTGAAGAGGCTAAGGCTTCTGGTATTGAGGATATCTTGATTGTCATTGGTCGTGGCAAGCGTTCAATTGAGGATTATTTTGATTCCGCACCTGAATTGGAAGAAGATTTACGCTCAAAAGGTAAGAATGAAATGTTGAAAATGGTTCAAGAAACAACTGAACTGGGTATCAATATTTATTACACTCGTCAAGCACATCCACTTGGTTTAGGCGATGCTGTATTACAAGCTAAATCTTTCGTTGCTAACGAACCATTCGTTGTGATGTTAGGCGATGACTTGATGAAAGATAAAGTGCCATTGACTAAACAATTAATTAACGATTATGAAACAACTCATGCTTCAACATTGGCTGTTATGCAAGTGCCAAGGGATGAAGTTTCTGCCTATGGTGTTATTGATCCTGAAGGCGAAGCTGAACCAGGACTATATAACGTCCGCACTTTCGTTGAAAAGCCAGCGGTTGATAAAGCACCAAGTAACTTAGCGATTATTGGCCGTTATTTGCTAACCCCTGAAATTTTTGAAATTCTCGAAAATCAAAAACCTGGTGCTGGTAACGAAATTCAATTAACTGATGCGATTGATACGATGAATAAGACGCAACGTGTCTTTGCCCGCGATTTTGAAGGTGAACGTTTTGATGTTGGCGACAAGTTTGGTTATGTTAAAACAAGTATCAACTATGGTTTACAACATCCACAAATCAAAGACAATTTACGCGATTTAATTATTAATTTAGGGCATCAACTTGAAGCAGAAAATAAAACTGCTGCATCAAAGAAAAACGATAAAAAATAATCATTTAAAAAAGTTCGTGGTTGGTTAACTACCAATCACGAACTTTTTGTTTAAAATCATGTGGCGCAACAAAATAAAAAGCACGTTAACAATAATTGTGGTTACTATCAATGTTTGGGGAACACTGATAGTAGCAATTAAAAATTAACATGCTTTTTGGCAATTATTCATCTGTTTATGAATCTATTGTTCATTAGGATCGTTGCGGGCGTCATCATGAGTTTGATGAACAGTACCATCGAGGTGATCAGGCTCTGCATAAATGGTATAAAGTTTAAGACTTTCTGTACCGGTATTAGTGACATTATGCCAAACATTCGCCGGAACAAAAATAGCATCATTTTTGCTTACGGGTTGTTCAATTGTCAGTGCATCTTCTGATTGCCCCATTTGACAGAGACCTTGACCAGAAACAATATGCAAGAATTGATCAACACCAACGTGAATTTCCAAGCCAATGTCATCACCAGGAACAATTGTCATTAAAACAACCTGTAATTTGACACCGGTCCAAATGGTTGTCCGATAATTTTCATTGGCTAGTGTCATTTCTTCGATGTTTTCGATGAATGGCTTACCGCCACGATCTGAAAAATCAAAAGCCATCTAACCCCTCCTTTTTAATAAAACGCTTACTTAACAAATTAATTATAACGAGTTCAAGAACACCAACCAAGATAAATGCTTGTTAGTCCTGTTTAAACTAAAATTATCATCGTTGCTAAGCGCGCCGTGGTAAAATAACGTTTAAGTAAAGCAATATTATTGCAGTAAGTTGGGTTGCTATGAAAATTAATACAAAACGTTGTCAGATTCGTGAATTCCGTGCGAAAGATCTTGTTCCTTTTATGGCTTACCATAACGACTTAGATTGGATGAAATATCAAGGTTTCAAAGGCTTAACATTAGCGGCATACCAGCAGGCACTATTAGAAGCAAATGATGACTTAATTCAAGGTAAACAGTTAGCCGTTGTTGATTTAGATGATCAAAAATTAATTGGTGATCTGTATATTCGTCAAGAAGGAGACGTGTTTCACTTAGGTTATACCATTGCGCCGCAATTTGCCCGCCAAGGTTATGCTACTGAAGCTGTTATTGCTCTAATAGATTGGTTAGCAGTTTATCAAGGTGCACGCGTGATAAGAGCAGAGGTTGCTCTGGGCAATCTTAATTCAGAACGTCTATTAATTAAATTAGGCTTTCAATATCTGACGACAACTGACCAAATAAAATCTTATGAGTTACACTTAAGGTAAGATGAGTATTATTTTTATGAGAACTTTTAAGAAGGAATTAATAATGAAAAAAATTTGGCAATTAATCTTAATGTTTTTGGCAGTCGTTAGCTTAGCTGCTTGTGGTCGTCAAACTAAGTCAACGGCTGATTCAGCTTCAAAAACAACAACCAATAAAAAAGTAGCCGCACCATATTTACAAACCACCATGCCAACTTTTTATGTTCATGGCTATCAAGGAAGTGCCCATTCAACTGATACGCTGATTAATCGCGCAGTGAAACAAGCTGATGCGCATAAAGTTTTAGTTGCAACGGTGGCCAATGATGGCACGGTGAGCTACACCGGAACTTGGCGAAAGGGGACCGTTAACCCGATTGTTCAAGTTGTTTTTGCAAATAACGTGGCGCCTTATGCCAGTCAATCAATCTGGTTAATGACGGTTATCAGTGAGTTAGCAAATCAACATCACTTTAAACATTATAACGTTGTGGCCCACTCGGCGGGCAATGTTGCCACCGTTAATATGCTGATGACAGCTGTGCAACCAACTAATTTCCCGCAGATTCAAAAATTTGTTTCGTTAGCAGGCTGTTATAATGGTGTTATCACTGAAGATGATGTCGCCAATCAGAATTATTTCTTAAAGAGTGGTGAGCCAGCATTAAAGCATAGCGTTTACCAAATGCTCGATGCAAAAAGACAAAATTTCCCTAATCACATCTCGATTTTAAATATTATGGGCGATTTAAAAGATGGCTCGCATTCCGATGAGTTAGTTAGTGAGGTTTCGGCGCGGTCCTTGAAATATTTAATCCGTGGTCATCAGACTAATTATCAAGAAAAACTTTTCTATGGTCGTCATGCGCAACATAGTAAATTGCACGAAAATAAAGAAGTTGCGACAACGATCAATCAATATCTCTGGGGTAAATAATTGTATAAAAAGGACAGGATGATTATCCTGTCCTTTTTTCATAACGTTTAATTTGGTTACTTGGTCTTTTTGAAATTCAAGGAAGCTAGTTCGTTTTGGTTTGTTGTTCAGCAGGTGCTTTTTTAACTAGTAGATTAGGAATATTGGTTGTGATGATGACCACGGCAAGGATAATAATTGCACCGCCAATGAAATCCATTAGTTGCAGATGTGTATGAACTAATAAAACAGCAAAGAAAGTAGCTGACAGAGGCTCAAAAGCATCTAGTAAAGTGGCTGTTGTTGGTAAAATATATAGCAAACTTGTTGAATAAAGAAGAAAGGCAATGACAGTCCCCACTAAAATCGTAATCAATAACAAACCTAAATCGATTGGTGTGAGTGTTACTTTTTGCTGCCAAAGGGGTTGATAAAGATTTAAGGTGCCACCGGCAATTAACATGCCCCAACCAGTAACGCTTAAAGCACCGTATTCAGGGATAATTTCACGGGGAATAATCGCGTTAGCAGCTACGCCAATTGCAGAGAGGAAGCCCCAGAAAATAACGGTCGGAGCAACAGCTAGTTGATTTAGATGGCCATGAGTCACAATTGAAAGCGTTCCTAAAAAAGCGATGACTAAACCAGCTGTTTCAGTGACAGTTGGTTTTGTCATTTAAAATTTAAATAGTACAGAGTAATCACGAACGGTCCTAAGAATTGTAAGATGGTTGCAATTGGTGCGTTGCCATATTCAACAGTTTTAAAATAGCAAAATTGAACAGGAACTAAACCAAGAAAAGCATAAGCAACTAATTTTACAAGTGCAAAGCGATCATGCCAAACTTTAAAGGGATGCTCTCCACGCACTTGACAAAGAACCAACATAATAGCTGCGGCTAACATTCGCACTTGGCAAACCCATAAAGGCGTCATGGCATGGCCGGATTTAATTTGAACAACATACTGACAGTGACGCCAGAGAAACCCCACATAGTTGCTGCACAGCTGGCCGGAATTGCGCCGAAAATAAAATGTTTTTTTGAAATGAATGGCATGCCCTTACCCCAAATAATTTTTACTAATCTGTAGTGTAGACAATTATTTAAGAAAAAGAAATAGCGGTTGTCCCTGAATTGGAAATAAATAACTTGACATAATAAATTTACAAGTGTAAACTTTATTTATTCAATAGATTACAGATGTAAATTTAATAATTGTTTTTTGAATTGAATTAAGTAATGGGGAGGAATTAACCATGACGGATAATAAGAATGCTAAGCAAACGACTGATCATCAAATGCATGATCATCATGAAATGAAGATGGACCAAGAACAGATGAATATGGCGTCTGAGTCAATGCATGATATGTCCCATCATGATATGAGCAACATGGACATGCATCATATGGATATGGACATGGGCGGTGGTCATATGATGCATATGGGTAATTTAAAACAGAAATTCTGGGTGTCCTTAATTTTAATGATTCCAATTTTAATTTTTGCGCCAGTGATGGGTATTATGATGCCATTTACGATTATGTTTCCCGGTTCTGAGTGGATTGTACTGATTGCCGCAACCATAATTTTCTTCTATGGTGGTCGGCCGTTCTTCTCAGGAGCCAAAGCTGAATTGCAACAACGTAAACCAGCAATGATGACGTTAATTGCTTTAGGGACTGGAGTCGCTTATTTTTACAGTATTTATGCCTTTGTGGTTAATAACTTTACACATAGTGCGCACGTGATGGATTTCTTTTCTGAGCTAGCAACATTAGTAGTGATTATGTTGTTAGGGCACTGGATTGAAATGAACGCGATTATGAGCGCCGGTAATGCCGTGGAAAAGATGGCCCAGTTGCTGCCTGGTGAAGCACATGTTCAATTAGCCAGTGGTCAAATTATTGATAAAAAATTGACAGAGGTTAAAGTTGATGACATTGTTATTGTCCGTGCAGGTGAGTCTATTCCGGCTGATGGGAAGATTCTAAGCGGTACTAGTGATGTTAATGAATCATTAGTGACTGGTGAATCCAAGGCTGTTAAGAAAGATGTTGGTGCTAGTGTTATCGGTGGTTCTGTTAATGGTGATGGTTCCTTAACTGTTAAAGTTACCGGAACAGGCGAAAGTGGCTATTTGTCACAAGTTATGCAGTTAGTGAAGAAGGCTCAACAAGATAAGTCCAAGACGGAAACGTTGGCCGACAAAGTAGCTGGTTGGTTATTTTATGCAGCCTTAATATTTGGTGTTTTAGCTTTTATTTTATGGGGAATTAATGCAGATATTGCAACGGGATTATCACGCATGGTGGCGGTGTTAGTCATTGCTTGTCCGCATGCTTTAGGCCTGGCCATTCCGTTAGTTGTTGCACGTAGCACATCAATCGCTGCTGCTAACGGTTTACTAATTCAACAACGTGATGCAATGGAAAAAGCACCCGCGATTACTCATGTTTTATTGGATAAGACAGGTACATTAACCGAGGGCAAGTTTACAGTTAACACAATTAAAAGTTTGACCCCTGATTTAACGGATCATCAAGCTTTAGCGTTAATGGCTAGCTTGGAGCAACATAGTAGCCATCCGATTGCTACCGGTGTCCTAAATGCAGCTAAGGCAGCGCAGTTAACTCTTGAAGAGGCTGCTGATGTCGAAACTATTAAAGGCGTGGGCTTGAGTGGGTCGATTGCCAATCAAACTTATCAGATTGTGACAGCGGCTTATTTGCAAAAACAGCGGATTAATTTTGACCAAGCTCAATATGATCAACTGGCTGCCCAAGGTAATAGTATTAGTTACTTGATTTCTGAACAAAAGCCGCTGGCCGTCCTAGCAGTAGGTGATCAAATCAAACCTGATGCAGCGAAATTCATTAGCGACTTAAAAGCGATGGCGATTACGCCAGTGATGTTAACTGGTGATAATCAACAGACAGCCCAAAAAGTGGCGCAAGTCTTAGGTATTACTGAGTTTAAGGGGCAACTTTTACCAGAAGATAAGGAAAAAGTTGTTCGCGAATATCAAAGTCAAGGTAATCAAGTCATGATGGTTGGTGATGGGGTCAATGATGCGCCTGCTTTAGTTCGTGCTGATGTTGGTGTCGCCATTGGTGCCGGAACGGATGTGGCCATTGACTCCGCTGATGTGGTGTTAGTTCAAAGTGATCCCGCTGATGTGGTTAACTTCATTCGTTTAGCCAAAGCAGCCAAACGTAAAATGATTGAGAACCTTTGGTGGGGTGCCGGTTATAACGTGATTACGATCCCATTAGCGGCGGGCATCTTAGCACCAATTGGCATTATTGTTAATCCAGCAGTAGGTGCAGTAATCATGTCAATGTCAACGATTATTGTGGCGATTAATGCGATGACGTTAAAATTGAAGAAATAAACCAGCAGATTAACGAAAATAGCCAGTCAAAATCTAAAAAATATTTTTGTTAATAATTTGAATAAAATAGCGTAAATAATAAATGGCAAGATTCAGCATATCAACTGAATTTTGCTATTTTTTTAGCCCAAATATCTTGTATGTTATTCAATCTATCCACAGATTTATCCACAATATCTAGTTGCTGGCAACTTGTTATTTCAAGATATGGTGTGTATCATTAAAAACGAAGATTAAGATAAGAGGTTGTTGAGATGCAGGAATTGAAGACAAATATTGCAACAGAAACACTAAATATCAAAGTTATTAAGCGTGATGGACGCGTAATGAGCTTCGATCCCGACAAGATTGCACAAGCTATGCAAAAAGCTGCTGAAGCTGAAAATCACGAGCTTGAAGGCAAAACTCTAAATGATTTGCAAGCCGTCTTAGACGATGTCTTAGCTGAAATTAGCGACCGTTTCCCCGAAAACGTTAAAATTTATGAAATTCAAAATATTGTTGAGCATACTTTATTGGATCATCACTTATATCAAATCGCTAAAGATTACATTAATTATCGAACAGAACGTGATTTTGAGCGTAGTCAAGCAACGGATATTAATGTGACGATCCAAAAATTATTAGATCGTGATGCCACAGTTGTTAACGAAAATGCCAATAAGGATAGTCGTGTCTTCAACACGCAACGTGATTTAACTGCTGGAACAGTTTCTAAGGCAATTGGCTTAAAAATGTTGCCACCTAAAGTTGCTAATGCTCACTTAAAAGGTGACATTCATTGGCACGACTTAGATTACCAACCATTCAGTCCGATGACTAATTGTTGTTTAATCGATTTTAAAGAAATGCTTAGTCATGGTTTTAAAATTGGTAATGCAGATGTTGAATCACCACACTCTATTCAGACAGCCACGGCTCAAATGAGTCAAATTATTGCCAACGTTGCATCATCACAATATGGTGGTTGCTCAAGTGATCGAACGGATGAGCTGTTAGCCCCTTATGCAGAAATGAATTATCAAAAGCATATTAAAGATGCAGCGATGATTACGGATGATCAGGCTAAACAAGAAGCATTTGCTAAAGCCAAAACTAAAAAAGATATTTATGATGCTATGCAAGCTTTGGAATATGAAATCAATACCTTGTATTCATCAAACGGTCAAACACCATTTGTCACGATTGGTTTTGGTTTAGGGACTTCTTGGTATGAACGCGAAATCCAAAAAGCTATTTTAAATGTCCGTATTTTAGGTTTAGGTATTGAACATAGAACGGCGATTTTTCCTAAGCTAGTTTATTCAATTAAAGAAGGAACGAATCGTCAACCAAGTGATGTTAACTATGACATCAAGGAATTAGCTATCGAATGTGCAACTAAAAGAATGTATCCAGACATCATTAACTACGATCGTCTAAAAGCGATGACAGGTAGTTTTAAGGCACCAATGGGTTGTCGTAGTTTCTTACAAGGTTGGACAGATCCTGAGACTGGTGAAGAAGTTAATTCCGGCCGAATGAATTTAGGCGTTGTCACAATTAACTTACCAAGAATTGCCCTTGAATCCCGTGATAACAATGGTACTGGTGACAAAGATAAGTTCTGGCAATTATTTGAAAATCAATTGGATATTGCCCATGAAGCGTTACAGTATCGAATTAATCGGGTTAAAGAAGCTAGTCCTGATAATGCGCCTATTTTGTATGAATATGGTGCTTTTGGCAAGCGACTCAAGCCAACCGACAGTGTTGATGAATTATTTAAAAATGGTCGGGCTACCGTTTCCTTAGGCTATATTGGAATTTATGAAGTTTGTACCGTCTTTTACGGTCCAGAGTGGGAAAAGAATCCCGAGGCTAAACAATTCTCTGTCGAGGTCATTAAGAACCTTTATAACCATTGTAAAGATTGGGAAAAAGCAGAAGGTTATCATTATTCAGTCTACGCCACACCTGCTGAATCCCTAACCAATACTTTTTGTGCTGCTGATACGAAAAAATTCGGTAAGGTTAAAGATATTACGGATAAAGAGTATTACACGAATTCATTTCACTTGGATGTTCGTAAAGCTTGGACACCATTTGAAAAATTGAGTTTTGAATCTGACTATGAACCATACACAAGTGGTGGGTTTATTCATTATTGTGAATATCCAAATATCAAGCAAAATCCCAAAGCCTTAGAAGCCGTCTGGGATTATGCATATGATAAAATCTCTTATTTGGGTACAAATACGCCAATTGACCAATGTTTCAAGTGTGGTTATAAAGGCGAATTCGTTGCCACAGAGAAGGGCTTTAAGTGCCCACAATGTGGTAATAGTGATCCGGCACTTTGTGATGTGGTTAAACGAACTTGTGGTTATCTAGGTAATCCTAATCAACGGCCAATGGTTCATGGCCGTCATGAGGAAATCGTGCATCGTGTTAAACACATGAGCTTTAGCAATAATCAAGTTGCCAATCAAGATCGTAATGCCTAATTGTTATTTTGTTTGAGAAGGAAAGTGTACATTTGCCCGAAAAAGCTATTAAATTACCAAAAAATCCGCAGCCAGGTGAATGGCGCGCTGAAGATTTAAGTTTAAAATATATTGCTGACTATAAACCTTTTAACTTTGTTGATGGCGAAGGGGTTCGTTGTAGTCTATATGTTTCCGGTTGTCGTTTTGCCTGCCCGGGTTGTTATAACGCCGCTGCCCAGAATTTTCACTATGGCCAACTTTATACAGACGAATTACAAGCACAGATTTTGGATGATTTGGGTCAATCTTATGTCCAAGGGCTAACTTTACTTGGTGGCGAGCCATTTGTTAACACGCAAGTTTGTTTACAGTTAGTCGATGCGCTGCACGAACGCTTTGGCCACACTAAAGATATTTGGTCTTGGACTGGCTATACTTGGGATGAATTAATGCAAGAAACACCAGATAAGCTAGAATTATTAAGTAAAATTGATATTCTTGTGGATGGTCGTTTTTTACTTGCTAAAAAAGATTTAACTTTACAATTTCGTGGGAGTAGCAATCAACGCATTATCGATGTCCAAAAATCATTAACGCAAAATAAAGTGGTGCTTTGGGATAAATTAGTTAAATAAAAACATCAAAAAAGCGTATCTTCTGTTAAGGAAGATACGCTTTTTTGATATGTCGACAGTATTAGCTAACAGCACTTTTATTTTGTTGTTAAAAAAGTTTATAAAAAGCGAGTAAAATTACTTGCTTATAAAAAGTAAGTTAACTACAATAAAGTTATTAAGTTTTAGGAGGAATTTATGATGACAATTGTTAATGGCTATGAACAAAGTGATCGCGAAGAACACATTAACGTTTTAAATCTAGAATCTTTGGAAGCTCGTGCTGAAAAAATTATTCCTAAAGGTGGATTTGGTTACATATCTGGCGGCTCTGAAGATAACTGGACATTGGCGCAGAACCGCAAAGCCTTTACCCATAAACAAGTTTATCCTCGTGCATTGGCTAATATTGATCAACCAGATTTAAGCGCGAATGTTTTTGGGTTAGATTTAAAGACACCAGTGATGATGCCACCATTAGCTGCACAAGGATTAGCTCATGCAAAAGGGGAAATGGACACAGCTAAAGCATTCGCAGCTGAGGGTGCTTTAATGGCACAAAGTACTTATTCATCTGCTTCAATCGCCGACACAGCTGCTGCTGGTAACGGTGCACCACAATTTTTCCAATTGTATATGAGTAAAGATTGGAAATTTAATGAAGCCGTTATTGATGAAGCAAAAAAAGCAGGTGTTAAGGGGATTATTCTAACCGTTGATGCTACCGTTGATGGTTATCGTGAAGCTGATATTATTAATCATTTCCAATTTCCAATTCCAATGGCTAACTTAGAGAAATTCAGTCAAGGTGCTGGCAAGGGTCAAGGTATTGCTGAAATTTATGCGGCAGCCGCTCAAAAGATTAGTGCAGACGATGTTCGTCGAATTGCTGAATATAGTGACTTACCAGTAATTGTTAAGGGTATTCAAACACCAGAAGATGCTGAATTAGCAATTGGTGCCGGTGCCAGTGGTATTTATGTTTCTAATCATGGTGGTCGTCAATTAAACGGTGGCCCAGGTTCATTTGATACGTTAAGTGCGATTGCTCAAGCTGTTAATGGCCGTGTACCAGTTATCTTTGATAGTGGCGTTCGTCGTGGTTCTGACGTCTTTAAAGCATTAGCAGCAGGCGCTGACTTAGTCGCAATTGGCCGACCATTTGTTTATGCTTTAGCCTTAGGTGGAGCCCTAGGTGTCCAAGATGCCTTGCAAGAGATTAACCATGAATTTGCAACAATTATGCAATTAGCCGGAACTAAGACGATTGCAGATGTTAAAAAGGCCAAACTTGCTGATTTTAATTATTAGATTTAGTGGTAGTCCACTAGCAAGTTAATCATATTCAAAATAGCGTTTAAAACAATGATAGTTGTTTTAAACGCTATTTTTATACCTAAATAATTAAACGCATAAAAATTCGTTGATTGATAGATAATAAAAAGATATTCGTTTAATCTTCATATTTTAATCAAATTTTATTGTTATTATTTTAAGCAGTTATACATAAGAATCATTGCAAAGGGTAAAGGGGTTGTTTCGTATCAAAAAGTCAACAAAAATTATCGCAGCAGTATTAACAGCAGTTGTGGTAATTGGGGCGGGCGTGGGACTTTGGTGGAAGTTTTCAACAAAGGCAAAACAAATTCAGGCGGGTGTTATTAGTGATGAACAAATCAAGAAAAATCTTGATAGTAAATTGATTAGAACCCGTCAAAACAAACAAAAAGTTGCAGTTAAGAAGTATCAAGCAGTAGCGGCTGATAACCGCTATACTTTAACTAATCCGTATGTCAAAGTTGATCCTTATGGTCGTTCACCACTGGCAGCTTTGGCAATTTTTCAGACTCCAGAAGCAAGTAAAATTTCATTAACTGTGGTAGGTAAAACGAAAAAGACGTCCATTTCAACGACGGATAAAACTTACAGCAAACAACATACGATTAGTATTCTGGGTTTATACGCAGATTATAATAATACGGTTAAAATAACAGCGACGACTAAATCCGGAGAAAAAACAACCAAGACGTTACATATCAAAACGGCCGTTTTACCAAGTAATTTGGCTTCAGTTAAGGTCAACGTTAAAACAGCAACCAAAACTAAAATGGCGATTGGCGATAATAAATTAACATTTGTTGTCCGGACTACCAAACAACCCTTTGCGATTGATGCGGATGGCGCAATTCGATGGTTCTCAACTGATTACTCACAGCATGTCTTTAAACAACTAGCAAATGGTCATATTTTACGCTTAGCCAAGAAAAATAATGATGCCTTAATTTATAATGAGATGCTCGAAGAAGATTATACTGGTCGTGTTTATAAAGAATATCACTTCGGAACTAGTGCAGCGGATAAGAATATGGATACTGATGCTGAATATACGTTGATCCATCATGAAGCCATTGAGTTACCCAATCACAATATTTTAGCGACGGTTTCTGATGGTACTTCTGGTGGTAAGACCAAGAATCAGTATGTTGAAGATACGATTGTCGAGATTTCGCATAAAACTGGTCAGATTGTTAAAGTGATTGATTTGAAGAAAATCTTACCAACTAGCATGTATACCGCCAAGACGTTAATGCACGGCAAGGGCAAAGATTGGTTCCACATGAATTCACTCTATTACCAAAAAAGTACAGGTGACCTGGTGATCTCTGGGCGGCATCAAGATATGGTTTTTAAGATGAACTACAAGACATTAGACTTTAAATGGATTTATTGTGGCAAAAAGAAATCAACCTGGCCAAAATCCTTACAAAAATATGTTTTGACACCAACTGGTAATACTGGCTATACTGGTGGCCAACATGCAGCTATTTTGTTACCAAATACAACGAAGAAAACTGATGTTTTGGCATTATTTAACAATAATGTTGCGATTACTAATGGCCAGAAGTCCACAAGCAAGCAGTATTCCGAAGCGGCAGTTTATAAAATTAATTTAAAGCAAAAGAAGATTACCAAAGCTTGGCAAAATGGCAAAGATCAGGGCAAGAGTCATTTTAGTCAAGTTATTTGTAGTAATCGTTTGATGACTAATGGCAATTTCTTGATTGATTATGGCTATTTACAAGAAGGAAAAGTTAGTAATATTCAAGAGGTGACGAAGTCAGGTCAACGGGTTTTTAGTGTCTATTTCTCTAATTTAGGAAATAACGGTTATGTTTACCGAGCAGAACGCTTTTCGTTATATCCCAATAATAGTCGCGATAGTCAGACTTATGAATAAAAGATTAGCCGATTAAGTAAAGGTTCATGTATACAACTAATTTTAGTTGTATGCATGAACCTTTTTCATTCTCGTGAGAAATAAAAAAACGTAAACCTAACTAGAGACTAGTTAAACTTACGTTGGAGTTGTTATTGAGAATATTAATCATTGCTTTTTTCAGCGGCAGCCCAGTGATTAATCGGACCAAATTGATGCCCAACTTCAATGGGGTTGGCAATTGCTGCATGAACAAATTTCTTAGCCGTTTTAATCGCAGTAGCGACATCTTGCCCCTTAGCTAGTTCGGCAGTAATAACAGCCGATAAGGTATCACCAGTACCGTTAACCCGATCAGTATGAACATATGATTCAGTTAACGTAAAGCTATCGCCATTTTCTAGCAGAATATAATCTGTTACTTCTTTTTGGTTTTCATCATCATGACGGCCTTTAATCATGACGTTTTTAGCCCCTAACTTTTGGAGAATTTTAGCACCCTGAGCAATTTCTGCTGGTGTTGCTAAAGGTAATTCTGTTAATTTTTGAGCTTCATAAAAATTAGGGGTTAAGACGGTGGCCAGTGGTAATAATTTCTCTCGGAAAGTTTCATAGGCACTTTGTTCTAATAACATTGCCCCATGTTTGGTAATGATTACCGGATCAACCACTAGCGGACCGAAGTCGACTTTTTGATAATTATCTGCAACCACATTAATGACTTCTTCGTTAGCAAGCATGCCTGTTTTACTAGCGCGAATCTTGAAGTCTTTGGCCAAGGTCTTAAATTGTTGTTCAATAAACGATGCGGGCATAATATGGGCTGCTTCAATTTGATAAGAATTACCTGCTACGGCAGAAGTAATTAAGCCCATTCCATAAACATTACGGCAAAAGAAACTGTGTAAGTCAGCAGGCATTCCTGCGCTGCCGTCAGAATCATTACCAGCAATTGTTAAAGCTTGAATATAATCATTTGTCATGATAAAAACCTCGATTTATTAGGAATTAATAAGTTCAGTTTAATAAAGTTGAGTTGAATCAGATAACGGCGTTATGGTTGTAGCCGCTGTCTACTGCCTGGACTATTGTAATAGCTCAGTATGGGAAAATGAATGGTAATCGTGGTACCGATGCCAACTTCAGATGATGCTGATAAAGTATGACCTAGTTTTTTAGCAAGTTTAGCTGCTAAGTATAGACCTAGGCCAGTGGCGTGTGTATCGGCATGACGTCCATTCTCGCCGGTAAAACCTTTTTCAAATATGCGGGGCAGATCTGCTTCGCTAATGCCAACACCAGTATCCGCAATGCGTAATTGTAAGTCCTGCGAAGTAGTGACAACGTTAATAGTAATAGTACCATTTTCCGGCGTATATTTTAAACCATTACTTAAAATTTGTTGGATGATAAAGCCTAACCATTTTTGATCAGTTAAAACAGTATAATCAAGCTTTTCTTGTTTCAATTGAATGTGTTTATGAATGAAATAATTCATATTGTCGCGAATAACAGGATTAACAATTGATTTCAAATCATATTGGGCAATTAAGTAATCATTAGCAAAATTACTCAATCTTGAATAATAAAGAACTTCTTCGACATAATGGTTAATGCGATTAATTTCGTTAGTTAACTGGTAATATTTTTGTTCGCCAATATCTAATTCAAGATCATCGCTAATTAATGTAAGAGCCGCTAAGGGAACCTTGATATCATGGACCCAACTGTCAATAAATTCCCGTTGATCACCTTGTTCAGCCACAATATTATTTAAAATTTGGCGATGAGTATCGATTAAAGTTTGCCCATAAGTTTGAACTTGTTGTTCACTATAAGTATGCGCATCTTCGAGTGGTGAATTTAAGATATTATCAGGATTTTTAATTTTTTGATCAATTTCTTGAAACCATCGCCGGCGATTTAGATATAAAATAAATAAGAAGACCCCCAAAAAAAGTACCATTAGTAAATCTAAATAAAAAAGATTGACTAAAGACAACGTATGCGAGGGATCTAACCAAATTAATAGATTTAAAAGTAATAAGCCGATTAACCAAAAAACAATTTGTAATAAGTGATCTCGTAAGAAAAAGCGAAAAGTCATAATAGTCCTTTCTACATCAAACTGGGATTCGTTGTATCATCATCGCTTCACACAAGAAAAACAGGTTAAGGTATTAAATAACCCTGACCAACTTTAGTGACGATGAAGTCTTTTAAGCCAACTTGTTCAATTTTACGACGTAAACGATTAACGTTGACAGTTAAGGTATTATCGTCAACGAAACGTTCATCTTCCCATAACTCACGTAATAAGCGGTCTCGGGAAATGATTTTACCGGGTGAATGCATCATAAATTGAAGTAATTTATATTCGTTTTTGGAAAGGTTAATGACTTGGTCACCAAATTGCGCGTCCCCACTTTGCAAATTAAGTTTTAAACCCTTATGTTCTAAATAACTGGTGTTTTGTTCGTGATAGCCGTAAGTTCGGCGTAATAACGCATTAATCTTGGCCATTAACACTTCCATCGAAAATGGCTTATTGACAAAGTCATCAGCGCCCATATTCATTGCCATCACCATATCCATATTGGTGTTGCGAGATGAGATAAAAATGATCGGAACTTCAGAATTATCATGAATTTTTTGATTCCAGTAATAGCCATCATAGACTGGTAAGTTAATATCCATTAAGACAAGATCAGGCTTTTGCAATTTAAATTCAGTGTCAACTTGGTTGAAGTCCTGAATAACATAAGCGCTAAGCTGCCATTTTTCGATATTTTCAGCAATTAATTGGGCGATTGTTTGATCATCTTCTACGATCATTACTTTGTACACAATATCCCGCCTCCTTGTTAATTCTGCTTTTATGTTACTGGTTTTACAGCCAAAACACAAATAATCGCCTGATTGTAAAATGATTTTATTTTTGCTGAATTTTATAATCTCGCAACGAGATAGGTAAATTATTATTCTCTTAATGATTTTAAAGAACTAGGCAATAATAAAAGTGTCCTCTATACGTTGTTAGATTAGATACTGGCTTATAAAACTATTTGTTAGTAAGCGTTGTTTTTTGGTGTAATTATAGTATGCTCAATATAAGAATATGACCAACAAAATTAACAAATAAATTGAAAAAATCAAGGTGAGTTCAATGGTAAAAATATATTTAGCAGGTCCATTTTTTGATAAGTTTGGTATTGAAGCACGTCGCGTTGCCCAAATCAAAGCATTGCTAGAGTGTAATCCGACGGTCGATGCGGTTTTTAGTCCCAAGGATGAAACAGATCAAGATCCAGCCATTCAAAAATTAACGCCAATGTCACCAGAATGGCGGCGGCAAGTTTTTCAATGTGACTTAGATGGATTAAATGGTGCAGACGTCTTGGTGGTTATTGCTGATTCTGAAACTAATCTTAATGGGTCAGACGATGGAACTGCTTTTGAAGTCGGTTACTGGCATGCTCGTAACGAGTGGCAACGTGCACCACAATCTTTACCGCCCTTACCAGTTGTGGTTGTGGCTCAGGAAGCTGAACGATTGAACTTGATGCTTGCTGAGGCAACGACTTATTTTACAGATCAACCTTTGGAATTACGCCATTTAAATTTTGAGCAGATTCCTGTTCGTGCGTATCAAGGTCCGGTAATTTAAAAGTAGGCATCTTTATCAAATGAGATATTAAAGTCAGGAGGGTTTCCCATGCGAATGGTTGAGGTTAAACAAGTATCTAAGAATTTTGGGGCTCGAGCTACCTTAGTGAGAGCACTTAATAACTTGAGTTTTAAAATTGATCGTGGTGAATTTGTGGGTATCATGGGGCCTTCCGGTGCAGGCAAAACCACACTATTGAACATTGTTTCAACAATTGACCAACCAACAACTGGTCAAGTCTTTCTGGCAGGTCAGGAGATTACGCATTTGTCTGAAAGCGAGTTAGCCAGTTTTCGCCGTGATCAAATTGGTTTTATTTTTCAAGATTTTAATTTGCTAACAGCACTGACTGTCAGAGAAAACATTATTTTCCCGTTAACTTTAACTAAGCTGCCAACTAGTGAAATTGAAACGCGTTTGGCATATTTCAGTGACCAATTAGCATTAACGACTTTACTTAACCGTTATCCTAATGAATTATCAATTGGCCAAAAGCAGCGAGTTTCAGCGGCTCGTGCTTTAATGACCAAGCCACAAATCTTATTTGCTGATGAACCAACTGGAAGTTTGGATTCAAAGTCGGCTACAGAGTTATTGCAATATTTAGCCACGATTAATTTAGAAGATGAAACCACCATTATGATGGTAACCCATGATGCATTTACAGCTAGCTACTGTAATCGGATCTTGTTCATCAAAGATGGTGCTTTCTTCTCGGAAGTTGTACGTTCTGGTACCCGCCAAAAGTTCTTCAACCAAATTATTGACATGCAAGCTGCTATTGGTGGGGGAGTGATGCAACGTGATTCTTAAAACAGCCTATCGCAACTTTCGCCGCCATTTAATTGGTCGCTCACTTTATATTGTGGCGATTTCTTTATTAATTATGGTGGCTTATGCTAGTTTATCCGCCTATCATGATCACCATTTACGTAAATTAGTCAGTTTTGACAATACGCTGAGCCTGTTAGTTGTTTTGTTTATTGCGATTGTTTTATTTAGCTTCGCCATTATTGTCTACGCAAATCGTTTTTTTATGAAACAGCAACATCAGGAAATGGGGGTTTTGTTGCTTTCCGGATTGACTAGACCACAGTTGGCAGCGTTGTTTTCGTGCGAAACTTTTTTTGTTGAAGGGTTACAGTTAAGTATTGGCTTAATTTTAGGACTGCTATTTAGCAAGCTTTACACGATGCTATTGCTACGTTTAATGGGCGTTGTTGCTGAGACTAATCATTGGTTTTCACTACCAGCTTTGTTGATTACCGCTGGTAGTTTTATTGGGGTTTATTTGTTAGCTTCATTAATTGATTCGGCACGGATTGCAAGTTTGCGGATTGTTCGGCTACTTTATCCCGAGAATAATTATCAAATACAACAATCAACGCTAATTAATAGATTTTTAGCGTGGCTCGGACCGCTTTTACTAGTGACTTGCCATTTTCTTTTGTTGCGGTTTAATTGGTTCCGTTTTTTAGAGACATTGCAAATTAATCAGCCGGCTTCTTACGCTACTTTTTTAATTATTGTGACGCTGTTATTAGGTGTTTGGTTAACCTATCAAAATAGTCTGCCCTCATTTTTACGTTGGCTTAGAAGTCGGCGTTGTCCTGTATCACGTCGTCATTTATTAGACTTTGCCATTACCGGTGATGAATTTGCAGAACATCATCAATCCTTAACTTTAACGACGTTATTTGTGACGGCCTCGATTGTGATGTTAGGACTAGCTGCGGTTTTATATGCTTTTGGCAATCGGACAGTTCAAGAAGATACACCAATTGACTTGGTAACTGATTATCAAAACCAAGATACAATTTTACGAAAAATTCATGCTAATGGCGGTAAGAGTAAACGACTAACCAATTTCACGATCAAAATTACAGCGGCGCAATTACAGGGACCTCAAGCTAAAAAAATCATGCAAGGGCACTCACTACCAATTGAAGTTATTTCCCTACAAGATTATCGAAATGCTCGCCAGCATCAACCTAATTTACCTAGGTTAGCGTTAACCGATAAACAAGCTTTGTATGTTTCGCGGGATTTTTATTTACAACGGGTACCTGTTCAAGTTCTGTTACAAAATAAAATTCAGTTGGCACAATCCGCAATTCATAACTTACAAATAGTTGCTTATTCACGAGCTTACCCATTAGGCGGTTATTTATTCTTCGATAATTTGTTGGTGGTTTCTGATCATGTTTTTAAACAATTGAGCAGTCAGAATTCTCGCGAATTATTAGCTTATGCCATTAGAAAAATTGCACCGGCTGGTAAAACATTAAGTGCTATCGATGAGGCTTCTTATGCTAATAAGGCAGTTCGGCAGTTACAATTCATAGATGCTAAAAAACTTAGTCAAGTTAGGATGCATATTTATCAAGGGCGTAGTCACAATAATACGACTCAATATGAAAGCAACAATTATTATGTACGTGGCCCAACTCATATTTTGATTCAACGTACATTAGGGTTGACGGTCTTTGTGGTTGGTACATTAGGTATTTTAATGTCCTTTGCTTGGGCTAGTATTTTTTCGTTACGGCAATTGGCAGAAGCCGAGAATGATCGTTATGAATATCTAACGCTAAAGAAGATGGGCGTTGATCAAGTTAAAATCAATCAAATTATTAGTACTTACAGTCTTTTAATCTATTTATTACCAGTAACTTTTGGAATTATTAACGGTTTACTAATTATGCGGGTTATCGGCGGTAATTTAGATCATTTACAACTAGGGTTACTTTATATTTTAACGGTGGTTGTTTTTGGGATTTATGGGGCTTTTCATATTTTTACGATTCATCGTTATCAACGAATTGTAGAATTAACACGTCCTTCAGAACAAAGGCTACGTTAATAATAAAAGAGTTAATATCAAACTTTATAAGGGAAAGGATTGTTAAAATGAAGGTTACAGTTTTGGGTTATTATGGCGGCTATCCTACTGCAACAGATGGGACCACCGGTTTTTTGATTGAAGAGCAAGGTTATGCCTTACTGTTGGATTGTGGTAGTGGCGTTTTAAAAGTGTTGCAGGAGCAGCTGGATCCTTTGCAATTAGATGCCGTTATCTTAAGCCATTATCATCAAGATCATATTGCTGATGTTGGGGTTTTACAATATTATTGGCAGTTAAGACAGGGGCAGCGGAAAGAAGCATTGTTGCCAATTTATGGTAATACTGAGGATCCTCTGAATTTTGGCAGTTTAACTTGGCCAACTGCCACAGTTGGTCAGGCCTATGATCCAGACGATACTTTGCAGTTAGGACCATTGACAATTAGTTTTTGTCGAACGATTCACCCAGTTCCAACTTTTGCAATGCGCATAATGAATCAAACAGGTAAAGTGTTAGTATTTACGGCGGACACACGTTATTTTTCAGAATTAGCTGATTTTGCCCAGAATGCGGATCTCCTAATTACAGATACTAACTTTGATTCAACTAAAACAGGCAAAATGTGGCATATGACAGCGGCACAATCGGGTCAGCTTGCAGTTGAAGCACAGGCTCACCAATTACTATTAAGTCACCTCCCACAACAAATTGAGCAACAGAAGATTTTAACCGAGGCTACGCAACAAGCCGAAGGTATACCAATTCAGTTGGCTAGAACCGGGTTACAAATCACACTTTAGTTATAATGTTCACTATAAAAAAGTAAGTTAAACTCTTTATTCATGGGCTTTTGCTTCGAATGAGTTCACAATGAAACAAAATTTCATTTGAAAAAAATTATCAACATCATAAATTTATTTTCAAAAAGATTAGGACATCTTTGTATCAGTGATAAATATTGTGAGGCTTGATATAATAAGGATTACATCTAGGACTTAAGGTTGATTATGATACTTTTTATATAGAAAAATTAAAAAAAGGGGTAGTAATTAATTGAGATTATGGTTATAATAGATTTGTGAATTAATTAAGAAGTTAAAGTGTATTAATCATAGATTTGTTGTTAAAGGAGCGAATGTTATGGTAAATTTATATACATCTCCAAGTTGCACATCTTGCCGCAAGGCACGGGCCTGGTTAAAAGAACATGATATACCTTTTAAAGAAAGGAATATTTTTTCTGAACCATTGACCAAAGATGAAATCAAACAAATCTTACGTATGACTGAAGACGGTACGGAAGAAATTATCTCAACTCGTTCAAAAGTTTTCCAAGAATTAGGTATTAATTTGGATGATTTGACAATGGATGAATTACTTGATTTAGTCGAGAAAAACCCAGGCTTGTTACGTCGGCCTATCATTATGGACGACAAGCGTTTGCAAGTCGGTTACAACGAAGACGAAATTCGTCGGTTCTTACCACGTGAGGTTCGAGCTCTGGAGTTGCAACAAGCACAATTAATGGCAGGGTTCTAAAGTTTGAATAGTTAAACAAAGTTCGGGGCAGATTGTTTGTCTCGGACTTTTTTAGTACTATTATTTAAAATAATCGTTGTTTATCCAGCGTCTCTTTAATCGTCGAACGTCATTAGTCGCTAATTAAGGTCGTCCTATGTTAAAATATCGTATTGTGTTTTTCTAGAATAGACCATTGTAGCAACAATTCTTTGTGTTTTTCGCAAGGTTGATGTAGTATACTCAAATGAGAAGTAACATAGCTTCTACTAGTTGTTAATACAACTGGATGGTCTGAAGAAATGAGGTGGACCGAATGGAAATGGAACGAGTCGATGATAATACGATTCGCGTTGTTCTAGGCGCTGACGATTTAGAAGAGCGCGGTGTAACAATGTTAGATTTGCTAGGTAATCATCAACAAATAGAGAAATTCTTCTATAGTATTTTAGAAGAGGTCGATGCTGATCATATGTTTGCAAACAATGATGCCGTGACTTTTCAGGTAATGCCGAATAAAGACGGCTTGGAATTGTTGATTAGTAAATTAGATGATGATGAAAAAGAAGATAAGACAGCTTTAACAAAAGCGTTAACGAACCGTGTAACCAAAAATCAACACCAACTAAATGACTTACAAAAGCTTCTGCAAACATCAGATGCTGATGACGACGGCGATGATTTAAGTCGTTATTTGCAAGATGAAGATGTGGATTATCGCGATGTTGTCTTAAAATTAGATGATTTTGAGGCTATGATTCAGTTAGCTGATGCTTTGCGTTTGGAGGCGGGGGTCTCTAATCTCTATCGCTATAAAAATGATTTTTATATTGAATTAGTTTTATTTACTGATGAAATGCGGGAAATGACACCAGACAATGCACTTGTTATTGCCCATGAATATGGCAATAAAACTAAGGTAACACCAGAAATTTTAAGCGAATATGGTGAAAAAATTATGGATCAAACCGCGTTAGAGTTAACGCGTCATTATTTTCTTTAAAAACGCTTTGATACTATATAATTAATATTTTTAATAAGACTCATAGCAATGTTCTTGTTTTGTGGCGTATAAATGACGTCATAACTGATGAATATGCTATGAGTTTTTTATTTAAATTAAATTTTTTTGATTAATAAACAAGTATATTAGTTGCGGATATCTAATCACTGTGATTAGATATATTTAATGGACGATTAAGGTTAATTAATTTTAATGTGTTTAACCATATAAAATTATTTATTGAACAATCTGATTATGATGATAATAATATTAATTTTTAAGGGTTAGGTGGGGATAGTCACGTGGATATTAAAGAGACTAATTTATTATTAACCGATCAACCGTCGAGGCCTGTGCAAATATTGCTTGTATTATGGGGGATAGCGCTATCAGGATCACGAGTTTTTTTTGGTTTAAATTTGTCGTGGACAACTATTCTTTTGCCGATTTTACTGTTAGTGATATTTCTAAGTTACGGCTATGATCTCAAATTTGCTGCAATAGATTTATTTTTATGTTTTACCGGAATTTATGCGTTATTGATAAGTGCGACAATAATGCCATATTTAGTTCCTGGTAGTCCGATTGATAAATCGGCCATCATAAAATACTTAATTATTATTATTTATTTTTTTATTGCACAACAACTGCCCTTTTCTGCGATTAAAACTATTTTTAGAGCATTTGTTAATTTCAACGTTTTAATCGCTGTCATCGGAATTATTTCAACTTTGGCTGGTTTACAGGGCACACTACCGTTTATGTATTATTCTGCAGAACGATTTTTTGGTTTTATGAATGATCCTAATTATTTCTCCCTGGTTCAGGCAATGTCAGTTTGTATATTGATTGCTTCAGATATTAAGTTTAAACATTCCAACATTTTAAGTATACTCTTAATCAGTTCAATGCTACTATCAGGATCAAAAACCTCTGTGGTCGTTGTTATTGTACTAACAACGATTATTTTGATTAAGTATTTTATAAACAATTTAAATACCCTATATCGTGTATTTTTAGGTCTTATTCCTATTATTTGCTTGATAATTGTTATTTATTTTACGAAACAATTTTGGATTCCATATGCACAAAATTTGGGAGAAATTTTAGGTCAATCACCACTTGTACAGCGGCTAATGAGTCTCTTTGATCCGAATGCACTTGATTCTGGTGGTTCAGGTCGAACAATACTTTGGGAAATAGGATTAAAAATCATTGATGCTGTTCATGGGATTGGTGTGGGGATGACTAGTTATTTGAGCGTATCTCAAATTTTATTTAATGTTTCAGTGTTATCTCATAATACTTTCCTTCAACTTATGGCTCAGTGGGGAGTTCCGCTAGCAAGTATTTTTCTGATTTGGCTGATTCTACGAGTGATCTACAATCTTCATGTGAGCGTAAAATTTTCAAAGACATTAGCATTAATGGTTGCAACTATATTTATCTATTTCATCGCACTATCTCTCAATAATTCTCCACTTGTTTGGTTTGTTTTTGGAATTGTTTTTTCCGAGCGTAATAATCATCATCTTATTGAGAGTTCTGATTAAACTTATTTGGCTATATTTAGCTTTATATTTTTAATCGTAATATGGATGTTGTATGATAACTTCAAGGTCGTATTCTTAGATTTGAAATGCATATTTAATAGAGGAGTTCAGCTCATGAAAAATAGAAGTATGAATTTAGATAATATTATTATGGCTTTCAAAAAGAAGGCATGGCTTATTATTTGTCTAACAATACTAGGTGGCATTATTAGTATATTTGCTGCTCAGAAGGTGTTGAAGCCAACTTATTCGTCAACAAGTCGAATTATAGTACTACAGAATAATAAAAATAGTTCCGAGAAAAATAATGTTGACTTAAATGATTCCGCGCTAATAACAACTTATATGGATATGGTAACTGATCCCAGTATTGTACGTCCGGTATTGAATACAATTAAGCGTACGCAGTCTTATACCGGGTCTTTAGAAACATTGATGAATTCAATTAGTACCGATAATACCGAAAACTCACAAATTTTTTCTATAACAGTTACGGATACCGATCCCAAACGTGCTGCGATAACTGCGAATAATTTAACATCCGTCTTTCAAGCGCGTGCGGATGCAATAACATCCGATGTTAAAACCGAAGTTTTATCGAAGGCCAGACCGGCAGCCTCGGTATCCTCCCCCAAGAAATGGATTATAGTGTTTGCAGGAATATTAGTGGGATTACTTATTGGCGTATTTATAGCATTAATTAGTGCGCCAGTTGAGACTAACGTTAGTTCATCCAACTCGAAATCGAAATAATGAGCTAATGAGTTGAGAGATATAATTTTTGATTATTAGCTAGCTTAATAAACTATAATTTTTTTATAGAGAGACTCAGACATTTTCTGGGTCTCTTTTTTTATTTTAAAAACAGTAATTAAAAATAAAAATCACAAGTGTTATTCATGGTTCTTGTTTTAAAATTAATACATCGCACCTTTAAAACTACCATATAACAGCGTATTAATTTTATTTTTTTGAAATTAATAATTATAACGATAAAAATGTTGTATTAAAATAATTTTATTGTTAAACTAAAAACAAAGAATTTAAACTATTTTCTTAGTTTAATAATAAAAAAAAACTTATGTTAGGAATGTGGTTTTAAGACGACTAACGTTTAATGAATATGAGAAATATCTAATATAGAGACGGATTAGGGAGTGATAATAAGTGGCAAAGAAAATTCTATTAGCTTCTCCGCATATGAGTGATGCGGGGTGGGAACAATATTATGTTAAGAAAGCTTTTGAAAAAAATTGGATTGCACCTTTGGGTGAGAATGTTGATCTTTTCGAGGCTGAAGTTACTAAAATCGTAGGTCAAAAGCATGCAGTTGCTGTTTCATCGGGGACTGCTGCTATCCACTTGGCTTTAAAAGCATTAAATGTTCAAGCCGGTGATGTGGTTTTATGTTCGACGTTAACCTTTTCTGCAAGTGCAAATCCCATTTGTTATGAAGGTGCAACACCTGTTTTTATTGATAGCGAATGTGAAACTTGGAATATGGATCCCCAAGCGTTAGAAACAGCTTTAAAGACGCAGCCTAATGTTAAAGCTGTAATTGTTGTTCACTTATATGGTATCCCGGCTAAAATGAATGAAATTATGGCATTATGCCGGCAGTATCACGTTCCAGTCATCGAAGATGCGGCGGAATCATTAGGTAGTACTTATCACGGTCAACAAACTGGCACAATTGGAGATATCGGTATTTATTCTTTTAATGGCAATAAAATCATTACGACTTCTGGCGGTGGCATGTTAGTAACGGCTAATAATCAAATTGCTCAAAGAGCTAAATATTTAGCAACTCAGGCTCGTGAAAAGACATTGCATTACGAGCATCGAGAGATTGGTTATAACTACCGTTTAAGTAACGTTTGTGCTGGAATTGGTCGAGGTCAATTAAAGGTTTTAAGTGAACGTATTGCTCAAAAGCGGGCAATTTTTCATCAGTACCGTCGTTTACTAAGTGATATTCCACAAATTCAGTGGATGCCGGAACCAAAGGGGAGCTTTTGTAATTTTTGGTTAAGCTGTTTGACGGTGGAGGGAATTGATCCTAATCAGTTAATTGCTACTTTAGCAGCTGACAACATTGAAAGTCGTCCTATCTGGAAGCCAATGCATCAACAGCCAGTCTTTAATCAGCAACAAGTTTACGGTGGTAGATATAGCGATTATTTATTTGCCAATGGTTTGTGTTTGCCGTCAGATACCAAGATGAAGATGCAAGATATTGAGTGGGTTGCTTTACGTTTGCGCCAAGCAATTAGACAACAAAAACAACAATTCTCTCAAGTTAAGCGAAGCGCTCATGGTGCTTCTTAAAAGATAGGAGGAAATGGTGATGAAGATTCTACAGATAACCACGATTTCAAATACAATTAATGCTTTTTTGATTCCCCATATTGAAGCTTTAATTGCACAAGGTCACGAAGTTGAGCTAGCTTGTCGAATTGAAAATCCCTTAGATAATCGTCTTAGTCACTTAAAACGGCATGATATTTCCTTTCAGCGTAATCCGCTGGCAACAGATAATCTTCAAGCTTACTTTCAATTAAAACAATTATTCAAACAAACACATTATGATATTATCCATACTCATACGCCAAATGCTTCTGTTATTACGCGATTAGCAGCGCATCATCAACAGAGTTATGTCGTTTATACTGCTCATGGATTCCACTTCTATCAAGGAGCTCCAAGAATTAATTGGTTGGCTTATTACAATATTGAGAAGTTATTGGCTCACTATACAGATAAGATTGTCACAATTAATACAGAAGATTATCAACGCGCCTCTCATTTTAAGTTAAAAAAACATGGCTCTGTTCATCAGATTCCAGGTATTGGAACGGATATTGAGGTTGTTCATCAGCCAGAATTAACAGATACGATCAAACAGCAGTATCAATTGACACCAGCAGATAAGGTTTTGGTTTTTGCAGCCGAGTTAAGTAAGGGAAAGAATCAAGACATGCTAATTAACGTGATGGCACAATTGGTTGCAGAAGGGCACTCAAATTATCGTCTTTTCTTATTAGGAAATGGGCCCAACGAAGCGGCTTACCGTCAACGTATTCAAGAATTAAATCTGGAACGAAATATCTTCTTGACCGGCCTTGTTAAGGACGTTCGTCCATATTTAGATCTAGCAGATGTGGCGGTTTCCTCATCATTGCGCGAGGGTTTACCGGTTAATGTGATGGAAGCACTAGCATATGGCGTTCCAGTTGTCATAACTAAAATTCGTGGGCATGTCGATCTGTTGCAACAACCTAATCAAGGTTTATTAATAACAAATTCGCAAGAAATGGTTCAAGGAATTAAGACGATTTTAAATAATCCCCAAAAATATCATGCAGAGTTGCCGGCAACGTTTACTGTCAATTCTTCTGTTCAGGCAATGCAAAAAATTTATGCAGAAATGGGAGCATGATCATGAAACAGCCCAAGGTCTCAATTATTATGGGAATTTATAATTGTGAACAGACATTACAACATTGTTTTGAATCCTTACTGCAACAAACTTTTACCGATTGGCAGTTGATTATGTGCGAGGACGGTTCGCAAGATAATACCTACGAAATTGCTAAGCAAATACAGAAGCGTCATCCAGAAAAAGTTGTCCTATTGCGCAATCAAAATAATCTAGGACTTAATGAAACCTTGAATCGTTGTTTAGCGGTTGCTACTGGTGAATATATTGCTCGTCAAGACGCGGATGACCTTTCTTTGTCAGAACGGTTGAGGTTAGAAGTTGACTTTTTAGATAGCCATCCGGAATATGCTTTAGTCAGCGGTCGTAAAGATCACTTTGATGAAGAGGGCATTTGGGGAAATCTTGGTGATGTTGAAAAACCAACGATGAAAGATATCTTCTTTGGTCCTCCGTTTTGTCATCCATCATGTATGATGCGAGCTAGTGCCTTGCGGCAAGTTGATGGTTACAGTATTGATCGTCGCTTATTACGAGTTGAAGATTATCATCTTTGGTATAAGTTCTATCGGTCTGGATTTAACGGCTATAATTTGCAGCAAACAATTTATCTATATGCAGATGCACGAAATGACTATTCTAAGCGGAACTGGCAAAACCGCTTGAATGAAATGCGTTTAAAACACCTTATTATTAGGGAAGTTCATTTACCGTGGTACTATTATGTATTTGCACTAAGGCCAATAATAGTTGGACTTTTACCAATGCCAATTTATCATCACCTACATCGACGCCGATTACAAAATTAGTTAATCCGAGGGTGATTAATATCTAAACACTAAAAATTAGTAGTATTTAAAACTAGCTTATCTGCTTTCCGTGCGCAACTTGTTAGTTTTAAGACTAATTATGATATAAATGGGATTCGCTTTATTTTGAGAGGAAACCATGTTATGAAAAAAGTACTCTTCATGATTCCAACACTAAAAGGTGGCGGAGCAGAAAAAATTTTAATTGATTTATTGCAGCAATTTGATTTGAATGAATGGTCAGTTAATTTGTTGGTATTATTTAAAAACAATGTTTACCAGGACCAAATCCCATCAGGCGTCACACTTCGTCAATCACATATTTCTCAATTTCGTGGCAATATTCACGCGATGAAACTTACAACTCCCCAACAACTTTATCGTTTATTGGTTAAAACTGATTATGATACCGTGATTTCGTTTCTAGAAGGGCCTACTACTCGAATTGTCGCCGGGTGTCTTAATCCTAATACGCGGTTAATTAACTGGGTGCATAATGAGTTTCATGAGCTGAGTAAATTAGGGTCTTCTTATCGAAGTATTGAGGAATTACAGCAAACTTATCAACGTTTTGATCAGACTGTTTTTGTTTCTCAGACAGCCCGTCAAGCTTTACTTAGCCTAATTGATTTGCCAGAGGAAAAGACTAAAGTGCTCTACAATCCTTTGGATATGAAACAAGTACTAAAACATGTGGCAGTCGATAAAAAAATACCCTTAACAACAGAACAACCAATCAAATTAATAACGATTGGGCGGTTAAGTTATCAAAAAGGTTATGATCGTTTGTTACCTATTATGGCCAAGTTGATTCATGAAGATGGATTGAGGGTTACATTGGATATTTTGGGTGTCGGAGAGAACTTAAATAAATTAAAGAAGCAGGTCCTCAATCTTGATTTAGCTGCAACTGTTAATTTTTTGGGATTTGTTAAGCAACCCTATACTCATTTAGCCCAGGCCGATATGTTTGTGTGTTCATCTAGATACGAGGGCTATAGTACGGTGGTCACCGAGGCGACATTATTGGGATTGCCAGTTGTTACGACAGATTGTTCTGGAATGAGCGAGATTTTACAAGATACGGGTGTGATTACTGCTAATCAAGAAGAAGCGTTATATCGAGGCTTAAAGAAAGTCCTCAGTGATCGTAAGTTGTTAGCGGAATTACGTATTAAAGCACAGCAGCGTGGTCAACAGCTAAGTAATCAGGATAACGCTATCGAGATTATTAATTTCTTACGTGAAGTCAGTTCATAGACTGACTTGATCAAACAGCAAATCATAATTGAGGTAGGAGGTGGCCCATGACCAAGCCGTTAGTTTCAATTATTATTTCAATTTACAATGTGGCACCGTATTTACAACGGTGCTTGGATTCACTAGTACAACAAGATTATCCAGAGATCGAGTTACTGTTAATTGATGATGGTGCGACTGATAAGTCGGGTGAAATCTGTGATGAATATGTGGCCAATAATTCTTTGATTCACGTTTTTCATAAGGTTAATGGTGGGCTTGCCGATACTCGAAATTATGGCTTGCAACAAGCTCATGGTGAGTATGTAATTTTCTTTGATGGTGATGATTTTGCAGATATACGCTATGTTTCAACACTCGTTACAGCGGCAGACTCAATAAAAGCGGATATTACGGGTTGTGGGTACTATGTAGAAGAACTAGATCGATATGAAACTACTTTATCGCGGACACCTAATCCTTTTATCGATGGCCGTTATACGAACATGACCTTTCAGCAGATTCCGGTAGATGCGACTGTTATTCAAATATTAGGTTATACCTGGAATAAACTATACCGGCGGCAATTTTTACAGCAGCAACAATTATCTTTTGAAAAAGGGTTATCGCTGATTGAAGACATTGATTTTAACGCACGTGCTTTTGCTAAGGCCGAACAATTAGTCTTCATTAAGACACCGCTAGTTTATTACTGCCAACGTCCACGCCGTACCTTAGGCAGTGCTGCTAATTATGAACGACCATTTCTATTGCGACAACGTGCTTTAAATAGTGTGCGCGAATTATTAACACAATGGCAAACGCCAACAGGATTAGTTGAGCAAACGGTGAGTACGATCTATGTTGATAACGTTAAAAGTTACATTATCATGTTGAATCAAAGTGGTTTATCTAAACAGAGTAGGCTTAATAAGTTAATAGAAATTATGAATCAACCGGATAATCGTTATTTCGTTAAACAATACCAACCGCAGGGGTGGCAAGGTCGGTTGGTCAAGTTCTTACTGCAGCAGCGGCGCGGCGGTTGGTTATTGCGATTAGAACAATTGCGCCACTCTTAAAAGATGCTGTCAGATTAGTTAAGGAGAGATTCAATGAGATTATTTCCGCTTGTCCCAGCTGAAAAAGAAATTCAGATAAAACAGTTGTTTTTGCACCAATTCAATGGCATTGATACGACTTTTGTAAAAGCAAACAGTTCACCACATCGCAAAATTGTGGTCGCATTGGCCGCAGATTATGGCAATTTAGGTGATGTCGCTATTACGATGGCGCAAGCACGATTTTTAGAAGAAAAGTATCCAGAATATGATGTCTTGTTGTTTCCAGTAAGTGCGACTTTTATGAAGATGAAATCGTTGCAACGTATTGTTCAACCTCAAGATTTAATCACTTTAGTTGGCGGTGGCAATACTGGTGATCAATATCCGACTATTGAGTTTGCCCGCCAGTTTATAATTAAACATTTCCCACAGAATTCGATCATTTCTTTTCCGCAGACTGTGGATTATCAAAATAAAAACAAGATTGTGGCCGATTTAAATAAATACCAGCGACACCAGCATTTATTATTGACAGTACGTGAACAACGCTCGTATGACTTTTATCAACATTATTATCAAGGGCAAGTTGAGTTATTACCTGACATTGTCTTAACGTTAGGTGAACGTTATGGGCATAGCTGCCGATCAAGAAGTAGCATCTTACTTTGCTTAAGACAAGATAAGGAACAAGGCGTGAATTTAGCTCAAGAAGATCTAACAGCATTGGCCGAAAAAGACCAGTTAGAATTTCAAGATACGCAATTAACTGTTGATCATTTGCCACTAGCACAAGGTATGCAGGAAGTTGAACGACTTATCAATGTTTTTCAACAGAAGCAATTAATTATCACAGATCGTTTGCATGGTATGATTCTTGCTTGTATTACCGGAACCCCCTGCATTGCTCTAGATAATAAAAACAAAAAAATTTCTGGAGTTTATCAAGCATGGTTAAAGAGTGTCAGAAACATTCAAGTTTTTGAAACGACGCCGACTTCATCTGAACTGATGGTAAAAGTCAATGAGCTTTACGGTCAAACTTATGAACCACCCAAATTTAAAACTTATTTTGAAAAGCTAGTCGCTTCGGTTAGCTAATTATTGGTACATATAATGCTTAAGATCATCAGAAAAGGAGGGGCAAAATGTCTGAATCTCGAACGATTAACTCAGTGAAGAATTTATCTATGAACATTACTGGCCAAGTGCTATTGATGGGATTTCGGTTTATTTCACGAACGATTTTTATTCACTATTTGTCAGTAGAGTATTTAGGAATTGACAGCCTATTTTCCAATGTTTTATCGATGTTAGCTCTGGCAGATTTAGGCATTACTTCAGCTCTAAACTATTCATTATATAAGCCCATTCGCGACCAAGATCAAGAACAGATTAAGAAGTTAATGCAATACTTTAAAAAAATCTACTTAATTATCGCGACTACTGTTCTACTGTTGGGATTAGCCTTAGTGCCCTTTTTACATTTAATCGTTAATTTAGACAAAGCAGTACCTAATGTGCACTTTTACTATATTTTAATGCTATTGAGTGTGGTGATGAGCTACTTATTTGTTTACCGTTCAGCTTTAGTGATTGCCAGTCAGAAGGAATATCTGGTAACTCGTGTCACAATTTTTACACAGCTGTTAAGAATTGGCTTACAAATTATAGTTTTAATGGTATTTCAAAACTTTGCACTTTATCTAGTTGTGCCGATCGTGATTGAACTATTAGATAATCTGATTGTTTCCAGAACAGCAATGAAACTTTATCCGTATTTAAACGAGAAAACAAGTAAGTTAGAAAAATCAGAACGCCGGGCCATTTTTGAGAACATTAAATCAATTTTTGCTTATCGGTTCAGCGATGTGGTAATGAATAACACTAATAGCATATTTATTTCAATTCTTGTCGGAACAATTTATGTTGGTTACTACACCAATTATATGATGTTGGTTAGTAGTATTTCAATGATAGTTAATATGGGGTTCTCGTCTATTTCTGCAAGCGTCGGTAATAAAAATGTCGGTCATCATCTTGATGAACAAGAACAAATATTTCAAGTGATGGTTTTTATTAACCAATGGGTTGCGGGATTTTGTGCTATTTGTTTTTTAGTTTTGTTGACGCCTTTTATTCAACTTTGGGTTGGCAACCAATTTGTTCTTTCCAATCTGGTTATTTTTGCGATCGTCATACAATTCTATATAACTACCATGATGTCGACAACAGCCATTTACCGAGATACGACAGGAATTTTTAAAGAAACAAAATATATCGTTCTTATTAATTCTGCTTTCAATGTCATATTTTGTCTGGTTTTAGGCCACTTGTTTGGTATTGTTGGTATTTTATTATCCGCATCAATTTCTCGGTTGCTTACTAGTTTCTGGTTTGAACCTAAAGTTTTATATGAAAAATACTTTGGTTATAGTTGCCAGCCTCACTTCTACAAGCTTTTTAAATATATTCTAGTTACGGTTGTTGAAGGGACTATTGTTTGGTACTGTTGTCAGCTACTTCCGGCTAACACTATATTGAATTTTATCTTAAAAGGAATTATCTGTGTTGTTTTTGTCAATGGTATTAGCTTCGTAGTTTATCGTCATGATCCAACGATGAAATTTTTATTAAGTTATTTAAGGGTGATTAAAACAGCTATTAGTCAAAAATGGTTGTTATTACACCACAAGGACAACTAAGAAAGACTTGATTACCATAATTTACGCTGTTTTAGAAAAATCGGTTATCGATATTATAACGTTTTAGGCCTTTATCAGGTTATCAATTTAATTGTTTGTAGGGGGGAAGTAAAGCTATGAAAATCAGTAATGTTCATATTGAAAATCATCATCAACATGTTGTCTTACTAGCAGATTGTTATCAGGATAAAATTAAACATGAGCTTTTTTATGCAGTGGAACTCAAGAACGGTCAATACTTTGATGATTCATCGGCGGATGCCTTTATCTTAGCTGCTTTATTACCAGCAATGAAATATGGTGAAGATTTAATTGCTGATTATCCTATTTCAGCAAAACTTAAGTATCATTTAGAGACATATCTGATTCCATGGTTAGCTCAAGTTAATCGCAGTTTGAAAATAATTAAGATTTTACCTTTGGCAGGGTATACTGGCAAAGTTTATCATAGTTCGGCTGTTGCTACCGGAATTTCTTGTGGTGTTGATTCTTTCTATACAATTCTGAACCATTTAACTAATTCAATTCCCACAACTGCACAATTAACACATGTTGTTTTAAACCATCATCAACCTGAACAGACTTTTGAACAAGCTGAGTCACATTTAAGTATTTGCCAGAAGGATCAGGAACGTTTAGATGTTGGTGCTGAACTTGGTCTAGCGCAAATCTATGTTTGGACAAATGTTAATCAATTCATTGATTTTCCTTATGAACAAATTGTCACTTTTCATGACTTGTCAGTCGGCTTAAGTTTACAAAAGCTGATTCATACTTATTACTATGCCTCCTCCTATCCGTTGACAGATTTCTGTTTAACATTTGCTGCATCGCCATATTATGACATTTTGAATTCCCAGGCAATTCAAACTGAAAGTTTTCAAATGTTAAGTCATGCGGTACTTGAAGAAAGGGTTGAAAAGACCAGATTCGTTGGTGAATATCCGATTGTTCAACGTCATCTTGATGTCTGTCTTTATAATGTTCACTCTGGTACAAAAAAGAATTGCTCCTGTTGTGAAAAATGTACTCGCACGATGGTTACTTTAGACGTGCTGGGACAGTTAGATGATTTTGCAGAAGTATTTGACTTAGAGTTGTATCGAAAACAACGTAAATGTCGCATTGGCTCCGTTTTATATCGTGCTTACGTTAATAAAAATAGTTATGACGTGCATATTAAAGAATTGTTACGAATTAAAAGAAAGAAAATTCCACTAAGTTGTTATGGTTGGTTAATTAATACCGGATTGCAGAACCAGTTAAATAAAGTTTTAAGAAACAAACGTAGGCAGGATACAACAGCACTATCGCAAAAATAAAAAAGGGGAGGGTAAGTTGATGGAAACGCCTTACTTTGTCATCAATCAAGCCGAATTAACGGCGAATATTCAAGAATTAAAAACTGCGCTAGCCCAAACCTTTAGTAAGTCGATAATTGGCTATTCTTTTAAAACCAATGCATTACCTTGGATTTTAGGATTTATGAAGGAAGCTGGTTGTTATGCGGAGGTTGTTTCTGACGACGAATATCAATTAGCTCAAACTATTGGGTTTTCACCAAAGCAAATTATCTATAATGGACCAGCAAAAAGTGAAGCCACTTTTGTTGAAGCTTTGAATAATGGCGCTATCATTAATCTAGAAACACATCGTGAATTACGTTGGTTGGAAAAATACCATACAGCCGCAACCAAAGTTGGTCTACGCCTGCAAATTGATATTGAAGCATTATGTCCTGGTGAAGCCGCTATGGGAGAGCTAGGAGGTCGCTTTGGCTTTCAATTAACAGAATTGTCAGAAATTTTGCAATTTTTACAAAAAATAGATGTGCAATTAGCAGGGATTCATCTGCATAGTAGCAGCAAAACCCGCAGCTTAAAGATTTATCAAACGTTGGCACAACAAGCGGTGGCAATTATTAATCAATACCAATTACAGTTGGACTATTTAGATATTGGCGGAGGATTTTTCGGTGGTGCACAGGCCAAACCAAGCTTCTTGGATTATATGACTGCAATCAAAGAACAACTTTATCAGTCACCGCGTAGTGCTGATTTAACATTAATTGTTGAACCTGGTGCTTCCTTAATTGCAACGCCGGTTTCTTACGTTACTAGCGTGATTGATGTTAAGCAGACACCGCGCCAGAATTACATTCTAACGGATGGCAGTCGCATCCATATTGATCCTTTCTTTAGGAAAGATCATTACGAAGTGAAGATTGAACCACAGACTAATCAACAAAGTGTCGCTCGACAAATTATTACCGGCTTCACGTGCATGGAGAACGATCATCTCTTTCATCTTATCGATCAACCATTATTGCAAGAAGGCCAAGAGATTATTTATCATAAAGTAGGTTCTTATACAATGTGCTTTAATCCTTTATTTATTAAGTATTTCCCAGATGTGTATGTTCAAACTGAAACTGGCTTAGAACTTGTTCGCAAACGTTGGACAGTAAAGGAATTTATTCAAGGAGCTGAATGGTTATGACAAATATTTTAATTTTAAATGCTGGAACTAGAGTTAAACTGGTGGAATATTTCAAGGCCTTGCCTGATCTTAAAGTTGTCTGTACAGATGCCAGTCTTTGCGCACCGGCACTTTTCTCTGGTGATCGTTATTATCAAATGCCTTACATTACTGATCCAACTTATGTTGATCGAGTTTTAGAAGTATGTGAACTTGAGCAAATTGATGGTGTTTTATCCTTAATTGACCCAGCAATCTTCTTATTAAGTCAGCAGCGTCAGCGTTTTGAAGAAAAGAGGATTGTCTTTGTTGCGCCACCAACACCAGCGGTTGATTTATGTTTTGATAAACGTAAAATGTACAAATTTTGTCGTGATCATCACTTACCGACGGTACCAACATATAGTAATTTAGCCGATTTTGAACATGATTATCAGCAGGGGAAGGTTAATTTTCCAGTATTTATTAAACCAGCGACTGGTAGTGCTAGCATGAAGATTCAAAAAGTTGAGCAACTTGCCGAGTTACAAGCTGCTTTGTCTGGGCAACATGAGATGATTATTCAACCGTTTATGACGGGAACTGAATATGGCGTTGATGCCTATTGTGATTTAGAAACTGGTGAATTAATCGAATGTTTTGTTAAAGAAAAATTATTAATGCGTAGTGGCGAGACTGACAAGGCGCGCTCTGCAGATCCCAACCCAGTTTTACCAATCTTAAAAGCCTTAGTAAAAGCTGCTGATTTGCGCGGCCCAATTGATGTGGATTTCTTTTATGAGCAAGGCGAGTGGTTAATTTCAGAAGTAAATCCGCGTTTCGGCGGCGGTTATCCGTTTGCACAGGCATGTGGGATGAATTCCCCTAAATGGATTGTTAATAATGTTGAACATCAAAGTAATCAGAGACAAACTAATAACTATCCTTTAAATATGGTACTCATGAAATACCCTGAAATTGTGATGTTATCTCAAGCTGATATAGCCAGTCATCAAGCTATAAGTGGAGTGCTAGATGCTGGCTAGTCAAGCTAAACTGATTTTATCTCTGTTTTCAGTTAGTTGTATTATTGGATACCTCACCTTCGCTTTTTTTAAAATTCGGCATCGTCCCATTCGAACGAGGCGTTTTTTGAGGTATTGGTTATTTTGTACTTACTTGGTTATGATTATTTGTTTAACTATTTTGCCGTTACCAGGTCCTGGGAATTTTTTAAGTCCAGAGGAGCCATACTATGTGTTAACCCCGTTTAATTTTTTGCGGCGAATTTATTCTTATTTATTGGCGAATCCCCCTTGGACATTTTATCCGCCCATTATTGGTCTGCTTTTTGATGATATTTTAATGCAACCAGTGTTGAACATTTTGTTGTTCGTTCCACTAGGATTTTATTTAAGACGTTACACGAAATGGTCAATGATTCGAGTTTTACTAATGGTATTTATAGTTTCACTAACAGTTGAACTACTCCAATTAACGGGATTGTTATTTTTTTATGATCGGCCGTACCGACTCTTTGAAGTTGATGATTTGTTGACTAATACATTGGGCGGTCTTGGTGGTATTTTGATAAGTCGGCACTTTACGATTAAGCATAATGTTTCGAATTTAATTGAGTAATTGCAATTTGATACGAGGATTGGCTTCAAGCATCGCTTATTAAATATTTTTATCGATTTATGGTCAGCAAAGTATAAAACGAGATTTTAGATACTAAATAGTTGAATAATAGCTAAAGGAGCAAGATGGATATGACAAATATTTTGATTTTAACAGTAGGTACTCGAGTAAAAATTGTAGAATATTTTAAAGCATTACCTCATGTCAAAGTTGTTTGCACAGATGCTAGTCTAAACGCTCCGGCATTATATTTTGGCGATGTGCATTATCAAATGCCCCGGTTTACTGATCCAACATATTTGGATCGTGTTTTAGAAATTTGTGAAGCTGAAGATATTGATGGAATACTGCCGATAATTGATACAACAGCTTTTATGCTTAGTCAAAACCAACAACGTTTCAGTCAAAAAAACATTAAAATCATTACTTCTCCACCAGAAGCTGTAGCATTATCATATGATAAGCGAAAATTAGCAAGATTCTGCCATGATAATCAACTGCCAACAATTCCAACTTTCGAATCGCTCTCCGACTTTAAATGTGCAAGGGAAGCAGGCCAAATTGATTTTCCAGTATTCGTTAAGCCAGCAATTGGAAGTGGCAGCGTTGATAACTACAAAGTTAGTGATATGACCGAATTAGAAGCTGTATTAGTTGATAAAACAAATATGATAATTCAGGCTTTTGTTGATGGTCCTGAATTTGGTATTGATGCCTATTGTGATTTAGAGACAGGTGAACTAGTAGATCTATTTGTGAAAGAGAAGTTGTTAATGCGTGGTGGCGAAACAGATAAAGCCCGATCTGTTGATCAAGAACCAATTTTGTCTATCTTACGAGATTTAGTGCGACGTGCCAACTTGCGGGGGCCAATTGATGTTGAGTTTTTTTATGATCATGGCCAGTGGTTGATTTCTGAAATTAACACACGCTTTGGAGGTGGTTATCCATTTGCACAAGCATGTGGCAAGAATTATCCTCAATTGATTGTCAATAATTTAAATGGAGAGCGCAACCAAGTACAAAATTTTGAATATCCGTTGAATATGATATTAATGAAATATCCGGAGGTTGTAGTATCAAGCATGGACAGTAACGTTTTACTTCAAAGTAAGGTCGGTTGATCCAGTTCTATCTGTTTAAAATTTTTATTGGCTTAAATGGGGCTGTTGTCGAATGGAGGTAATGAGGATGTATTCCAAAGTAGTTAAACCCATCATGGATCGTTTGTTAGCTTTACTATTTGTCTTATTATTCTTTTGGGTATATGCAATTTTAGCTATACTTGTTCGTACTAAGCTTGGATCTCCCATTTTTTTTAAACAGGATCGAGTAGGGAAAATCGATCCTAGAACGGGAAAAGAGCGAATATTTAAGCTATATAAGTTTAGAACAATGACTGATAAAAGAGATGAGAGCGGCAATTTACTTCCTGATAAATTACGTTTAACATCCTTTGGCAAAAAATTACGTGCTACAAGTTTAGATGAACTACCTGAAATATTTTTTAACATTTTATTTCATTATGATATGAGTTTGGTGGGACCTAGACCACTTTTGGTAGAATATATAGCTAGATACTCTCCAGAACAGCGGCGGCGGTCCGATTGCCATCCGGGACTAACCGGTTATGCTCAAGTTAACGGTCGTAATGCAGTTTCATGGGAAGATAAATTTGCAATGGATGTATGGTATTCAAAAAACATCTCACTAGCACTTGATATTAAAATTATCCTAGATACTTTTAAAACTGTTGTGAGACGTGATGATATTGGTTCGGCTAATTCGGTAACCATGGATGTATTTAGAGGATCCGCTCCGGGTACAACTAGTGATTGGAAAGCGCCATATTAAAAATAGGATACAAGTCATAAGTGACTTGTGTCCTATTTTTATACAATTGATGTTCTTGGAGTTTAAATAAAAGCAGATAAATAAAATCAATCATTTTTTAAGTGATAATTTTGTTCCAGGGCGGCCAATAGACTAGTATAAGAAAAATGGCCGTTTTTTAGTGTGAACTGAGGAACTTGTAGGTTGGTTGTTGTCTGACTGTGATTAGTAATAATAAAATCGTAATTATTAACCTCATTGGAATTGAAGAGCTCAATATTAATAAAGGGAATATTAGTACAGAAACGAAGCACATCTTGAATTAGAAATGAATCGGGATCATCTTGTAAACCGACACTAACTAAATTCGTTGATATTTCCGGTTTAACATAAGGTAAGATGAGCTGGGCACAACATAAGGCGATGGTATCAAGATTATTTGATAGCCAGGATGTTTTTTTTTGACGTACCAATTGGCGCAACATATTAGTGAGCTGACGTTGAATTTTAATCAGTAATTGTTGATTGCGGTGTGAGGTGGTCATAGTGTTGCGTAGAACTAATGGTGCAGGTACCGTCTGCCAAAGTTGCGCATTGGCAAAGAGATTATAAAAATTAAGCCGGAATAATTCGAATTCTTGAGCAGGTAGGTCATCTTTTAACATATGTTTGACACCATTAATTAATGATAATGGTAAATGCTTAATAAATTCGAGATGCTTTAAATTCTGTCGGACTAGTGGTAGGCGCTGATCAGCAGTGCTGAGATAAATTGGTTGATAGAAACGAGCATAATAAAAATAACATAATTCAGCTTGGGCAGTGATGTCGTCAGGACAAATTTTTGTAAAGAAGTTTTGGATTGCTGGATGATAAGTGGGAAAAAGATAATTAGCACACCGATCATTAGCTGCAACAAATTGAGTTGCTTTAATTCGTAGGTAAGCAATGGCTAAGGCAAGCCGGCCTTGTTGGTAATTAATTTGATTCCCCCAAGGTTCAGTCCAACACTTTAATGGTGTTAAAATTTCAGCAATCTCTGCCATCTTCAGTAAATCATCCTGTCCGTCACTAAGCCAGAGGATTTGTAAATAAAAGGCACGAACAGCTGCTTCAGAGCCAATAAGGACCATTTTATCTAACATGAGCCGTATACCTAACGTGTTTAAATAACGACGTACAGGATCCAACTTACGATGGATCGTGGACCGACTAATATGGTGATGTTCACAGTAATCGGTTAATGTGTCTTGGGGATATTTTAATAGAGCAAGTAGGAATTGATATGACGTGCTATGTCGTAATAAAAAAGTTTGATACTGACCCAAATCAAAGCGAGATTTTTGAAAATAAATTTGCCCGTTCTCAGTAAAGATTGAGTGTTGGTAAAGTTTTACGAGATCAAGATTTATTTCTAATAATAAATTTTTAATTTTATTATAGGAAAAAGAAACTTCTTTTAACAAAGAACTAGTGGAAAAATATTCTAAACTATTTTCTGATAAATGCGTGAAAAGTCGTAATTTTTCACGATCATGTTCATCTAAGTAAATTTTTAAGAACATTTTTTCACACTCCTTAGTAACGGTTAATTTATTTTAGCGATTTATTAAATTGAAATCAATTTTTTTATTATCATTATTATTAATAACTTTTAATATTTAATCTGTCAGTAACAATTTAATTATTGACTAATATTACTGATAAATCAATATAATTAGCACTTAAATAAGCTGTGTTATGATTTTTAATCATCAAAATAATCTCATGAAAAGTTATAGTATTATTTCAATAGTGGAATTGTTATTACCTGAGCATCTTGCTAGAGTGAAGATAAGAAAAGTTTTATCGTTTATGGTTGATAAAACTAAAAAAACGAACAGGATTTGAGTGATCAACTCAGGAAGAAGGGGTATTATGTCAAAGCGTAATTGTATGATTAATATTAGCCTTGATGCAGTAGGAATCATTATCGCTCATTTATTAACCTTTATTTATTTGGCACAAATTTCAAATGTTACACTTGCTAACACTTTTAGGCTGCAACGAATTTTAGTTTTTATGGCGGTTTATTTAGTGGTTATGGGGCTGCAAGGGTTCACCAAGAAACGTGATACTCAATTCACGATCAAAGATGTATTCAAAGTAGTGCTGGCAATGGTCGCTGCCACAGCAGGTGAATTGCTTTTTGTATTGTTGACGGGCGCGTATCATCACATGGCTAGCTTAGTCTTGTTCTTTGGGATGACATTATTGCTAACTTTAGGTCTACGAGTTTTAAATCAAAAAATTCACGAAACACTTTTAACTCGCGATTCAGAAATAAGCGAACCAACACGACTCTTAGTGATCGGCTCTGGTAATGCAGCTGAGATGTTATTGGCAGAAATGAATAAGCCTAATAATAAAAAGAAATATCATATTTGTGGATTAGTAGACGATGATCGCCAATTACATGGCGGAACAATTTTGGGTTATTCTATTTTGGGAACCACTCGTGATATTCCCCATTTAATTGATCAACATAATATTCAACGTTTAATTCTAGCCATTCCTTCGTTGACGGATTTAGATTATCATCGAATTTTAGAAAATACCGGACAAAAAATTCCCCTAGCAACAATACCATCAATGGATGAATTAGCAAATGGGGCGTTGAATGTTGCTAAGTTCCGTCCGGTACCGATTCAAGAATTATTAGATCGACCAGAAATTGAATTAGATACAACTGCTACTGAAGAATTATTATTTGGCAAAACTGTTTTGGTTACTGGCGCTGGTGGCTCAATTGGATCAGAAATTTGTCGAACATTGTTGAAATTCAAACCAAAACGTCTGCTTTTATTAGGGCACGGTGAAAATTCAATTTATCTAATTCATCAAGAGTTGTTAAAAACTTGTGGTGATATCGAATTAATTCCAGTTATCGCTGACGTTCAAGATAAGAAACGGCTATTAGAGATTATGTTCCAATACAAACCAACTGTTGTTTATCACGCAGCTGCGCATAAACATGTGCCAATGATGGAATACAATCCTAAAGAAGCTGTTAAAAATAACATCTATGGTACTCGTAACGTAGCTGAGGCTGCTAAACAAACGAATGTTGAACGTTTCGTAATGTTATCAACCGATAAAGCAGTACGGCCAACCAATATTATGGGCGCTACGAAGCGGATTTGTGAAATGTTAGTGACGTCATTAAATGAACCAGGTAAAACAAAATTCTGTGTGGTTCGTTTCGGTAATGTCTTGGGTAGTCGAGGGAGTGTCGTACCGCTATTTACCAAACAAATTCAAGCAGGTGGTCCATTAACAGTTACTGATTTTCGAATGGTTCGTTATTTCATGACGATTCCTGAAGCTAGTCGCTTAGTTATTCACGCTGGTACTTTAGCTAAGGGTGGTGAGATCTTCGTCTTAGATATGGGTGATCCAGTCAAAATCTATGATCTGGCTCAACGGATGATTAAATTAAGTGGTTATAGTACAGATGAAATTAAGATTATTGAATCAGGCATTCGACCTGGTGAAAAACTGTACGAAGAATTTTTGATTGATAAAGAGCGCGTATCAAAACAAGTCTTCGATAAGATTTTCTTAGGCAAAATTACTCATGCTAATCCTGATGAAGTCTTGAACTTCTTAAATGTTGTGATGAGTAGTGACGAGACAACTGTTAAGGAAAAGATTATTGACTATGCAGTTAAGTCAGCAGCATTTCAAGATCGACAATCTGTTTAAAACAAAATCCTAGCGTTGTTCTTCAAATGACGCTAGGATTTTTTGTGTCTAAAAAAGAGAATAGCTTTTAAAAATTATTGACAGAGATTGTTGTATTTAAGATTAGGTGATTTTATGTATGCGGCACTTAATCAAGATGATCAATTAGTTTATGCTCACAATAGTATTCTTGGGGAACGTTACTACTGCCCTAAATGCTATCGACCAGTTCAATTAATAATAGCGACGCCACAACAACAACCACATTTTCGGCATAAGACTCGGTTTAGTAATAATGATGGTGAGTCTGGATTGCATATCAAAGGGAAACGATTACTCCAACAGGACTTGCAACAATTAGGGATTGTGGCTCAACAAGAAGTTATTCTAGGTACAGAAGAACGACGAGCAGATGTGTTGTTTTACTATCAGACCCAATGTTATGCATTTGAGTTTCAATGTGCGCCTCTTTCAATTCAAGAATTACAGCAACGGCATCGCTCTTATGAACAACTAGCTGTTCAGGATATTTGGTTAATCGGACCTACTTATTTGACTGCTAGCGGTTGTAAATTGCATCGCTCAGCTTTAAAGTTTATGGACTATCGTACTCATTGGGGATATTTTATTGCAGTTTGGGTGCCAGATTTAAGTAAGATCCGTTTATTTCATCATATCGCCTTTGAACCACCCTGTGGTCAAATAAGATTCAAAAGTAGAGATGTGTCATTGTCGCTATTTTTAGCGAGTTATTTTAAAGTGACGAAGCCACTCTTGTTTTTACCAGTAATGTCATGTTGCTTTGATCCTAGTCATTGGTTAGCACGACAATTAAATTTTCAAAATTCACGTTGGCGTACTTTACAAGTTGAGTGTTATCAGCAGGGGTTAAGTCTATTAGATTTGCCCCGGCAGCTTTGGCTACCGCAACGTTTACCACCGTTAAGTTTAAGTTGGAGTGCACCATTAAAGGCACAAATTGAGTTGTATTTAATAACTGGAGGATTAACTTGGCAACAACGTAGTCAAATATATCTAGAGACAAAGTGGCCATTAGTTAATTAAGTCGTTATTTATTGTTTTTTTTGGTAGAATAATAGAGAAATCTTAGGAGGTAATTAAATGACATTCCCACAATTAACTGCGGCAACAGCAGCAGGTCCCACAGCAACAATTAAGACTAATCATGGTGATATTAAAGTTCGCCTATTTCCTGAACAAGCGCCTAAAACCGTTGAAAACTTTATGACGCTTGCTAAACAAGGTTATTATAATGGTATTATTTTCCATCGAGTAATTCCTGATTTTATGATTCAAGGTGGCGATCCAACCGGTACTGGTATGGGTGGCGAAAGCAGCTTTGGTCATGAGTTTGAAGACGAATTCTCCAATGAATTATTCAATCTTAATGGCGCTCTTTCAATGGCTAATGCTGGCCCTAATACAAATGGTAGCCAATTCTTTATTGTTTCTAACGAAAATGTTCCAGCACAAATGATGGGTCAGATGAAACAAGCTGGTTATCCAGAAGAAATTATTGAAGCTTATAAGAATGGTGGTACACCATGGTTGGATCATCGTCATAGTGTCTTTGGTCAAGTGATTGAAGGCATGGACGTTGTTCAAGAGATTAGTAAGGTTAACCGTGATGCAAGTGACAAACCTCATGAAGATGTTGTTATGAATAGCGTAGAAATTACAGAATAATCAAAAAAACCGACAACAATTGTTGTCGGTTTTTTTATTTGAAGTAAAGTTTTTTTATTAAGGCTAACATTTTTTCATTTTGACTGAATTGTAGTGGTGGCAAATTATCCAGATCAAACCATTTTGTTGCCAGTGTTTCATCAGTAGCGTGATCTAATGGTTTGCCACCAATTTGTTTTACTTCAAATAAGTGACCGATAACTTGAGTAACATCACCATTAGGGTAAGTTGAAAAGTCTTGATCAAAGTAACCTAGCTGTTTAACGACCTCGACTTTAACGCCAGCGTCTTCTTCAAATTCGCGAGCACAGGTTTCAGCTAGGCTTTCACCATATTCCATATAACCACCAGGTAGACTCCAATTGCCAGTATCGGCGCGTTCTTGCAATAAAATTTGATTTTTTTGATTGAGTAAAGCACCACCGCAAGCAACTAAAATAATTGGTCGGTGGCCAACTAGATCGCGAATTTCTTTAATATAGTTTGCCATAGTTTTCTCCTCTAAATTTAAATAAGTATGGGGGTATAAAAATAGGATCTAGGAATAATCCCGGATCCTCAATCAGCATGGACCTTGTCGGACTCGAACCGATGACCTCCTACATGCGAAGCAGGCGCTCTCCCAACTGAGCTAAAGGCCCGATAACTGATTATAGTTTAGCGCAAAATCAGAACTTTGACTAGTTTTCTTCGTTAGCAGGAGCGGCGGTTAGTTCAGGCTTAAGTCTTGTAACACTGAACCAATTCATAAAGCCGTGTTCAACCTCAGTGAGCTTAAATTCATAATGATCTAATTTGATAGTTTGATTAACTTTTAAATCAGAATTATTTTCCATAAAGTAACCACCAATTGTGATGATGTCAGAATCCTGGAATTCAGGTACCTTATCCCGGAAGTAACGTTCAAAATCATATAACGTCGTTTTGCCACTGACTTTAACGGTGCCATCAGATTGCTTAATAATGTATTCATCGGAGACATCATCAATTTCATCATGAACAGAACCAAATAGCTCTTCATAAATATCTTTATCGGTAACGATACCGCTAGTTCCACCGTATTCATCTACAACAACTACAATAGGTGTTTGTTTACTAATCATTAGACTGAGTATTTCATGAACAGGCATGCTTTCAGGAACGTTGATTAAGGCCCGTAAAATATGACTTAATGCTTGCTTGCCATGTCCCTGTTGAACTTGTTGAACAATATCATAGACGTAAACGTAACCCACAAGATCATCTTTGTTATTATCTTTTGTAACTGGAATACGACTGTAACCCTCGTTTAAGTAAACGGCCATTGCCGCATCAACGTCTTGAGAAACATCAGTGACAGTTAATTCTGTTCGGTCCGTCATAATATCTTTGGCATCACGATCGTTTAATTCAAAAGCCCGTTCCATGTAAAGCAAGTCATTTTTATCCATGCTACCGCCGGAAACAGCAACTTTAGAAAGACGCAGAATTTCAGACTGAGAAAATACTTCATTTTCCTCATCCGCAACGGGCATGCCTAATAGCCGGACGATAACAGAGGCAGATGTGTTTAACAACCAGACAAAAGGATAGAATAAAGTATGGAACCAATATAGTGGCGTTACAACTTGCATTAAGATTTTCAACGGAAAATCGATACTAATGTTCTTAGGGACAATCTCAGTTAAGACGACTTCTAAGTAAGTTAATAAAATAATACCAAGCACGGCGCCAAGTATGTGTAAGGTATTGCCGGATGCGAAATGAGCCCAACCAAAGAAATCAACTAACAATTGCTCAATGGTCGTTTCACCAATCCAACCTAAAAGAATACCAGTTAAACTGGTTCCGACTTGGGTGGTAGATAAATACTCATTGAGATTTTGAGTCATTCTTAAGGCGCGAGCTAATTTAGCACGGTTGCCAACGCCTTGCTCCAATTGATCTTCAATTTGACTACTTCGTGTTTGCACCAAGGCAAATTCAGCAGCAACAAAGAAATAAGCCACAACGAAAGTAATTAAAATAATAATTAAGTTTGTGATTAAAGTATTTGTACTCACGTAAAAAGTCTCCAATTAATTTATTCATGCTAAGCTCATTTTATCATTAATTTGCTTAAAAGAATCTGGAACAGGCTAATTATTGTTAATTTAAATGGATTAATTGCATAAATTTTGTGAAGAGCTCTTGCGTGACGTTATAACGGCGCCTATAATTAATAGTGAACCCGTTATTAGCATAAGTAAATACTATTTTCGAGTCATGACTAACTTTTAGGAGTGTTTAAATTAATGGATACAACATATACACCATCACAAGTAGCAGAAAAATTACATATTAGCGTCCCAACATTGCGCAAATATTCGCTACTGATTGAAGAAGCAGCTAATAACTCTAACTACTTCCCACGCAATCATCAGAATGTTCGCTCATATACAGAAAAAGATTTGAAAGACATTCAAGAGTTAGTTGATTATAGCAAACAGAACAACCTCACTTTACAAAAAGCTGCAGTTAAAATTTTTGGCGATGCAACCAAAGCTAATGACACAGCCGCAACCACTAAAAAGACCGAATCAGATGCTGCTTTAACGGCTCAAATCCAAGCATTCAGCGAACAATTAAAGAAAACGACTGAAGAAGTAGCTGTGTTGACCAAACGATTAGATAATCTTGAAGCAACTGCACCAGTTGTTGAAGTTGATCATGATGAAGATGAGCAAGAGCCCCAAGTTTTAAAAACAATTTCATTAACTCCTAAAGCAGAGGAAACAACAAACACAACAGCTGAGCCAAATGAAACACCGGATTCTGGTCTAAACTTTACTGAACCAGTTATGGCAACTTCAGTAGCAACAGCGGTGGATCAATCAACTGAAGAAGTAGCCCCAGCCGTTGAATCAGATGATGATATTGAGACACCTGCAGAAGTTGAAGAAGTAACAACTGATGAAGCTCAACCAGTTGACGCTGAAACAACAGATACTGTATCGTCAAACTTAGAAGCCGCTGAACCTAAGGTAGAAGAAGTTACTGATGCGGATTCAGCTGAAGTCGATGAAGCAGTTGGTGAGGAAGCAGAAACAACAGTTTCAACAGAAGAACCAGCTACAGCCGATGAAGAAGAGTCACATCAAGAAGAATCAGAAAACAAGAAAAAATCTTGGTGGCAAAAAATGTTGAAGAAATAATAACGATGGTAGTTATTAAACGTGGTGATAGTTGGTTAGGTGTCAGCATTACAGCTGCTGACGTCAACGAGTTGCACCAACAACTTTCAATGCTACAATCATTGAAATTACGACATCATTTATTAATTGAGTGGCGTTTGGATTACTGGCAGCAATTAGATATAGAATTATTACGTATTGCCAATCAGCTGATTCGGCAACAATTGCCCTATTATCCATTGCTATTAACGCTAAGAACGGTCGTTGAGGGTGGCCGTTGTCAGTTAAATGCGACTGAATATACTGAATGGCTTTTAATGATTAGTCATAATTTGGATTGGGATTTATTAGATGTAATGCCATTACAGTTACTGGATCCTAGTGCTTTTAGCAAACAGTTAGATTGTGCTGAACAACAGCAATTGATTTACAGCTATCATCATTTAAAACCGAGTAATTTTGCTGAGAATTGTGCTTGGCTAAAACAACTAGCGCAATATGCACGGCCACAGGATCTAATTAAATTGGCTGTACAAACTGAGTCTCTGCAAAATAGTCTTGACTTGTTAAATGCAACGCTATGGCTGGACTATCATAGTAAACAACCATTAATTACCATGGGAATGGGCCAAATTGGACAAATCACGCGTCAACTGGGACCGATATTTGGTTCAGTACTAAGTTTCGGTTCATTGGTTTCAGGGGGATCTGCACCAGGTCAATTGCCACTGTTACAATTAGATCAACTAGTCAATTAATTGAGGGAGTGACTGTATGAAATCTAGAGTAAATTTCAAATCAGTAATTAAGTCTGGTGGTCTATTAGTGCTACTTATCTTATTTTTGAGTGGTTGTAGCACTAATAATACTAAACAATCAAAATCGCAGTCATCAACTAGTTCTGTGACTACTAAATCTAGCCAGAAAAAAACTACCAAAACTGATTTAGCTACACTCCCTTTAGTTGGTAAGTGGAAAAACAGTGGCGGTGCAGTTTTTGAGTTCCAAGATAACGGTAAGTGGATTTATCAAACAGCTAACCATGCTAAAACGGATGGTACTTATCAATTAGCCGGCGCATATAACCATCAAATTCTCTTAAAAATTCATGGCCTTGATCAATCAATTGGTGGTATTGGAAATTATTTAGGCATGGCTTTATCTAAAAAAGATCAATCCTTGTTTATTGTCGGTTTTGGTCAGTTTGCACGGCAAGGTTCGACAACTAATATTGGTACAGCTTCTAAAGTTCGTTTAACTGGAGCTTTTAACCAAAAACCAACCAAGCCTGAGCAATTACTGGTTGGAACCTGGATGAACACTGATGAAACAGCAGAAGTTCAGTTAACTACTAATTATGATCCTGATGGACAATATCAACGCTATAATAGCAAGACAAATCAGGTCGAACGAGGAAACTTTACGGCGACAGTTGTTCAAAATAATGAGGCAACCGTGACTATAAAACTAACTAATCAAAATGGTAAAGTTACGACTGAAAATTACCAAACTAATGGTACTTGGACGCAATTAACAAACTCTAAAAATAAAGTCAGCACAGTTTATGTGAAGAATCAAATGCCTAATATGATTCAATAGCTGTTAATTTTAAATAAAAAGAACCAAGAACGGAACTGAAGTTATAATTTGATACAGATATATAAAAGCACTTTCGAAAAAAGTAAA
>NZ_AYYK01000001.1 GCF_001436095.1 Lapidilactobacillus dextrinicus DSM 20335 | reverse complement strand
TACCTAATGTAGAAAGCTGCTTTTATTTATATGTTTCAAAAAATAGTTGCAGTTCCAACAAACATTGTTCTTGGTTCTTTTTTTAGTTCGTCGTATTTGGCAGTTCAGGTAAGGCTCTTAATTTGGCAATTGCTTGATCGTATTCGTCTAGTATTTCAGGATCTACCTCGGCAACGCTGGTTTCTTTTGTTCGCGCTGAAGTTAAAAAGTTTAATAATGCTTCATTACGCAAGTCAGATAATTCAACAACCGCCCAGGTAGCAGTTGCTCGAATAACTGGCCGGGGATCATGGTCAATAACTTCTAATAATTGGGGAATTGTGCTAGTTGCTTTTGAATTAACCAAGGCAATAATAGCATTACGTTGGAGTGGTTTTTTACCGCGCCAAGAACCAGACATGGGACCAAACTTAACTTTGAATTCTTTGTTGCTCATGGTTAGCATTGGAACAAGCTCAGGCATAACAGCTTCAGGATCGGGTTCCATTTCCGCATGAAAGTGAAAATTTTTCCCTTTATTAAAAGGACAAACAATCTGGCAAATATCGCAGCCATAAATGACGTTGCGAATCATTGGCCGGAATTCTTTTGGCATTAAATTCTTCGTTTGGGTTTGATAAGATAAGCAACGCTGACCATTTAAGCGGCCATCGCCAAGTAATGCACTTGGTGGACAAGCGTCAATACAGCGTGTACAAGTACCACATTGATTAGCAATTGGTTCGTCAGGTGTAAATTCAATATTCGTTATAATTTCGCCTAGATAAACAAATGAACCAAATTCTTCAGTAATCAGCAAACCGTTACGACCAATAAAACCTAATCCAGCGCGTTGTGCGACTGCTACATCAATTAGTTCACCAGTATCCACCATTGGTTTAAACTTGATGTCATTATTTTTTGTTGCTAATTGTTTAATGGCTGTTATTAACTGTGCCATTTTATTATCTAAAATACGGTGATAGTCAATTCCCCAAGAGGCGCGAGCAAATTGACCGCGAATGTTTTCGGTTCTAGGGGGACGTTGTTTGATTCGGGTTGGATAAGCGAGGGCAATTGCGATAATTGATTGTGGTTGGTCAAAAATTTGATCAGGATTTAAACGCTCATCAAGATTTTGATGTTCAAAACCAGTGGTGTGACCGGCTGCTTTTTGCGCAACTAAACTTGGTCGTAAATGTTCGAAATTATCAGCCGTGGTGAAACCAATTTTATCAATACCAATTTCTTGGCTAGCTTTGATGATTGCTTGCTTTAAAAGTTCATTGGTCATAATGCGACTCCTTTCTAGGCTTGCTTGTGTCGCGCCAATTCGGGGATTTTATGATTAAGGATGGGCAGTAGGTAACGCGCAAATAGATAATAAAAAATTCCTGTTGCCACACACAAAGATAAATAGAAATAGAGACCTTGCAAATAATAGACAAAGAAGTTTGCGAGATGATAGAAGAAGACGGTCATAATCGCATTCCAAAAGCCAAAACTAAAACCGAGTAAGGAGGCAAATAATGCAGTCAGGATGGGACGTTTATTTTGAAGCGATGTACGTAAGAAGAGTTGCCAGATAATCAAGATTAGCAAATAACTGCTGATTTGAAAAATAGTCCAAGGGCCAACACCGCCGGTACGTAGATTAGATAATAAGATGGTGATCACCATCACGAGACTGCCAGTTGCCAAACCCGCAAAAGTCGTCATGAGTAAGAAAAAAGCCAAGACTAGCGAAAAATTAGGAATAAAAATTGTTAAAAGACTACCTAGACTACATAACGCAGCCATTAATGCGATAAAAGTAAGACGTTTAATAGAAAAGACTGGCATTTAAACACTCCAAATTAATTGATGATATGTTTTTATTATCTCATAGCTAAAGGTATTCGAACAATTTGCAACATTGATTTAAAATTCACGATTTCTAAATAAAATAAATATTGAACTAACGAATATTGCTGTATTAAATTTAAGGAAACTTGTTTTTCCGTGTAAAATTAGTTGCTAATTAAGAAAGAAAAAAGAATAAAGGCAACGACTTGAAGTAGTCGTTGCCTTTATTTGATCCTATCTTCTTCAAATATTGGGGGAGATGAAAAAGAATAGTGCATCAAAAATTATTGGAGAAGTCATTCTCATGACTCATGTTTAGCATAGCGAAAAAATGTGAAGAAATTGTGAAGAAAGATTATTATTCACAAAACAATCTTTCCTTTTTAAGCTTGTAAATAAATTTTCTTTAAATCAGCAAGATCAGTTGTTGACAAGTCTAGGACAGTTTCTAAATAATGATCAATGTCGCCAGCTAGTTCGCGAATTTCAGACTGAGCCTGGGCTAAATAGTCCATTTTGACTGATTGGAAAGAGAAAACACTGTCGACTAAATTAGGGTTATCACTAGGCAAGTCGGCAATCATTTGCGCAACTTCATCTTTAATGACGGTATTAGTTAGTAAGTAATCTTGTTCAGCCGTTTTTCGATCAACACCTAATGCTCGTAAAAATAAATAAGCACCAATACCAGTTCGATCCTTGCCTGCGGTACAATGGAACAAAACAGCTTGATTATCTTGAGTATTTGTTAAGAGAAGTTCAAAAAATTGATGGTAGGCTTTCTGTGGATGAGTGTCCGTGATAAGATTATGGTATGCAGAAAGCATCTGACGATGACCGATCCCCGGAGTTTGACTTAATTTCTTATAAAAGCTATCTTGATCGCGAGTACTTTCAGTTTCATCAATGCGAAAGACTGGGTCAAAATGATAAGACATTTTTGTCGTTAAACGATCGGGGGCATCCTTAACTTCTTGTGGTGAACGAAAATCGATACTCTTGATGACGCCATAATTTGTTAAATAATCTAAATCTGCATCAGATAAGTTAGCAAGGTTACCTGAACGCAGGATTTTATGATATTTAACTTGATGACCGTCTTGAGTTCGGTAACCGCCAAGTTCGCGAAAGTTGCTGCCTTGTTGAATGTTGAGAAGTCGTGCAGTCATGATATTAGGTTCCTTTCAGTTGTAGAATAAGTTAATCATACCAGAAAAAATAAAAAGATAGGTGTCATTATGAAAATACTTGTAGCCAGTCAAGATTTAACGTCGGAATTAAATGCGTCCATCAGTCGCGGTTTAATTCAACAGGGTCTTGTTGAAAAAGAACCTTCAGAATTTATTTTATTGCCCTTTGATGGTCAACAACAAAATCTTATTAGTGATTTGCAACAATGGAATGGCGGCGATCTACAAGACTTTGTTTATTACGGCCCTAATTGGGAAAGTACGCAAATTACTTACTTGTTGACGAAATTTGCAGATCAGCAAACGGCCGTGATTGATACTTCTGATTTTACAGATCGCCAATTAACTAGCCAATATGATCATCATGATTTATTCCATGCTTCTAGCTATGGCTTAGGGCAGTTGATCTTAGACGCTGTTACTAATGAGGCAAAAGAAGTCGTCTTATTAATTGATGATACCAGCATGATCGACGGTGGCTTAGGTATGTTACAAGCTTTAGGAGCTGTGATAACGGATGAAAGTGGCGATCCTATTCCTGTTGGTGAAAATCCATTAATTAATTTTGGCCATATTGATTTTGCTAAACCTGATGAATTGCTTAAAGATATTAAGTTGACAGTCTTAGTTCGTGAAACCTCAACTTATACAGGTTCAGATAGCAAGTTAGTTGATAATGGTCGTGAAATTGGCTTGTTATCTGATCAGATTGTTCGGTTAGATTTGCGAACTAATCAATTTAACCGGGCTATGCGTAAGGAACGTAATTTAGACTTAAGTACAATTGTCGGTGCTGGTGCTGGCGGCGGTATTGCCGGAGCCTTAGCTTGTTTAGATGCCACTATTTCAAATAGTACTTATCAATGGCTGTTTGAACGCCTAGATTTCAAGAAAGAATTGGCTGATGTCGATGCAGCTTTCCTTGCTACCGATCAAGTTAACCAAACTCGTTTTACAAGTTCCTTTGTAGGTGAACTGGCTAAGTTCTGTAACGATCAAGATATTCGCACTGTTTTAATGACATTAATTCGCATTACGCCGGCTGATGAATGGAATTTACCTTTGGTTAGCACGATTGTTTTACCAAAAATTGTGGGTATTAAGTTACCGATGATGGAAGAACATGTTGCAACCTCAGAACGTGAGCTACAACAAAGCCTATACTTGACAACACATGAAGTTGCTAAATTAATTAATTAATTAATGATCTTTAAAATGGCTCAATCCAATAAATATTGCGGTTGGGCTATTTTATGTTGAGTTAAATAAGTTTAGACTTAGCGTTACTATATTTTTAAATCAAGTCAGGCTCTTTATTCTTGAAATCCCATCTGCTAAAAGTTATGATTTGGTTAGAGGAAAGAAAGCAGGTGTTCAACATGGCAGAGCAAGAATATAAACGTATATTAGTTCCAATGGATGGTTCGCCCGAAGCAGAGTTGGCTTTTACTAAAGCTAAACGTGTCGCTCAAACCAACCATGCTCACTTGGATATTTTAACAATTTTAGATACTAAACAATTTGTCGGTAACTACGGCGGTGGTTTAACCGGGGATGCGATTTATCAGATTTCTGAGGATGCACAAAGCTACTTAGAAAATGTTAAACAAGAGACCTTGGAACATGATGGCTTTAAAGATGAAGATATTGACATTCACGTTCGTTTTGGGAATCCTAAAGTAGTAATTTCTCGTGATTTCCCAGAAGATCATCATAATGATTTAATTATGATCGGGGCAACTGGGTTAAACGCAATTGAGCGTGTCTTGGTTGGCTCAGTGACGGAATATGTTAATCGGCATGCGCCTTGTGACGTATTAATTGTTCGGACTGATTTAGAAAACCAATATCGCAAAGTTAAATAAGTTTTGACCATAACCTCTGCTTATTCTTTCTGTTAAAATTAAAACAGAAGAATAAGCGGAGGTTTTTTATGGCAGAATGCACTTGGGCAAAATTGTCAGCAGTCATGCAAGAATATCACGATACTGAATGGGGTAAGCCTGAATACGATGATCAAAAATTATTTGGTTTGTTATGTCTGGAAACCTTTCAAGCGGGTTTAAGTTGGCAAACCGTTTTGAACAAACGAGCAGCCTTTAATCGTGATTTTAATAATTTTGATCCGCACCAAGTTGCACAAATGACCGCCACTGACGTTGAACGATTAATGCAAGATTCAGAGATTATTCGTAATCGGCGGAAAATTACAGCGGCGATCACCAATGCCCAAGCATTCTTAAAAATCGAGGCTACTGGCGGATTTGCTACTTACTTATGGTCGTTTGTTGATGATCAACAAATTATTAATCATCCTAAAAGTGATGCAGAAGTTCCGGCAACGTCAGAATTGTCAGAACAAATTTCTAAAGATTTGAAGAAAAAAGGATTTAAATTTGTTGGCCCAACGGTTATTTATTCATTCTTACAAGGTGCTGGCATTATTAATGACCACGTTGAGGAATGTCCCTTCAAGTAGCCAACGTCTTTCTTTTAAGAAGGTGATGAATTGTATTTATTCCTTAAATATTTCAAAAAAAGAATTGCTCAACAAACACCTATTGAGCAACGAGTAAGTTATGGCATTTTATCAGGCTCTGTTGGATTAGGCTCTAACTTGATTTTGTTTATTTTGAAAATTATGATTGGACTTTTTTCAGGGAGTATCTCAATTATCACCGATGCCATTAATAACTTGTCGGATATGTTGTCATCCGGTTTAACAGTGATTGGTTTTAAAATGGCGGGTAAAAAGCCGGATCATGAGCATCCTTATGGTCATGAACGCTCAGAATCGATTTCTGGTTTATTGATTTCAATTGTGATCATGTTTGTCGGGCTCCAGTTTGTTAAAAGCTCGCTTGATAAAATTATTTCACCTAGCGCTTTACGCTTGAATACCACGGTTTATGTTATTTTAGTGATTTCAATTATTTTAAAATTGGCGCAAGTGTATTTTTATCGCTTGATTGGAAAGACCATTGATTCACCGACACTAATTGCCACTGCTAAAGATAGTTTAAATGATGTTTTTACAACAATAGCCGTTTTATTATCGGCCATAATTCAGGCGTCTACTGGTTGGCATTTAGATGGTTGGGTTGGTTTAGGCGTGGCAATCTATATCTTATTTAGTGCAGCAAGTTTAATTAGGACATTTATTAATGATCTATTAGGTCATCAACCAGGACATGAGTTAGTTGAGAAAATGGATGACCTATTACAAACTTACGACGATATTTTAGGTTTTCATGATTTATTAATTCATCAATACGGACCAAATATGATTTTTGCATCAGTGCATGTGGAATTCGATAGCAACTGGACGTTGAATCAAGCCCATCATGTTACCGATAAAATTGAGCATGATTTTTGGCATCAAGCGCAAATTCATCTAGTTTGTCATATTGATCCAATCGATATTAATAATCAAAAATACGCAAAAATTTATGAAGCCGTGCAGGCTGTGATTAAACATTATGAGTTAGGATTAACCACGCATGACTTTCATGTTGAAGAATTAGTGAACGGAGATAAGTTGATTCAGTTTGATGTCGTTGTGCCAGAACACATCACGACTAACGATGACGAACTGTTAGTATCAATTAATCACGATTTACGCAAAATTTTAGGGCAAGTTACAGCAGAAATTACTTTTGATCATAATTATATTGGTGATGATCATTCTCTAATATAGGAGTAAGTTAAACAAGTCAGTACTTGTTAAGTTAGGGTTAGACAAGTAAAATAAGGGTATAGTAAGCTGTTTTTAATGGTGGCAAGGCAATGTTGCCACTACTGTTATTCAACAATAGCAGCATAACTTAACCAGATTTCGAAAGTTAATAATCTTTTGAAGAAGTGACCAAGATGGCGTCACTTTTATTCTAGGAGGATATTCATGGAACGCGATGCAATTAAACAATACGCAGATTGGCTAGAAGAAAATAGTAATGATATTATTGCTCGACGAGTGCAATTTGATGCTCAACAAGTTTTTAATATTGTCACTGAATTAAAGATTTTTGATCAACCTGTTGCAACTTACTTAAAGATGAGCCAAGATGATTATTATGGCACAACGTCAGATCATAAGTTGACGTTGCAAGGCGAAGATGAACCAATGAGCCAATTAGAAGATCGGGTTTTAACTAATCACGTCGATGGTTCATTAACTGAAGGTCAAATTAATTTCTCTTACAATCACGAAGATAATTTCAGTGGTGGTTACTCTGCACGTAAAGATTTGAATTTGATTATGTATGGCTTAGAAGTTATTGGTGCTGTTGCTAATGTGGGCGGTTTTGAGTTAGTTCAACAAAACCTTTCTAAAGATGCAGCCGTTAGCTTATTGTTAGCAGCTAACGCATTAGCAGAATGGGAATTAGCAAATTAAATCAAATATGACAATAGTCATTGTTACTAAAAAGGCGTTGAACAGAATTCAAACTGTTCAACGCCTTTTTTGATTTTATTACACTTGAGCGAGTTTACGATAAGCTATGACTTCATCATTAGTGGCTAAGACGAAATGATCGGGAGTAATTTCTTGCAGTGTTCGCTGTTGACCATCGAATTCAATGGCGTCATTATAATCGGTTCGTTGGCGTGCTCGCTCAGCAACTGGATCGGGTAGTGGTACCGCAGATAACAAACTTTTGGTATAAGGGTGTAAGGGATGATTGTAAACTTCGTCAGCAGTAGCTAATTCTATCAATTTACCATTGTGCATGACGGCAATGCGATCGCTAATATATTTCACCATAGATAAGTCATGGGCGATAAATAAATAGGTGAGTTTCTGTTTTTTTTGAATATCGCGTAATAGATTCACAACTTGGGCTTGAATGGAAACATCTAGAGCGGAAATTGGTTCGTCGGCAATAATAAACTTAGGATTCACAGCTAGTGCACGGGCAATGCCAATGCGTTGACGCTGACCACCGGAAAATTCATGTGGGTAGCGAGTAGCGTGGTCACGGCTAAGACCAACTAAATCAAGCAGTTTATTGACGCGCGCGCCACGTTCTTGTTCGCTATGAACTAAGTGATGAACATCCAGCCCCTCGGCAATAATGTCTTTAACTTTCATTCGGGGATCTAAAGAAGCATAGGGATCTTGAAAAATCATTTGCATATCGCGACGAAAGCTTAACATGTCGCGATGTTTAATCTGACTGATATCTTGACCATCAAACAGAATTTGGCCGCTAGTTGGTTGATAAAGACGAATAATACTACGGCCAGTAGTGCTCTTACCAGAGCCAGATTCACCAACAAGTCCAAATGTTTCGCCTTCATAAATATCAAAGCTAATATCATCGATGGCTTTGACCTCATTTGCCTTACCAGCATTGAAATATTGTTTAAGGTGTTTAACTTCGATTAATTTTTTACGTGCTGTTGTATTATTCGTGGTCATTAACGTTACTCCTTTGCGCTAGCGTCTGATGCTGATGAAGTAAAATTTGATATTCTGCTTCACGCTTTTGAATAGCTAAAGGCGGGGTTACTTGTGGTGCGTCAGGATGCAGTAACCAAGTAGCCGCATAATGAGTATCGGTTACCTTAAAGAAGGGTGGCATTGCTTGATAGTCAATGACCATGGCGTAAGGATTACGGGGTGCAAAAGCATCGCCTTGAGGTGGGTTGAGTAGGTTAGGCGGTGTTCCGGGGATGGCGTATAGACGTTCTGAGTCGGTTTTAAGCGTGGGCATGGCATTTAAAAGTCCCCAAGTGTAAGGATGCTTAGGATCGTAGAAAATCTCATCAACAGTGCCAAATTCGACGATTTTACCAGCATACATGACGGCTACTCGATCAGCAATTCCAGCAACAACCCCTAAATCATGGGTGATAAAAATAATTGAGGTTTTGATTTTTTGTTGTAATTCTTTTAGTAACTCAAGAATTTGGGCTTGAATGGTTACATCAAGAGCAGTTGTTGGTTCATCAGCGATTAGAATCTCGGGATTATTAACAATGGCCATGGCGATGACAATCCGTTGACGTTGACCACCAGAGAATTGATGAGGATAATCTTTAAGGCGATTTTTAGCGTTGTTAATACCAACCAGTTCTAGTACTTCTTCAGCGCGATGTAAAGCGGCTTTTTTTGTGGCTTTGCCGTGGATTAGTAGTGGTTCAGCGACTTGTTTACCAATCGGCATGGTAGGATCTAAAGAAGTCATCGGATCTTGAAAAATCATGGCGATTTCATTGCCACGAATCTTTTCCAGATCACGGGCATTCATTTTTAACAGATCATGATTTTTGAAGTTAATCTGGCCTGCTTTTACCTGAGCATTATTGGCCAATAAACCCATAATGCTACGAACAGTGACTGATTTGCCAGAACCAGATTCACCGACGATAGCTAAAGTTTCACCTTGATTGAGATGAAAGCTGACATCGCGAATGGCCTGAACTTGTCCAGCAAACGTTGCAAAATTAATTTTAAGATGTTGGACATCAAGAATCTTTGTCATAGGTTGCTCCTTTCTAATCAGTTAGTGTTTTATTCTTGTGTTTTAGGATCAAAAGCATCGCGCAAACCGTCTGCTAACAAGTTGAAAGCAATCATAATGATGCTTAGAACAGCTGCTGGATACCACATTTGATAGGGCAAGAACCGAAAAGCTTTTTGACCATCAGCTAATAATGTTCCTAGCGAAGCATTTGGGGCAGGAATACCGATGCCAATGAAACTTAAGAAAGCTTCAAAGAAAATAGCTGTGGGAATTGAAAACATAGTTTGAATAATAATGGTTGAAGATAAGTTAGGAATTAAATGTTTAACGGCAATTTTAACTGGTGACTCTCCTAAAGTACGCGCAGCTAAAACATATTCCTGTGATTTTAAGGTTAACGTTTCAGCACGAACTAGCCGTGCCATGGTAATCCAACCGGTTAAACCCATTGCCATCACAATTGAATTTAATCCTGGTGTAAATAGTAATAGCATCAGGATTACGATCACTAAATTAGGAATTGAGGAAATGATTTCAATGATTCGTTGCATAATGTTGTCAGTGCGACCGCCATGCCAACCAGAAATTAAACCATAAGATACGCCAATCGCTAAATCAAATAGTGTGGCTAGCAGACCAATCAATAATGACAAAGCAACACCTTTCATTAATCGTGAAAACAAATCACGTCCTAAATAATCTGTACCTAAAATATAATAAGTACCCTTAGGAACATTAGCCTGCGCATATTTATCCACAATTCGGCCACCAACATTGGCTTGTCCAGAAAATCCGGGGATACCTTGACCTATTTTAGGTGGCAAATTGGCGTAAGCGACATTTTGGGCGTTGGGATTACTAGGTGTCCACCAAATTGATACAACAGAAATAATGACAATAACTAATAGCAGCCAAAATGAAATCATCGCAGCACGATTTTTACGAAGTCGACGGATTGCATCTTGGAAGAAGGTTAGTGAAGGCGTACTGATTTTTTCTTGCGCATCAACATTGGCTGCGGTAACGGTTTTGAAACTAGCAGGAGTGATTTTGAGTTTATTGAGATTATCGGCCATTAGTTTTGCACCTCACTACTTAATCTGATTCGTGGATCAATTAGACCATAAAGAATATCCACAATTAAAATAACGACAACTAACAATGTTGAATAGAGAATGGTTAACCCCATGATTGTAGGATAGTCATTTGTGGTGATCGATTTAACGAATTGTTCACCGATACCAGGAATGGAGAAAATATTTTCAACAACCATGGAACCGACCATTAAATCGACCGCCATTGGGCCAATAATCGTCACAACCGGAATTAAAGAATTACGCAAGGCATGTTTAGCAACTGTTTGCCAAGGTGAATTTCCTTTAGCGCGAGCTAATTCAATATAGTCAGAATTCAAAACGTCCACCATTTCAGTGCGCATAAATCGTGCGGTTGTGGCTAGTGGCGCCATGGCCAAGGCAATTGTTGGCAAAATACTTGAAGAAAAGCCATCCCATAAGGCAATTGGGAATAAACCTAATTTAAAAGCTAAGAAAAACTGTAAAATGACTGCAAAGACGAAGTTAGGAATGGAACGGCCAATAATAGCAAAAAATGTCGCGACCGTATCAACCCAAGTGTTTTTGCGAATGGCGGCAATGGCGCCGAGTAAAATTCCTAAGCCAGTGCCCAAAATAATAGCTTGTAAACCAATCTGCATAGAAGGACCAATGCGACTAGCAATTAAATATGAAACAGGTTGGTTGTTAAATTGAAAAGACGTACCAAAATCACCATGCAATAAACCGGCCATGTAAAGCCAATATTGTTGGTAAACCGGTTTGTTGAGGCCATATTGTTGATCCATAATTTTAATTTGTTCAGTCGTCATCTTGGCTTGATTAGCATAAGGCGATCCAGGCATTAATTTCATTAAGAAAAATGTGGCGGTTGCAATAATGAATAAGGTTAGAATTAGATAACCAATTCGTTTGAGAATATATTTCCCCATTGTTAACACTCCCATAGTTTTACTGTGAAGAGGCAGAAGTTACTTACTTAATATCACTAAAACTAAATTCTACCTGTTCAAGCTTGGTTTGTAAAAGAACCTGTCATCTGTTTTGCAAATGTTTTGCAAAAAATGCAGTCAACCCGTCGCCTGTTACACTCTAATAATTTTCTGCTAAGTTTTGGTTTACTTTAGGTGTGTCTCTTGATATTTGTTATAATAGATTTTTAGAATAGCGACGTTTTGAAAGGATGGCAACATGGCAACTGATTTATTAAAAGGGCTTAACGACAAACAAAAGGAAGCAGTACTAACGACAGAGGGTCCACTCCTAATTATGGCAGGAGCTGGCTCTGGTAAAACGCGAGTGCTGACTCATCGTGTTGCTTATCTAATTGAAGAAAAAAACGTGTTGCCTTGGCAAATCTTGGCAATTACGTTTACTAATAAAGCTGCAAAAGAAATGCGCGAACGAATTGGCAAATTACTTGGTGAAGGCGCCAATGACATTTGGGTATCAACTTTTCATGCACTTTGTGTGCGAATTTTACGTAGGGAAGCAGAGAAAATTGGTTATGCCAAGACTTTTACGATTGCTGATCCTGCTGAACAATTAACTTTAATTAAGCGGATTTTAAAACAATTAAATCTTGATCCGAAAAAGTATGATCCTAAAGGTATTTTGGGACAAATTAGTAATGCTAAAAACGAATTGAAGACGCCAGAACAATATGAAACTGAATTCGGTTCTGCACCAGGTTTTGAAAAAATCGTGGCTCAAGTTTATCGCCTTTATCAACGTGAACTAGAACGTGATCAAGCTTTTGATTTTGATGACTTGATTATGCAAACTATTCGCTTGTTCCATACCAGTGATGAAACTTTAGCTTTTTATCAACGCAAGTTCCGTTACATTCATGTCGATGAATATCAGGATACCAATGAAGCACAGTATCAATTGGTGCGCTTATTAGGTGCTGGTTACCGGAATGTTTGTGTTGTTGGTGATGCTGACCAGAGTATTTATGGCTGGCGTGGTGCCAATATGAGTAATATCATGAACTTTGAAAAAGATTATCCTCATGCCAAAATGATTATGTTGGAACAAAATTATCGTTCCACTAAAAACATTTTGAGCGCGGCTAATGCAGTTATTAACAACAATAATTACCGTAAGCCTAAAGAATTATGGACTGATAATCCTGACGGTGGCAAGGTGATTTATTATCGGGCCCAAAGTGAAACGGATGAGGCTGATTTTGTTGCAGCTAAAATTGCAGAAGGTGTTAAGGCTGGTACTTTTAATTATGGCGATTATGCGATTCTTTACCGAACCAACGCTCAGTCTCGTTCATTAGAATCGCGCTTAGTCCAACAAAACATCCCTTACAAAATTCTTGGTGGTCATAAATTCTACGATCGTAAAGAAATTAAGGATATTTTGGCCTACTTGCGTTTAGTAGCCAACCCAGCTGATTCGATGAGTTTCAATCGAATTGTTAATGAGCCTAAGCGAGGAATGGGCGCGGGTACCATTGCTAAGCTCCAAGCATTTGCTGATGAACATGATTGGTCACTTTTAGAGGCTGCTAAAAACGCTGATTTATCAGCACTAGCTGCCAAACCGCGTACGGCAATGTTAGATTTTGCCAAAATGATTTATGATTTACGTGAACAACGCACAACTTTATCAACAACTGAATTAACTGAAGCTTTACTAGAACGCAGTGGTTACAAACATCAATTTGAAATTCAAAATACGATTGAAGCCGACACACGACTTGAGAACTTAAGTGAATTTTTAACTGTTACGAAACAATTTGATGATACTTATGAACCTGAGGAAGAAGATAGCGATATGCTAACGGATTTCATTGCAGGTTTGGCTTTAGTTTCTGATCAAGATGATTTGGAAGAAGACGTTAAACAAGTGACGTTGATGACCTTGCATGCTGCTAAAGGTTTGGAATTTCCAGTGGTGTTCTTAGTAGGAATGGAAGAGGGTATTTTCCCATTATCACGAGCATTAATGGAAGATGATGCTTTAGAAGAAGAACGTCGGCTAGCTTATGTCGGGATTACACGAGCTGAGAAGCAACTTTATTTAACCAACGCTTACGGTCGTATGTTGTACGGCCGAACTCAGAACAATCCCGCTTCACGTTTTATTGGGGAAATTGCACCGGAAGTTCTAGAAACAGAATCAGCTAATGCTGGGTCATATCCGTTTGATCGTTCGAATAACGCTTCACATGAGCATCATTACCAAGTTCGCGCACAAGCTAGTACTTATCGGGAAACAAAGACAGCGAAAAAAGCCAGTGGTTCTGTTGGCGCCGAGAAGTTGGCTTGGCAAGCTGGCGATAAAGTTGAACATCGTAAATGGGGCCAAGGAACTGTGGTTCAAGTTGAAGCCAATGGGGCGGATATTGAATTGACAATTGCTTTTCCAGATATTGGTGTGAAGCATTTAATGGCCGCTTTTGCCCCAATTAAAAAAGTAGAATAATTCTTCTTTTAGAGATTGTTTTGATAGATTAAGGCATTAATTAAAGGAGCTATTATGGCATTAGAAAAAGCAATTGCTGAATTTTCTCACGCAGAGGCTGCTACTAAAATCGCTAGTCTGCGTGCAAAATTAAAAGAATACGCTGCCGCTTACTATACTGCTGATGCACCAGTTGTCGAAGATGCTGTTTATGACGAGCAATACCGTGATCTCGAAGATTTAGAACGGGCTTTTCCTGATTTGGTAACGGTAGATTCACCAACGCAAAATGTTGGTGGTGCTGTTTTACCTGAATTCACTAAAATCACCCACAACATTCCCATGCTATCAATGGGCGATGTTTTTTCACTTGAAGAAATAACTCAATTTAATCAGCGAATTGTCACGGCGACGAAACAACCAGGCGAATATAGTGTTGAGTTAAAGATTGACGGTTTAGCAATTTCATTGCGTTATGAAAAAGGCCGTTTGGTTGAAGGATCAACACGTGGCGACGGTAATGTTGGTGAGGATGTAACGGAAAACCTTAAAACGATTAAAGCTATTCCGCAACAGTTAACCGAGCCGATTGATTTAGAGGTTCGCGGTGAGTGTTACATGCCTAAAACGTCATTTGTAAAATTAAACGAGCAGCGTGAACGTGATGGGCAACCAACGTTTGCTAATCCGCGTAACGCAGCAGCGGGTAGTTTGCGGCAATTAGATGTTAAAATTACTGCCGAACGAAACCTGGATACATTTATGTATACAATCGTTAATGCTGCTGATTACGATGTTCATACTCAACGGGATGCTTTAGCCCAACTTACTCAATGGGGTTTTCATACTAATCCGGAGTCAATTTTAGCAACGGATTTAACTACGGTTCAGGATTTTATTGAGCGTTATCAAAGTCGTCGGGATGATTTGCCATATGGTATTGATGGCGTGGTGTTGAAAGTTAACGATTTGGCAGAGCAGCAAGTTTTGGGTAATACCGTTAAGGTACCACGCTGGGAGATTGCTTATAAGTTCCCACCAGAAGAGGCTGAAACAATCGTTCACGATATTGAATGGACGATTGGGCGCACAGGTGTGGTTACACCAACAGCGGTTATGGATCCAGTCCAATTAGCTGGTACGACTGTTGCACGTGCCACGCTTCATAATCCGGATTTTCTCTTAGCTAAAGATGTCCGGTTAAACGATACCGTTAAAATTCATAAAGCTGGCGACATTATTCCCGAAGTTTCTGAAGTTATTTTGACAAAACGTTCGCATGACAGTCAACCATATGAAATTCCGACAACTTGTCCTTCTTGTGGTGCTAAATTAGTGCACTTAGAAGATGAGGTTGCCTTACGTTGTGTCAATCCAATGTGTCCCGCCCAGGTTAAAGAAGGCTTAACCCATTTTGCTTCACGGAATGCGATGGACATTGATGGTTTAGGTCCTAAGATTGTGGCCCAATTATATGATCGTCATTTGGTTAAAGATGTTGCGGACATTTATAAGTTAACCGCTACGGATTTAGCGGGTTTAGATAAGTTCAAAGAGAAATCAATTAATAACTTATTAACTGCGATCAAGCACTCAAAAGATAATTCTGCAGAGCGACTATTATTTGGTTTAGGAATTCGGAATGTTGGTGCGAAAGCGGCTCGATTGTTGTTGGAACACTTTGGCTCTGTACCTGCTTTAATGGCAGCAGACGCTGATGAAATTGGTGCGATCAAGACAATTGGCCCCACAATTATTGACAGTTTATTAACCTACTTTGCTAATGAACAAGTTCAACTTTTAATGCAAGAATTACAGAGTGTCGGGGTTAATTTTGATTATTTGGGCCCCAAAACAACAGCCTCAGTTCAACCAAATTATTTTCAAGATAAGACAATTGTGATCACTGGCAAGTTAACCAATTTTACGCGTGATGAATTAACCCAACGCTTATTAACTTTAGGCGCTAAAGTGACCGGCTCGGTTTCTAAAAAAACAGATTTATTAATTGCTGGTGAAGATGCTGGTAGTAAGTTAACAAAAGCCCAAAATCTTGACGTTACAATTATTAATGAAACTCAAGCATTGCAATACCTTAATGAGGTGAAAGAATGAGCAACCACATTAAAAAAATCAAACTAAGTCTAGTGCTACTAGCAACCGTTGCGGTTCTAGCAGGTTGTGGTAATTTACAAAATTCTGGATTATCAGATGGTGAATCTGGCAGTAATACCAATAGTAAAACTTCCAACTATCAAATTACCGGGACAACTGATGGCACGCAATATAGCGCCTTGTTAAGCAATGGTAAATATAAAGTTAGCGCCACGCGTGGCTTACTAACAGATCAAAACGCCAATAAGTTTAATATTTCTAGTTTTGAGAGCGGCTTAACCACATTAAGTAAGACCGAGTTCTCACCTAAGAAATATGCTTTTCAAGAAGGACAGCATATTTCTAGAACAACGGCCAATAACTGGTTGGCTCGCCAATCTAAATCTAACCCAGAAGGATTAAATCCAGTTGATAACGGCAAGACAGATCCGTCAACTCGCAATCCTATTTATTTACAAGATATTCTAGAGCAGGATTATTTAGTTCGTAAGGGTAATTCCTATCAGCTCGGTGGTGTGGCAATCGGGTTAGGCATGAATAAGGTTGATAATTACCGTAAAGAAAAATATGGTGCGGTTTATAAGACCACTATTTCCGAAACGGCTCGAGAACAACAAGCTAAGTCAATAGCAGAAAAAATTTTAAGCCGCTTACGTCAAAAGAAGGCTTTAGCCAATGTAACCATTGTTTTTGGCCTTTATGAACAAGGCGAAGATGATAGTTTAGTTGGTGGTACTTACTTTGCAACTGCCGTTAGCAAGTCTGGCACAAACATTGATCAATGGAACACCGTTAATGAGAAGAATGCTGTCTTACCAGTTGTCAACAATGAGAAGGCCATTAATGATGGCGATAGTGATTCCTTTGATAATTTCAAGAGCAAGGTACAATCATTCTTCCCTAATTTAAGTGGCGTTACCGCTCAAGTACATTATAAAGATAATAAATTAGCCGGTATGAATATCAAAATCACGACCCAATTCTTTGGTGAAAATGAAATTCGTAGTTTTACTCAGTATACTGATACCGCCGCAACACAATACTTACCCGCCGGCATTCCGATCGAAATTACAATTTCTTCTGTTGAAGGAATGCAAGCCTTTTTGAATCGTGATAGTGGTGATAAGACATTTTATACCCATGTATTTGGTAGTTACTAGTTTTTAACTGGGTAATGAAATGATAGAATGTATAACGAAGTATTAGACAAGTTTAACAATCCAATTTGCAAATAAAGGAGTTTAGCTAATGATTTCCAAAAATGACGTTACACACGTTGCTAATTTGGCACGCTTGTCACTTAGTCAAGATGAAATTGATCGATTCACAAGTCAGTTAGATCAAATTATTGCCATGGAAGATGAATTATCCCATGTTGAAACAGAAGGGGTTAAACCAACAACCCACATTACTGATGAAGTTAATGTTTTCCGCAATGATGTAGTCGTTAATGACGGCATTACACGTGAAGACTTATTAAGTAATGTGCCAGAAACAAAAGATGGTTTAATCAAAGTGCCATCAATTATTGATAAGGGGGAGACTGACGCGTGAGCTTATTAGACAAAGATTTAGAAACGCTCCATCAAGAACTTGTTGCCGGTGATATTAAAGCTACTGATTTAGTTGAACAATCATTAGACACGATTGAACAGCGCGATCCTCAATTAAATGCTTTTATCACAGTTAATGCTCAACAAGCGTTAGCAGATGCCGTTGCATTAGATGAAAAGGGCATTAAGGCTGAAGATAAATTAGCTGGTATTCCGATTGCTTATAAAGATAATATTGTCACTAAAAATATTTTAACAACTGCTGGTAGTAAGATTCTGAATAACTTTGAACCTGTTTATGACGCTACTGTTGTTGAAAAATTATCGCAAGCTGGCATGATCAACCTTGGTAAAACCAATATGGATGAATTTGCCATGGGTTCTTCTACTGAATCTTCTTACTTTAAGCCAACTCATAATCCTTGGGATCTTGATCGGGTTCCTGGTGGTTCATCAGGTGGTTCTGCAGCAGCAGTTGCAGCTGGTGAAGTTTTTGCTGCTTTAGGTAGTGACACTGGTGGTTCTATTCGGCAACCATCTGCATACAATGGTATTTTTGGGATTAAGCCAACTTATGGTCGCGTTTCACGTTGGGGCTTAATTGCCTTTGGATCCAGCTTTGATCAAATTGGTGTGATGACTAAACGTGTTAAAGACTCAGCTTATATTTTAACAGCTATGTCTGGCAAAGATGCTAAGGATAGCACTAGCTCCAAACAAGAAGTTCCTGACTTTACGAAGTTTGTGGGCCAAGATATTAAAGGCTTACGAGTTGCTGTTCCTGATGAATTTTTCGGTGATGGTATTGATGAAGAAGTTAAGACCCAAGTTGAAAAGGGACTTAAAGTACTTGAAGATTTAGGTGCTGTTATTGATCACGTTCAATTACCTTATACAAAATATGCTGTTCCTGCTTATTATGTTCTAGCTTCTAGTGAAGCTTCTTCAAACTTACAACGTTTCGATGGCATTCGTTACGGTTATCGGGCTGAAGATGTTAAGAATTTGGAAGATGTTTATATTAAGAGTCGCTCTGAAGGATTTGGCTCTGAAGTAAAACGGCGGATTATGTTAGGTACGTTTGCCTTATCCGCTGGTTTTTATGATGCTTACTTTAATAAGGCAGCTAAAGTTCGGACCTTGATTAAACAAGATTATGAACGCGTCTTAGCTGATCATGATTTAATTGTTGGACCAACTTCACCAGATACAGCTTTCAAAATTGGTGCAATTGTTTCTGATCCATTGAAACTTTACTATAAAGATATTTTAACGATTTCTTCTAATATGGCAGGTGTACCATCTGCTTCTGTACCAGCCGGCTTTGATAGCAAGGGCTTGCCAGTTGGTATGCAAATGGTTGCTAAACGTTTTGATGAAGGCACAATCTTTAAAGCTGCCGCAGCTTTTGAAGCTGCTACGAAATATTACGAAGTAAAACCAAGTTTTAAAGGAGGTGCCCGGTAATGAACTTTGAGACAACAATTGGCTTAGAAGTCCACGTTGAATTAAAAACTAAGACTAAAATGTTTAGCCCTTCACCTGTAACTTATGGTGCTGAACCCAATACGAGTACAAATGTGATCGACTTTGGTTTTCCTGGTGTTTTGCCAACAGTTAACCGTGAAGCCTATCGCTTAGGTTTGATGGTTGCTTTAGCTTTACATGCAGATATTACGAAGTACACGCATTTTGATCGTAAGAATTATTTCTACCCAGATAATCCCAAGGCTTATCAGATTACTCAGGCTGAAGAACCCTTAGCCACTAATGGTTGGCTTGAAATCGAAGTTAATGGTGTTAAGAAGAAAATTGGGATCGAAGAAATGCACGTTGAAGAAGATGCCGGCAAGAACACCCATGGTGACGATGGTTATTCTTATGTTGACTTAAACCGTCAGGGGACACCATTAATTGAAATTGTTTCTAAACCAGATATTGCTTCACCAGATGAGGCTTATGCTTATTTGGAGCAATTACGTAAGACGATTCAGTTTACTGGTGCTTCTGATGTGAAGATGGAAGAAGGTTCAATGCGGGTTGATACGAATATTTCAATTAGCCCAATTGGTTCTGACAAATTAGGTCAAAAGGCCGAATTGAAGAACTTAAACTCCTTCAACCACGTTCGTTTAGGCTTGGCTTATGAAGAAAAACGTCAAGCACAAGTGATTATGGCTGGTGGTTCGGTTCGTCCAGAAACACGTCGTTTTGATGAAGCTTCCGGCGAAACAATCTTAATGCGGGTTAAGGAAGGTAAAGATGATTATCGTTACTTCCCAGAGCCTGATTTGCCAGCGTTTGAAATTGAAGACGACTGGATTAACGAAATTCAATCAGAAATACCAGAAATGCCTGACAAACGACGTTCTCGTTACATTAATGAATTAGGTATTCCTGAATATGATGCTGGCGTTTTAACACAAACCAAAGAAATGTCTGACTTCTTTGAAGCAACAATCGCTGACGGTGCTAACGCTAAATTAGCTTCTAACTGGTTAATGGGTGAAGTGAGTGCTTACTTAAATGCTAATAAGCTCGATTTATTAGCAACTAAATTAACACCAGTGAACTTATCAACCATGATTAAGTTGATTCAAGACGGTACCATTTCTTCTAAGATTGCTAAAAAGGTTTTCCAAGAAACGATTAAAAACGGTAGTGAACCAAAAGCTTGGGTAGAACAAAAGGGACTAGTACAAGAATCTAATCCTGAAGTTTTAACCCCAATTATTACTGGTATTTTGGATGCTAACGAACAATCAATCATTGACTTCAAAAATGGTAAAGATCGTGCTGTTGGTTATTTAATCGGTCAAATTATGAAACAAACTCATGGCCAGGCCAATCCAAAAGTGGTTAATAAAATCTTGATGGCCGAGTTAAACAAACGTTAAATGAAAGGCGGAAACGTCAGTGAAAATGCGTGCTCGACTGATCTATAATCCAACTTCGGGGCATGAAACAATGTTGCGTAATGTTGGCGAGATTTTAAATATTTTGGAACAGGCTGGTTATGAAGCAAGTGCCTTTCAAACAACAGCTGAAAAAATGTCGGCTGCTAAAGAAGCACAACGAGCAGCCAAAGAAGGCTTTGATTTGATTGTTGCCGCTGGTGGCGACGGAACTATCAATGAAGTGGTGAATGGAATTGCACCGCTAAAATATCGGCCTAAAATGGGGATTATTCCTGCAGGAACAACTAATGATTATGCCCGGGCATTACGGATACCACGAGAAAATCCGATTGATGCTGCAAAGGTGATTCTTAAAGGGCAAACCGTTAAGATGGATATTGGTCAAGCTAATAATAAATATTTCATGAACATTGCCGGTGGTGGCTTCTTAACGGAGTTAACTTATGATGTGCCTTCTGACTTTAAATCAGTTTTAGGCTATTTAGCTTATGTCGTTAAGGGTGCAGAAATGTTGCCGCGAATTAAGCCAGTTGATTTGCACATTCAATTTGATGGTGGCGAATACGATGGTCAAGCTTCGATGTTCCTATTGGGATTGACTAATTCTATTGGCGGATTTGAACAAATTGCACCGGATGCGTCACTTGATGATGGTAATTTTGCTTTAATTGTGGTTAAATCTAGTAATCCAGTTGAAGTTATTAAACTAATGGGAATGGTGCTAAACGGTGGCCGTCATGTAAACGACCCTAACATCATTTATACCAAGACGCGCAAAGTTGTGGCTAAAGTTAAACATGGTCAACAGATGAAGATTAACCTTGATGGGGAATACGGTGGCGATGCACCAATGACCTTTGTTAATTTACGTCAGCATATTGAAATGTTTGCTAATGTTGATGAAATACCTGACAAAGCGCTGAGTGTACCTGAGGATATTGCAGAAAAAGCTGAAGGCCAAAACGAAAATAACAACGATAAGTAGTAAGATTATGGACTGGGACATTCTTTGTCAAAGTCCATATTTTTTAGGTGACAGTAATGGAATTGAACCGACAAAATAAAAGGAGTTATTATGGCAAAAATTAGTGCACCAGTTAAGAAAAACGACGTGTTAACCGGCACGGTAATGGACCTGACTTATCAGGCTATGGGTGTGGTCAAGGTCAATGAACATTATCCAATTTTTATTGGTAATGCGTTACCTGGTGAAGAGATTAAGTATGTGGTTACCAAAGCAAACAAAAATTATGCATTTGGTCGTTTGCTAGAATTTATCACAACTAGTCCTGATCGGGTTAGTCAAGACAATTCGGTTTATTTACAAACCGGTATTGCGCCATTAGCACACTTATCATATCCGGCACAATTAAAATTCAAGCAGGAACAAATTAAATCATTGTTCCAAAAGGATAAGTTAGATTTAGAAGTAAAGCCAACATTGGCTGCCCCAGCACCGTTGCACTATCGTAATAAGGCGCAAATTCCAGTTCGGCAAATTGATGGCTGGCTTCAAACTGGTTTTTATCGGCAACACTCACATCAGTTAGTACCGATGACTGATTTTATGATTCAAGATCCTAAAATTGATGCAACTGTTGAAGCTGTTCGTGATATTTTACGTGAATTACATGTGTCAGCATATAATGAGGAACATAATTCGGGTGTGATTCGCCATATTATGGTGCGGCGGGCGCACAAAACTGGTCAACAAATGGTTGTGTTAGTTAGTCGGCAACGTCGTTTACCACAAGAAGACACAATTGTTGCACAAATTAGTGAGTTGCCAGAAGTTACCAGCATTATTGTTAATTACAATCCGAAAGCGACGAACGTAATTTTAGGTGCTCAAGAACGACCTGTTTTTGGTGAGTCGTATATTGAAGATGAGTTATTAGGCAAAAAATTCCGTATTTCAGCACAATCATTCTACCAAGTTAATCCTGAACAAACTGAGAATTTATATCAAACAGCCATTGAATTGGCTGATTTACAACCTGATGAAGTGGTTATTGATGCTTACTCTGGCATTGGCACGATTGGGATTTCAATTGCAGATCATGTTAAACAAGTACGTGAAATTGAAATCGTGCCGGAAGCAATTGCTGACGCTAAAATTAATGCCAAACTCAACCACGTGACAAATATTGATTTTACAGTAGGGAAGGCTGAAGAAATTTTGCCAGAATGGGTTGAAAAAGATCAGGCCATGGATGTTTTAATTGTTGATCCACCGCGTAAGGGTCTTCAACCAGAATTCATTGAGGCTGTCCTAAAAGCTAAACCTAAGAAGTTAGTTTATATTTCTTGTAATCCAGCAACACTAGCTCGGGATTTACGTTTATTAATTGATGGTGGCTATATTGGTACGACAACTCAACCAGTTGATATGTTCCCAATGAGCAATCATATTGAAAGTGTTACTGCGTTAACATTAGCTTAATTTGAAGGAAGACGGCATGAAAGATTTATTTTTAGGGATTGATATTGGCACCACTGCAATCAAGATTGGCGTTATTGCTTCTGGAGCGTTCGTTAATCAGCAGACGTTACCACTCCAAACTTTTTATGGCGATAATGGTGCTAAATATCAATCAGCACAAGAATTATTAGCACAAATTAAACAGGGCATTACTAACATTCCTCTGGATTGGCGGCAGTTAATCGCGACAATTAGTTTTAGTGCGCCAATGCACAGTTGTTGGCCTGTAACACCGGGTCAAGAAAACGATCAAATTTTTATTTGGGCGGACACACAAGCACAAGCAACTATTCGTGATTTTCAACAAAGCAATCAGGCTAAAGATTTTTATTTAAAAACAGGGACACCGATTCATCCAATGTCACCCTTTGCTAAAATAAAATATTTTCATGAGCAAACACAATATTCAACATCAACCAAGTGGTATGGTATTAAGGAATTGGTTCTCCAAGCTTTCACTGGTGTTGCGCGAATTGATTTAGCTACTGCATCGGCAACTGGTCTGTTGAACTTAAGCACTTGTCAATGGGATCGTGAAATCTTAACAGCATTAGCAATTGACGAAGATCAGTTAGCCGAATTAGCGGATACCACCGCACGTTTTTCACTAGTTCCATCACTGGCTAGTCAATTGGCATTACCGCTAAATGCGACGGTAGTGGCTGGTGCCAGTGATGGTTGCTTAGCGGCTTTTGCGGGCTATCAAACAACGGGCACTGCCAATAGTTTAACGATTGGAACTAGTGCTGCGGTGCGGAAGGTTTCATCCGTTACAGCGTTAGATTCAATTCATCAGAATTTTTGCTATTATTTGAATGCGGATCAGTATGTTATTGGGGCACCTTCTAATAATGGCGGTAATGTCATCGCTTGGGCCAGTGAAAAATTTGCACAGCATGCGTCAGAATTTCACGCGGAAATACCAACTATTCTGCAGCAATCACCAATTGGCGCTAATGGGGTTAGGTTTATGCCGTTTCTTAATGGTGAACGTGCCCCTTATTGGGATGCTAATAAGCAGGCTGAATTTAAAAATATGACAATCAAAACTACTCGTGCTGATTTAATTCGCAGTGTGTTTGAGGGAATGTTACTTAATCTACACCAGCTAACTGATTTAGTTGGCGTAAATGGTCCCATCACAATTAGTGGTGGCGTCTTTCAATCAACGGCTTTACAACAATTAACAGCGGATATTTTGGGATTGGATTGTTGGTTGTCGGCAGCTAATGAGCCTATTGCCGGGCTTTATATGTTGATAACAGGTCAGCAGCTGCAGACGACTATTGCCACACATAAAATTAAATTTAATCCACAAGTTCATCAACAATATCAGCAATACTATCAACATTATTTTGATTAAAAAGAAATAGCCTTAATTACAAATAAAAAGTTGTAATTAAGGCTATTTTTAATCGGTTAACTTGAGACCTAAATATAATTGACCAAGTAATGCTGCTTGCTCGGAATTAACAATAAGTCCACGCAATTGGGTATAGTCAACTTCCAGTCGCTTAAATTGACAACTACTAACATCGATTCCTTTTAGCTTGGTAAACATCAGGCTCAGTTGGTTCAACTGACAATGATCAAAGCTGATTTTTTTAATTTTGGTATCATCAATACTAGCATCTTCTAAATGTGTTTCAATAAATTCAGCTGCTTTAATTTGACATTTATTTAAAGCTGCTAGATCCATTAAACATCCAGAGAAGCTGACCTCATTGAAGTAAGAATGATCCAGTACTGTGCCCACTAACTTGCAATTTTGAAAACTAACGTGATAAAGACTGGCTTGATCCAGCTGACAATTAGAGAAGTCACAATTTTTAAAAATGGTGTTGCTCGCTTCAAATTTGTTGAAATCACAGGCAATAAAATTAAAGTGCTCAACTAGGCAATACTCTAAAATTGGGTGAGCTAGTTTAAGTTGGGTGATGGTTTCATTTTGTAAATGAGCTGCTTGTAAGAAATGATCTTCATCGTCAATCAAATTAGTAAATTTTACAGTGATTAAATGTTCGATATCAAGTTTAGGCTTGGTCATCTTAAGGCTCCAACTAAAAATTGGAATGAATCTATGTTAATAGTAGCTAAAATCCTGCTTCAATTAAACAAAGTCCACTCCAATTAGTTTATTTATTTTTTGATTATAATTTTCTAGGTGTTGCTTTTTTTGGTGCAGTTGATTGGTTATCGTCAGTCTTAGATTGGTCCCATAATTGTTTAATGGCTGGGATTTTACCGAGACTATCTAAAGCAGCTGTTGGCATGACAATGGTATTATTCTTACCTTCAGCGACTTTCTCCATTGCTTCCAGGTTCTTATATTGTAAATATGCATCAGTGTTATTAACTAAAGCTTCGTTAACAGAATTAATCTGATCGCGAATTGCTTCATAAAGCAAACGTTGACTTTGGGCACGACCTTCAGCTTCCAGAATTTGCGTTTGCTTATTACCTTCGGCTTCCAAAATGGCAGATTGTTTGCCACCTTCGGCCTTAGCAATAGCTGCTTGTTTCAAACCTTCAGCTTGCATAATATTAGCTTCTTTTTCACGGGAAGCACGGAGTAACTTGTTCATTGAAGCTTGAATATCTTGGTCTACTTCCACAGAGTCAATATTGGCCCGATCAACATTTAATCCGTAACCAGCTGTGACTTCACTTAATTGCTCGAATAACGCCCGATTAATGGCCTCTGTACCATTTAAAACATCATTAAGGTCCATATTACCAATGATACCTCGTAACGCTGCACGGGTATCCTGAACCATACTGGTGACAGAGTCTTTGTTCTTATAAACGTAAGCATTAACATCGGTAATATGGTATTTCAAGGTTTCAGAAATTTTGACAACAACGTTGTCCTTGGTAATAACCTCTTGTTCTGCTACGCGCATCGGAATTTGTTTCATGTTCACAACTTCAGTAATCCGATAAATAATCGGTAAAACAATGTGGAATCCTGGTTCCATGGTTTTAACATAAACACCTAAACGTTCAACAATGCCAACTTCACCTGTATGAATAATGGCAATTGATGAGAAAATAATCCACAGCAAAAGTGCCGCAACAACGACAATAACAATAGCTAAAACAATATTTCCAAGCATATCTTTCTACCCCTTCCCTTAATAGGTCAAACGCGATTCATGCCGACGAACAATTAAACCTAATGGTGTTGCCCCTACGATTTCTAATGTATCACCAACTTGCGCTGGTCCATCAATGACATAATGATAGTAAACACCGTATTGCTCGATTGTGCCCGTATTAAACTCACTAGTGTTAATAAAAGTCATGCCAATTAATCGATCATCTAGCATTGCTCCACCTCGCTATCTAACTGGCTACATTATACGCCATTACCATCCTAAAGTATCTAGATAAATGAATATTTTTTTATCATAAATATTTCTGATAATTAACAAAAAGTATCAATAAAGGTGATTAAATCAATCAATTAGCATGATTAATTCTTTAATGATAATTTAATCGTATCTCATGATGAAATTTTGATATACAAAAATGCCTTAATTACGAATTGTAATTAAGGCAAGTTGTTTTTAATCTAATTGGGCTAAAGCTTTCTTAGGAATGGCTGATCGACTAACTTGTTCCCAAGAACGAACATCACCTTTATGATAGATCACTTTTAAATAGGCGTTACGTTTTAGGGGACGATTTTTATTCGCGTAAAAACTGAGCTCGATTTGACGACCATCAGTATCATAACCTGGTAGTTTGTAAGAATAGTCACTGATGGTATTGCCAGCATCATCTTTATAAGGATGATACTCACCATTGGTTGTAATTTGAGTATAGTAAGTGTCACCACCACGGAATATTTGTTCGATAGCAAACCAAGCGCCAACAACTAAAGTAAGGGTAACGACTGTAATAGATAGGATTTTTTTCATCGGAATTAATGCTCCCTTAATTTTTTTCTTAATCATATCAAGATTAGCCTATTGTAACCATAGAAGTTGATTACAGCTATCTTACAAATTTGTCATGAAACAACTTTTAACGGACTATTTAGGCTAACGATACCTAATATTTTAATCTTCAGGTGAAAATTTTCATAGGTTAATTATAAATTTTCGTAAAAAACTATTTTGTTGGCGCGCAAACCTGTAAAATAATTATCAACGTTCAACAAACTAGAATTTGGAGTTGGGAGGACCAGTTTTTGGCACAAAAAGAACAACTTCAGCGCTCGATTGGCTTAACTTCAGCGCTGACCACAGTTATGGGGACGGTTATTGGTGGCGGCGTCTTCTTTAAAATTTCAACATTAGCCGCTTCAACCATGTCGCCTAGTTTATTATTGCTCATCTGGGTAATCGCCGGATTCTTAACGATTGCCGGTGGCTTATGCCTAGCGGAGATTGCGACTGCTATTCCTGAAGCAGGTGGGGCAGTTAATTATATTGAGATTGCTTATGGTAAATTGCCATCATTTTTACTCGGCTGGGCGCAAGTTTTGATTTATTATCCAGCTAATATTGCTGCATTGAGTATTGTTTTTGCCACGCAATTGATTAGTTTATTGGGCTGGTCTAGCGGCTTAATTATCCCTATTGCGATTATAACAGCCTTTTCATTAACTGGCTTGAATCTTTTAGGTGCTAAATTAGGCAGTATTGTTCAAAATTTAACGCTGATCATTAAATTGATTCCAATTATTATCATTATTGTTTTTGGCTTAATAAATCCCCATGCGCAAACGTTACAATTGTGGCCGATTCATCCTGGTGAGCAGGTTAGTTGGTTAACGGCACTTAATGGTGGCTTATTAGCGGCAATGTTTGCCTACGATGGTTGGATTAGTGTTGGTAATATGGCCGGAGAGATGAAGAATCCACGTAAACATTTACCTATTGCTATCATTAGTGGTCTTGGTCTAACAACATTAGTTTATTTATTTATTAATCTTGCTTTTTTAAAAGCCTTACCGATTGGTCAATTAGCTGGTAATACAACAGCTGCAGCGGATAGTGCTCTGGCAATTTTAGGAACATTTGGTGGCCGGTTAGTAACTATTGGTATTTTAGTTTCTGTCTATGGTGCAATTAATGGCTATACTATGACTGGAATGCGAGTTGCTTATGCAATGGGCGTTAATAACACGATTCCTCTTGCACATCACTTCCGTAAAACTACACCCCATACTAAGGTGCCATTATTAGCTAGTTTAGTGCAATTAGCGGTGGCAGTGGTGATGATTTTTATGGGGAATTTTGATTTTTTGACCGATATGGTCGTTTTTGTAATGTGGATTTTTAATACCATGATTTTTGGCGCTGTTTTTATTTTACGTAAAAAGTATCCTGACCTTGAGCGCCCTTATAAAGTTATGGGTTATCCTTGGATTCCGATCATTGCTATTATCGGTGGAACTTTTATTGTGATTTCAACATTGTTTACGCAATTTAGTCTAGCTGTGTTAGGAATTGGCATTACCCTATTAGGGATTCCTTGTTATTATTGGCAACAACGTCATGATAATGAGCAAGATCTGAATTAATTGTCATAAAAAATACCCTTCGAATTTTTCGAAGGGTATTACTATTTAATTTAATAATTTTCGTCAGAGTTATCTGGTTCGTTTTCAGTTTCATCGTCTTGTTGAGGAACGTCACGATGATTAATGACTAGATAAGTTCGATTACTGGACTCATCATAAATCTCACTAGGACCATTGTGGTTGGCAAAGACTTTTAATTGAAAGCCATAGTGGTCTAAAAAGACTAATTGATCAGCGTCAAGTCCAATAATGCGACCTGGCAATTCGCGATGATCAATCATGATTGAAAAGTCCGGAGAAATTGCCATATCGTGCTTCTGATTAGTTTTAGGATCGATAAAAGCCCAATCACCTGCATAACGCAAGGCTAGATCGGGTTGGCGTTTTTGTTGTTGTTTACGATGGCGCTTTTGTGTTAAAAAGCGGCTTACTTGATTAATACCATGAATACCAGCAGAATAAATATCAGAAACTCGCATGTTAATCTCCTTTACACATTTATTATCATATCATCAGTGATGTTAATTTGGTATTAAAAACCATGATATGTTGATTGTATTTTTGTTACAATAAGGTGACAGAAAATATGGTGTTTCAACCGATGCCTATACAATGCGAACTTAGCTATGAAATGCTTAGTTTTATCACGAAATTGATGACGCGATAACTTTGCTGGCGAACGTTTAAATCATTAGGATCAGTTAAAAAAATAAAGTTGAGGTAGAAAAAAATGGCCAATGTAGGAACAATTGGAACTAGCCAAATTACAAGAACATTTTTGCAAGCGTGCATTGCTAGTCGAGCTTTTAAAATTACGCATGTCTATTCCCGAACGAAAACTAAAGCACAACAATTAATCGATGATCTGTTTATTCCTCAAGCGACAGCTGATGATGATTTGGATAACTTTTTGAGTGCAGCCGATCTTGATATTGTTTATGTTGCTTCACCTAACAGTTTACATTTTCAAGATGTTAAGGCAGCATTATTGCACGGCAAAAATGTCATTGTTGAAAAGCCAGCTTTTGTAACGACAGCAGAATATCAAGAAATTGATCGCATTTTAAAGGAACATCCAGAATTACATGTTTTAGAGGCAGCTCGCCACTTATTTGATGCCAATTATTTAGCAGCCAGTGAACAAATCAAAGCATTCCCTGAAGTAACTGGTGCGACTTTAGCTTATATGAAATATTCAAGTCGTTTTGATGACTTTAAGGCTGGCAAAGAACCGAATATTTTCTCAACTAAATTTGCTGGTGGTGCTTTGTATGACTTAGGTGTTTATTTAATTTATGCCGCAGTTGATTGGTTTGGCTTGCCTAAGCAATCAACTTATTCTGCTACTAAGGCAGCTAATGGAATTGATTTACATGGATTAGCCCGTTTGCACTACGATGATTTTGATGTGGCATTAATTTTTGGTAAGGATCAACAGTCCTTCTTACCGAGTGAAGTTTATGCAGCAAGACAAACGTTGTGGCTTGATAATCTCGGTCAGCCATCAATCGTTCGCCGTTATGACGGTCCGGCCGTCTTCCAAGATCTATCTAAACCATCAACTGAGAATCCATTAGTTGATGAAGTCAATGCGTTTAGTCTGATGTTTGCTAATCGTGATGAAGCACAATTTGCTCATTATTGGCAACTAACTGGCCAAGTTAATCAAGTACTCAATCAATTACGTGCTAGCGCACAAATTAAATTTGAAAGCGACCAAAATTAATGACAGAAATTTATCAAGAACCGGCCACACCATTCTTACCAATTTGGCAACAAGCCGGGTTTACTAAGCCAACACCAATTCAACAAGCCGTTTATTGGCCTTTAAAAAAGGGTGGTCCAGTTTTAGGGCTCGCCGCTACAGGTACTGGTAAAACCTTAGCTTTTGGGTTACCGCTATTAGAAACGTTACAACCGGGCCAACGTCTGCAATTACTTATTTTGGAACCTAGTGCTGAACTGGTTATGCAAGTGCGCGATGTTTTACGCCCTTACGCCCAGGCTGTAGGTTTAAAAATTCAAGGAATTGTCGGCAAAGCCAATGTTAAACGGCAACAAGAACAACTAAAACAACATCCAGAAATTATTGTCGCCACACCAGGACGGTTACAAGAAATGATCACTAATAAGCTGGTGAAAGTTGATCGGATTGAAACAGTTGTGATTGACGAAGCTGATTCTCAATTAGATGGTGAACATTTAAATACTACTCGAGAACTATTAGCTACTATGCCGGCTGATGCACAAATGGTTTTAATGTCTGCCACAGAACAGCCAATTTTTGAAGAGTTAGGTAAATGGTTTGGCTATGATTTTGAACGTTTTGACACACGTCAGGCTGATTTTCAACAGCAACAAATTCAACATGATTTTATGATGATTGGTAATCATCAAAAAGCCGAACTACTTAAACGTTTACAACGTGGACCAATTGATGGTCAAAACGCTTTAGTTTTTGTCAAAAATACGGGTAGTGCCCGAACTTTGTTTAAGACACTTAGTTTCTTGAATTTAAAAGTTGGCCTGTTATTGGGCGATGAAACCAGTCAACGCCGGCAAAAAATCATGCAACAATTTCGCAAAAAGCAACTAACTTATTTAGTGACTACTGAATTAGCTGCACGTGGGTTGGATTTTCCTGATTTAAAATTTGTGGTTAATTATGATTTGCCACAAACTTTAGTAAGTTATACTCATCGGGCAGGACGGACCGGACGAATGTTTGGCACGGGGACGGTTTTAAATTTGGGGAACGAACATGATCATCGAAATTTACAGAAAACGGTCAAAACACAATTTCAATTACAAACTGTTTATTTAATCGATGGTAAGTTGTCCACTGAAAAACCAATTAAACGCGAACCGCTAGAAAAACGGACTAATACGGTGATTACTCATTCAACCAATCATCAAACTAAGCCAACACCTAAAAAAGAAAAGCCACGTAAGAAGAAGCGATTACGCGATCAAAAAAGCAAAGGAAAACACCATCCAAAAGCAGCCAAGTAGACTTGGCTGCTTTTTTGCGAAAATCACAAAATAAAGGTGGTTATTTTCAGTAAATGTGATGGCGTTTCCAATATTGCTATGACACATTTTTTAGGGGTTGACAATCGACGAATTAAAATTTTATAATGTGTTCGTGGTCTAGAGCAATTCCATTAAATTGATGACATTTTAACTTGTTGTGAATTGGTGGTTGTGATAGACTCTAAATATGCAATGAAATTGTTTTCATTGCGACTGCATCAGCAGTCTAGCTGCAATTATTCATTGTTTTTTAAATCTAATATAGAAGGGAGGCTATATTTTGGAAGAAGACGAAAACTTGCAAGCAATTATGGGATTAATTGTAAACGGTGGCAACGCTAAAAGTAGCTCAATGGAAGCTATCCAAGCTGCTAAAAAGGGCGACTTTGATGAAGCAGATGCTAAATTAAAAGAAGCTGACGCGGCGTTAGGCGAAGCTCACAATTCGCAAACTGGGATGTTGACTAAGGAAGCTAGTGGTGATCACGTTAAAGTGACTTTACTGATGGTTCATGGTCAAGATCACTTAATGAACGCAATTACTTTCCGTGATTTAGCTGGTGAGGTCGTAGATGTATACAAGAAATTAGCAAACGCATAATTCTTTGGGGTAATTATGTTTGCACCAAAATTTCTAACACATGGGTTAGCTTTAATTCGGAGGTTTTCAAATGCAAAAATTAATGGATTGGCTCGAAAAGTATCTTGTGCCGATTGCCACTAAAATCGGTTCAATTCCTTGGCTAGTTGCTTTACGTGATGGCTTTATTTCAACAATGCCAATTACAATGGCAGGTTCATTAGCAACATTGATCAATGCCTTGTTAGTTACATTCCCAACAGAATGGAAATGGATGGGCTTTGTTAATTCAGGCTTCGTCCAAGGTGTTGTTGCAATTGATGGCATTGTTTCAACAGGTTCATTATCAATTTTCGCAGTATTCTTCGCTGCTATGTGGGGTTACCATTTAGCTAAGAATTACGGCGTTGATGGTTTATCTGGTTCATTAGTATCATTAGCAGCATTCTTAATGAGTACTAATAATACTGTTACGTTAGCATTAACTGATAAATTACCAAAATCAGCAGTTACAGCATTTACTAATGCTGGTGCTACTGCAAGCGAAAGCAGCGTTACACTTAATAGTGCTTTTTCCGTTGGTAACTTAGGTTCTGCTGCATTATTCTCTGCTATGATTTTCGGCGCTATTGCCGTTGTTGTTTATATCTTCTTAATGAAGAAAGACATCACAATTAAGATGCCTGATACAGTTCCACCAGCAGTTTCTAAAGCGTTTACTGCTTTAATTCCTGGTATTGCTGCATTATATGCTGTTGCTATTATTAACTGGGCATTTACTAAAGGTACTGGTCAATTCTTCGGTGACTGGTTATCACAAACAATTCAAGCACCATTACTTCATGCTGGTCAATCAGCTGGTATGGTTATCTTAGTTTCATTATTAGTTCAAATCTTCTGGTTCTTCGGTATTCATGGTCCTAACGTCTTGGGTCCAGTTTTGGAATCAATTTGGGGTACTTCACAAATTGCCAACATCACTGCTTTCCAAAATCATGCCGACTTACCATACAAGTGGGTTCGTGGTTCATTTGATGCTTACGTTTGGTTTGGTGGTTCTGGTGGTACAATCGTATTACTTCTGGCCATCTTAATCTTCTCAAAACGTGCTGACGAAAAAGCAGTTGCTAAATTAGCATTTGCTCCTGGTTTATTCAATATTAACGAACCTGTTATGTTTGGTTTGCCAATCGTATTGAATGCTATTTACTTCGTGCCATTCATCATCGCACCAGTGGTGAACACAATCATTGCGTACTTCGTAACAATGGCTGGTTGGGTTGGACCAGTTAAGGTTGCTGTTCCTTGGATCACACCACCAATTTTGAACGCGTTCATGGCAACTCTTGATTGGCGTGCTGCTGTATTAGCTTTAGTTAATATGGTCATTGCCTTCTTCATCTGGTTACCATTTGTTCAAATGTCTAACCGTGTGTTTGCTAAGGAAGAAGCTGCTAATAACAGTCAACTTTAGTTTGAACTTGTTTTTTAATTAAACGTAAGCCATCAGTTGCAATTCGTTGGACTGGTGGCTTATTCTATACTATGTAAACTATAAAATTAATAAAGGAGCAATCCCAATGATCTTTTTAAACGCACCTATTCAACAAGATAAAATTATCGATTTATTGAACAATTACAATGAGGACGGCGTGACTTTCCAACTTAAAAGTCAAAATGGTATGAAGTTAGTTTTTGACACTAATATGGAAGATTCTGAAGCAGCAGCTAAACTTGCAAAAGCGGCAATTAAAGCTCAACGTTGGGGCTCAGTGCTCTATTTCCAGGCTGGGGTAGAAAAGTAATGACAACAAATGGCCTATTCTTAATGGCTCTTGGCTTTTACATCATTATGATGAGTGGCAGATCTAGTAAGAATGGCACTGGCCTAGACATTTATTTACTCACGCTAGGTATTTTTGTTGTTGGCTTGGGCTTCTTCTTTTTCCATCGCGGTAAAAAGCGAGATAAGGCAGCCGGCAAGATGAAATCTAAGGATAAATCAGCCAGTGAAATTCAACAATCCGCTATTAAGAAGGGGACTAAGAAATGAAGATCCAGCAAAAATTAAACATTCCGACTAATTTTTTCTATCGTAAGATTGTTGATTCGGTTTTGTATGATATTCGAACACAAACTGGTGATACCATTTCTGAAGAACAATTAGAGGGCTATTCTTATATAAAGCAGTTTACCAAGACGACGTCAGCGCGTATTACGATTACTAAGCTAGTGCCTAATGAAGCTTATTACTACACAACACATTCAAATCAGAGTGATTTCGATGTGAAGTATGAGATGAAGAGCTTGGGTAATCATCAAACTGAGGTTATTTACCAAGAGAATACGCAATCACAGGGTGGTTTTATTCGCCAGATGAATGACGTGCTTGTGGGATCAATTCTTGGTTTCGTGCGTCGACGTAACTTTAAGAAAATGCTGCTACAAATTGAACAGTCTTATTAACAACTATGCCAAAATGTTTTGAACATTTTGGCATCTATTTTATTTGTAAGTGTATCGTAGAACTAATCGTAAATATTGGAGGATGAAGATGGAACATAAAAAATTAAAATCATTCCCTAAAGATTTTCTTTGGGGTTCAGCTTCTGCCGCTTACCAAATTGAAGGCGCTTATCGTGAAGATGGTAAAGGATTATCTGTCTGGGACCAATTTGTGCGCATTCCAGGTAAAACTTTTAAGGGAACCAATGGTGATGTTGCTGTTGATCATTACCATCGTTATCACGAAGATGTTGAATTAATGGCTAAGGCTGGGTTAAAGGCTTATCGTTTCTCGATTGCTTGGACGCGTATTTTCCCAAATGGTAATGGTGAAGCTAGCGCAGCTGGTATTAAATTTTATAGTGATTTAATTGATGATTTAATTGCTCACAATATTGAACCACTTGTTACAATTTATCATTGGGATTTACCACAAGCCTTACAAGATGAATATCAAGGCTGGGAATCACGTCAAATCATTCCTGATTTTGTTAATTATGCCAAGACTTTATTTGAAAACTACGGCGATCGAGTTAAGCATTGGGTCACGTTAAATGAACAAAACGTCTTCATTCAACATGGCTACTTAATGGCAAGCCATCCACCAGCAGTTAAAGATCCTAAGCGGATGTATGCCGCTAACCATATCGCTAACTTAGCTAATGCTGCTGCAACTAAATACTTCCATGAACATTTCGATGGTGAGATTGGACCAAGTTTTGCTTATAGTCCTGTTTATGCTGTTAATGCAGATCCTGAGAACCAATTAGCGGCTGACAATGCTGAACAGTTCAATTCTTATTATTGGATGGATATTTACGCTTATGGTCACTATCCTGATGCCATTCGTCAATGGCAAGAAGAACAAGGAATTGCACCTGAAATTACAGCTGAAGATGCAGCCTTACTTGCTGATCCATTAGCCCGTCCTGACTTTATGGGCTTGAACTATTATCAAACAGCAACTGTTCAAGCTAATCCACTTGCTGATGGTATTGGTTTAGCACCAGAAAACACGACTGGTAAAAAGGGAACGAAGCAAGAGTCTGGTATTCCTGGTTTATTTAAGTCAGCAACTAATGATTATTTGCAAACAACTGACTGGGATTGGAATATTGATCCAGTTGGTTTACGCATTGCATTACGTCGCATTAACAGTCGTTATCATTTGCCAGTTTTAATCACCGAAAACGGTTTGGGTGCGTTTGATACTTTAGAGAGCAGTCATGAAATTCATGATGATTATCGAATTCATTTCTTACGTGAACACGTCAAAGCTATTCATGAAGCAATCAGTGATGGTGTTCAAGTTGTTGGTTACACAACTTGGAGCTTTACAGATTTGTTAAGCTGGTTAAATGGTTATCAGAAGCGTTATGGTTTTGTTTATGTTGATCGTGATGAACAAGACGAAAGAGAATTAGCACGTTATCCTAAGGACAGCTTCTACTGGTATGAGCAGGTAATCGCAACAAATGGTGAAGATTTAGGAGCAAGTAAGTAATGTCAAAAGTTATCGAAATTGATCATGCTGATGTTGATCTGTTGAATGAATATTACGAATTATGTTGTTATGCTTTTGATCGTCCTAATAATGAAGCTTACCAAACTAAATGGTTAAACTTGGCGATGCATAGTCGCGATTATGCAATTGTTGATGATCAAGGCCATGTGCAAAGTGCGCTGATGGTTACTTATTTACCTGTTAATTGGCACGGTCAAGATTATCAGATGGGAGCGGTTGGTTATGTGGCCAGCTATCCGGAATTTGGTGGACACGGGTCTATCACGCAACTGATGCAAAAAGCCACTGAACAAATGTTAGCTGATCATGTGGTTCTATCTTATTTAGCACCGTTCTCTTATACTTTTTATCGCCGTTTCGGCTTTGAAGAATTATTTGATCGGGTTTGCTATCAAGTCAAGGCTACAGAATTCCCACGTATTTCACCGTCGGCGGCTGGTTCAGTGGAACGCGTTAATTTCACAGATGCACTAGAGCAGATGGCTTCAATCTATGATCAAAATCAACAAAGTCAAAATGGTGCGCTAATTCGGCATTCTTGGTGGCAACAATATCGTTATAGTAAACATCCTAAGTATGAAGTGGCACTGTCATACGACGACCAGCAACAACTTGATGGTTATTTAATTTATCAACGCAATTCAGGAGAAGCATTTGAGTTGGTTGAATTAATGCCTAGTAATTTTGCTAGTTTTCAACGTCTGATGAATTTTGTTGGTAAACACGCCAATGTTTATCCTAAGTTTATTTACGAAAGTGCTAACCAAATGCCATATAATGATTTGATGCCAGAAGCTTATCACGTGCAAACATCAATTATTCCCTACATGATGGCCCGGGTTAACGATTGGCAAGCTTTAGTTGAAGAATGGCATTTTACAGCTGATCTAACTAAGCCATTGCTGATTGAAATTCAAGACCAATTCATTCCGCAAAATAATGGTGTGTGGGAATTATCAGTTAAGGACGGCCGCGGTCAGTTACTGCATAGTAGCGAATTAACGGCAGATCTTGTGATTGATACACGTCAACTTGCTAAAGTGTTCTTAGGCTATCGAACTTTAAAGCAATTGCTTCAAACTAATCAATGTCAGATCAACACTGTTTCAGCTATTTCTCAGCTGCAAGCAAGTTTAAATTATGCAGATAAGCCAATGCTATGGGATTATTTCTAAACTGTATTAAAAAAAAGACCTAGAATTTTCTAGGCCTTTTTTGATGATCTTTATTTAATCATGCGACAGGGGGGACTCGAACCCTCTACCTATGGTTTAGGAAACCATTGCTCTATCCAGGTGAGCTACTATCGCAAGCACTACTAATTGTAGCGAATAACCTTAGATTTTGCAATGGTGAGCCGATTAACAATTATCGTTCAAAATTGCAAATAAGACTTTTTAAAATGGCATCAACTTTTATGGAATAAAAAATAAATTGAGATTAATGTCAGAATAATTGGAATTGAGTTTAATAATAAAACAAGTCGACGGCGTTGCCACTGGCGCCAGTTCATTATCGTGACACTAACCATGAAGCAACAAACGATAATTAAACAGCCACTTAAGACTAATAATCCAAAATTAGTTGTCATGCCCAATCACCAGAACGGAAGATGGGCACCACTTGGCCATCGGTCGTGTGGCCGTCAATCGACATGTTTTCAGAACCAATCATAAAATCAACGTGAATTTGACTTACATTTAATCCGGCTAGCTGCAGTTGTAATTGGTTCATTTTTGAACCACCAGCAATTGAGAAAGGATAGGCAGCACCTAGGGCAAGGTGATTCGCCGCATTCTCATCAAATAAAGTATTGAAAAAAGTAATACCAGATTGCGAAATCGGTGAGGGATTGGGAACTAAAGCAACTTCACCCAGCATACTAGCGCCTGAATCGGTTTTTAATAGCTGTTTAAGTAGCTGCAAGCCCTGTTCAGCTTCAACTTTAATGACATGACCACGTTCAAAGGTAAAAGCCATTCCCGAGATGACAGTGCCAGCGTAACTAAGCGGTCTAGTTGCCCGGACATAACCGTTGACTCGTTTAGCATCTGGTGCTGTAAAAACCTCTTCAGTTGGCATATTAGGAATAAATTCCTCGCCTTTTTTATTTAATGAACTGGCTGCTTCCCAAATATGATTTTTAGGTAGCCCAATCGTTAAATCAGTATCAGGTGCAACATAATGTAATTGATCAAACTGATACTGATTTAGCAATTTAGCTTTAGCGATTAGTTTTTCTTTTTGCTGCTGCCAAGCTTTAAGTGGATCTTCTTGGTCAATTCTGACAGCTTTAAAAATTTCTTGCCATAAATGTTGGGTGCTAGTTTCTGAATTTTCGTCAGGAAAAACTTTTTGAGCCCATGCAGGACTGGCTGCTGCGATAATGGTCCAACTTAACCAATTGTTTTCGGTTGCCATTTTAACTGCACGAGTTCCTGAACTGCTGGCACTTTGGGCAGCTGAAATTTTACGAGGGTCCAGATCAGCCAGTGCTTGAGGATCGCTGGACATCACTGTTAGGCGTTTAACCCGATTATCAACAATATAGTGCGACAAGTCATTTTTAAAAGAAGCAACCTGTTTTAATTCGGTTTCAGTTTGATAAGTTAAATCTAGTCGTCTTTTTTGCTCATCTTGCCATTGCAAAATAACGTTCCTGGCACCGGCTAAATAAGCTTGCTCAACTAATAAATGTGCCAAAGTAGCCTGATCAATCGCAATAGTGATTATTACTTCATCATTTTTTTGAACATTTAAGCCAATTTTAATCGCTAATTCCGCGTATTTTTTAAGTTGTTCTAGAAAAGTCTTGTCTTCCATCCGCTCACCTGCTTGCTTAATTAGCCTTATTTTAGCATGGTGGCACCTTGATTTCATTAGAAATACAATTGTTAGTCTAGTCATGACTAATGAACAATGACTGCTTTATAAAAATAAGCAATAATCAATATAGGAAATTTGAATTGAATCGATTTAAAAAAACTAAATAAAGGGTTTTATTTTATAAAACGGTATGGTATTATTCAAATACAAAAGTTATTAAAACTATAAGCAAAAAAATAAAAAGTATTTCACATATAAAGGAGAGATCGATCATGGCTCGGAAAAAAACAATTATGAAGAATGATATTTTAAATGCAGCAGTTAATTTAGCAATGCGTGATGGCTTTCAAAATTTCACAGCACGTAAAATTGCCGATGAATTGAATTGTTCAACACAACCCCTATATTTAGAGTTTGAATGCATGGATGATTTAAAACATCAGTCAATTATTAAAATCCAATCTTATTTACAAAAACATGTTTTCAACCAACACTACCATGAAGATCCTCTGATTGATTTAGATTTAGCATATATTCATTTTGCTTGTGAACAACCAATGTTATATCGAACATTATGGATTGAAGATAAAGAAAGCATTACAGAAATGAAGCAATTTGCTTTAAACATAGGAACAACTCGCTTTGCTAAACGCACTGACGCTGCAGATCTATCGGCTGAAAAAATTTATCGGATCTTAACCGGCAATTGGATTATTGTTAATGGGATTGCTAATTTGATTTCCAGCGGCTATGCTCGTATGTCGAAAACGCAGGTTGTTGAAATCTTACAAGCACAACTAGACGATTTTATTTACAACGATCGGTTTAATCCTGCTAATGAAATTGAAGATGATTTTGAGTTCCAAGTTGCAAACTAATCTAAAGGATTGAGAAGCTTTAAAGCTTCTCAATTTTTTTATTTTAAATTAAAAACGAACTATTTTGTGCAATTACAATTTAATTGTACGACAATTTACTTGAAAATGATTTTGATATCCGTTACTATATGTTAGGACGTTAATAAAAACAAACGATAGGTGAAAACATGCAAACTTTTGATTATGAAGATATTCAATTAATTCCCCAACGGTGTCAGATAGCTTCTCGTGAAGATGCAGATACCTCTGTTCAATTAGGAAAATATCGGTTTAAGATTCCCGTGGTTCCAGCTAACATGCAGACAGTTATTAACGATGAAATTGCAATTTGGTTAGCTAGTCATGGCTATTTTTACGTGATGCATCGCTTCGAGCCCGAAACGCGGATGGCTTTTGTTGAAATGATGCACGAACGTAACTTGTATGCTTCAATTTCTGTTGGGGTTAAACCAGAAGAATATACATTTGTCGATCAATTAGTTGCACAACAAAATCAACCTGAATTTATTACAATTGATATTGCTCATGGACATGCTGATAGTGTTATTGAAATGATTCAATACCTCAAAAAGGCCATGCCTAATTCATTTGTGATTGCGGGTAATGTTGGGACACCGGATGGCGTTCGCGACTTAGAACAAGCTGGCGCAGATGCAACTAAAGTTGGTATCGGACCTGGTCGTGCGTGCATTACCAAACTTAAAACCGGTTTTGGGACCGGTGGTTGGCAATTAGCAGCCTTAGAGTGGTGTAGTCGTGTCGCTACCAAACCAATTATCGCCGATGGTGGTATTCGAACTCACGGTGATATTGCTAAGTCTATTCGCTTTGGAGCAACCATGGTGATGGTGGGCTCAATGTTAGCTGGTTTTGAACAGTCACCTGGTGAAGAAGTTGATCATGCTGGTCAGACGTATAAAGCGTACTTTGGCTCAGCTTCCCAATATCAAAAGCAAAGTTCTCACCATGTTGAGGGTAAAAAGGTGCTGATCCCCCTTAAAGGTGACCTGCGCGATGAGTTAACCGCAATGCAAGAGGATTTACAATCGGCAATCTCTTATGCTGGTGGCCGTGATTTAACCGCCTTAACTACGGTAGATTATGTTCAAGTACCACATACGATTTATAATGGTGATCATGATTAATTACAATAAAAAGATACTAGCGTATCAAAAATAATGGGTTAGTATCTTTTTTACCGTTTTAATAAAAAATAACCTCTGAGAAATTTTCTCAGAGGTTATTTTAGTCCTGTGATTGTTTTTTTTGTGCTAATTTTTGTTGATGGTGTTCTATTCGTCTTTGGCGCAAACGTTTAGCAACTTCACGCTGGTCCTTACTAAACGTATAACGAGAAGTGGCGTAGTTAAGAATACCAACCAAAATTTGATCAATGACTTTGGCTGTAAAGCTAGATAAGTTCAAGCCTGTAATACAAATGAACATAATGGCTGAATCGGCCAATAAACTAATACCACGGAAAAAGAAAAAAGCAATTAATTCAGTTATTAAAGCATAGCCAGTGGAGTATTCTGATTTAAACACTAATGATTTGTTGGTGAAAAAACCAAAGACCACTGATATTAACCACGCCAAAGTGTTAGCAAACATATAGTGGGCGTGAAAAGTTGATTTAATCACCATAAATGAAACGATGTTAATAACTGATGCTAGAAATCCAAAAAAAGTATAACTAACAAAATCACGGTGATTTTTAAAAAAAGTATGAAGGTTATTCATACTTATTAACCATTAGCGTTGGCTTTAGCAACTAATTCTTTAACAAAAGTATCCAAATTCTCAATATCTTCAGCTTCAGCAGCTAGATCAATCTTAACGCTCTCAGCACCTTTAGTAGCACCGGTTTGTGCAAAAGTATGGTCGAAATCGTCGACTGTAGCGCAGAAGTGATCACCATAGAAACGATCCCCTGAACCACAAGTTCCATAAATTTTACCGGTTAAGTCTTCTTCTTGTAAATCGTCGTAGAAGTCTTGGGCTTCATCAGGAATTTCGCCTTCGCCGTCGGTATAAGTGGCGACCACACAAATATCAACATCCTCAAAATCACTTGCATCGGCTTGAGAAGCTTCAGTTGTATCAACTTCAACGCCTAAATTTTCAAATTGTTCTTCCATAATTTGCGCAATTTCTTCATTATTTCCTGTCATACTTGCATAAACGATCTTAGCTGTTGCCACGTGCGTAACCTCCAGTGTCCTAATAGTACCCATTATAGCTTGCTTAATCATGTTTGTGGATAATTTCTATGAAATTATACCAAAAAATAAGATTTAGGCAAAATTGACGATATATTTGACGATATATTTAAGGATGAATTGTCAAAAAATAACTAAGTTTGTTAATAATCGCTTAATAAAGCAGACATTTTCTGAAAAACTGGCTAGAATGTAATTAATAAATAAAATAGGTGAAGAGATAAATGATTATTTGGTTAAATGGACCTTTTGGTGTTGGTAAAATGCAAGTAGCTACTGAATTACAACGACGAATTAACGGTGCTATCTTGTACCATCCAGATGATATCGGGCGGTTATTAACAAAACAATTACCGCAAACCTTGCAAAAGGCAAATTTTGAAGATTATCCAGAGTGGCGGCAATGGAATTATCAACTTTTGAAAAAAATCGCGACTTCGACGCAACAAACGATTATTGTACCGATGACAATTTCTAAGCAACAATATTTTGACGAAATTGTCGGTGGTTTACAAAATGAAGGCATTACCGTCCGTCATTTTACCTTGGCAGCAACGCCTGAAGTAATTGCTAAGCGTTTAAGACAACGTGGCAATTTGAATAACGTTTTTACATTGTCTCATTTAAAGCAAGTTGCTGAACAAACAGAGACACCACAATTTGCTGAGATCTTGGACACAAATGAGATGACGATTGTTGAAATTGCGAACACGATCGCTAAGCAATGTTCCATTAGAATTAAGCCAGCGATAACAAATCCGGTTTTACAAGGCCTAGTTCAGTTTGGTACCGGTGTTCGTCAACGATTCCATTAATAATGGAGGTAGTATGATGTTAGTGAAGCAGTTTAAGACGTTAACCGTCCGTCTTTATCAAGGCGACATTACCAAAAGCCAAGCTGAAGCGATTGTCAATGCAGCTAATCCGCAAATGATTCCCGGTGGTGGCGTCGATGGCGCTATTAATCGTGCTGCTAGTTTACAATTAGCACCGTTACAAAAAAGCTTAGGGCCAATTGCCGTTGGTGAAGCGGTATTAACGCCGGGTTTTAACTTACTTGCAAAATATATTATTCATACTGCTGGGCCAATTTGGCACGGTGGTGACTCAAGAGAGCCAGAATTACTAGCACAATGTTATCAAAGCTGTTTAGCGTTGGCTAACCACCATCAACTAACTAGTATTGCTTTTCCCGCCATTAGTACAGGCGTTTATCATTTTCCTGTGCAACGTGCAGCTGTAATTGTTTATGATGTGTTAAAGTCATTAGCAGCTCAATCAACTTCTGTGCAACAGGTTGATTTGGTTAACTTTGATGCGAGAACAGCTCAGATTTATGAAGCAGTTTTTAATGAGAATCAATAATTAACTTAAATAAAAAGACTGAAAGCGAATTATTTTGCTTTCAGTCTTTTTATTATTTATTAACAACGACTTTAGTACCAAAAGGAATATTATCATATAACCATTTGGCATCAGGTACGGAGAGACGAATACAACCGTGGGAAGCAGGTTTGCCAAGCTTTTGAGCTTCTGCAACCTTATAGTTGCCAGCTGTATCAGTGGGAACGGTATGGAATAAGTACACCCCATGATTTAACCAAGAAACCCAATAATTGGCGCCTTCACTAAGACTATTGTTATAAAATGATTCGCCACGTTCTTGAACGGCAAATGTTCCGGTTGGCGTGGTGTTATCCATACCAGCTGAGCAAATCATAGTATAAAGTCGTTTATGAGTTGTCTCGTCGTCAAGATAGACGCGTTGTTTTTTAAGTGAGACAGTTAATTTATATGTTCCAGTTTGTTTAAGTGTGGGATAAGTGCCACCAGTAGGATGTTTCCAAAGATTCAAAGCTGCCTTCTTTTTAGCAGCGGCTGCTTTTTTAGCGGCCTTTTTTAGCGCAAGGGCTTTTTGACTAGCTTTTTTGGAACTGGCTTTTTTAGCGGTTGCTTTTTTTTGAGTGAGAGCTACTGTTTGCGCGTGGGTAGTAGCTTGAGCGCGATAAATCTGCCATCCTAAAAGTGAGATGACGGCAATCATTGCAACAATGATTGTGGTGATCAATATACGATCTTGTTTTCTCAAACTAATTCCTCCTGCGTGAACAACGAACACGATGCTAACAATAAATTTATTTTAACTGACACTGAACAATTTGTAAATTGATCGAAATATGGGAGAACGGGTTATTTTTTAAAGCTTCAACTTGTTCAAGTGGTGCTTGCCACTCTAATGGTGACATCTGTAATAGGTCAGTAAATGCTTCATTATTGGTCAACTCGAATTGATAATTAAGTTCTTGCTGTTTTAAAATGGTGGCCACTTCGCCTAAATGTTTCATCACGGGCTCATTAGAATAATTCTCTTTATCAGCACCATTAAAGAAAGCCTGACGCAGTTCATGCAAGTAGTTGGGACCAGGGATGACCTTGATAAAAGTACCATCGGTAGTTAGTACTCGCGCAAATTCACGATAATGAGAAGGTGAAAAAATATTTAAAATTGTCGATGTTGAGTGATCGGCAAAAGGTAAGTTAGTTAGATCAGCAACGCACCAAAAAGTATTGGAAACTTGTTGCTGGCTTGCAAGGTAGATACCGTCTTTAGAAATATCAAAGCCAATTTTAGGACCATTTAAGCCTCGTTGTGCTAATTGAGTTAGTAAGCCGCCTTCACCACAACCAACGTCGATTGTTAGTTGATTATCGGCAGGTAACCACTCGCTAATGAGATCTAACATAGGTTTAAAAATACCACGTTGAATCATCCGTCCACGAGCAGCTAACATTTCAGTAGTGTACTCGGTTTTAATTTGCTTTTGTAAAAAATAAAGCGTTCCTTTTTTAGATAAGTCAAACTGGTGATGATCTGGACAGATAAGACTTGTCTGCTCAGCTGTCATTGCTTGATGACAAATTGGACAGCGAAAAACTTGGGGATAGGTTGCTAAGAAATTAGCGCCTTGTGTAATTTTTTTAATGGTCATTGTTATTCCTCACTTAATTAGAAATAATTGTAACATGAAAACAGGCTAAGATTATCTGCTAAAGTTAATCTTAAAGAAAAGCCATGTTATAATTTAATAGATTGAAGATGCTTAAAGTGGAGCAAGCCAATGATAAACTTTGAAATGATTCATAACTATGTAGTTGAACAAATGGCACAAGATCATTCTGGACACGACGTCGCGCATATTGAGCGGGTTGTAAATTTAGCACGTCATTTGTTAAAGCGTCAACCTGAAGCACATCAAGAAATAGTGCTGGTTGCTGCAGCAACTCATGATATCTTAGATGATAAATTAGTTGCTGATGTGGTGGCTAAGCGCGCAGAGTTATTAACTACTTATCAACAGTCAGGACTAACTGCTAAGCAAATTGCGGCAGTTTTAGATATTATTGATCATATGTCCTACTCTAAAAATCTTAAAACGCACTATCAACTAACACTTGATGGTCAAATCGTTCAAGATGCTGATCGGTTGGATGCTTTAGGTGCCATTGGAATTGGACGTACTTTTTATTATGGAGCTCACACTGGCGCACCGATGTATGATCCAAAGATTGCACCGCGAACTGAATTAAACAAGGCGGACTATCGACAACAATCACCGGTTATCAATCACTTTTACGAGAAACTCTTTAAACTAGGTGATTTGATGAATACAGAGGAAGCAAAAATAATCGCGGCTCAACGAATTCGCTTTATGCAGGAATTTGTTCAAACATTTAAAAATGAGTGGGAATTTGATGATTAGCAGGGACAAATTTCAGATGAAATAACCACAATTTATGGTGGAAAGTGATTGAAAAAATACTATATCTTGTGTAAGATTGAGAATGGTTTTATTTAGAAATATGCCATCGATATAATTAGTGATCGCCCGGCAAAATGAATGGTAAGATAGACGGTCAAGTCTTAAAAAGAATGGAAAGAACGTGATGACAGTTTTAGTACTCAGTGGTGCAATTGGCGCAGGTAAATCATCATTAACAGGAATGATTGCCAAGGAATTAGGAACAAAAGCTTTTTATGAAAGTGTGGATGATAATCCAGTTTTACCACTTTTTTATGCTGATCCAAGTAAGTATGCTTTTCTTTTACAAATTTACTTCTTAAATACTCGTTTTCACAGTATTAAAGCAGCTTTACAAGATGACAATAATGTTTTAGATCGTTCAATTTATGAAGATGCGTTGTTTTTCCAGATGAATGCGGATATGGGACGCGCTAATCAAACCGAAGTTGCAATCTATAAAGATTTATTAGGTAACATGATGGAAGAACTTAAAGGCATGCCTAAGAAAAATCCTGACTTGCTTGTTCATATTGATGTTTCCTATGACACCATGATTAAACGGATTACAAAGCGTGGTCGTTCTTATGAACAAATTCAAACGGATCCGTCATTGGTTGATTATTATCATAGATTATTGGATTATTATGATCCTTGGTACAAGAATTATCAGTATTCGCCAAAAATTCGGATTGATGGTGATCGTTATGATTTTGTTGAAAATCCTAAAGATCGCGAAATCGTCATGGGTCAAATTAAAGACAAGTTACATGAAATGGGCAAAATATAGCCTCGTCGATTGTTGCTCGTCAATCAGTTAACATTTTTCGTTGCTTGATATAAATAGATAAAGCGTTGAGCGGTTTGTGCGAACAAACAGGCGCAGCGCTTTTATATTTTTTATCTTGCGGTATAATTAACATAACATTAAACGGAGGCAATATATTGATTACATTAAAATCCCCACGTGAAATTGAAGGTATGCGCAAATCTGGTGCACTTTTAGCAGCAGTTCATGTTGGCTTACGTGACATTATTAAGCCTGGTATTTCATCAATGGAAATTGAAAAATTTGCAGATAATTATATCACCAGTCATGGTGGTATTCCTGGCGAAAAAGGTTTTGAAGGTTACAAATATGCTACTTGTGTTGCGGTTAACGACGAAGTTGCCCACGCAACACCACGCCAAAACTTAATCTTGCATAACGGCGATTTGGTTAAAGTAGATATGACTGTAACCCTTGATGGTTATCAAAGTGATTCTTGCTGGAGCTATGCTGTTGGTGAGGTTAGTCCTAAGATCCAAAAATTAATGGATGTTACTAAAAAAGCATTGTACTTAGGTATTGATCAAGCTGTTGTTGGTAATCGGTTAGGTGACATTGGTTACGCCATTCAACATTACACAGAAGATGAGAATGGTTATGGCGATGTACGTGATTTGATTGGTCATGGTATTCAACCAACCATGCATGAACAACCTAATGTTCCTCATTATGGCGAACCTCATAAAGGCTTGCGTCTTAAAGAGGGCATGACAATTACGATCGAGCCAATGATTAACGAGGGTACTTGGCAAATTATGGCTAAAGAAGTCAGTGACCCTAATGATTCTTGGGAATATTACGTAACAGCTGATGGTGGTTGGTCTTGCCAATATGAACATACTTTAGCTATCACTAAAGATGGTCCGAAGATTTTAACTTCACAAGATCCTATTGCAGATGCTAAATATTTATAAGCTCGATTTCTAATTTGCTGATATCAGCCAACCTTGAAATTTCAAGGTTGGCTTTTTATATTTTACTGATTGCAAATAATCAGTTAATCTTGAAATAAGATAAAAAATAAAAGAGGGGATAAAATGGCGACCGCATTAAACTCGAATCAAATCGGCAAAATGAAACAATTAATTTTAGATAATCCTCAGCTAGAAGGTTTAGTATTAGGTACTGGTTCATTAAAACCGAAATTTGTTTTAGTGGCAGAAGCACCTGGTAAAAAAGAAATTGAACTAGGTCGCGGATTCGTTGGTCCGTCGGGACAAGAATTACAACAGTGGTTAGATTATCTTGGCGTAACGCGAGAAGAAATTTATATGACCGCGACAGTTCGGGCTCGTCCGTTTCGCGAGAAAAATGATTCTAAGCGGGATCGGCCACCGACTAAAAAAGAGATTAAAGATTTTGCGCCGTTTTTGGATGCAGAGTTAGCACAATTGGATAGTGATGTTATGGTTGTGCTGGGGAATACGGCATTACATCGATTGTTAGGATCGGACTATAAAATTTCAGAAGTACACGGACAAGTTATTAAGCATGAAATTTTAGAATATCGACCAACAACTGGTAAGCTTGAATTCGGAACAAAAGTGTGGGCGATCATACCATTATTTCATCCATCATTTATTCGACGCTTTGCCAAACAAAATCGGCCATTGGCTAAAGCTGACCTAGTTAAGTTAAAAGCATATTTTGCAGATAAATAAAAAAGCAGCCATCACGACTATCGTGATGGCTGCTTTTATGAGAAATGGGCCCCCTCGGAGTCGAACCGAGATTTCAAGAACCGGAATCTTGCGTGCGATCCATTACACTAAGGGCCCATAACATTAAACATTTTACCTAATAATTGTCTGAATAGCAAGTATAATCAAAATTTCACTTACTTGATCAGGTTCTATTACGATCTGAAAATTTTTTTCTTGTAAGTTGCATAATCTAGTGATATATTATGTTCAAGGTTGATTTCGCGCTTTTATCAAGGGATTCCTTTGCTAAAAGTATCGATTAAGATCTTACTAATGTAGTTTCTCGCTGTTATTAAAACCGAGGGGCTGCATTTTTTTGTGTGCTTTTTCTGAAAATTAGTAAAAAATGCAAAAAAATAGTGCTGCTGTAAAAACAGCAGCACTATGTTGGCTAAATTAATCTTCACTACCAAGTAAATACTTTGAGCAAAGTGCAGCTAAAATGGCACCAACTTCAGGAGCAAGGATATATAGCCAGATATGCTTCAATGCTGAACCACCAGCAAAGATGGCGGGGCCAAATGAACGTGCTGGGTTTAATGAAGCACCAGTCAAGTTCAAAGCAAAAATAATCAAGAGTGATAATGTTAAACCGATAACAACACCAGCACGAGCAGCGTCACCATGATCTTTACTTGTCACATTGATAATAACCATCAAGAACAAGAATGTTGCTAAGACTTCAACAAGGAAGGCAATGCCAGTTGAGATCTTAGGGAAATCAGTTTGTCCAAGTTGATTAGTTGGCAAGCTTAAAGCACCAACGAAAATCTTAACGAACAATGAAGCAACTGTAGCACCAAGTACTTGTGAGATAATGTAAGCAATGGCATCAGTTGCAGAAATACGGCGATTAATCAACATAGCAGTTGTTACTGCAGGATTGAAATGACCACCAGAAATGCCGCCAAAAGCATAGGCAGAGACAGTAATTGCCAAACCAAATGCTAAAGCAATTGTCAAAACGTTGCCCTTAGCAATGACAACTGAGCTTGTTCCGATGAAAACAAGCATGAATGTACCTAGAAACTCTGAAATATATTTGCGCATAAGATAAGTTCAACCTCCAAAAAATGAATACTTATTGCAATAACCATTATCAATCATAACGCTCATTAAGTAAAGTTAAATACTATCTTAAAAAGTGCTACAGCGCATTTAAACAAAATGATAAATGTGCGATGATAGTAAGTGATAGCTAGTTTAAGCGGTGTTAACTATGTTAAAATAGATCAGTTATCTTTGACAAAAAAATAAAAAATTTGTCAGGTTATTTCTGAAAATAAGTAACATTATGAAAAATATTAATCGAGGTAAGCAAAATGACTAATCACATTGCATTATATCAACCCTTAATGCCAGCCAATACTGGTAATATTGCCCGAACTTGTGCAGCAACGGGAACTGTTTTACATTTAATTCGGCCTTTAGGTTTTCAAACTGACGATAAGCATTTGAAGCGGGCCGGCTTAGATTACTGGGATAATGTCGAGATCGTTTATCATGATGATCTAGATGCCTTTTTACAAACAATTCCAGACGATCAATATTTATATTTAATTTCTAAATTTTCTGAAAAAGTCTACAGTGATGTCGATTTTAGCGATACTGATGTTGATCATTACTTCTTATTTGGTAAAGAAACAACTGGTTTGCCAGAAGACTTTATGCGGGAAAATACTGAAAAATGTTTACGTATTCCAATGACTGACAAAGTTCGTGCTTTGAACTTATCAAACACTGCGGCATTAGTGATCTATGAAGCTTTGCGGCAACAACAATTTGCTGGCTTAGAACTGACGCATCGTTACGAACATGACAAACTTAAATAGTATTGTCAGGATGAACTTTGTCTGCTTCTGTTAGCGTACGAAGGGTGAGTTGAAATATATTATGGCAGCAGCCAAAAAGAAGCAACGAAAAAAAACAACTAAAACAACTAAAACAACTAAAACAACTAAAACAACTAAGAGAACACCAACGACTAAAAAGAAACGTGCTAGTCGCTCAAAAAAACAGAATAATTATCAATTAAATATTACCGGTTTCTTTTTTGCGTTAATTGCTATCTTAGCAATTTTCCGCTGGGGCTTTTTAGGTAATTTATTTGCCAACTGTTTTCGCATTTTTGTTGGCGATACTTATATTGTCGCTGCGACGATTTTCGGCATGCTGGGCTTATACCTCTTAACGATTGGTCATTGGCCTCACGACTTACCGCTTAAACGATTATTGGGTATGTTTTTAGTTTATTTAAGTACTTTATTGTTAAATACGGAAATCTTTTTCACCCATCTGAATGTCCATAGCCAATTTACGCAATCAATCTGGGTCTCGCTTAAGGCTGATTTTCAGCGCGGACAAGTAACTGAAGCAGTCGCAGGTGGCATGATTGGTGGTTATTTATATCGAGCCACTTATTTCCTGTTAAGTAATTGGGGAACCATTTTAATCGCGATCATTGGGATAATCGCTGGCGTTTTGCTGTTTACAATGATTCCGTTCCGCGATGTTACACAGGCAGTGTTAACGGTCGTTAAGGGATTGGGTAATTTTACACGTTCACTTGGCGGGCGGCTCAAGAATTTCAGTGCTAATTTCTTTGAAGAAGGCGATCAACCGATTGATGATCATCAATCAATGCCTTCAGAAGACGAAGAATTCTCGGTTAGCGGTGCTAATAATTCGAATTCGCAGGGGCAATCTTCCGTTGACCAAATCATGCAGGATCAACAATTGGCCGCTGTTCCTACTAAACACCAAAATAGTCAAGAGCCTGAAGAAACTGCCGAAGGTCTACCTAAGCCTCATGATGGTTTTGATGTCCACTTTTCACCAACTGGTGCTGCTGTTACCACGGCTCAAACGAATCCGTCACAAGATAAGGTAACGCCAACATCAGCTCAACCAACGCCGACGAAGACAATTGATCCTCAAACTGGTGAGATTTTACCTGCGAAGGCTGAACAGACTGTTACACACACTGATTATAGTAATTATCAATTACCGACTTCTGATTTGTTAAGTGTGATTCCACCAACTGATCAAAGTGGCGAAGTGGCCTTAATTCAGAAAAATCGCGCTACCTTAGAGCAGACCTTTAAGAGTTTTGGCGTGGATGTCAAAGTGATCCATGCAGATTTAGGACCAACGGTTACGAAATATGAAGTTAAGCCTGGCATGGGTGTCAAAGTTAATAAGATTGTTAATTTGGCTGATGATTTGGCTTTGGCATTAGCCGCTAAGGATATTCGGATTGAAGCACCAATTCCTGGCAAACCTTATGTGGGAATTGAAGTGCCGAACCGAACGGTAGCCACAGTTTCGTTTAGAGAAGTGATCGAAAAGCAACCGATGCACCCTGGTAAAATTCTGGAAGTGCCCTTGGGTAAGTCAGTCACAGGTGAGGTTATTACAGCTAATTTAACCAAGATGCCCCATTTACTGATTGCCGGTTCAACTGGTAGTGGTAAGTCAGTGATGATTAATGTAATTATCACTAGTATTTTAATGCGGGCGCGTCCTGATGAAGTTAAGCTCATGCTCATTGATCCCAAAATGGTTGAATTATCTGTTTACAATGATATTCCGCACTTGCTATTACCCGTAGTCACCAATCCCAAGAAGGCTGCGAATGCTTTAAATAAAGCAGTTAGCGAGATGGAAGATCGTTATCAACGTTTTGAAGCAGCTGGTGTTCGTGATATTGATGAATATAATGAACTTGTTCGTGAAAACAACGCTGATAAAAACAAACCAATGATGGACGAAATGCCTTTCATGGTAAATGTTATCGACGAGTTAGCGGACTTAATGATGGCTGCAGGTAATGAAGTTGAAACAGCAATTGTTCGACTGGCTCAAAAAGCGCGGGCTGCTGGTGTGCATTTAATTATCGCAACGCAGCGACCATCTGTTGATGTCATTACTGGTTTAATTAAGGCCAACATTCCGTCACGAATTGCATTTGCTGTTTCTAGTGGGATTGATTCCCGAACGATTTTAGATGCGAACGGTGCTGAGAAATTATTAGGACGTGGCGACATGATGTTTTCACCAGTTGGTCTATCTAAGCCGATTCGTATTCAAGGTGCCTATATTTCTGGGCGTGACGTCCAAAAGATTATTGATTTCGTTAAGGAACAGCAAACTGCTGATTATGATCAAGACTTGATTGCACACGTCAATGATGTCACTGAAGACGATCATCAACAAGAACATGATGAGCATTTCCAAGAAGCAGTTGAATATGTGATTCAAGAGAAAAAAGCAAGTACATCAATGATTCAGCGCCGGTTTAGAATTGGTTACAATCGGGCTGCTTTAATTATTGAAGATATGGAACAAGTTGGTGTGGTTGGTCCGTCTGAAGGTAGTAAGGGCCGTAAAGTATTATGGGGATTAGCTAATTATCAACAGTATTTTGGCCTCAATAATCCAGAAGCACCTAACTCTGATGAGTATTTATCATAAAATGAGGATTAATTTTGCAAAAACAAATCGTATCTGGTGTTAATTTAAATATTAATCGTACTAAACGTTGGCAAGCTAATGTACTAACTTGCCATTTTGTTGGCCCAGCTGCTAACGCTAGTCAAACAGCTTTGACCTTATTAGCCCGATTATTAAGCCGTGGGTGTCAAGCTTATCCACAAAATGATCAATTGAATTTAGCTTTGGCTAGACTTTATGGTGCTAATTTGCGCGTTGAGCATCAATTGTTAGGTAACTGGCAGGATTTATATTTTGAAATTAGTTATGTCGATCCTGATCATAATGGTGAGATTGGTCTCCAAGCATTATCATTACTCAAACAACTCGTCTTTGAGCCACTTTTTAAAGTGGCTCATTTTGGCATTCAGGCGTTTGATCTTGAATATCAAGCCTTAAAAAATGAATTAACCGATTTAAAAAATGATCATGATTTTGAAGCTTATGCTTTAACCAAGGTGGCTTTCTTTCATGAAACTTATGCCCAACAACCAACTATTGGTTCATTAGCAGAACTGGCTCAATTGGATTATCAACAGTTAGCCACACTTTATCAACAACTTGTAAACAATTGGCGAGTCGAGTTATTTGCTTCAGGGCAGTCGTTACCTGATAACGAAACTTTAAGCGATTGGAATTTTACAGCCCGCTTAGGTCAGTTGCCTGAAGTTGCTGTTGCTCAACAACATGTTGCACTGCAAAAAATAGAACGGGAAGTCGTTGGGCAGCAAACCCACTTAACATTAGCTTATCAATTACCTAAGTTAGTTCAGGCTGATAACCATGATCGTGATGTTTTACGTGTTTTAGTTGCTTATCTTGGTGGTGATGAACAATCATTATTATTTAGACAAGTGCGAGAAAAACATGGCTTAGCCTATGACGTTAGTGCGCGTGATGATTTGCTATTAGGTTGGCTAGTGATTGAAGCAGGCGTTGATGCTACACAGATTTCGTCAGCACTGGCGGCAATTCAAACAGTCATTGAGCAGGCTGCCCTACAAATCGATCAACAGTTATTAACTGCAGAGGCTAATAACTTATTGAATCAACAAATACGTTCATTAGATAGTATTCACTTTCAACAATCACGCCTATTTCGCAATGCCTTATTTCCAGAACGCCAGCGTGATTTACAACAAATCACAGCTTCGTTACAACAGGTTACGACTGAAGAATTACGAGCACTCGCTGCCCAATTACAACTAAAAGTTGTAACCATTGTTAAAAATAGTCAGGCGGTGCAATCATGAAAGAATTTACTTTAGCAAATGGCTTAACCGTTCAACTGATTAATAAACCGGGTTTTAAGAAACAATTTGCAACAGTGATGATTGATTTTGGTGGTGTTGATCAACAGTACCTTTTTAATAATGAATTGCGAACTTTACCGGCTGGCACAGCGCATTTCATTGAGCATCAATTATTTAATAAAATTGAAGGGGATATTAGCCACCAATTTTCAAAAAATGGCGCTGAGACTAACGCCTTCACGAGTCCTTCTAAAACGGCCTATTTCTTCAATAGTACTGGTCAATTAACCGCAAATTTGGATTTATTGGCACGCTTAGTGGGACAACCGTATTTTCAAGTCGATAGTGTGACTCGAGAACGGCAAATTATTGGTCAAGAATTGAGTTTGTACCAGGATCAACCAGATTTTCAATTAGAAACCGGTTTGTTGCAGCAATTATATGGTCATGAACATCCGATGGCGATTGATATTGCAGGGACGCTTGATTCGTTACAACAGATTACACCTGAAGTCTTATACGCGGCGTATCAAGCCTACTATCAACCGCAAAATATGAAATTATGTATTGTGGCCGATTTAGAAGGCCAAGAACTGACTGATTATTTTAATGACTCTGCCAATCTCTGGCAGCAGTTAACACCGTCCAAACATTCAGCACCATTGATAACAACAGCGTCCCCAGTTCCCAGTTCAATTGTTCAACAGCAAGTAACGTCATTAGAATTGACCAATAATAAATGGTCATTGGGTATTATGACAGCTAATGACGCTTCAAAAGCTGCACGTATTTTGCAGCAATTGGATTTAGATTTGATTCTAACAACTTTATTTGGTGAGACGTCTCCGATTTTTCAAACTTGGCGTCGACAAGGATTGGTTGATGATAGTTTTCAATTCCAAACAACGTTAGAACGTCAATACAGTCATATTGTTTTTACGGCTAATACTGATGCAGGTGCTACTTTAACACAACAAATCACGCAGATTTTGCAACAACTAACGGTAGAGCAGTTAGCAAATTATTCGGCTGTTCAACAATTAATGGTGGGTAATAGTTTATTTGCTGAAGATGATTTGGGGAGTATTTGCTTAGAAAATATTGAATTAAGTTTTTATGATGATAGTTGGCAAAAATTTGGAACCAGATTGCGTCAGCGTACGCTGGCTGACAGTTTAGCAAACGTGCAGCAACTATTAGCAATAAGTTATCTACGTTCATATTTATTGTTAGGAGGTCAAGATCATGCCTGAATTCAAAAGAGCGTTAGTTTTTGGAGCATCCGGAAATATTGGTCAGTCAATTTGCCAAACTTTGGCGACAGCTGGATGGTCCTTGGTCATGCAATACCATCATAATCAGGTTGTAATTACAGAATCAATTACTGAATTACAGCGCCAATTTCCAGAACAGGAATTTCAGAGCTTGGCCTTGGATTTTTGCCAACCAAATTTGAATTATACTGATATTTTAGCTGGTTGCGGTGATTATCAAGCACTTGTTTTTGCACAAGGTACTACTGATTATCAGTTATTTGTTGAAACAAGTGACCAGCAAATTCGTGATCTATTTCAACAACAATTATTTACGCCGATGAGCCTGATTAAGACGGCCCAAAATCGATTACAGCAACATGCCCATAGTCGGATTGTTTTTATCGGATCAATCTATGGCGGCGTCGGTAGCGCAATGGAAGTTGCTTATAGTTCGGTTAAAGGCGCGCAAAGTAGCTTTGTCAATGCTTATGCTCGTGAAGTTGCTGCTAATGGGTTAACTGTTAATGTCGTAGCGCCTGGGGCAGTCAATACAAAAATGAACGCAGAATTTTCTGAGGATGATCTTGATGAATTAGCTTTAGAAATTCCTGTCGGACGAATGGCACAACCAAATGAAATTGCCATTTGGGTTAAAAATTTATTGGCAACTGAGGCTGATTATTTAACTGGTCAGACGATTTATGTTGATGGTGGTTGGCTTAAGTAATCCTGAATAATAAGATAATCTTAATTGGTCCGCCTTAGCGGATATGATATAATTAAGAACGATAATAGCTGGTGGTGAAATTTAGCAATGGATGAAGTAGGTAAGAGATTACGCAGTGCCCGGATTGAAAAAGGGTACACGTTAGATGATCTTCAACAAATTACGAAGATTCAAAAACGTTATTTACTCGCACTAGAACAAGGAAAGTTTGATGAACTTCCTGGTGATTTTTATGTGCGCGGTTTTATTAAGCAATATGCAACAACTGTTGGTTTAGATGGTGAAGAAATCGTTAACGATTATGAAGCCCAAACACCAGCAACTCGCCCTCGTGACTATGAACAAGGGGTTAGTAAGACACGTACTGCAGGTCATCGTAATAATTCTGTTGGCAAGTGGTTACGTGATAATTTAGGTAAGGTCATTATTGGTTTAGTTGCCTTAGTGATTATTGCTAGTTTGTATTTTTATGTTTCCCGATTGGCTAATCAGCCCAAGACACAGATCCCAGATCAAAGTTCTAAGGTTGTTTCGTCTAAAAAATCTTCAGCAAGCAGTAGTTCACAAAAGAGTTCTAGCTCAAGTTCAAGTGCACAGTCTAGTTCTAAAAAAGATGGACTATCTGTTAAACAAGCTGGCGATGCTAATACCTTTACCGTTAAGAATTTACCATCAGGTAGCAACAAGTTAGTTGTTACGGCAACTAAACGTGCTTGGGTAATGGTTACAGTAACCGGTGGTACCGGTAGTACTTGGCAAGCAGTTTTGACTGAAGGTCAATCGCATGATATTGTCATTCCTAATGGTGTGACGACTATCGCTGTTCGCATGGGCAATGCTGCTGAGACAACCCTAAAGATTAACGACAAGTCAGTACCAATTCCCGCTGATGCAACATCTGTTCAGAACTATACATTGAATTTTGAATCAAACAATTAGAGGTTAGCCGAAAATGAATTTACCAAATAAGTTAACAGTTTTTCGTATCATTCTTATTCCCATTTTTATGTTATTGCTAGCTATTAACTGGCAATGGGGACAATTAAGTGTTGGTGGGGCTGATATTCCCATGCAACAATTTATTGCGGCAATTGTTTTTATCGTTGCCTCTTTAACCGATATGCTAGATGGTAAGTTAGCACGTCGTGATCATTTAGTCACCAACTTCGGTAAATTTGCTGATCCATTAGCAGATAAAATGTTAGTCATGACGGCTTTTATTTTCCTCGTTTCTTTGGGAAAAGTTCCTGCTTGGGTGGCAGCCATCATTGTTTGCCGTGAATTAGCAGTGACAGGGTTGCGACTTTTAATTGTCGAACAAAATGGCCAAGTGATGGCCGCAGCAATGCCTGGTAAGATTAAAACTACTACACAAATGTTGGCAATTATTTTCTTATTATTAAATAATATCTTCTTTGCAGCTGTCGCGATTCCTTTTGGAGAAATTATGTTATACATTTGCTTGTTCTTTACAATTTATTCAGGAGCAGATTATTTCATTAAGGGACGTTATGTTTTTAAAGATACTAATGATTAATTGTGTTATTAGCTGATGATTACTCATCAGCTTTTTTATTTTCGAAGAAATTAGTTAGCGCAAGCTTTTTAGCGTTAACTGCCGTACAATGAGTTCGTTATTTGTTTTTAGATTTCTAAAAATAAAACGGACTTTTCGGGTATTTATCAACGGAGGGTAAATTATGAATGCAGAAATTATTGCTGTGGGAACAGAAATGTTATTAGGAGAAATTGTTAACACTAATGCCCAATATGTTGCTAAATTATTGGCACGTTATGGTGTACCATCTTATTATCAAACGGTTGTTGGTGATAACAGTCAACGATTAACCGAAACCATTCAGTTAGCCGAAACACGGAGTGATATTATTTTTTTAATGGGTGGTTTAGGACCAACGTTAGATGATTTAACCAAGCAAACATTAGCAAAACATTTAGGATTATACTTAAAAACAGATGCTAAGGCAGTCGCTAAATTAAAAGCTTGGCAACAACAAACGCAAAAGAAAATGCCCGCTAATAATCTCGCACAAGCCTATTACATTGATCATGGCGAAGTTTTAAGTAATCAAGTTGGCCTAGCAGTTGGTAGTTTCCTTAGTTGGGAAAATCATCACTATTTTATTTTACCAGGACCACCACGAGAACTAATTCCCATGGTTGATCAAGCAGTAGAACCGAGATTAGCTCAGTTAGTTGGTGTTCAGCAGGTTTTTGCTTCAAAGATGTTACGTTTCTTCGGTATTGGCGAGAGCTTTATTGCAGATCAATTACAAGATCTAATTGCCCAACAACAAAACCCAACCATTGCAACTTATATTAAGGATTATGAAATTGGCGTTCGAGTTACGGCTCGCGCTAGTTCAAAATTGGCTGCGGCAGCAATCTTAGCTCCAGTGGTTCAGGAAATAAAGAAACGCTTAGCTGATTATTATGTTGGTGAAGGCGAGAATCGTCGATTAAGTGATGAGGTTGTCGACCAATTGAAGGCAAAGCAGCTAACAGTAACCGCTGCAGAAAGTTTAACGGCCGGTTTATTTCAGGCAACATTAGCATCAGTAGCCGGTGCTTCGGATGTTTTTCCTGGCGGTTTTGTCACTTATGCTAATCAGGTGAAATCAGAATTATTAGGCATTGCACCTGAGGTCATTGAACAAAACGGGGTTGTTAGTTTGGAGATTGCCCAGCAAATGGCCCAATTTGCTGCTTTGAAATTGAAGACTAATTTTGGTCTTGGTTTCACCGGGGTGGCGGGACCAGATGAGCTTGAAGGTCAACCAGTAGGAACGGTATTTATTGCACTAGCAAATCAGCAGCAGACCATTGCGGTCCAAGAATATCATTTCTCAGGTAAGCGTAATGAGATTCGTAATCGTGCGGTTGAAGCTGGCTTAAAAATGCTGTATGATCATTTAAATAATAATTAGAACATTTGTTCGCTAAATACTTGCCTTTTCCTAAAATAATCGGTAAAATTAGTAATGGATTAAAAATAGAGAATTTTATTGAGTAGTAAGCGTGTTAATCAAAGTTTAACCAGCATCATAACTGTCAAAGGAGACTATTATGGCTAAAGATGAACGTCAAGCAGCTTTGGATGCTGCATTAAAAAAGATTGAAAAGAATTATGGTAAGGGTGCCGTTATGCGCATGGGCGATAAAGTCGATACGCAAATCGAAACAGTATCAACTGGTTCATTAGCGCTTGATAATGCATTAGGTGTTGGTGGCTATCCTCGCGGCCGGATTGTTGAAGTATATGGTCCTGAAAGTTCTGGTAAAACAACAGTTGCTTTACATGCCGTTGCTGAAGTTCAACGTAATGGTGGCACAGCAGCATATATTGATGCTGAAAACGCAATGGATCCTGCTTACGCCACTGCTTTAGGCGTTAACATTGATGATTTATTGCTATCACAACCTGATACTGGAGAACAAGGACTTGAAATTGCTGATGCCTTAGTTACCAGTGGAGCAGTGGATATTATTGTTGTGGATTCAGTGGCTGCATTAGTTCCGCGTGCTGAAATTGAAGGTGAAATGGGCGATGCCCATGTCGGCTTACAAGCTCGTTTAATGTCCCAAGCTTTGCGTAAGCTTTCTGGTAAGATTAACAAAACGAAAACAATTGCGATTTTTATTAATCAAATTCGTGAAAAAGTCGGTATTATGTTTGGTAATCCTGAAACAACACCAGGTGGTCGTGCTTTGAAATTCTATGCAACAATTCGTTTGGAAGTTCGTCGAGCTGAACAAATTAAAGATGGTACGGATATTATTGGTAACCGTGTCAAAATTAAAGTTGTTAAAAATAAAGTTGCACCACCATTTAAGTTGGCAATTGTCGATATTATGTATGGTCAAGGAATTTCACGTACGGGTGAATTGATTGATATGGCCGCAGATAAAGATATTGTTAAGAAAAGTGGCTCTTGGTACTCATATAACGACGAACATATCGGTCAAGGTCGGGAGAATGCTAAGCAATACTTGGTTGATCATCCAGATATTGAAGCTGAAATTCGACAAAAAGTTAGAGCAGCTTATGATATGGACGGTTTAGCCGCTGATGCAGCAGCGTCAACTGATGTAGACGATAAGGTTGAGGAAACAGATTTGTTGTCTGATTAGGCTAGCCGTTATAGCGTTGATATATTTTCATAGAAGGATAATAAAGCCTGTGAATACAGGCTTTATTTTTTTATAACGGGCTGTTCTATTGGTTGCTTGATTGACACTGATATTTATTAAAGCTAAAATATTCTTGTGTAGATAATCTTTAAAAAATTTAACATCTTTAAAATTTACTTTAGTATTTTTTGATGATACGGAGGTATAGTGTATGGGAACATCAGCACTAATAATCCTCGTGTTTGTCGTCATCGGACTAGCTGTAGGTGCAGTTGCGGGTTATATTTTCCGACAAAACACCTATGAAAAGAAAATAACTGAGGCTAAGTTAACAGCTGAAGATATTCTGGCAAAAGCTAATCAAGAAGCTAAAACCGCCAAGAAAGAAGCACTACTCGAGGCTCGTGAGGAAAGTCATAAGTATCGGACTGACATCGAAAATGAGCTGAAAGAACGTCGTAATGAAGTACAACGTTCTGAAAATCGTGTTTTACAACGCGAAGAGACCCTTGATCGCAAGGATGATGTTCTCGATAAGAAAGAAGCCAATCTTGATGATCGTGAGACTCGTTTAACTACCAAGCAAGCAGAGGTTGAAACGCAACAGGCTAATGTTGAAAAGATCGTTGCACAACAACAAGCAGAATTAGAGCGAGTTGCTGGGTTAACGAAAGATCAAGCACGTCAGGAGATTACTGATGAACTTCGTGAGCAATTAACCCATGAACGTGCTGTCATGATTCGTGAAAGTGAAACAACTGCTAAACAAGAGGCTGACAAAAAAGCACGTAGTTTAATTGTTGATGCTATTCAGCGTAGTGCAGCAGATCTTGTTACTGAAAATACTGTAACAGTTGTAACGCTTCCTAATGATGAGATGAAAGGTCGAATTATTGGTCGTGAAGGCCGTAATATTCGCACTTTAGAAACGTTAACGGGTATCGATTTGATTATTGATGATACACCAGAAACGGTCGTTTTGAGTGGCTTTGATCCAATCAGACGGGAAATTGCACGAATCGCATTAGAGAAGTTGATTCAAGACGGCCGGATTCATCCAGCTCGAATTGAAGAAATGGTCGAAAAAGCACGTAAAGAAATGGATGAACGCATTCGTGATTTAGGCGAGCAAGCTATTTTTGAATTAGGAATTCATTCAATGAACCCTGATTTAATCAAGATAATTGGTCGTCTTCATTTCCGGACAAGCTATGGGCAAAATGTGCTCAATCATTCCATTGAAGTAGCAAAATTATCTGGGGTTTTAGCGGCTGAACTTGATGAAGACGTAGTTTTAGCAAAACGCGCAGGATTATTACACGATATAGGTAAGGCAATTGATCATGAGGTAGATGGTTCTCATGTTGAAATTGGGGTTGAATTAGCAACAAAGTATCATGAACCACCGGTCGTAGTTAACACAATTGCATCACATCATGGTGATGTTGAACCAACATCACCAATCTCAGTGATTGTTGCTTCAGCAGACGCCATTTCTGCAGCACGACCTGGTGCACGTTCTGAATCGTTAGAAAATTATATTCATCGTTTGGAAAAATTGGAAAACATTGCCAACGCCCATCATGGTGTTGATCATAGTTTTGCAATTCAAGCAGGTCGAGAGATTCGAGTTGTGGTTAAACCAGATAAAATTTCTGATGATCAAGCAACAATCTTAGCTCGTGATATCAAGAATCAAATTGAACAAGAGTTGGAATATCCAGGTCATGTTAAGGTAACGGTTATTCGCGAGACACGAACTATTGAATATGCTAAATAAGATCGCATTTAAAGAGTTGGGACATGATAATGTTCACAACTCTTTTTTTGTTGAGAATTTCAGCGCTAAATTAACTTAGATTATGATATATTTAGGACAGAATAATCTGAAAATAGGTGAGTCAGTGTTTGCGATTATTGTAAAACTCATTTTTACTATGATTTTAGCTGCGGTTGTGACACCGTTTGTTCGTAAGATTGCCATTGTTTTAGGCGCAGAGGATCAACCGAATCAGCGTCGAATTAATAAAGAACCAATGCCAACACTAGGGGGACTGGGAATTTTTGTTGCTTTTACATTTGCGACATTTATTTTATTGCGTAATCAGTTTCCTACTCATGAGTTGATTGCAGTGTTTTGCGCGGAGTGCATCATCGTGTTAGTTGGCATAATTGATGATATTCGTGAAATATCACCCTGGAAGAAATTAATCGGTATTGTTCTTGCTAGCCTCGTTATTTACTTTTTAGCAGGTATTCGGATGAGTAATTTAACCATTCCTTTTGTAGGTAATTTTAATTTAGGTTGGTGGCAATTTCCAATTACTATTTTGTGGATCGTGGCGATTACTAATGCGGTGAATTTAATTGACGGTCTAGATGGTTTAGCCACTGGTGTGTCAATTATTGGTCTTTTTACAATGGGTGTGATCGGGTTCTTCTTTTTAAATGTGGCTAATGCCTATCCGAGTATTTTAATTTTCTGTTTGGTGGCGGCGTTAATTGGCTTTTTACCTCATAATTTTTATCCGGCTAGTATTTATTTAGGCGATACTGGTTCGTTATTTATTGGTTTCATGATTGCTGTCTTATCGTTAAAGGGTTTAAAAAATGTTACCTTTGTGTCATTGATTATTCCGATTGTAATTCTAGGCATTCCGATCATTGATACTGCCTATGCTATTATTCGACGTTTGTGGAACAAAGAACCAATTATGCGCCCAGATAAGCGCCATTTACACCATCAATTATTACGGCTTGGCTTTACCCAACGACAAACTGTTCTGATTATTTATGGTTTGGCTTTAATTTTCTCTTTCGTCTCATTATTGTATCCATTATCATCAAGGGCCGGCAATGTGCTATTAACGATCGCAATTTTGGTCGGTGTTGAACTTTTGTTGGAGGCGATTGGCATTACCAAGTTACGCTTATTGAAAGTTGCTCAAAAATTATCCGGTCGAATTAATGATCATCATTTAAACGATGAATAATACTAATAAAAAACGTTGAATGCAGAAATTTGCGTTCAACGTTTTTTTATGATTTAGGCAATAGGGACTTCATTAAAACCACTACTTATTTTTTTGAGTTCAAGTTGATCGGCGAGAAGATTCGTCATCGCTGTCAATGTTTCTTGAACACGATCTTGATCTAGCCAAATATTAAGACTGACCTTATCGGTATAACGAGTATCAAAAATATTAATTTGCTGTTCTGCTAACCAGTGGGTGAGGATATCTAAACGATTGTACTGAATTGTTATTTCATATTGATCTTGGGCAATACCGGCAACTTTACCGACAGTTTCAACAGCGGCAGCAGTTGCCGATCCATAAGCTCGAATAAGTCCACCGGCACCTAATTTAATACCACCAAAATAACGAGTTACGACGCAAATAACGTTAACTAAATTTTGTTTCTCCAAAACTTCTAAAATAGGTGAACCAGCAGTGCCAGAAGGCTCACCATCATCGCTCATTCGTTGAATTTCTTGGTTAAATCCCAGTTGATAGGCATAGCAACGATGCGTGGCCTTGGCGTATTTTTTCTTAATGGTGTTGATGAAATCTTGGGCGGCTGCTTCATCTTCAATTCGAGCAATTTCTGCAATGAAACGTGATTTTTTAATGATTAATTCTGTGTGGCCATTCTGGGCAATTGTGCGATATTTTTCGATGAGAAATCGGCTCCTTTACGTATTTATTAATGAACAGTAATTCAGTATCAAAGAGGAGATTGTTGTGGTTTTTGTTGAGCAAGACTTGATCCAGCAAGAGCGCACTTTATTTAATGGCCGCCAACTATTGCTTAGTCAATTGCCGGATGAAGTGGCGACTATTTTGGTAGAACAGCGCCAACAGTTATGTCATTTGGAATTAATTTTGGCTATTCAGGATGAACACGGTCAAAAAATCTGTCAACGTTGTGGCAGTATTGTGCCGATTTGTCAGATTTTACCTTCTGGCTATTATTATTGTCGTCAATGTTTAGTCATGGGGCGTGTGACGAGTCGTGATTATTTAGTGCGACTAAACCAGCACTTTGAATATCCACACCAAGTTAATAGCCTGACTTGGACTGGTCAATTAACCAGTGCCCAAGCTCAAGTTGCAAATCATATTTTACAACAATTTGAACAGCAAAAGCGACCGGAACAATTACTGTGGGCAGTGACAGGTGCTGGTAAAACAGAAATGACCTTTCCTATCATTGCTGCGTTTCTTAACCGAGGTCAACGAGTCGGCTTTGTTTCTCCACGAGTGGATGTTTGTAACGAATTATTTCCCCGAGTTAAGGCGGCTTTTAATACAAGTTCGGTAGGACTTTTGCATGGGCAAGTTCATGATCGTTATCAAAATGAGCAGTTGATCATCGCCACCGTTCATCAGTTGCTCCGTTTTTATCAGGCGTTTGATTTGTTAATTGTAGATGAAGTTGATGCTTTTCCATATGTGGGGGATCCTATGTTACAACGGGCGGTTGCTAGGGCCATTAGACCAAAGGGACAACGACTATATTTAAGTGCAACGCCACCAGCGTCCCTATTATTAGCCGCAAGGCAAAATCAGTTACCACTGCATTATTTGGCACGTCGTTTTCACGGTCGTGCTTTACCGGTACCGCAATTAATACTGGGGCGAATTTTTAACGGTGAACAATTTACCAGCAAGTTACAAAATTTATTACAAAACTGGGCGGCCCAGCACCGCCGCTTTTTAATTTTTTTACCTGAAATTTCTGACCTAAAACTAACGGCACAAGCTTTGCAGCAATGTTTACCAAAAATAGTAATGGCAACTGTTTATGCGGCTGATGAACAAAGACTAACTAAGGTTCAAGATTTTCGAGAGGGTCGCTTGGACGTTTTATTGACGACCACGATTTTGGAGCGTGGTGTAACTTTTTCTGATATTGATGTCCTTATTCTAGCGGCGAATCATCGCAATTATACAACAGCTAGTTTAGTTCAAATCGCCGGTCGAGCTGGCCGTGCTGCTAATTTTGCCAATGGCCGGGTTGTTTTTTATAGCGAATATTATACGCTCAAAATCAGACGAGCTGTAAAAATGATTCAGCATTTAAATCGTCAAGGTGGTTTTTGAATGAGTCGATGTTTACTTTGCCAGCAGCAACTGATTCATCACTATACACTCAAAGAACTTTTATTAGCACCACAATTTTATCTTGATCGAACTTTTATTAGCACCACAATTTTATCTTGATCAAATTTGCGGTCATTGCTTGCGTAAATTTACGCGAATTGATCCCACAACGGCATGTCGCCAATGTTGTCGGCCGGGTCAAACCAGACAACTTTGTCAAGATTGTCGCAATTATCAAAGCAAAGGCTTAATGCCAATGACGAATCGATCATTATTTCACTATAATCAAGCCATGCATGATTATTTCCAAGCTTATAAACGTTACGGTGACTATCAACTGCGTCAAATGTTTGCCGGCAGTTTACGCCACGCATTAAGCTATTATCAAGCTGATTATTTAATCACTTACATTCCCACTAGTGATAAACATTATCAACAACGTCAATTTGATCCGGTAGTAGGGTTATTCGGCGATTTATGCTCGTTAGAAACACTTTTAAAGCGTAACGCGATCGATTGGCATCAATCAACTCTAAAACGCTCAGAACGGCTTAAAGCGCCGCAAATATTTATCGCACAAGCAGCTACGCTTGCGAAAATAAGTAAAAGTAAGATTTTGTTAGTAGATGATATCTATACAACTGGCACAACCTTGAGGCGAGCAGGAGCAGCATTACGCACGGCAGGTTTTATTGGCAAAATTGAATCTTTGACTTTAGCACGTTAGTTAATCGTTACCAATCCTTTTGACTAACGACGTTTTGTTTTGTAAAAATAGGGTGGTTCGGCCTTACTAGCACAGGCTATCATTCGTTTTAATTGTTTCTTGTTAAGCGCTTCGATATAATGAAGTTGAGCCAAAAATAATTGGCTAGTATCGTTACTTGAAAGGAGCGAGCGACCATGTTATCGTTCAATGTTCGTGGAGAAAATATCGAAGTTACCGAGGCAATTCGGAGTTACGTTGAAAAACGCCTCAGCAAATTGAATAAGTATTTCGAGGAGCCAACAGATTCAATCGCACATGTTAATTTAAAGGTTTATCCTGCTGATAAAACCTCTAAAGTAGAAGTCACCATTCCTTTACCATATCTTGTTTTACGGGCAGAGGAAACTTCACCAGACATGTATGCCAGCGTGGACCTTGTTACCGATAAATTGGAGCGCCAGATCCGTAAATATAAGACTAAGATTAATCGCAAGAACCGCGAAAAAGGCATTAAGGACTTTGAATTAACAGGTCCAGCAAACGGCGCAATTGATGCACCAGAAAAACAAGAAGCACCTAAAGAAGAATTAGAAGTTGTCCGGACTAAACGCGTTTCTTTGAAGCCTATGGATTCAGAAGAAGCTATCTTACAAATGGATATGTTAGGTCATAATTTCTTTATTTTTGAAGATGCTGAGACTAACGGCACTAGCATTGTTTACCGTCGTCGCGATGGCCGTTATGGTTTAATTGAAACTGATGAGTAGAACCAATTAAAAAAACCTGTTTCCGATTTTTTCGGAGACAGGTTTTTTTAATTGGTTAGTTAAGCTTGTTTAAACAAACAGACTTAAGAGCAGGACGCATAATAATCCCACGACTGAAATAATGGTTTCCAAAACGGTCCAAGTTTCTAAGGTTTCCTTGACGGATAAATCGAAATATTCTTTAAACATCCAAAAACCAGCATCGTTCACGTGACTTGCAGCTAAACTACCAGCCCCGATTGCTAAGACCATTAGAGCAGGATTAACGCCACCAGCAGCCATTAACGGTTGAACTAAACCTGATGCTGTTAAGGCAGCAACAGTTGCAGAACCTAACGCTACTCGCAAGACAACGGCAATTAACCAGCCTAGAATTAATGGTGAGACGTTAACGCCCATAAAGATATTTTTAACAGCATCACCGACGCCACCATCAATTAAAACTTGCTTAAAGGCACCGCCACCACCGATAACTAATAACAGCATAGCAATTGATTTAACGGCTTCTTCAACGGTATGATTTAATTCTTTCATAGGAATGTGGCGATGAATACCCATGCTCCAAAAAGCAAACATCAAAGAGATTAACATCGCAATTCCTGGTGAACCGATAAAAGCAATCAGATTGTCTAAGACAGACATATTTTTAGGCATCATGCCATCATGAACAACAATTGTATAAATTGTCGTAATTGCCATTAAAATGACTGGAAAAAGTGAGGTTAGAACTGAGAGACCAAAGCTTGGGGTATCTTCTAGTTTAAAGTCTTTTTGTTCACCTAAGGCACTTAAGTTACCTTTACGTTCAAAGACCTGGGGCATTAATTTTTGTGCTACTTTAGTGAATAATGATCCAGCTACCCAGACTGAAGGAATAGCGACTAAAATACCAAAGATTAAAACTTCACCAGCCGGTGCATTTAAAGCTGTTGCAATTGCAGTTGGCGCGGGATGTGGTGGTAAAAAGCCATGAGTAACAGATAAGGCCGCGGCCATAGGAATACCCAAGTAAAGAATGGGTACGCCGGCTTCAACAGCAATCGCAAAGATAATAGGTACCAGTAAGACAATTCCGACTTCGAAAAACAAGGCAATGCCAATGATAAATGAAGCCAAAACAACGGCTAATTGTAACTTTTTGCGACCAAATTTTTGAATCAGCGTGTGGGCGATGCGGTAAGCACCGCCAGCATCGGCAACTAAGCGACCAAGCATGGCACCAAAGCCAAAGACTAGTGCTAATTCGCCTAATTGGGCACCAATTCCCTCTTGAATACTGGTGGCAATTTTAGCAGGTGGCATACCTAAACCTAACGCCACTAACAATGCAGTGATAACAAGAGAAATGTAAGTATTCAGTTTAAATTTAACAATTAAGGTTAATAAGAGCGCAATTCCTAATACTAAAATTAATATTTGCATGGCTTAGTCCTCACTTTGGCTTAATCTTGATTGGCGGAATGATTGTTAGGATTAGGATGATTTCTTTGGAAATTAGCAATGGAATCATATTCACCTTGTAAATTACGAGATAAGCGGATCCAAATTGGTAACAATTCACGATAAACCATGAAGTTTTCTTCATGAGGATGATGGGTATTCGTAACGCCGACCATCTTTTGGACTTCGGCAAGATCATCAATCATGTTTAAACTGTGCATCGCTAAAACAGCAGCGCCTAATGCAGAACTTTCAAAGCTTTGGGGAATATTAACGTCCTGTTCAAATACATCAGCTAGCATTTGGCGCCATAATTCGCTGCGGGCAAAGCCACCTGTTGCTTGAATGGATTTAGGTTTACCAGTAATCCCTTCAATCATTAACATCACTAAATAAAGATTATAAACAATTCCTTCAAGTGCTGCACGAACCATATGTGCACGAGTGTGTTGACGGGTTAGGCCAAAGAAACTTCCGCGAGCATTGGCGTTCCAAATTGGTGCTCTTTCACCACCTAAGTAAGGGTGGAACAACAAACCATCAGAGCCTGCGGGAATGTTAGCAGCAATTTGAGTTAACAATTCATAAGAATCCACATTTAATTGTTCAGCCGTAATTTTTTCCGGTGCGAAAAGTTGATCGCGAACCCAACGAAAGACAATACCACCATTATTAACGGGACCACCAACTACCCAACGGTCTTTAGCTAGATAGTAAGTAAATAGCCGTCCGTTAGGATCAACGACAGGTTTATCAACGACCGTTCTAACAGCACCAGAAGTACCAATTGTAACTGCCAAGACGCCAGGATCTAGAGCGTTAACGCCTAGATTACTTAAAGTACCATCAGAAGCGCCGATAATAAATGGTGTATCAACTGCAATTCCAGTAACTTCTGCATAGGCGCTGTCCAGACCAGTTATTTGATATTCAGTATCGACTAATTCTGGGAGCTGTTGCCGAGTTATTCCGGCAACTTTTAAGGCTTGTTCGTCCCAATCCATTGTAAAAATATTAAACAAACCCGTAGCGTTCGCTAAAGAATAGTCCTGAACGTAACGACCAAAGAGCCGATATAAAATATAATCTTTAATCCCAATAATATGTTTAGCCTGTTTTAATAAGTCAGGGTGTTCATTTTGTAACCAAATTAATTTAACTAGCGGCGACATAGGATGCGTTGGCACACCCGTGTGTTTGAAAATTTCAGCGCCCACACCAGAAGCTTTTAATTCTTGCGCATATTTAGCGGCACGATTATCCGCCCAAGTGATGACACGAGTTAAGGGTTGGTCATTTTCATCCATAAGAATGACACTGTGCATCGCAGCAGAAAATGATACACCTTTAAGTTCTCCTGGCTTTACTTTGCCTTTACGCATCACTTCTGTTAAACCGTTAATAACTGCAGTAAAAATTTCTTCTGGGTCTTCTTCAGCCATATCTGGGGCATCTTGATATAGCGGGTAAGGGATATTTGCATAAGCCTTGGGCGCACCATGTTCATCAAAAAGAACACTCTTGGTACTAGTGGTTCCTAAATCAACACCAATAATATATGCCATTTTAATTACCTCCGTGAACGCTTTCATTTACTGATTAAAAAATAAGGCGCTTGGCCTTAATTTTTATCAACTGCATGGCCACCAAAGCCATTACGTAAAGCTGCAACAACTTTACCAGTCATTGTGTCATCTTGTTCTGAACGATAACGCATCATCAATGCACTGCTAATTGCTGGTGTTGGGACGTGAAGCCGAATACCTTCTTCAACCGTCCAAGCACCTTCACCGCTAGAATGCATTACGCCTTTAATATCATCAAGTTTAGCGTCGTTTTCGAATGCTTCTTGAGCAAGTTCCATTAACCATGAACGGACAACAGAACCAGCATTCCACATCTTAGAAACGGCAGCAAAGTCATAATCAAATTCGCTGTTCTCTAAAACATCAAAGCCTTCACCGATAGCTTGCATCATGCCATATTCAATCCCGTTGTGAATCATCTTGAGATAATGACCGGAACCAGATTGACCTGTGTATAGATAACCATCTTCTGCAGCAATTCCTTTGAAAATTGGCTCAATTGTTTTAAAGACTTCAGCATCGCCACCGATCATGAAGTTACCATTGTGACGAGCACCGCCCATACCGCCAGAAGTACCAACGTCGAAGAAGTGAATACCTTTTTGAGCAAATAATTCACCATGCTTGATAGAATCCTTATAAAAAGAGTTACCACCATCAATTACAATATCTTCGGCGTCAAGAAGATCTAACAATGAAGTTAACGTGCTCTCTGTTGGTACACCAGCTGGTACCATTGACCAAACAATTTTTGGTGTTGGTAATTGTTCAACCAGGTTTTGTAGACTATCAGCAACTTTTGCACCAGTTTCCTTTGCCGTTTCGCGGGCACTAGCGTTTAAATCATAAGCGACAACCTCAACATCGTGATCTCTAAGATTGCGAACCAGATTTAACCCCATTTTACCTAAACCAATCATGCCAATTTCCATTAGAAAGCCTCCTGCTTGTTATTTCTAAGTTGAGTATATGTAATTATTTTACATATGTCAATAGATTGTTTGTAAATATTTTACAAAACGCTTTATGTGCATGTTATAATTAGAATAGTAAATTGGCGAAAGGCTGATCTTGATGACGAATTTTAAAATACGGTTACAAGCTAATCAAAATTTTTTGAGTGAAAAAGAACAAGGACTTGCTAATTATTTAGCAACCCATCAAACAACAGTTAAGACAATGTCATTGCAAAATATTAGTGATGAAACGGGCGTATCGATTGCGACTGTTTCGCGGCTGGCCAAAAAGCTGGGCTACGATAATTTTCAAGAATTGCGCTTTTCGTTGACTCAAAATGATGCGGGCGCCTCTAAGATGTTTGAAGAAATTAACGAGACTGATAATGTCTTAGAAATGGGTAATAAAATTTTTGCCTCGAATATCGATGCATTAGCCGCTACGCGGGACTTATTGAATCAAGCCGATCTAGAAAGTGCGACTGATATATTAGCTCAGGCCAAGACAATTGGCTTTTTTGGTCTAGGGGCAAGTAACATCGTTGCTTTAGACGGCTATCATAAATTCTTGCGCACTGAGCGAACTTTAAGTTATGCCAGTGATTTTCATATGCAATTGATGGCCATGACACGTATGAAAAAAACAGATGCTGCGATTATTATTTCTCATAGTGGGACGGATAAGAGTGCCTTAGCCCTAGCCGAAGCTGGCCGAGAGAGTGGGGTAAAGTTAATCGTCATTACTTCGTCTCTGAAGTCACCTTTAGCTCAGTATGGCGATGTTGTTTTTCAAGCTGTGGCAGAAGAAATGCAATTCCGTGCAGAAGCTTTGCATGCACTTATTGCACAAATTTCTTTGATGGACACGTTATTTATGCTGACCGCGATTAAAACAGAGGCTAAAGATTCCGTCGTGTTAAACAAAATTCGCAAGACAATTCAAAAAACACGTTATTAGTAAATTTAAAATTACGCGCTTGCTTTAGCTAAAATGAACAATAATTGTGTAGTTAAATATGACAAGTCTGTTTAATTTGTTCAATTTGCCACTATGCTAATGGCGGTTGTGGTAAACTATTTAAATCAATAGCATTAAATGCTAAAATAGGTTGAATACTGTCAACAGTCACGAAATAAATTGACAGAGAGGATTTTTAAACAATGGCAAATATTTTAAAATCATGGGTTGAAAGTGACAAACGCGAAGTCAATCGGATGGGCAAAATTGCCGATAAAGTTGAAGCACTTGCTGACCAAATGGCTAAGCTTACAGATGAAGAACTTCAGGCTAAAACACCTGAATTTAAACAACGATTAAAAGACGGCGCAACTTTAGATAACTTACTTCCAGAAGCATTTGCGGTTGTCCGTGAAGCTTCAAAACGGGTCCTAGGCCTCTATCCTTTTAGAGTACAAATCATTGGTGGTATTACGTTACATGAAGGTAATATTGCCGAGATGAAGACTGGTGAAGGTAAGAGTTTGACGGCAACAATGCCAGTTTATTTGAATGCTTTAGCAGGAGAAGGCGTCCATGTTGTTACAGTCAATGAATACTTATCTAGCCGTGATGCTGAAGAATTAGGCGAATTATATAAGTGGCTTGGTTTAACCGTTGGCTTAAACTTAAATGAATTAAATACGGATCAGAAACGTGAAGCTTATAACTGCGATATTACTTATTCAACAAACAGTGAACTAGGTTTTGACTATTTGCGTGACAACATGGTTGTTTACAAAGAACAAATGGTTCAACGACCATTAAATTACGCTATTGTCGATGAAGTAGATTCAATTTTAATTGATGAGGCTCGAACACCGTTGATTATTTCCGGTCAAGCTTCACGTTCAACAGCAATGTATGTTCGTACAGATCGTTTCGTTAAGACCTTAAAAGAAGAAGACGATTATAAGATTGATTGGCAAACAAAATCAATTTCACTAACTGAAGAAGGTATCAAGAAGGCTGAAGCATATTTCGGTACTAAGAACCTTTACGACATTGATAATACTGTTTTAAACCACCATTTGGATCAAGCTTTACGGGCTAATTACGTGATGTTGCTTGATGTCGATTATGTGGTTCAAGATAATAAAGTCATGATCGTTGATTCATTTACTGGTCGGGTTATGGAAGGTCGTCGTTATTCTGACGGTTTACATCAAGCGATTGAAGCCAAAGAAGGCGTCAAAATTGAAGACGAATCACAAACTATGGCTAACATCACATACCAGAACTATTTCCGGATGTACAAGAAACTAGCTGGTATGACAGGTACTGCCAAAACCGAAGAAGAAGAATTCCGCGAAATTTACAACATGGATGTTATTTCGATTCCTACGAATAAACCAGTTGTGCGTAAAGATTTACCAGATTTGTTATATCCAAGTTTGGAAAGTAAGTTCAAAGCTGTAGTAGCAGACATTAAGGAACGTCATTCAAAGGGTCAACCAATTCTAGTTGGTACAGTTGCCGTTGAATCGTCTGAATTATTGTCACATATGTTGGATCAGGAAAATATTCCACATGCTGTTTTAAATGCTAAGAATCATGCTAAAGAAGCAGAAATCATCATGAATGCCGGTCAGCGTGGCGCTGTTACTATCGCAACTAACATGGCCGGTCGTGGTACCGATATTAAACTTGGACCTGGGGTAGTTGATCTTGGTGGTTTAGCTGTAATTGGTACTGAACGTCATGAATCACGCCGTATTGATAACCAGTTACGGGGTCGTTCTGGTCGTCAAGGTGATCCTGGTGAAACACAATTTTACTTATCATTGCAAGATGATTTGATGAAGCGTTTTGGTTCTGAACGAATTAAAGCTTTTCTCGATCGTTTAAATCTATCTGAAGATGATCAAGTTATTCAATCACGAATGATCACACGCCAAGTTGAATCAGCACAAAAGCGGGTTGAAGGTAATAACTACGATACTCGTAAAAATACGTTGCAATATGATGACGTTATGCGCCAACAACGTGAAGTTATTTATAGTCAACGGATGGAAGTTATCTCAGCAACTGATAGCTTAGAGGATGTACTCAAGCCAATGATGAAACGAACAATCGATCATCAAGTTGACTTGCACACCCAAGGTGCACAATCTGAATGGAATTTACAGGCCTTATATGATTATGCATTGGCTAACCTATTAACTGAAAATGATTTGCGTTTAGAAGATTTACAAGGTAAGTCTGCAGATGATTTGAAACGGCTGTTATTTAACTTTGTAGATAAGAACTTTACTGATAAACAATCACAACTGGTTGATCCTGCACAAATGCTTGAATTTGAAAAAGTTGTTATCTTACGTGTCGTTGACGATCATTGGACACAACACATTGATGAAATGGATCAATTACGACAATCAATTGGGCTACGGGGTTATGGTCAAATGAACCCATTGGTTGAGTATCAAGAAGAAGGTTACCGTAAGTTTGAAGAAATGATCGCTGATATCGATTACGATGTAACCCGTCTGTTCATGAAAGCCGAAATTCGGCGTAACATCAAGCGTTAGAATTGAATAATTTACGGGCGCGGTTCAAAGTTTTTTATTTGAGCGCGCCTTTTTTAAAAGTAACAAGTTAGCAAGCAAAGTTTGAAAGGAAGTTTAAAAGATGGAATTAAGTGAAATCAAAAATCAATTAAATGCAGCTAATGCCAAAATAAAGCAGTTCAGGGGGTCTCTTTGACTTCGATGCCTTAGAAGAAGCGATCGCGTTAAATGAACATAAGATGGTTGAACCAGATTTTTGGAATGATAGTGAAGCTGCCAAGCAACTAATTGCTGAAAACAATGGCTTAAAAGAAAAGTACGATAATTTCAAACAATTAGTAACGTCTGCTGAAAATATTGAAGTGAGTCTAGAACTACTTCAAGAAGATGATGACGCTGATTTGCGTCGTGAAGTAGAAGCTGATGTTACTAAATTACAAGAGCAGTTACATGCATATGAATTGAGTCTTTTATTGTCTGAACAATATGACGCTAATAATGCTATTTTGGAAATTCATCCTGGTGCTGGCGGCACAGAATCCCAAGATTGGGGCTCAATGTTGTTACGTATGTATCAGCGCTGGGCAGCTAGTCATCATTTTACAACAGAGATTGCTGACTATCAGCCTGGTGATGAAGCTGGCTTAAAGAGTGTCACAATGATGATTAAAGGCCATAATGCTTATGGCTTGTTACGTTCAGAAAATGGTGTCCACCGACTGGTGAGAATTTCACCATTTGATGCCGCTGGACGTCGGCATACTTCCTTTGCGTCAGTGGAGATTATGCCGGAACTGGATAATAGTATTGAAGTTGAGATTAATCCTGATGATTTACGTGTGGATGTCTTCCGTTCTAGTGGTGCCGGCGGTCAGCATATTAATAAGACTTCGTCAGCGGTTCGCCTGACCCATTTACCAACTGGGATTGTCGTGAGTTCCCAAGCGCAACGGTCACAATTACAGAACCGAGAAACAGCTATGAGTATGCTGGAAGCTAAGCTTTATCAATTGAAGCAAGAAGAACAACGCAAAAAAGAAGCAGCGATTAAAGGCGTACAAGCAGATATTGGATGGGGTTCGCAAATTCGTTCTTATGTCTTTCATCCATATACAATGGTTAAAGATCACCGGACCAATTACGAAACCGGAAACGGCCAAGCTGTTATGGACGGCGATATCGATGAATTTATTTATCATTATTTACAATGGGAATTACAACAGAAGAATCCCGATTAGTTAGATGAGGTGAGAAAATGACGGAAAATAATGGCACGATCAAATTAAAAGAGGTTACAAAGAATTATCCTAATGGTGTCGCGGCGTTGAAAGATATTTCGTTAACTGTTCAAACCGGAGAGTTTGTTTATTTAGTTGGCCAAAGTGGTGCTGGTAAATCAACGTTAGTTAAATTACTATATCGCGAATTAGTCCCAACTAGCGGCGAAATTACCGTTAATGGCTTTGATCTGCAACATTTACGAGAGCGTGAAGTTCCCAAGTTACGCCGGACACTAGGTGTTGTTTTTCAAGATTTTAAGCTGTTACCTAAAATGACCGTAGCTGAAAACGTTGGCTATGCTTTGCATGTATTAGGGAAAAATAACGATGAAATTCGTAGTGCTGTTACGCAAGTATTAGCAGAAGTTGGCCTAGAAGCCCAAGCTGATCATTTCCCTGATGAACTTTCAGGTGGTCAGCAACAGCGTATTGCCATTGCACGGGCAATTGTTAATTCACCACAAATTGTGATTGCAGATGAGCCGACAGGTAATCTTGATCCCAAAACTTCAGCGGGAATTATGACGATTTTCCAACGAATTAATGATCGTGGTACGACGGTAATTATGGCAACACATAATCAACAAATTGTTGACGAATTACCTCATCGTGTGGTTGAAGTAGTTGATGGTCAAATCGTTCGCGATGAGGAAGGAGGTCAATATACTCATGAACTGGACAACAATGCGTAATCATTTGCACGATAGCTTTAAAAGTATTTGGCGAAATGGCTGGATGGCTTTTGCAGCAATTAGTGGCGTTGCAGTTACTATTTTATTAGTTGGTATCTCCTTGGCTTTGGTCTTTAACGTGACTAAGTTATCTCATGATGTTGAAAACGATGTGCGCGTGCAAGTTTCAATTGAACCTAAGACAACGGATCGGCAAGAGGCAGCTTTAAAGGCACAACTACAAAAAATTAAACACGTTGATCAAGTGACATTTTCGTCAAAAGAAAACGAGTTGAAAAAGGTAGTTCGTCAATATGGCAACTCTTTTGAAATGTTTAATGGCGATGATAATCCGTTAAGTGATGTCTTCGTTGTACGTGCAACTGATCCAGAAAAAACAGTGGCTATTGCTAAGCAAGCCAAAAAATTAGATCATGTGGCTCGAGCTAATTATGGCGGCACTCAAACTAAAAAATTATTTAAAACAATGAATGGTATTCGTAATTGGGGGATGGCTTTTTCCGTCTTATTATTGGTTGTGGCTATTTTCTTAATTGCGAACACTATCAGAATTACGATTCTGTCGCGACAAAATGAAATTGAAATTATGCGTTTAGTTGGCGCGACGCGCTGGTATATTCGCTGGCCTTTTATCCTTGAAGGTGCTTGGACAGGCTTATTAGGGGCTATCCTACCTTTAGTAATTATCGATTTTGGCTATGTATCTGTTTATAACGGTGTGGGGCAACAACTAACGACTTCTGGTTATCATTTGCTGACACCAAATGCATTACTCTTACCTTTAAATATTGCTTTAATTGTGATTGCCATGTTAATTGGTTCATTGGGCGCAGCTGTTTCAATGCGACGCTTTTTAAAAATATAACCTTTTAAAAACCAACCGATAATTTTGTCGGTTGTTTTTTTTATTGCTGTTGATTGAACGCGAAGAAATACAGGTGATCTGTGGCTACAAGCGGACAATGCCAGTGCCAGCATGCTATACTATAGATTAGATAATTGTATATAAGACAATCAAATTTGGCTTATTGCAGGTAAAAATTTCAAGGGGTTTAGTATGAAGAAGATATTGGTTGTTGACGATGAAATGGCAATTCGACAATTGATTACTTATAATCTCCAACATGCAGGCTATCAAGTTGAAGAAGCGGCTGATGGGCAACTGGCCTTATCAAAGGCAGCTACAGGTGAATTTGATTTTGTTGTTTTAGATTTAATGCTACCTAAACTTGATGGTATTGAGGTAACCAAACGTTTGCGAGAACAAAATATTGAAGTGCCGATTTTAATTTTAACGGCTAAGCATGAAGAAGCAGATAAAATTATTGGCTTGGAGTTAGGCGCCGATGACTATATGACTAAACCGTTTAGTCCCCGTGAGTTATTAGCACGAGTCAAAGCCATTTTAAGGCGCAGCGAGTCGATGGCCACCACTAAGGCAACGGTTGTTTACTTTGGCGATGTTAGTTGGGAATTAGACCGTCACCATTTGGTTAAAAATGGCAGTGATTTGAATTTAACGAAGAAAGAATATGAGTTACTCAAGTTTCTCGTTGCCAATCGGCAAAAAGTTGTTACACGCGATCAAATTATGACGAATGTTTGGCAGACACAAGAAGCAGTTATTAGCCGCATGGTTGATATCCAGATTAGTCATTTACGCGATAAAATTGAACCGGATCCTAAGCAACCACAATTTTTATTAACGGTGCGCGGCTATGGATACCGTTTGGAGGTAAGTCACATTGAAAAATAAATCATGGGTACGTCGTTATGGTTTAGGATTACTAGCGGTTGGTTTTTACGTTTTAATTTTAATTTTTGTCAATCGCTTTTTAGTAACCAATCAAAAACAAGAAATCAAAAATTTCGGTGCAGAATATCAAGCAGAAGTTTTAACCAAAGATCATGAACAAACATTAGCTCGTTGGCGCAAAAACTTTAAGTTGTCAGCGATTGATTTACCAGCAGAGGGTAGTAGCGAGTTAGCGCGAGTTGCGAAGAATGCCGTGGATCACAATATTGTGAATTCAACCAAACCATTCACTAAAGTTCAATACAATGGACAAACAACTTGGCTCTATTTGGTCAGTGATCCTAAAACTAATAAAGGTCAGGCTGTTTTAATTCAACCCGCTACAACCGTACGCACCCATTATTTAAAGACGTGGATTGGGTTTACCGTTATTTATTTATTAATCTTGGCAGCGTTAGGTTGGTTCATCGTTCGCCGTCGGCAACAATTAACACAAAAGTTGGCTCAATTAACTGAGAATATTAAAGCAGTAGAAAATCATCAGGAACCAGAGTCGGTTATTTTAACTCCAGATGATCCATTGTTTGATTTATCAGTGCAAGTTAATGAATTAGGAACAACGTTAAATTCGCAATTACGGGATGCTAAACTTCAAGAACAAAGTTTACGATCGTTAATTGAGAACTTGCCGCTAGGGGTAATGTTAATTGACGAGTCTGGTCAAGTTGATATGGCCAACCATGCATTAGGCGAGATTTTAAATACACCAATTTGGCCGGATCAGCTTGCTACCTATGTTGATTACGTTAAAACTTATGCCTTGAGTCGAATGATTGAGCATGCGTTACGTGATCCATTAAAGCACACACATCGGCGGCAAGATATTCAATTAGTTGGCGATGATGGTCGTTTCGTTGAGGCTGATGTTATTTCATTGGTGAACCAAGATGGCGACACGCCTAAACAAAAAGTTTTAGTAATGTTATATGACTTAACTGAGATTAAGCAAAACGAACGCATGCAATTAGACTTTGTTTCCAACGCTAGTCATGAGTTGCGCACACCAGTTACCTCCATTGCCGGATTTGCAGAAACATTACTAGCAGGTGCTAAGGATGATCCTCAAAAATCAACTGAGTTTATTCAAATTATTCGGGATCAAGCGCAACACTTAGAGGCTTTAATTGCTGATATTTTATTATTATCAAAAGCTGATCAAGCTCAACCGTTAAGTTGGGAAGCTGTTGATGTTGACGAGCTTATTCTAGACGAAGAAAAATCACTACAGCAACAAATTGCCGCTAAATCATTAGAAGTAACACTTGATCATCAACACTACCAAGCACCAACTTTTACAGATGTTACTAAACTTCGCCAAATTGTTCGCAATTTGTTAACCAATGCAATTATGTATAATCATCCCCAAGGTAAGATTCAAATTACCTTACAAACAACTGCTGATACTTTGAAGCTGGCGTTCAAAGATACTGGTGATGGTTTAACCACAGAAGATCAATCTCGCATTTTTGAACGCTTCTATCGTGCAGATCATTCTCATCAACATGATAATGGTGGAACCGGGTTAGGCTTAGCAATTGTAGCTAATCTAGTTGAGCAACTTGGCGGTCAAGTTCAGGTTAAGAGTCAGTTAGGTGTAGGTAGTATCTTCACTGTTGAATTACCATTGAGCCAAGATAATGACCAATAAAATTTAAAGATATTGCAAATTATCACTAAAATTTACAATACTTTTACATTAAACGGGTCTTTTTGTTACATGACATCCATATACTGGTAAGTAGTTACTATGGAGGAATGAGACTTGAAAAAGAAATGGATCTTGTTTTTAGGTTTAATACCATTTGTATTTTTACTTTCAAGCTGCGGTTTGAAACAATCAGGACAGTCAATTACAGCAGTTGGTTCATCGGCGTTACAGCCATTAGTTGAAGCTGCTGGTGATCGTTATACTGAAGACCACGCTGGTGAATTTATTAATGTTCAAGGCGGTGGCTCCGGTACAGGTTTGTCACAAATTCAAGCTGGCTCTGTTGAAATAGGTAATTCTGACTTATATGCAGAGCAGAAGTCAGGTATTGATCCGACAGGCTTAGTTGATCATAAAGTGGCCGTTGTTGGTGTAACACCAGTTGTGAATAAAGATATTCCAATTAAAAATCTATCGACAGATGAATTAGCACAAATCTTTTCTGGTGATATTACGAACTGGAAGCAATTGGGTGGGCCAGATCAGAAGATTGTTGTGATTAACCGTGCTCAAGGTAGTGGTACACGTGATACTTTTGAGCGCTGGGTAATGAAGGGCCGTAGTACCGTTCAGGCACAAGAACAAGACTCGACCGGAATGGTACGTCAGATTGTCGCTTCAACACCAGGTGCTATTAGTTATATGGCTTTCCCATATGTGGATGACACCATCAAAACAATTAAAGTTGATAATGTTGCACCAAAAGATAAAAATGTAAAAACTAATAAGTGGAAAATTTGGTCGTACGAGCACATGTACACAAATGGCAAACCGACTGGGTTAACTGCACGATTCATGGATTATATTTTATCTGATAAAATCCAAGATGAAATTGTGGCTTCAATGGGCTATATTCCCGTTAAGGATATGAAGGTTAGTCGTAATTTAGCAGGAAAGGTGGAGACAATTAAATGAACAATGACGAAATTCGGGCCAATCTTTTAAAACGTTCCCGGGCTAGTAGAAATGAACGCTTTGGTAAATTGATCTCTGGCGCCTGCATTACGATTATTATTGCAGTCGTTGTTTCAATTTTTTATTTTGTAGCTTCTAAAGGTTTAGCAACCTTCTTTGAAGATAAAGTTAATTTATGGAAGTTTTTAACGGGCACAATTTGGAACCCATCAGCTAAAGACGCACAAGGTAATCCTCAAGTGGGAGCTTTACCAATGATTGTTGGTTCATTTTCGGTCACTTTTTTAGCGGCGATTATTGCAACACCGTTTGCAATTGGAGCAGCGGTCTTTATGACTGAAATTTCACCACGCCTAGGTAAAAAAGTTTTGCAACCCGTAATTGAATTACTAGTTGGTATTCCATCAGTTGTTTATGGCTTTATTGGTTTATCTGTTGTAGTTCCTTTTGTTCGTCATACATTTGGCGGTAGTGGGTTTGGTATTTTGTCTGGGACGTTTGTATTGTTTGTCATGATTTTGCCAACCGTTACGTCAATGACTGTTGATGCGCTTAAGAGTGTACCACGCGCTTATCGCGAAGCTTCGTTAGCCTTAGGTGCTACGAGATGGCAGACGATTTATAAAGTTGTCTTAAGAGCTTCAACTTCGGGAATTATCACGGCCGTTGTCTTCGGAATGTCACGAGCTTTTGGTGAAGCATTAGCTGTTCAGATGGTTATTGGTAATGCGATGTTGTTACCACAAAACTTAATCTCACCAGCTTCAACATTAACCAGTGTCTTGACGATGGGCATGGGTAACTCAGTTATGGGTTCATTAAGTAATAATGCGCTTTGGTCATTAGCACTATTACTGTTGATTATGCCATTAATCTTTAATATCTTGATTCGTTGGATTGGTAAGAAGGGGGCAATGCGTTAATGACACCACGTAAATGGGATAAGATTGCCACCTTTGTTTTATACATGATTTCAATTTTCATTATTTTTGTCTTGGCATTCCTGTTACTTTATATTTTAATTTCTGGACTACCTAATGTTAGCTGGCATTTTATTACCAGTAAATCTAGTTCGTTTCAAGCAGGCGGCGGTATTGGCGTTCAGTTATTCAACTCTGTTTATTTATTAGTTTTGGCAATGATTATTTCAGTACCACTTTCATTAGGCGCAGGTATTTGGTTATCTGAATATGCACCTAAAAACTGGATCACAAGCTTAATTCGTAACGCTATTGAAATTTTAAGTTCATTACCTTCAGTTGTGGTTGGTTTATTTGGTTTCTTAGTTTTTTCTATCAATATGAAATTTGGTTTCTCGATTTTATCTGGTGCCTTGGCGTTGACGGTCTTTAATCTACCTTTGTTAACGCGTAAAGTTGAAGATTCGCTGCAAGCTATTCACTATACGCAACGTGAAGCCGGCTATGCTTTAGGTTTGTCACGTTGGGAAACAGTCATTCATGTCGTTGTTCCTGCTGCTTTGCCAGGTATTATTACAGGGATGATCTTGGGAATGGGTCGAATTTTTGGTGAGGCCGCTGCTTTGATCTATACAGCTGGACAAAGTTCGCCATCATTAGACTTCAGTAATTGGAATCCATTATATATTGCCAGTCCTTTGAACCCAATGCGATCAGCTGAAACATTAGCTGTCCATATTTGGAAGATTAACTCAGAGGGTATTATTCCTGATGCAACACAAGTTTCGGCTGCTTCTTCAGCTGTTTTAGTATTATTTGTTTTACTTTTAAATTTCCTAGCGCGTTATGTGGGCAATCGCCTCTATGCTCGCTTAACTGGTGTAAAGGAGCGCAACTAGTTCATGAAGACTTATGATAGTGAAGATCGCTATATTAAAGATTTAGACGATGGTAAGCGCGAGATTGCGCTATCTACTGATGATATCCATGTTTCTTATGGGACTCATGAAGCAATTCATGGCGTTTCGTTAGCTTTTGAACGGTTTAAGATTACGGCATTAATCGGAGCCTCTGGTTCTGGAAAGTCAACTTATTTACGTTCGTTAAACCGCATGAATGATAATATTGCTGGTACTAAAGTAACTGGTAAAATTATGTATCGCGGTTTAGACGTTAATAGTAATGAAGTTGATGTCTATGAAATGCGCAAACATATTGGCATGGTTTTTCAACAACCCAATCCCTTTGCTAAGTCAATTTATGACAACATCACTTTTGCCTTACAACGTCATGGTGAAAAACGTAAAGATGTCTTAGACGAAACGGTTGAAACGACCTTGAAGCAGGCTGGCTTATGGGAGCAAGTTAAAGATGATCTTCATCAAAGTGCTTTAGCTTTATCCGGCGGTCAAGCGCAACGTTTATGTATTGCTCGTGCGATTGCCATGAAGCCTGATATCTTATTATTAGACGAACCGGCCGCTGTACTTGATCCAATTTCAACGGCAACGTTAGAAGAAACATTGATGGAATTAAAAGAACGTTACACGATTATTATTGTGACCCATAATATGCAACAGGCTGGACGGATTAGTGACTATACCGCATTTTTCCATTTAGGTAATGCTTTGGAATATGATGAAACACGTAAAATCTTTACGCGTCCGAAAATTCAGGCCACTGAAGATTATGTTTCTGGTCACTTTGGTTAATTGATTGCAGCGCATAGGAGTTTATAATGTCTGAAGATAAAAATTTAATTTCAATTCGGGATTTGCATCTGTATTATGGCAAAGTTGAAGCCTTAAAAGGTGTAACCATGGATTTTCGTAAAAATGAAATTACTGCTGTGATTGGCCCTTCTGGTTGTGGTAAATCAACGCTATTGAAAACCATTAATCGTTTAAACGACTTAGTTCCAGATGTAACAGTGACAGGAACGGTTAAGTTAAATGGTAAAGATATTTATGCACCTAGCATGAACGCCGTTGATTTGCGTAAAGAAGTGGGCATGTTGTTCCAGCAGCCTAATCCATTTCCTTTTTCAATCTATGATAATGTGACTTATGGCTTACGTATTTCTGGTGAAAAGGACAAAGCCGTTCTTGATGAAGCCGTTGAACGTAGTTTGCAACAGGCCGCAATTTGGGATGAATTAAAGGATCGTTTACATGACAATGCTTTGAGTGTTTCTGGCGGTCAACAACAACGGATTTGTATTGCTCGTGTTTTAGCAACGCAACCTAAGGTTATTTTAATGGATGAACCGACAAGTGCGTTGGACCCAATTTCTAGTGATAAGATCGAACGAACCATGCTAAAATTAAAAGAAGATTATACGATTGTTATTGTGACGAGAAATATGCAACAAGCGTCACGATTATCTGATCGAACAGCCTTCTTCTTAGGTGGCAAGTTAATTGAATATGGTAAAACTAAAGATATTTTCATGCAACCTGAACATAAAGAAACCGAAGATTATATCTCTGGGCGCTTCGGCTAATAAGGAGAATAATGAATGTTTAGACAAAATTTTGATGATGAGTTAAATGACTTACATGTTCGTTTCTCAGAAATGGGCATGATGGTTAACGAGGCCATTTATAAATCAGTAAATGCTTTTATTAATCACGATAAAACTTTAGCACAAGAAGTTATTGATGCTGATGTTCAAATTAATGAACGAGAAGTTGACTTAGAGAAGCGTTCGTTTGAAATGATTGCCTTACAACAACCCGTGACAACAGACTTACGGATGATTGTGACTGTGATGAAGGCTAGTTCTGATTTGGAACGAATGGGTGATCACGCAGTTAGTATTGCCAAGTCAACAATTCGCGTTAAGGGCAACACACGTGCACCTGAAATCGAGGAAACGTTGGCCCAAATGGCGACAAAAGTTAAGCAGATGGTTGAAGAAGTACTAGATGCCTATGTTAAATCTGATGAGAAACGTGCGCGTAAAATTGCTAAGGAAGATTTACTCGTTGATGAATTCTCAAACAAAATTTACAAGATGTGTATCAAACAAATGCAAGAAGATTCAGATACGATCATTGGTAGTATGGACTATATGTTAGTGGATAGTTACTTGGAACGGATTGGCGATTATGTCACGAATATCTGCGAATGGATTATTTACCTTGATACGGGTAAGTTAATTGAATTGAATTCTAACTCTAAAGAAGAGAATGTGTTGTAAAAGCAACATTTTCAACTAAAAATAGCCTTGTCTGAACAGTTAGTTCGACAAGGCTATTTTTGTGAATTAAAAAGTGACACTAAGGTTAAAATTCAGCCAAACTAAGAATTAGTAAAATAATTAATTGAAAATTGTAACTTTTTAAATTTTATTGCCATGGAACCCGTTTCATTTGCTAAGATAGTAGAGGGAAGCTATTAGTTGCTGCTGATTAAATTGAGGCTCAGCAACTAATAACGATGATAATTAGAGGAGTTACACAATTATGACAACGATTCGGGATATTGCCGAAAAAAGTGGCTATTCTATTTCTACAATTTCACGAGCTTTGAATCATAGTGGTTATGTTTCGGCCACAGCACAAGCTAAAATTGAAGCAATTGTTAAAGAGCTTAATTATGTGCCTAACGCTATTGCGCAAGATTTAAGTACCGGTTCAACACACAATATTGGCGTTGTTTTACCAGATGTTAACCATCCATTTTATACACAATTAATTAAAGGCATGTTAGATGCTGCTTTTGATAGCGAGTATCACGTCACGTTTTTGCCTTCAGCTTATGATCAAGAACTTGAACGCCATTATTTGGAGCAGTTACGGCGAAAAGTCTATGATGGATTGATTTTTACATCGCGCGCACTAGCGTTGTCGGAATTGGCCACTTATTTACAGTTCGGACCAGTAGTGGTTTGTGAAGATCCAGGCAGTATTAAAATTCCAGCGGTCTTTTCATACCGAGAGTCAGCTTATCAAGCGGCATTTGCTTACTTAAAGAAAAAAGGTGCCCGCCATATTGCGTTTACTTTTAGTCGTCCAGAACCCATCAGTGCGACGAGTAAGGCAGTAATGCGAGCTTATTTGAAATATTATTGCGTGCCGGCGGATCAAAGGAATATTGTTGCCTACGTTAATACTTATCAAGAGGGCTACGATGCAGCACAACAATTTGTTAAGGATAATGTGATGATTGATTATTTATTTGCTAATAGCGATGATGTGGCCACAGGTGCACGCCAGTATTATTTAGACCATGGTTTGCCTGTGCCGGGGTTGGTTGGGCAAGAATATCAAGTGTCGAGCATGCTATTGAACATACCTACAATTGATCATCATTTGGATGTTGTCGGTCGAGAAGCCTTTAGAATGGTCACGGCACAACATCTTGCCACAACTCGCTTAGCTGTGCAATCAGATTTTATTTTAAGACAATAATAACTTAGGCAATGAGCATTAAATTAAAAAAGCTAAATCTCAATTCGGATTTAGCTTTTTTTAGTTAAACGAAATTTTTTAAAGCAGTTGATAATGTTGCAAAAAAATTCCAACAAAAGCCTTGACATGAAACGCGTTACATCAAATACAGTATAGGCGTGGTCAAAGGGATCACGATTAACAGTTAAAAGTCGAGGAGGAATGCACCATGTTCAAAACACTTAAAAGAAACTATGTTGCAACAGATTTTTCAGCTACAAATTGGGACGAAATCAACTTATTAACAACCGTTGCGAATAACTGTGCAGCCGAATTAGCATTAGACAATCAAGTCTTACGGAGTAGTTTCTTGAGTAGTGAGGTTAATGGTGCTTGTATCGTTGATCAACATATTGCCATTGCTCGTGCCTCGTATCCGGAATTGGATCAACCGAAATTCCGCTTATTTCCTTTGGAATCGTCCGTAGCGTGGGGCGATGATGAAATAGCTGTCGATTATATTTTAGCTGTGATTTTGCCTAATGGTCATGACGCAACTGCACTTGATCGCATTACTGCCGCTGTTCAACAACAATTCACAGAAAAAACAGTCACGGTTAGTGAAACGCGCAAACTGGAAAAGATGATGAGTAAATTAATTAAGACATTGGCCTAAAGCTGCTTTTATTGCTCGGTAGAGTTGATTTAGAATTAAGCAAAAAACGCTCAATTACATGATGCCGTCAACGTTTAGTTTAACGGTATGATTGTAATTGAGCGTTTTTTATTGTGGTTTTTGATTTTAAGATTAATCTTCTTGATTAGTGGTAGTGGAAGATTCTGGTTCGGATTCAACAGCAGAATCAGCAATATCGATCCGGCCGTCTTTAGTTTTTGATTTTTTAGCTGTTTTTTTAGTTAGATGGCGCAGACCAGTTAATGCACCTGTGGATAAAGATTTGGCGGTGTCCGTTGTTTGTTTAAGTTGTTGGCGATGAGCAGCCTGTTTTTTTGCTTTAGCATTAGTCTTGGCTGTTTGTTGATCGTCAATTATTTGTTGGCTTGCTAAGATGACAGCTTCAGTTACATAGTAGACGCGAACAAATGTCTTGAGGCCAACTTTACTTTTTTCTTTCGGCGTTGTTGAAAGTACAATATCAGGGTGAGCGTTGGCAAGCTTAGGGCTTGGTGTCATCAGGACCAAGGCGTATTGTAGTTGGTAAGTTTCTAGAATGCGCTTGGCCTCAGCCAGCGTTAAACCAGTTAGTCCAGGCATTTTAAAGTCAGCCTTGTGCTTTTCTAGATGGGCATCAATTACCTTAGCACTTTCATCAATGACACTTGGGGCTACTTTATTAATTGTATCTGCCACTGAGCCAATGCTGCCGAGTACTTTATCCACGACGGTAAAAGTTTTGCCAGCAAGATGAGTTAATTTTCCTGACTTGTCATTTGTTTTTGACATCAGCGTTCCTCCACTAGACTTGTTAATTCTCAATTATTATAGCAGGTTTAATGAAGCGCGGACAGTCTTTAAGACTTCACAGCAACTGGGGATATCAGTAAAAAGTAGCTAGCTACTTGCTTAAACAAAGTAGTTGACGAATATCTCAACTTGACCTAATATACGAATAAGCAGATGAAAAGTTGCTTTTATTTTGGTTATCTACTAAGTAATACAATTTAGGAGAAATTAGATGAAAAATATTACAGAGATGCTGAAGGGTGTCTTAGAAGGTGTCATCTTAGAAGTGATTAGCCGTGGCGAAACTTATGGCTATGAAATCACGAAACGTCTACAAGATCTAGGATTTGACGATATTGTTGAAGGAACTGTTTATACCATTTTGATGCGTTTAGAGAAAAAACAATTAGTGACCATTAGCAAACGTAAAAGTGAAATTGGACCAATGCGAAAATTTTATTCTTTAAATCAGGCCGGTCAAGAAGAATTGGTTAATTTTTGGCAGAAGTGGGCCTTTTTAGTGCAACGTTTAGAGCAACTTAAGGAGCATGATCAAGATGATTAAAAGAGAGTACTGGGATTTAAAGTAATTAAAAGCAACTAAAGAAAAATATCAACGTCAGCTTGCACGAGTTGATCAACTTCCAAAAGATTATCGTGAAGCTTTCCAAGAAGTCTCTAATTATTGGTTTAATACCTATGGTGGCTTTGACGGCTTCGACTTAATAGACACTCAAATTCAATTACTTGATCATTTAATTGAAGCAGCTCATGATGAGCTTTCAGTTCAAGATTTTATGGGACAAGATGTTCAAGCTTTTGCACGAGATTTTGGACAAGCAGCAGAGTTACCTAATTGGGTAGAACGTTATGCGACTAAAGACCAACGTAAATTGAATCAACGAGTTCAACGTAAATTAGGAGATAAATAATGAAACCATTCCAAGAATTAAAAAAGATGATCGCAGATAAAAAAGAGTGACGGCAACAAATGCAACGCGTTAAAGCCTTGCCTAAAGATTATCAAGTTGTGTATAAAGAAATCGAAAAATATCTGTTCAGTCTGGCCTCTGGTTCGGGATTAGACACGGTAGCCGGTTTATATCAATTGATTGATTTCTTTGAAGAAGGTGCTGCTCAGGGACTAGCGGTTCTCGATTATGTTGGTAAAGATGTGGGCCAGTTTGCTGAAGATTATCGCCGTTCGTTAGCAACTGATTCGTGGGTTGAGGATCAACAACATAAGTTACAGTCACGAATTGAAAGCAAACACAATAAAATGAAATAATCGTCAGTATATTACCGATGATAAATTTTAAATTAGCTTTTATGATAACAAAAAAGGACTTCTCGTGATGAGAAGTCCTTTTTGCATAACCAAAAGAATAAAATCGTAAAGATTAAAGTTTTTGGTTGTAGTATTCAACGACAAGTGCTTCGTCGATTTCTGGTTCAAGTTCTTCACGTTCTGGTAAACGTACAAGAGAACCAGTCATTGAGTTGTCATCAAAAGTAACAAATGATGGGCGGCTAACTGTGCCTTCCAATGCTGCTTTAACAATAACCAAGTTACGTGAACGTTCACGTAATGAGATTTGTTGGCCGATTTCAACTTCGTATGAAGGAATATCGACACGTTTGCCATCAACTGTGATATGGCCATGAGCAACTAATTGACGAGCTTGTGCACGAGTAGTTGCTAAACCAAGACGATAAACAACGTTATCAAGACGACGTTCGAGTAAGACCATGAAGTTAACACCGTGCTTACCTTCGCGAATTTTACCTGCGCGAACGAATAAGTTACGGAATTGACGTTCAGTCATACCATACATCATACGTAATTTTTGCTTTTCGCGTAATTGCATACCATATTCTGAAATCTTGCGACGGTTGTTAGGACCATGTTCGCCAGGAGCATATGGACGACGAGCTAATTCTTTACCTGTACCTGAGAGAGAGATGCCAAGACGGCGTGAAAGTCTCCAAGTAGGACCTGTATATCTAGACATTAAAAAATCCTCCAAAAATATAATTGGAGTAAAATACACGATCAAGGTTTGACATTCGTGCATTTACCATTGCAATCTTCGCCACGTGCAGCCGCGGGTTACGCAATTGAACTAAAGTAGTTGGTAAATGTTGACGAGCTTGCCGCCTTGTGCTGCATATTCTACACAAACGCTAGTATAACAAATCAAATATCCTAAAGCAAGTAAAACTAAGTGGTTAGCTCTAATTTGTTTGCCCGCTATTAGCCAGTAATTGACCAATTTTGGCAACTAATTCTGTTAAAATTTTCTGGTCTTGTTCTGAAAAACGATTTAACTTTGGTGAATCTAAATCTAAAACACCAATTGGCTGCTGATCGCTGCTTAAAGGGATGACCATTTCAGAATTGGTTGCAGCGTCACAAGCAATATGGCCAGCAAATTCATGAACGTTTGCAACCCGAATTGCTTTTTGTTGGGCAAAAGCTGTGCCACAAACACCGCTTTGATTAGCGATTAGCGCACATGCTAATTTTCCCTGGAAAGGTCCTAATTCAAGGCGCTTAGCTTCAGGCTGCCATAAATAAAAGCCGGCCCAATTTATATCAGGTACTAATTCTTTAATAAAGGCACTGGCATTGGCTAAAAGCGACACTTGATTTTCAGTACGATATTCTTCATCGGCAAAGATAGCGTCGAATTGTTCTAAGATAAGTTGATCCATTTTTATTCCTTTCTGCTTCAGCTTGTTAAATTAACCTTAAATAATTTATATTTTACATCAGTATATCTTGGACTGCTTGTTAAATCTGCTATAATTCTAGTTAAAGATATTTTATTATGGATAAATTTCTATGTTGAGGCAATTATTTTGTTTGTAGGGGTGTACTTATTGTGCAAAGTTGGATTTTTGTAGTCTTAGGACTTTTGATTGTCGTCTTGGCAGTTGTCTTATATGCAGCAGTTAAGCGTGGTCAAAATGAGAAACGAATTAGCCAGTTAAGCGATGATTTTGAAAAGATGACGAACCAGCCCATCTACAAGACCATTGAACAACTGGAAGCAATGAATCTTGCCGGTGAAAGTCACAAGAGTTTTGAGAAGTGGCGTAATGTTTACTATAAGCTGATTAATGATAAGTTTGGTGTTTTGTATCAGAATATTACGGATACAGAGAAGGCTAATCAAAGCTTTAAACTATTTACAGCTAACAAGATGATTGAGAGCACAACACAACAGTTAGAAGAGGCTCAATCAGAAAATAGTGACGTTGCTGACTCACTTAATCGCTTGGTTAGAAGTAGTGAACAAAACAAAGTTGAAATTGAAAAGTTGTCAACGAAATATCGAGAAATGCGTAAAGAAGTTTTAACGAAGTCATTTGATTACGGTAATTCTGTTGATGCTTTTGAAGATCGGTTAAGTGATGTGGACAAACAATTCGAACAAGTCCGCAAATTAACAAGTCAAGGCGATCACCTTGAAGCTCGGCAAGGACTTGCTGATATTAGTAAAAAACTTGATGAGCTTAAAGATATCATGGTTCGTATTCCACCGCGTTATCATGAATTAAACGTTGAGTTCCCTGATCAATTAACAGAAATTAAAAACGTTTATGAAAAAATGCGGGCTGACCATTATAACTTTACTAAACCCGGTATTTTAGAAACCGTTGCCTTATTGCACAATAAGATCACGGTTACTTCACAAGCTTTAGGTAACTTAGATTTACCATTGGTTGAGCAAAACAATCAAGGCATTGTGACGCAAATTGACGAATTATATGATCGTTTGCAAGAAGAAATTGATGCTAAAAAAGAAGTTGAACAATTACAAAAAGATACTTCTGAATTCTTAAACCATGCCAGTATTTCAGTGACGAACTTAATTATGTCGTTGGATCATTTAAGCCAAAACTATGTGTTGACGCATAATGAATTAGAAGAAGCACGACGGATGCAATCAGAAACAGCTGACATGCATAAAGAATATGATATTGCTATTCAAGAGATTGCTGATCATCAAGCTGTTTATACTGAAACAGTTAAAGAGTTTAATGAGATCATTACTAATTTAAATGAAATGCAAGCTAAGCAATATCAAATTAGCAATGGCGTTTCTGGCCTGTTTGAAGGCGAAAGGGTCGCCAAACAAAATGTAACGCAATTCGAGTTAAGCTTAAAGAATATTCAACGTGATGTTGAACAAATGCATTTGCCAGGTTTGCCAAAATCTTACACTGAATATTTCAGTATGGTTAGTGATGAAGTTGCTAAGCTAAAAAATAATTTAAATCAAGTCCAAATCAATGTCGAAGATATTACGAAACAAATGTTGATGACGCAAGAAGATTTAAATACTTTGACCCAAAAGTCGGAAGATTTGCATGATGCTGCTGTTTTAACAGAACAAGCTTTGCAATATGCTAACCGTTATACTTATGGTAATGAGACGTTAGCAGGTGCTGCTAATGAAGCTAAACGAATTTATAATCAAGAATTTGATTATGAAATGGCGTTAGATACGATTGCATCAGCCTTAGATCAGGTTGAACCAGGTTCATTTAAACGCATTGAAGCTTCATATTACAACACAAATGCGGACAATGAAGCACAAGACCAAGACGACGCCGAATAAAGTTACTTGTTATTTTAAAAAGTTTAATTTATACTAAGTGAAAAATTGCAATTATTCATTGCAATTCACAGTTTACGGATCTGGGTCAAGACAACCCAGGTCCTATTTTTTGGAAAGATTAAGGTGACGTGCATCATTTGAACAAAGTATCTTTGTTGTCAATGTCATTTTGATTGGTATTTGTTGATATTTAAGGGAGATAGGATTTTTGATTTATTTTGATAATAGTGCAACGACAAAAATAGATCCACAAGTATTGCAAACCTATAATACCGTAGCCAATGATTTCTGGGGTAATCCTTCTAGTTTACATGGCTTGGGCGATCATGCTTTACAATTATTACAATCAGCACGACAACAAATTGCTGATTTAGTTGGTTGTGCGGCTAATGAAATTTATTTCACTAGTGGCGGCACTGAAGGCGACAATTGGGTGATTAAGGGAACAGCGATGGCTAAGCGTGAGTTTGGCAAACATATAATTGTTTCAAGTGTGGAACATGCTGCTGTCTTAAACTCAGCCGCTCAACTCGAAAAGTTAGGTTGGGAAGTGACTTACGTACCTGTTGATAACCAGGGTTTTGTTAATCCTGACGATGTGGCTAAAGCAATGCGGCCAGATACAGTGTTAGTATCAGTAATGGCTGTTAATAATGAGATTGGCGCCATTCAACCGATCACAGAGATTGGTGAAATTTTAAAAAATTATCCAACCGTTCACTTCCATGTTGATGCGGTACAAAGTGTGGGTAAGAATTTATGGTCACAAGTTTTACCTGAACGAGTTGATTTTGCGACATTTTCTGCGCATAAATTTCATGGTCCTCGGGGTACTGGCTTTATTTATGCTAAAAAAGGTCGCGCATTGGGCACTTTAATGAGCGGTGGTGGTCAAGAAACCAACCACCGTAGCGGGACCGAAAACTTACCTGCTATTGCAGCGATGAGTAAGGCGTTGCGTTTGGCTGTAACTGATGAAGCTAAAAAGGCGCAACATGAATTAGCTTTAAAACAACAGTTGGTTGATTTCTTAAGTGCTTTGCCAGATATCACGATTTTCTCACCAGTTACAGCTAATTTTGCACCACATATTTTGTGTTTTGCAATTGCTGGTGTTCGAGGTGAAACAACGGTGCATGCTTTAGAAGCCAAAGATATTTATTTATCAACGACTAGTGCTTGTTCTTCACGTTCTGGCGATGAATCTTCAACGCTTAAGGCCATGAAGGTTCCTGAAAAATTAGCGACTAGTGCCGTTAGAATTAGTTTAGATGACGCTAATACTCAGGCTGAAGTTGATCAATTTATTAAAGTATTTCCTACAATTTATCAACGTTTTGAACGGATGAACGGCCGTGCTTAATTTTTGACGGCTACTGAGTAACTAAGCGTTGAAATAATGAGACGTGATTAATAGAACCTATAACCAAGGAGAATGATGATGAAATACACTGAAATAACCGTCCGTTATGGCGAGTTATCGACCAAGGGCAAGAACCGTCGCGAATTTATCGGGCGCTTAAACGGTAACGTGACGAAAGCTTTGGCCCAATTTCCTGATTTGCATATTTATCCTAAACGTGATCGGATGCATATTTCTTTAAACGGAACGGATTATGATGCTGTGATGGCGAAGTTATCCAAAGTCTTTGGTATTCAAAACTTCTCACCAAGTATTCGGATTGCTCAAGACGTTGAATTGATGAAGCAAACCGCATTGGAAATGATGACGGAATTAGCACCAACTGCGGAAACTTTTAAAATTAATACCCGTCGCTCTGATCACACCTTTGAATTAGATACGAACCAAATTAACTTAATGTTAGGCGACTACATCTATGATAATGTCCCTGGTTTAAAAGCTCAGATGAAGCATCCTGATATTACTTTACGCGTTGAAGTCCGTCATGATGGCATTTATTTGTCTTCTGAAACCATTAAAGGTGCTGGTGGTTTACCCGTTGGTACAGCCGGTAAAGCTATGTTAATGCTCTCTGGTGGGATTGATTCGCCAGTTGCTGGTTACTTAGCAATGAAGCGCGGCGTTGAAATTGAAATGGTTCACTTTTTCAGCCCACCATATACGTCAGAGCGTGCTTTGGCCAAAGCTAAAGAATTAACAGCTAAATTAGCACCTTATGTGGGAACCATTAAGTTTATTGAAGTACCTTTCACTGAAATTCAAGAAGAAGTGAAACGTTCAGTTCCTGAAGGCTATCTCATGACCGTTCAGCGCCGGTTCATGTTACGATTAGCTGTTAAAATGGCTGAGAAGCGTAATGGACTAGCTATTTTTAATGGTGAGTCTGTGGGTCAAGTTGCTTCACAAACGTTGGAAAGCATGGTAGCAATTAACGATGTGACGAATATGCCAATTATTCGTCCAGTAGCAACTATGGATAAGAATGAAATCATTGATATTGCTGAAAAAATTGATACTTTTGACTTATCTATTATGCCATTTGAAGACTGCTGTACAATTTTTGCGCCACCACGTCCTAAGACTAGACCACGTTTAGACAAGGCTCGTTACTATGAAGAAAAACTTGATGGTGAAGCTTTAATGGCTCGCGCATTAGCTGGTGTTAAAATAACGGAAATCCATAGTCACGATGAATTCTTAACGACTGATCAAGCTGATATTCAATCTGTTTTATAAACTATCACTGATTATGTTTTAAATTAGCTGTGACTCATCAAAAGCGCGTCGTCTCTTGCAGATGAAGCGCTTTTTTGTTATTCTATAAATGTGATTTAATTAACAAAAATGGAGTAGCTACGATGACACCACACAATAAAAAAATTCCACGCATGAGTTTAGAACGCCTGCCAATTTATTATCGAACATTGTGTAATTTAGCGGATAATGGTTATTTGCGAATTAAGTCAGCCCAGCTAGGGAAGATTATTCAAATTGAACCAACCACAATTCGCCGTGATTTTTCTTACTTTGGTGATTTAGGAAAAAGCGGTTATGGCTATGATATTGCTCATTTAATTCAAATTTTCGGTGAAATTTTAGAAGTCAATGAAACACAGGGCTTGGCATTAATTGGTGTTGGTAATTTAGGCCGCGCGCTATTGATAAATAATTTTCGGCGAAACCCTAATTTAGAAATTATTTCCGCCTACGATGCTGATCCACACGTCATTGGTGAAACCATCAACAAAGTGACGATTCAACCATTAAGTGATTTAAAGGCAACTATTCAAACGCAACAGATTAAAGGCGTTATTTCGACAGTACCAAGCCATGCGTTTCAAGAAGTGGTTGATTATTTAGTGGATTGTGGCATTACGTCAATTTTGAGTTTTGCGCCTGAACCGGTGCACGTTCCTAAAAATGTGCACGTTCGTTATTTGGATTTAACCAGTGAGGTTCAAAATCTATTATTACTTGCAGAAATTTCCGACGTTTAATCAAGATTGGATGATTTATAGAAAGTTTCAAATAAGTAACTCAAACAAATACTAATGACGACATCATTCCAGTTGACGAATTCTTTTTTCTAGGCTAACATGAACGTTAATAACATTGAATAAGAGCGATTGATGGACTGGCTTACAGTGAGGAAACGTTAGTGGAAAGTTTCTAGGTATAAATCAATTGGTAGCTTGTGAGTTGCGATAATGAAAATAGTAGTTCTCGCCGGGCCACGCCGTTATTGTGTTTGAGTTGGAAGTTGGTTTTACTGACTTCAATTTAGGTGGTACCGCGAGCAATCGTCCTATAGTTGATAGGGCGATTTTTTGTCGGCTGAAAAATTAGATAATGTGGGCGTGCCGGGCTAAAAGTTCAAGACCTAGAACTATGAGATTGTCCTTCTTCGTGCCTGTGCGAAATACACGGTGGAACGCTGCGAACGTCGATTTAAACCAAATAAATTTGTCAGAGCGGAACTAAAACCACTAGCTGGCTAGTCTTCATGGCTCCAGAAAATCTGCGGTGGAACGTTGCGAGCATCGATTTAAGCCGAATCAAAACCAATTCGTCTTAAATACGAGCTTTGTTGTAAATGGTCCAACCATTAACAACAATTCCGCGACTGACCGCAATTTTCTTTAGCCACTGACTAAATAGAGTTGATAAAGTTTGACTACAAATTTGCACTTCGTAAATTTTAAGGGTCAATTAGCCACATATTAGTCAGCGCGAAGCAAGGTTGCCAGCTTGTTAATTTAGTGGCAGTGAAAAATATCGTTCAGCTGTGAAATTGCTGTTAGTGGTTTGACCACTAACAGCAAGGCCGAGCTTTAAGACAAATTGAGTTTTATTTGGCTTAAAGTCGTACCCACAGCGTTCCAGCGTTAAATATTTTTCACCGCCACGGCGAACACTACCTTCTATGTACAACCTCTGCGCAAGCACGAAAATACCCCACAAGTCAAATATTTCAATTTTCTCAAGTTCAATGTTCAGCTTCATCATCACAATGTTAATTTAGATTTTTAATAAAGGAGTTATTAACCATGGCAGAAGAAATGGCACCAAAATATGATCCGCAGGCCGTTGAAGCGGGTCGTTATCAAACTTGGTTAGACGAAGATGTCTTCAAGCCAAGTGGCGATCAAAAAGCAAAACCATACTCAATCGTCATCCCACCACCAAATGTTACAGGTAAGTTGCACTTAGGTCATGCTTGGGACACGACGTTACAAGATATGATTATTCGCCAGAAGCGGATGCAAGGCTACGATGTTTTGTGGCTCCCTGGCACTGACCACGCGGGTATTGCTACTCAAGCTAAGGTTGAAGCTAAGTTACGTGAAGAAGGCGTCACGCGTTACGACCTAGGCCGCGAAAAATTTGTCGGCAAAGTTTGGGATTGGGTTGATGAATACGAAAAAACTATTCATGACCAATGGGCTAAAATGGGTATTTCCGTTGATTATTCACGAGAACGATTTACTTTGGATGAAGGCTTGTCTAAAGCAGTTCGTAAAGTTTTCGTTGACTTATATAACGAAGGCTTAATCTATCGGGGCGAATATATTATTAACTGGGATCCTCAAGCACAAACAGCTTTGTCTGACATTGAAGTTATTCACCAAGATGATCAAGGCGCTTTTTATCATGTGAAGTATCCTTTTGTTGATCCAGAACAAACTTTTAATGGTAAACACTATATTGAAATTGCAACAACACGTCCAGAAACAATGTTTGGTGATACAGCCGTTGCTGTTAATCCAAGTGATGAACGTTATAAAGCATTAGTTGGTACGGAAGTTATCTTGCCATTACAAGGCCGCCATATTCCAATTATTGCTGATCAATATGTTGATCCAGAATTCGGTACTGGGATGGTTAAAATCACACCAGCACATGACCCTAACGACTTCCAAGTTGGTAATCGTCATGACCTAGAACGAATTAATACCATGAATCCAGATGCAACTATGAACGAAAATGCCGGTAAGTATCAAGGCATGGATCGTTTTACGGCTCGTAAAGCAATGGTTGCTGATTTAGAGGCTGAAGGTTATTTAATCAGTACAGATCCAATCGTTCATAGTGTTGGTCACTCTGAACGGACAGGCGTTCAAGTCGAAGCACGTTTGTCAACACAATGGTTTGTTAAGATGAAGCCATTGGCAGAAATGTCACTTGCTAATCAAAAAACTGAAGATCGGGTTAATTTTGTACCTGAACGTTTTGAAACAACGTGGAGCCAATGGATGGAAAACATTCATGACTGGGTTATTTCTCGTCAACTTTGGTGGGGTCATCAAATTCCAGCCTGGTATCATAAAGAAACTGGCGAAATTTATGTTGGTATGGAAGCACCCAAGGATATTGAAAATTGGGAACAAGATCCTGACGTATTAGATACTTGGTTCTCCAGCGCTTTGTGGCCATTTTCAACAATGGGTTGGCCAGATACTGATAGTGAAGATTTCAAACGTTATTTCCCAACTTCAACGTTAGTAACGGGTTACGATATTATTCCGTTCTGGGTTGCTCGGATGATTTTCCAAAGTTTGAAATTCACAGGCAAACGACCTTTTGAAAATGTCTTAATTCACGGTTTAATGCGTGATGAACAAGGTCGTAAGATGAGTAAGTCTCTAGGCAACGGTGTCGACCCAATGGACGTTATTGCTAAGTACGGTACCGATGCTTTACGTTGGTTCTTATCAACAGGCTCAACGCCAGGTCAAGATACACGTTTCAGTTATGAAAAAGTTGCTGCTGCTTGGAACTTTATTAATAAAATTTGGAACGCAAGTCGTTTCGTCATTATGAACTTAGGCGATATTAAGGCAACTGATCAACCAGCTAGTCGTGATCGTTATGATTTATCTGATCGCTGGATTTTGAGCCGCTTGAATTCATTAATTGCTGATGTTACACGTTTGAATGATAACTTTGAATTCGGTGAGTCTGGTCGTCTCTTGTACAACTTTATTTGGAACGATTTCTGTGACTGGTACATCGAAATGAGTAAGGCTGTCTTAAATGGTGATGATGAAGCGGCTAAAACAGCAAAACGTCAAAACTTACTCTATGTCTTAGACCAAATTTTACGGCTAATGCATCCAACGATGCCATTTGTTACCGAAAAGATTTGGTTAAGTATGCCACACAATGGTAAATCTTTGGTTGTGGCTAAATACCCTGAATACAACGCTGATTTAGCCGATGATGATGCTGAAAAACAAATGTCAGCTTTAATCGAAGTTATTCGTGGCGTTCGTAATATTCGGACGCAAGCTAACGCACCAATTTCTAAACAAGTTGAGATTTTAATCAAGACAAGTTCCGTTGAAATGAAGAACATTTTAGATGATAACGTTGAATTCTTGGAACGCTTCTTGAATCCAACGACTATTGTGATTGGACCAGATGTCAAAGCACCTAAGCTAGCGATGTCAGCTGTCACAACTGACGCTGAAATTTTTGTACCATTAGCTGAATTAATCGATTTGGATGAAGAAATTGCGCGCCTTCAAAAAGAAAATGAACGTTTGACCGGCGAAATTACACGAATTGATCGTAAATTAGGCAATGCTAATTTCGTTGCTAAGGCACCAGAAGCTGTTGTTGCCGAACAACGAACGAAACGTGCTGATTACGTTAAACAACAAGAAGCAACGGTTAGTCGGATTGACGAATTACAAGCAAATAAATAAAGTATAAAAGGCAGTTTGTTGTCTTTTGCACGCTTTAAATTTTATCCGGGAATAGAGGTATGCTGATGTTTACAACGATTGAAGAGGCACTAGCTTATATTCATTCGCGACCGAAATTTCATCGAGAAAATAAATTAACGTTAATGAAACAGGCCTTAGCATTATTTGATAACCCCCAGGATACTTTTCCTAGTATTCATGTAACCGGGACAAATGGTAAGGGGTCTGTCAGTCATTTGATCAGCGAGCTATTAGTCGCTCACGGGTATCAAGTTGGCTTGTTTACATCACCGTTTATTTTACGTTTTAACGAACGGATTCAATTAAATAATCAACAAATTGGCGATGTTGACTTGTTAAAACTTGTGAATCAAGTTAAGACTAAGTTAGACGCTGCTGATTTAACGTTAACTGAATTTGAATTAGATACTGTTTTGATGTTCGTCTATTTTGCCCAACAACAAATTGATGTCGGTGTGATTGAGGTTGGAATTGGCGGCGAACATGATCGTACGAATGTCATTGAAGCAATGATTGGTGTAATTGTTTCAATTGGGCTGGATCATGAACAAATTATTGGGCCTACTTTAGCTGATATTGCCCAGGAAAAAGCCGGCATTATTAAAAAGAAGCAGACGACTATTTTAGGTGATTTACCTGAATCTACCCGAGCAATCATAACGGATAAGTTAACGGAAAAGTCCGCAACTGGTCTGTGGCTAGGACAACAACTACAATTAACAAAAGTTAAAATTAGCGCCGGTACGGCCAATTTTAGTCTAAAAGGTCCTGCTGATTTACAATTGGATCATTTACAGATGCCAGCTTTTGCTGATTGGCAAGTTACAGATGCCAGTTTAGCAATTGTTGCTGCAACCGAATTTTTGCAAAAGCAACAAACAACATTAGCTGTGCCGATTTTGCGGCGGGTATTGAGTAAATTTAATGTCGCGGGCCGCATGGAATTACTAAGTCGTGAACCGTTAATCATGATTGATGGCGCGCATAATATTAATGCAATTACGGCACTAATTGCTGGTGTTAAGCGCTCATTTGCTAATAAGCAGGTTTATTTAACCATGGGAATGATGGCTGATAAAGATATCGCTCAGGTTGCTGATTTGCTAGCAAAAACAAATTGGCAGGTAACTTGGACCACAATTCCTAATAGTGCTCGTGCAGCCTCAGAAGCTGATTTACGCCAGGTTTTAGGTGAATCAATTAGCTACACCAGTACCTGGCAAGAAGCACTTCAGCAAGCAATCACAGCCAGTGGTGGCGATGGCCTATATTTATTTGCAGGTTCATTTTATTTGATTACAGATGTGCGCCATTTTTTATTAGCAACTGAAGCGGATAATTAAAACTTTTGAATCGCCCTCTCGTATTTAAATACGAAAGGGTGATTTTTTATGGCACAATTAGCAGAAAAACAAACCGTTACGGCATTAAGACCACGAGAAGCGGCACTTAAATATGGCATTAGTGCGGCGGAAGATGTTGAACTTTTACAAATTATTTTGCGGACAGGTACGGTTAATCAATCATTGCCACAATTAGCGCAATCATTATTAACAACGTATGATAATTTAGCATTTTTATCTTTAGCATCGATTGAATCTTTAACGCAATTTTCAGGAATTGGACTCACTAAGGCCATTGAATTACAGGCAGCGTTTGAATTAGGACAGCGCGCCTTAGCACAACGTCAATTGCGTCAAGGTGTGGTGGCATCATCAAGTATGATTGGCTATCATATGTTGCAAAAATTACGGGGGTGTACACAAGAAAAGTTAATCGTGGTTTATCTAGATACGAAAAACCAAATTATTCAGGAACGTACAATTTTTATTGGTGGTTTGAACAGCTCAGTTGCTCATCCGCGTGAGATTTATCGTCAAGCAGTATTATTGTCAGCAGCGCGCTTAATTATTGTGCATAATCATCCCAGTGGTCAAATTGCACCATCAAAAAATGATATTCAATTCTCAAAACGTTTAATTGACTGTGGTGAAATAATGGGCATCACCTGTTTAGATCACCTGATTATTGGGTCAGATGAATACTTATCGCTTAAAGAAGAAGGTGTCATTTAAAATGGGCTCAAAGTAACTGGCGCAGATAAAGTTAAGCGTGAATCTCACTGTGTTAGCACACATTAATCTTCCAGTTTAGCTTCATATCGCCAACCCGTTACTTTGAACACTCTGATTTGAAACGTGCTATGAGGTGCAGTTAGTTCCGGTTAAATTAATTTGGATTAATCTTAAAGTTCAAAGATTTATCCAAATGAGTTTTATCCTCACTAACTACTCGTACTTCTCCGCACTCTGATTTTTTAAGTTTTAATTGTGAAGTCTTTTTAAGATTTTGTGGGTATGTTATAATTTGCTTTAGCATTAGTCTGTGAATAACGTTCTACTAATCAGTTGCTGGTGGTGTTTTGTGGCTGTTTTGGCGTTGCGTTTATTTGTCACGCAAGACCCGCTTGCTGGCGATAATTGTGGGATTATTTATTGATAAATACTGAAACGGACACATTAAGATCTGAATTGCGGGTTGCTGCCCGCTTTTTTGATTTATTGGAGGATCTAATGAATAAGTTTTTTTCCAACAAAAAGTTAATAATTGTGATGATTACCTTGATTGCCGTTTTTGGTATGCTGTCAGCTTCAATCAGCTTACGAAATAATCGTAATATGCCAGAACCTGTTCAACGTTTTGGCAATGATGCATTAGGAGCCGTCGGGACGGTGATTACAGCCCCTGTTAATTTTGCGCGCAATGCCACCTCAGGTGTTCGTGATTTATTAAATACTTATCAGGAAAATAAAACCCTGAAAGCAAAATTAGCCACGATTGCAGCTACTGAAGCAGAGAACCAAACCCTCAAAAATGAAAATAGTAATTTAAAGAAGCAGTTAGATTTAAATGAGACTTTAACTGACTACACTAAAATTACTGCAGCAGTCATGAGTCGTTCACCAATTAATTGGCAGAATTATTTGATGATTAATCGTGGTGCCAAAGCTGGTGTTAAGAAAAACATGCCGGTTGTTTCAGGCTCTGGATTAGTTGGTCGGGTCATTGAAGTTAATGATACGAATTCTAAGGTTGAATTAATCTCTAGTGATAACAATTCAAGCAGTCGTTTTGCTGCAGAAATTAGTACCAATGCCGATACTCCGGTAACTGGTTTAATTACAGAATTTGATGATAAAACGGCCAGTTTAGTGATGAGTCATTTAGTAACGGCTGATAGTGTTAAAGTCGGTCAAAAAGTGATTACTTCTGGTCTAGGTGGATCAACACCGCGGGGCTTATTAATTGGTACGGTCAGCAAAGTGAAGAAAGATAATTACGGCTTGGCCAGCACAATTTATGTCAAGCCAGCTACTAATTTGAATAACTTTTCAGTTGTGACGGTTATTAGTAGTTCGATCGGGGATAAATAAATGGCACATAAGTTACACCGTCGTTGGCTTATTTTAATTTTATTATTGGTTGGCTTCTTTTTAGATGGCAGCCTTAGTTTGGTGTTGGCACCATCACTATTTGCAGGTGACTTACAGGTTGCACCACAATTATTACTAATGGAAATGGTTTTGGCGACTTTTGTTGCGCCAGATGAACCATGGCTGTTTTGGTTAGCTTTGTTTTTCGGCTTCTTTTATGATTTATTCTATACAGGAATAATTGGTCAGTACACGTTAATTGTGCCTGTTGTTTATTTATTAACGCGCTATTTATTAACTTACTTTCAACAGAAGTTTGTCTACCGATTAGCCGCTAATGTTATAGCTGTCCTGCTGGCACAAGTTATTTTGTATGCCTTAGCTGTATTTTTTGCTTTATCTAATCAAAACGTCTGGGCATTCATTAGTAATGTTTTAGCACCGACAATATTATTTAATATTATTTTATTTGCAATTTGTTACTGGCCCAGCCAGAAGTTACTCGATTTAATGTATCGGGAATAATGATTGAGAAATAAGGGGTAAATTAATGGAAAATATTTCTTTAAAAGCTAGCAATACCGGCTATCAAATTGAAATCCCGGCAACGAGTGATTTTGAACAAAGTTTAACTGAATTAAAAACAATGTTAAAAAAAGTGCGGGGTGCTGATAAAAGTACGCATGATACAGAATTTTCAGTTAAAACTGGTCAACGTCTTTTAACATCAGAACAACAAGTTGAGTTAGAAAAAGTAATTACAGCATTTGATCACTTCTCTATGGGGACTGTTGTGGCAGATGTGCAGACTAACGAAGCTGCTGCAACTGCCTTACATGATCAAAAAGTTTACTTCGTGCCACAAATTATTCGCAGTGGCCAAGAAGTCTTTTTTGATGGCGACGTTGTTTTATTAGGCAAAGTTCATCAAGGTGCGATTCTAGAAGCTGCTAAAAATATTTATGTCGTGGGTAATGTTGATGGTGCTGTTTTACATGCGGGTTATCCAGATAATAACGATGCAATTATTACCGGTGATGTGCGTAGAGCAGCACAGATTCGAATTAGTAATCTAGTGGCAATTGTTGCGGATAGTCCTGAATTAGGTCAACAGAAGTTTGCCTACATTAACGATCAACATGAATTGGCTTATGCTGCGATGACTGATTTGGAAAAACAAAAACCTGAACTCTATCGACAGATGGAGGCGCAATAATGGGAACCGCCTTAGTTATTACTTCTGGTAAAGGAGGCGTGGGTAAAACCACGACGACTGCCAATTTAGGCGCCGCTTTAGCTTTATTAAAAAAGAAAGTTTGTGTGGTTGATCTTGATTTAGGTTTACGAAATCTTGATTCCGCACTGGGCTTACAAAATCGAATTATTTATACAATTGTTGATGTTATTCAAGGACGAGCTGAAGTTAGTCAGGCTTTGATTGCTCATCCTGATTTTGCTGATCAACTTTATTTATTGCCTGCTGCTCAAAACGCGGATAAAAATGTTTTAACAGCTCAAGCCGTTAAACGCGTTGTTGGCGAATTGAAACAAAAGTTTGATTTTGTCTTGTTAGATTGTCCGGCCGGAATTGAAACGGGTTTTGAAAATGCCGTTGCTGGTGCAGACGGCGCGATTCTAGTCACCAATCCTGAAAATGTGGCGGTTAGTGATGCCGATCGAATCGTAGGTTTGTTAGAAGCACGCCATTTGGAATTTGGTCCACGATTAATTATTAACCGTATTCGTAAAAACTTGATGCAACAAGGCTTAACCATGAATGTGGCGCAAATTACAGAGCATCTAGCAATTCCATTATTAGGAATTGTTTTTGACGATGATGAAGTTATTGCAGCTGCTAATCAAGGTAAATTAGTTGCTGCTGAAGAGAATAACCCTGCAGCTCAAGGTTATCAACATATTGCTCGGCGCATGTTAGGCGAAACAGTACCGCTAATGTCCTTAACAGACGAGCCAAAAACAACAGTTACAACTAACGAGCAAACATCTGCCACAACAGTTGATGATGATGCTGTGACTGAAGAACCAACAGTAACGAATGATCAAGCTGTTGAAAATACTAATGATTTATCTGAGACCACAATGGCCGAAGAAACAACGCCAGAACCACCGAAAAAATTAAGTTTCTGGCAACGTCTTTTTGGTCGTCATAAGTCATAATTGTTGTCTTTAAAACAAGAGGCTTGACTTTTAGGACGTAACTGCTTATTATTCTCGTTATAGATTTTGATTGTGTTTTTGAATTGTCCCGGCAATAACCGCTTTGTTCAGAGAAGTCCTGGTTGGTGAGAAGGATTGATAAGTTATTGTGCACAACAATTTAACAATTAAATTTTATAAGTGTTGAATGATGAATAAAATAGTAAATGGTTGGCCCCGTTATCAGTGCAGTTTATAACTGTGTGAGTCAGTAATTGTGAGATTACTGTAAGTTCGAGGTGGAACCGTGTTTAAAATGATTAAATACCCTCTAGACATTTTGTCTAGGGGGTATTTTTTTATTGGTTGTTTAATTAACAGAGGAGTGTGGATAAATGAATTGGCATTATATTAGTGCAATTTTACCAGCATTGTTAGATGGAACTAAGATGACATTAAGTATTTTTTGTTTAACGTTAGTTTTGGCAATACCGTTGGGATTATTAGTGAGTGTTGGTCTACATTCTAGATTTAAACCAGTGCAAGCAATTTTAAAATTATATATTTGGCTGATGCGCGGCACGCCATTGTTACTCCAATTAATTTTTGTTTTTTATGGACTACCAATTATCCACATTGTTTTTCAACGTTTTTCTGCAGCGCTATTTGCTTTTGTGATTAACTATGCGGCCTATTTTGCCGAAATTTTTCGTGGTGGGTTACAGAGTATTGACAGTGGACAAGTTGAGGCCGGTCAAATGCTAGGCCTCAAGTCCGGGCAAATTTTCCGCTATATCACCTTGCCACAACTTGTTAAAAGCGTCATTCCTGCCATGGGCAATGAGGTGATTAATTTAGTTAAAGATTCTTCGTTAGTTTATGTTTTAGGTTTAGGTGATCTATTAAGAGCAGGAAATATTGCCATGGCGCGTGATGTTACCTTAGTGCCGTTATTGTTGGTCGCAGTAATTTACTTATTATTAACGGCTGTCTTAACTTGGGGATTACGTCGTTTAGAGCAACATTATGCTTATTATGAATAGGAGGTATCATTAATGTTAAAACTTGAAAAAATCAATAAAAAAATAAATGGTCGTCCTATTTTAAAAGACGTTTCCTTTGAAGTCACTCAAGGACAAACACTTTGTATTGTTGGTCCTAGTGGTGCTGGCAAAACCACACTATTGAAAACAATCATTGGGTTAACTGATTATGATAGCGGTGAGATTTTATTAAATGGTCAGAAATTTGTTCCGACAATTGATAATGTTAACCAAGGCGTTATCGGCGTGGTCTTTCAAGATTTTCGGTTATTTCCTCATTTGAGTACTGCAGAAAATGTTAGCTTAGCACCACGCTTAAAATCTGGTCGCGACTTAAAAAATATTCAAACAGAAACACTAAAGTTACTAACTCAATTAGGCTTGGCTGATAAAGCTGATTTATACCCATTTCAATTATCTGGTGGTCAAAAACAACGTGTCGCAATTGCCCGGGCCTTAGCACTTCACCCACAGATTCTTTGTTGGGATGAACCAACCTCGGCATTGGATCCAGACATGCGTGATAATGTGGTTACGTTAATTACGCAACTGAAGCAGGAAAAAATTACACAAATTGTCGTGACTCATGATTTAGACTTTGCCAAAAAAATTGCGGATCAAATGTACCAATTAACACCGGTAGAATAGGAAGTGAACCAAATGAAGAGGAAATGGCAGTTCCTATTAGCTTGTTGCTTGATCTTGTTTCTACCGTTATTAACAGCTTGTTTGAATTCAATTCGTAATTTGGATACTGTTAATCAAAAGCAAACAACTTTAATCGTAGGAATTGATGATACTTTTGTACCCATGGATTTTCAAGCCAAAGATGGTCGGATTATTGGTTTTGATGCTGATTTAGCGCGAGCTGCTGGTCAAAAGTTAGGCCAAAAAGTAAAACTACAGCCTATTGATTGGGATATGAAAGAAACTGAATTACGCAATGGCACGATCGATTTGATTTGGAATGGCTATACTAAAACGAAGGCTCGCCAAAAACAAGTGGATTTTTCGCAACCATACTTGCGTAATCGTCAAGTCCTCGTTACTGAAAAAAGTAGTGGCATTAAGTCATTCGCTGCGATGAAAAATCAAAAGTTGGGGTTACAGAATGGTTCTTCTGGACAAACTTTATTCAATACCCAACCGCAAGTGCTAAAAAACATTGTGGCGCAAAATTCCGCTATTCTCTATGATAATTTCAACAATGCTTTTTTAGATTTACAAGCAGGACGGATTCAAGGTGTTTTAGGCGATAGTATTTACGCTGGTTATTATTTACGACAACATCAAAATCAACAGCAATTTAATGTTGTCACGGGTGGTTTTCCCGAAGAAACTTTTGCTGTTGGTGTACGTAAATCGGATGTTAAATTACGGCGGCGTCTTAATCAGGCCTTAACGGCACTTTATCAAGACGGCACGATTCGCAAGTTAAGCCAAAAATGGTTCAAGGAAGACTTGAGTATTCGGCCAAAGGTCTGAACTTGACAGTGAGTTAAAATAACGCTTTAATAATGGAGTATAGAAAACCGAATAATTACCATCACAAAGGGGAGCCATTGTGGCTGAGAGTGATTAAGTTCAGACCCTCGAACCTGTTGTGTTAAGACACGCGTAGGAATTGTGATGGAGTGAAAACTCCTACTTTGTTGATGGTAAAAATAACAAAGGAGGAGTTTTTTTATGCAAAGAGAAAATCAGTTACGCGTTTTAGTTGAAGGAGCCATTTTTGCTGGTTTAGCGATGGCTTTGGAATATGTTCCTCATGATTTAGGCGTTTCGTCAGTACAACTTAGCTATGGGCTAATTCCTTTAGGTGTTTATAGTTTACGTCGTGGACCAGTGCCAGGAATGTTAGCCGGCTTAGTTTGGGGTTTATTGGATATGTGGCTACGTGGTAGTGGCAGTTTGTTAAATCCAGTCCAAATCATTTTGGAATATCCAGTAGCTTTTGGTGTGGTTGGGTTAATTGGGATTACTGCACCTTATGTCCGGCAACATTTACGAGCTGGTAATATTAAGCAAGCTGTTGCTGGCGCAGTTAGCGGTTTTATCATTGGCGATTTTTTGAAATATTTATGCCATTACTTTGCCGGCGTCTTCTTTTGGGGATCGTACGCACCAAAGGGCCAATCAGCTTGGCTTTATTCGCTTATTATTAATGGCGGTAGCTTTATCGCCAATCTCATCATGGGCGTGATCGTGTTTGCGCTGCTAGTTAGAGTCACGCCGCAATTATTTACACGTAATCTAGAATAGAATGATTGCACAAGAAAAAGCGATTAGGACAATCATGTCCTAATCGCTTTTTAGCGTTAAAACGGAAAAATTAATAAGCTTGAATAAATAAACTAATGGCTAAAATAATTGCACCGATACCAATCAGTAATTTAAGTAGTCGTGTTGGTGTGTGACGAACGATGATTGGCCCAATGTATCCGCCAATTAAAAAACCTATGGCTAGAGGAATAATCCAATGCCATAATAAACGAGTGTGTAGGCCATAAATAATGGCTGAAATAACATTGGCAATGGCAAAGATGACATTTTTTTCAGCATTGTATTTAGCAAAAGGTTCATTACTAATAATTCCTAATAAGGCCAGCATTAAAACGCCAGCTGCCGCACCAAAGTAACCAGAATAGACACCGACTAAAAAGACGCCGATCAAGGCCAATACCTTGGTTATTACACTCACTTTTTTATTAGGACGTTTTGTGTAGGGAACAAGTTCTGCAAAAGCACCGAATAAAATAAAGAAAGGCACGATTTTTTCAAAATCACTTTCGGGAATGGCAAAAAGCAACAATGCGCCAACAACACAGCCTAATAGTGTAATCGGGAGAAAGGTTAGTAACTCTTTATGAGCACCACGCAATTCTTTTTGGGAAGAAATCGTTGCACCAACACCTGAAAAAATCAAAGCGATGGTATTAGTAACATTTGCCATAATTGGCGGCAAGCCTAGGGCCAATAAGGAAGGATAGGCAACTAATGAAGCTAAGCCCGCGACGGCGTTACAAATACCTGCCAAAATACCAACAATAATTAAAATTAAGCTTAACAACCCAACATCAACCTCTACAATCTCATTTTAGTTCTAGTATACTGTTTTTTTAAAAACTGTAAATCGCTGAACTTGAAGGTAGCGGCTGATCTTTAGACTAATTGATGCCCATAGATAACTTAAAAATTAAGCTATTCAGATTGAGATTATTATCAAGATATTTCTTACTTAGTTTAATACAACGCTTGTTTGTGCTTGGGGCAGTTCAAAACTTTGAGGTTGAGTTTCTTGTAATAACGCCTCGGTAAGCTTAACTTCATAAAGATTTTGATCTTGGTAGGGTTGAATATAATAAGTGTGCGTACTTAGATTGTAATAAGCTCGATATTGCGTATATTCAACAACACCATTGGCCATCACTTTGACACCTTTAACAATGTCGACGTTATTTAAAAGATGAATCATAGCATTCAAAGTGGCTTGATCATTTTCTTGCTGAACGGTGTAGTTGCGTAAGAAACTTGCACGCACGAAACGCGAAGGTGAAGAATAATCACCAGGCGAGCCTAATGCACCTGAGCCGGGACCAAAATCTTTAACTTTTAGATCACCATATTACCGCTGTTGGTGAGGTTCTGGCTGTAAGTGGTTATAATTGCTCAGATTTTTCAGATGCCATTCAAATTCTGGTGAGTTTGTCATCACACCAACTGAATTTTCTAATAATTTTAAACCATCGGCACGGGCTTCTAACACAACGCAATGCCCTGTTTGATCAGTGATAATCCAGTGAAGGGGCACAACGATTTGCAATAGTTGATTTTTAACACCAACGATATTTAAGCGTGGTAATTGCTCAACTAAATCATTAATATTACGACAATTACCAAGAATCCAGTTCAAGACCTCATGTGAGGCTAAGTTAACTTGACCAGGAGCGGTATTTTTACTCGTTTGATAAACTGATTCATTAAAGTATAGCGCTGCACCGCTAAGGCCGTGTTCGTTAACACCGTCAACAAGAATATATTCGCCAATATTGCGTCCAGTTCCTAAGAAACCGTATTGAGCGGTATAAGTATGACCTAGATCACTGTTGAATTGGTAATGACGGGGAATATAAGTTGGTCTGCCTTGTAATTCAAAATCGAAATCCATAGTTCGAGCTAAAAAATAGTGTCCTTGACTAGAAGCCAAAGTTAAACTTGTACACATTGATTTGCCTCCTGAAAAATTGAAGTAGTAAGGGCGTGTTAAAGTGAGATCTACGACTAAGCCGAAATCTGTCAAAATTTGATTCTGCTTGGCCTTAGATACGATATTTTATGGCCGTCAGCTAAATTAGGTCGCCTCGATTGTAGCACTGTTAACTTGGCAAGCTAATCGTATTTTCAGCCAAAAAATAGCTTTAAAAAAGTCCAAAAATGACTCTTTTAAAGCTAACGTTCAAATCAAAGTGGGGTTAAGAATAATTGGGCACTATTAAAAATTGAGTTTAAAGTTATTGAGCAATAGGTAAGTTAATAGAAACTTCAGCTAAGTGATGACCATGGATAACTTCAAGTTGGTCTGAATTTAAATGGGTTAATGACTCAACGACAAAGTTAACTTCATCATCACGAATGTTGCGATGATCGCTCTTTAATAGAATTTCCTCATGAGTAGGTGCCTTAGTATGAAGTACGGTAACATTGCCTAATGAGTAGACCTTAACTAAGTTGGCATCAGTTCCAGCCAGTTGATGATGGACAAGATCGCGAAAATTGTTAGTAACGTCAAAAAGCCGCATCTAATCACTCCTATAAATATTATTTATCTTAATTATAAAGTAAATTTGTTAAGCACACCATTGATAAGACTCAAACGATTACATAACGTGTTGACACAGTTAATCAGAATTTTAAGTATAAAAAAATCCCCACAAATTTATTGTGGGGATCAAGAACGGTTAAGTTAATTAATCAGTCGTTTTGGCATCAACAGTGGCATCTGCTTGGTCGGTTCGAGCAGCGGTAATTTTAATTTCACCATTTTCAATACGCGCTTCTAATTGTTTATCTTTAGGATGATCGAGATAGAAGTCAGCCACGCGATCTTCAATTTGCTCCTGAATAACTCGGCGAAGTGGTCGAGCGCCCATCTTAGGATCGTAGCCTAGTTCGACTAATTTTTCCTTAACGGGTTCAGTGACATGAATGGTCAAACCTTTATCAGCAATCATATTGTTAGTGTCAACAACCATTAAATCAACAATCTTAGTTAAGTCTTGTTTAGACAAAGCACTAAATTCAACAATATCGTCAAAACGGTTTAAGAATTCTGGCTTGAAGAAGTTAGTTAATTTACCGACAACTGAGTGGGTTGCACCACTAGCAGCGGCACCAAAACCAACACTTGCTTCGATATCGCCTTGGCCAGCGTTAGAGGTCATGATAATGATCGTATCCTTGAAGGAGACAGTTCGACCTTGTGAATCGGTTAGGCGACCATCATCTAAGATTTGCAAGAACATGTGCATCACGTCAGGATGAGCCTTTTCAATTTCGTCAAGCAAGATCAAGCTGTAAGGATTACGACGAACTTTTTCGGTTAGTTGGCCAGCTTCTTCATAGCCAACGTAGCCTGGGGGCGAACCAATTAGCTTAGACACGCTGTGTTTCTCCATGTATTCACTCATATCAAAGCGAATCATAGCATCTTCGGAACCAAATAATTCCAGGGCTAATTGCTTAGCTAACTCTGTTTTACCAACACCAGTGGGGCCAACGAAGAGGAAGGATCCGATTGGGCGACCAGATTTGTTAAAGCCGATTCGATTACGGCGAATTGCTTTAGCGACTGTATCAACCGCTTGGTCTTGACCAATTACGTGTTGACGTAAGTCACTCGCTAAGTTCTTAAGTTGAGCTTGTTCTTGTTCACGCAAGTCACCGACAGGAATATTGGTCTTTTCTTCAACAATCTTTTCCATGTCTTTTTCAGTAACCACTGCATGGTCACCGTCAGCATCAGCTTGATTGTTTTTCATCTTATTAAGTTTTTCGATTTGATCACGGAAGTAAGCAGCACGTTCATAATCTTCTTGCTGCAATGCCTCTTGCTTTTGTGATTCAGCAGATTGAATCTTTTCTTCAATCAACTTCGGATCAACATTGGTCAAGGTCAAATTCTTCTTAGAACCAGCTTCATCAAGTAAATCAATCGCCTTATCAGGTAAGAAACGATCTTGAATATAGCGGGCAGATAATTTCGCAGCCGCATCAATAGCATCATCGGTGTATTTAACATGGTGGTAGTCTTCATAACGTGGCTGTAAGCCATGCAAAATTTTGACCGTTTCTTCAATGGTTGGTTCATCCACTGTTACTGGTTGTAACCGACGAGCTAAGGCTGAGTCCTTTTCAATCGTGCGGTATTCGTTGAGGGTCGTTGCCCCAACTAATTGCACATCACCACGCGCAAGGGCAGGCTTTAAGACGTTACCTGCATCCATACCGCCTTCAGCGTTACCGGCACCAACAATTTCATGAATTTCATCAATGAAGAGGATGATATTGGTGTTTTTCTTTAATTCTTGAATTAATTGTTGCATGCGCTGTTCGAATTGTCCGCGGACACCAGTACCTTGGACTAAGGAAACAACATCTAAACGGACAACTTCTTTATTTTGTAGCTTAGTTGGCACATTACCGTCAGCAATTTTTTGGGCCAAGCCCTCAACTACGGCTGTTTTACCAACACCAGCTTCCCCGATTAAAACAGGGTTGTTCTTAGTACGACGATTTAAGATTTCAATGACACGGGCGATTTCCTTATCGCGACCAATAACGGGATCAATTTTCCCTTGACGTGCTTGATCAGTCAGGTTGACACCATATTGAGCAAGAATACCATTGCCACGACGACCGCCACGGCCACCTTGGCTTTGTGGTTGCTGGGCATTTTGAGCCTGTTGGAATTGGTTGGCATCATTAGGATTTTGTCCGCCCATGGCACGGAAGATATCATCTAAGTTAGAAAAACCGAATGGATCTTGTGACATACTTGGTTCACTTCCTTGAGCAACTTGATTTTTAAGTTTTTGATAACAGTTCTGACAAAGATCGATCTCACGACGTTGACCATTCACAGTGGTATATAAATGGATCGTCGCTTCGTTCTGTTGACAATTTTGACAAAGCATTTTATGCATCACGCCTTTCAGATCTGCTTTTATCATCAATAATTATCAGAAATAGTTTGACCATTTCTGACCTATGTTGATATTATAGCTTTAGCACTCTTTATGTGCAAGTGCTAAGACTCGGAAAAATTAATTTACTGGACAAGCCTATGGCAACGTGTTTAAATAGTTAAGTTAACGGATACAAGCATTCTTTTGCTGTCGTTATTTCAATTTAATTTTCTAACATTACTTATAGGAAGGCAAAAATTATGACTGAAAAATATCAACAAGCATTAAATGATCTGCTAAGTGGTCAAGTTAATGAGCTTGTGATTGCACCAGAAGAATTTAATGAATTCCGCAAAGTTTGGGAACAATTACCACAGCGCAAAGAAATTGTCGGAAGTGCACAGCGTAATGGTACAGTTATTTATCATTTATCTGAAAGCGTTTAACTTCAATTGCTATAGGAAAATACAACGCTTTATTTAACGAAAATTCTTGTAGTATTGTTCAAAAAATGTTAGCATTTAAGTTGAAGTAAACAGACACCACAAAGGGACTGTTTCCTGGTTTAGTTTTTTAAACTAAACCCCAAAATTTTTTTACATCACAAAGGAGTTCATTTATTATGGAAAAACGCGATTTTCATATTGTTGCTGAAACTGGTATCCACGCACGTCCAGCAACTTTGTTAGTTCAATCAGCAAGCAAGTTCAACTCTGATATCAACCTTGAATATAAAGGTAAATCAGTTAACTTGAAGTCAATCATGGGCGTTATGTCTTTAGGTGTTGGCCAAGGCGCAGATGTTACTATTTCTGCTGAAGGTACTGACGAAGCTGATGCTATCAACGCTATCGTTGATACAATGAAGAAAGAAGGACTTACTGAATAATGACTAAGACCTTGAAAGGGATTGCGGCTAGTGACGGCATTGCAATTGCCAAAGCCTATCTCCTTGTTCAACCCGATTTGTCATTTTCAAAGTCTGTAATTGATGATGTAACAAAAGAGACTGATCGTTTGCAAAGCGCCATCGATAAATCTCACGACGAGTTACAACAAATTCGTGATAGTGCTGCTAAATCCCTGGGCGAAGAAGAAGCTCAAGTTTTTGATGCACATATGATGATTTTGGCAGATCCAGAATTTACTGGTGCCGTTAAAACAAAGATTGCCGATGAAAAGGTTAATGCTGAAGCCGCTTTGGACGAAGTATCAACAACTTTCATTGGCATGTTTGAAGCAATGACGGACAATCCTTATATGCAAGAACGTGCCGCTGATATTCGCGACGTCACGAAGCGTATGATGGCTCATTTGTTAGGCGTTGAATTACCTAACCCTGCTTTGATCCATGAGGAAGTTATCATTGTTGCACATGATCTGACGCCTAGTGATACTGCTCAGTTGAATAAAAAATACGTAAAAGCCTTTGTTACTGATATTGGTGGTCGTACTGCCCATTCTGCAATTATGGCACGGACTCTTGAAATCCCTGCTATTGTTGGCGCAGAGAGTGTGACAACTGATATCACTGCTGGTCAAGAAGTGATTGTTGACGGTAACAATGGTGATATTGTAATCGAACCAAGTGCTGAAGAAGTAACAGAATATCAAGAAGCCGCTAAAGCTTACGCAACACAAAAAGCTGAATGGCAAAAATTGAAGAATTCCGCTACGGAAACAGCAAATGGTGTTCACTTCGAATTGGCTGCTAATATCGGCACACCTAAAGACTTACAAGGTGTATTAGATAATGGTGCTGAAGCTGTTGGTTTGTATCGGACTGAATTCTTATATATGGATTCAGCTGAATTACCATCAGAAGATGATCAATTCGAAGCTTACAAGGCTGTTCTTGAAGGAATGAATGGTAAACCAGTTGTCGTTCGGACAATGGATATTGGTGGGGACAAACACTTACCATATTTACCACTTCCAGAAGAAATGAACCCATTCTTAGGCTATCGTGCTATCCGAATTAGTTTGGATCGTCAAGATATCTTTAGAACTCAGTTGCGTGCTTTGTTGCGTGCATCTGCATTCGGTCGTTTGCGGATTATGTTCCCGATGATCGCAACCTTGCAAGAATTCCGTCAGGCTAAGGGCGTTCTTGAAGAAGAAAAAGCTAAATTAGTTGCTGATGGCGTAAAAGTTGGCGATATCGAAGTTGGTATCATGATCGAAATCCCTGCTGCTGCAGTGTTGGCTGATCAATTTGCTAAGGAAGTTGATTTCTTTAGTATTGGTACTAACGACTTGATCCAATATACAATGGCTGCCGATCGTGGTAACGAGCATGTTTCTTATCTCTACCAACCATATAATCCTTCAATCCTGCGCCTAGTTAAGCATGTGATTGATTCTGCTCATGCAGAAGGCAAATGGGCTGGTATGTGTGGCGAAGCTGCTGGTGACCCAATCATGGTACCAATGTTAGTTGGTCTTGGTTTAGATGAATTCTCAATGAGTGCTACTTCAATTTTGAAAGTTCGTTCATTAATGAAGAATTTAAACACTGAAGATATGAAACAACTTGCTGAAAAAGCAATTAATGTTTCTTTAACAAACGACGATAACATCAAGTTAGTAAAAGAAAACGTTAAATATTAATCAACTAAAAGGGTAGCGTAACGAATTTTCGTTACGCTATTTTTGTGTCTTTAAAAATAGTTGAACCAAATAATTTAAACAGAAAACTAGTTTGAGTGACTAAAAGTGCAATTAACTGCGAAAGCCGTCATAATAAACTTAACAAGGTAAGGTGAGTGACTTGAAGCTAACAACGACAGAAGTGATTACAACGCTCTACAATTTAATTTTAAATAAAGCAACCCGCACTTGGGAACGTGAGCAGTTAATGACCACTAAAAAGGCGCTTGAACAAGAAAATGATCTGGCAGTTGAGTCAGCTAAACTGGAAGCTGTATTACGGCCCTTAGCGGTACGTCATAATCTAACGCCAGATGTGGCCGATTTTTATGCGCAATTAACAAATCAGCCGCAAGAATCATTTGATCTAAGTCGTTTTTATCAAGTGGATCAACCTTATGAAGAGCGGGCAATTTTTGCGGGCGGTTGTTTTTGGTGTATGGTAGAACCTTTTGAAACACGTCCAGGTATTATTATGGTGGTTTCTGGTTATACTGGCGGCACGGTTGTTGACCCGACTTATGATCAAGTTGCCACGCAAACAACAGGACATGTTGAGGCCGTTGAAATTATTTTTGATAACCGCGTGGTGAATTATGCTGACTTAGTGGCAATTTTTTGGCAAATTACGGACCCTACAGATGCTGGTGGTCAGATTAATGACCGTGGTCAACAGTATCGACCCGTTATTTTTGTACAAAATCAAAAGCAACGCCAAATTGCAGAAGATTCTAAAGAAAGATTAATTGCGTCTAAACGTTATCAGAAGCCTATTGTCACAACAATTGAAGCTGCAACAACTTTTTGGCCAGCAGAAAATTATCATCAGCAGTTTTATAAGAAGAATCGCCAACGCTACCAAAGAATCGAAAATGCACGTCGTCAGTATTTAGCCTTGCAACATTTACGCAGTAAGTTTCGTCTAGTTTGGCAACGATTAGGACGACATTTTAAAAAATAAGCCTAAATTAATTTAGGCTTATTTTTTATTCCTGCAACTTATTAAAAATAAGGTTTATTGCATTTTGGAATAATGCTATGATTAATTATTGGAATAATTAATCATATTTGTTTCAACAGTGGAATTAGGACATGGAAGGTTTTTAGATGAATGTTATTGTTGGCAAAAATTTAACGATTGGTTATGGTAAAAAAACAATTGTTGACAATCAAAGTTTAACAATTGCCGCTGGTCAAATTACGGGGTTAATTGGGCCTAATGGCAGTGGCAAGTCCACGTTGTTAAAGGCACTTTGTGGTATTAATCCGCTAAAAAATGGTACGGTTTTGATTAATCAACAGCCACTAACTGCCATGGCTAATAAACAACGGGCCAAAACGATTGCTTATTTAGCGCAAACGCCAATTGTTCCCGGTGATTTAACAGTCTTAAATCTAGTTAAAATGGGGCGCTATGCGTTTTATCGTGGCTTAATGAATCGAGATGAACAAGGGAAAGCTGAAGTTCAGCAGGCCATGGCTGCGGCTAAAGTTGACCATTTGGCAAATCGACGAATTGATTCATTATCTGGTGGTCAACGTCAACGCGCTTTTATTGCCATGACATTAGCGCATAACAGTCCCATTATCATGCTGGATGAACCAACGACTTATCTTGATTTAACCCATCAATTAGGTATTTTGAACCTATTGAAAGAATTGAATCTAACGCAACAAAAAACTGTCGTCATTGTTTTGCACGATTTAAACCAAGCGGCCCAATATTGCGATCAACTAATCTGTATGCAGCACGGAACAATTATGAAAACCGGTACACCTAAGGAAGTATTGACTGCGCCGTTATTAGCCAATATTTTTCAAGTCAAAGCGGATATTACGTATCATTCAGAACGGCAGTATCCACAGTTACAGGATTATGAAACGCTGGTGCAATCATGAAAGTTTCTAAATTATGGTGGTTAAATACACTGCTATTGCTCTTATTGCTGTTCTTATTTGTCTTAAATATGGCTGGTGGTGTGATTTGGTATTCGCCTCGTCTATTGTGGCAATCTGATCACACGTTAGCCCAGCAAATTATGCGGACGATTCGACTACCGCGTGCATTAGCAGCGATGATAGTTGGTGCGTTACTGGCCTTAAGTGGACAATTAATGCAGACGCTTTCTAAAAATCCAATTGCAGATCCGTCAATTTTAGGGGTCAATGCGGGGGCAATGTTGGCGTTAATGTTGGGTTCAGTGGCCGGATTTAGTTTGTCAATTACTAATACAATCTGGTTAAGTGTGGTCGGCGCTACCTTAGCTTTTCTAGTTGTCTTAGCGCTAGCCATGACCCGACAAGGCTTAGATCCATTGCGCTTTATTTTAGGCGGTACGGTTTTTTCTGGTTTTATTAGTTGTTTAGCTTATGCGCTAAGTGTATTAACTAATACGACGATGCAATTCCGTAACTTATTAGTGGGTGGTTTTAGTAATACTAATTTTAAGCAGGTTAGTTTTTTAGCTGTGGGCTTGCTGATTGTCTTATTGATCAGTTTGTTTAATCGCAAAGGGTTCACGCTGATGGTATTTGATGATGCAACGGCACGTTCACTAGGCGCGCAACCTGGTGTAACACGCTTTATTGGTGCCATCGTTATTGTCATTAGTGCAGGTTTCAGTGTAGCGGTTGCTGGCAACGTGGGTTTTATTGGCTTAGGTATTCCGGCAATCATTCATTATTTACATCCAGATTCGTTGGAACGTAACATTATGCCTAACTTGCTCTTAGGTGCTAGTTTCATGCTACTCATTGACTTACTGGCTAAAACTTTGGCTGCACCCACAGAATTACCATTGGCTGCTTTAAGTGCTATTTGTGGTGGTGTCTTTTTATTCATCATCATCGCTCGAGGAAGCCAGGTGACTGCTCATGAGTAAGCAGCGGATTGTTAGCAGTTTAGTTAGCTGTGTCTTAATACTAGTGCTTTTAGGTGTTGCCTTGTTGGCACTTGGTGAGATTCGGCTTGACTTTATTAGTACCTTGTTAAGTTTGATCGGGCAGTCAACGGATCAAATGACGAATTTAGTTGTTTGGCAGATTCGGATGCCTTATCTAGGAGCAGCATTAATTACTGGCAGTTGCTTAGCTATTAGTGGTTTAATTTTACAAACATTAACTGAAAATCCGTTAGTTGATTCTAGTATCTTAGGAATTAATGCTGGTGCTAGTTTAGGGGCAGTCATTCTAATTGGCCTCGCTAGCCAAAGTAAAACCTTGAATGTGGATAACTGGTTGCCAAGAGCTGCCTTAATTGGTGCGTTGCTAAGTTTTATTGTGGTCAGTGTAGTGAGTCGTCACGGTGCAAAAATGCAAATTTTATTAAGTGGTGTTGCTTTAACGGCATTACTAAACGGTATTATTTTGATGATTGAATTAAGTTTAAATAAATTTGATTTTGAAAAAATTTTAGTCTGGTTAAGTGGCAGTTTTTGGAATACCGATCGTGATTTCTTATTGACCTATGGGGTGCTAACCGTCGTTTTATTATTGCTAACTTGGAGTGTCCATACCGAATTAGAAACGTTTCTTTTGGGACCAGCAATGGCGAGAAGCATTGGCGTTAATGTTGCAAAAATGCGCTATTTATTATTAGCATTAGCCGTTGGCCTAGCAGCTATTGCGGTTTCAGTTGGTGGTGCTATTAGTATTGTTGGCTTGATGGCACCGCGGATGGCTAAAAGACTAGTTGGCAGTCAAATGCGCGTTTTAGTGCCGGTTAGTTGTTGTCTTGGTTGCATTATTATGGTGCTGTCTACGTTAGTTGCTAATAATTTATTCTTACCATCTGTTTTGCCAGTGGGCTTAGTCACTGGGGTGATTACCATGCCCTATTTCTTATATTTATTATTTAAATCAAACTAAAGGGAATGAATGAGTAATGAAGAAACAAGTATTGTTAAGTATTGGTGTCTTAATGTTGAGTTTGGTACTTGCTGGTTGTGGTAAAACGACTACCACTAAAAAAGCTACCAGTAATCAAGCAACGCGAACTAGAACGATTACGGCTGATAATGGTAAAGTTAAAGTGCCACTTCATCCTAAACGCGTTGTTTCAACTGTTTACACGGGTGAAGTCATGTCCTTAGGCGTTAAAGTTGTCGGATCGACAAGTATGGATTTGGCTAATCCCTTTTTAAAGAAGGACACTGTTAAGAACGTCAAGAATTTGGGCAATGCCTTGAATGTTGAGTCCGTTTTAAAATTAAAACCTGATTTAATTATTACAAGCAATGAAGCTGATGTTAAGGCCTTAAAGAAGATTGCACCAGTTGTTTATTTGAAATATGGCACTGCAGATAATGTTTATCAAACATTGACTAAGTTTGGTAAAATTTTAAATCGCTCGGCACAAGCTAAAAAAGTGGCAGCAGATTTAAAAGCCACTGGCACTAAAAACGTGGCCAAATTAAAGGCTGCAGGTATTAATCCTAGTACGACAACTGTTGGCTTTTATGAAATGCAAAATAATAAGTTATACGTTCAAGGCTCTAGCTGGGGACGTGGTGGTGAGGCGGCTGTTAATGGCTTAGGGTTTAAACTGCCCGCATCAATTAACAAGATTCAAGAAGGAATTGGTTATAAGCAGATTTCAACGGAATCATTACCACAATATGCGGCTGATTGGCTGTTATTTACCAGCTTTAGTACAACCAAAAAAGGTAATGCGCAAGTTGTTAGTGATTTAAAGCATAATGCAGTTTGGCAAGAATTGCCGGCAGTTAAAGCCAAAAAAGTAATTGAGTTACCATTTAATAAGATGTACTATTACGACCCAGTCGCAGTTAAGGGCCAAATTAACTTAATTACTGAGGCAATGTTAAAAGCAACTCCAGCAAAATAAGTGATCCGAATACTAATCAAAAGCCGAGGCGCAATGTCCCGACTTTTTTGTTAATTTAATTGGTAAATTAGTTGCAAAATTTTTTAATTAAACTTTTTTAAAAGTGGCTAATACCACATAAAATGTTAATTTAACGCTAATTCTTTTATTTAAAAAATACGAATAATAACTGTTATTATTGGTTATAGGTTCGGATACATGTTCGTAAACTTGCACTCAGAGTTATTTTACCGTAATATAATAAATAGATTATTTATGAAAACTTTTTATACGAATAAGGGGGGTCTTATAATGTCAATGATTGAATTTCATGACGTTAATAAGTACTACGGTAAGTTTCATGCGCTAAAAAATATCAATTTAACTGTTGAACGTGGTGAAGTGGTTTCTATCATTGGGCCTTCCGGATCTGGTAAGAGTACTTTATTACGAACAATTAATGGACTTGAACATATCTCTTCTGGACAATTATTAGTTGATAATTTTGATTTGGCCGATGCTAAGACAGATATGAATAAAATCCGCAAAAACGTGGGCATGGTTTTCCAACATTTTAATTTATATGCCAATAAAACCATTATGGAAAATATCACGCTTGGGCCAATTCGAGTCTTAAAAGTTTCTAAGGCAGAAGCAGAAGAACGTGCTAATAAGTTATTAGGCTTAGTTGGCTTACAAGATCAAGCTAATAAATTACCTAGCATGCTTTCTGGTGGTCAAAAACAACGAATTGCCATTGCTCGTGCGCTAGCGATGAAACCTAAGGCTATTTTATTTGATGAACCAACCTCCGCGCTTGATCCAGAAATGATTGGCGATGTGTTGGATGTTATGAAGAAAGTTGCAGATCAAGGCATGACCATGATTGTAGTTACCCATGAAATGGGCTTTGCTAAAGAAGTAGGTGATCGTTTGGTCTTTATGGCTGACGGTGAAATTCGTGAAGAATCAAATCATCCTAAAGAATTCTTCCAAAACCCTCAAGACCCACGAGCTAAAGAATTCTTAAGCAAGATTATTCATGCAGACTAGGAGGCGCGCGATGAGAAATAAGCAGAGAGTTTGGACGAAACTTTGGCTGCTGCTTCCTTTATTGAGCTTAATGATTATCTTAACTGGCTGTGGTAAAAACATTGCTCAAGAAGACGTCATGCAGCGCGTCGATAAGACAAACGAGATCACTTGGGGCGTTAAGAGTGATACGCGTCTTTTCGGTTTAATGAATATTAAAACAGGTAAAATCGAAGGTTTCGATGTGGATATTGCCAAGGCCATTTCTAAAGAGATCTTTGGTAAAGATGTCAAAGTTAACTTCGTACCAGTAACCAGTAACACACGCTTGCCATTATTAAAAAATGGTAACGTTGATGGTTTGGTCTCAACGATGACAATTACACCAGAACGTCAAAAAGAAATTGATTTTTCAGATGTTTATTTTAACGCCGGTCAAGCGATTATTGTTAAAAAAGGTAGCGCAATTAAATCAGTTAAAGACTTAACTAAGGGCACCAAAGTTATTGGGATTCAAGGATCAAATTCCGTCGATAATATCAAAAAAGCAGCTCCAGATACCCGAGTGTTACAATTATCAGATGCTGCCCAAGCATTTACCGCTTTGAAATCTGGTCAAGGTGATGCGATGACTAGTGATAATGGGATTTTATATGGCTTGGTTTCAGATGATCCTAATTATCGAGTTGTTGGCGGTACTTTCACTAGTGAACCTTACGGTATCGGTATTAACAAGGGGCAAAAGAAGTTTTTAACAGCGATTAATCAGGCTTTAAAAGATATTCAAAAAGATGGCACCTATCAAAAGATTACAGACAAATGGTTCGGTAATATTTCCGGCTTTGATGGGAGTGTGAGCAAATGATCTCAATCTTAACAAATAATTGGTCATCATTGATGGAAGGTGTTAAGTACACCATTGAATCAAGTTTAATCGCCTTAATTGGGAGTTTAATTTTAGGGGTAATTTTTGCCATGTTAGAAATCAGCCCTAACAAAACGGTTCACATCATTGGCCGAACTTATGTGGAAATTTTTAGAAATATTCCACTATTGGTTGTAGCAATGTTCTTCTACATTGTGATGCCGCAATTTATTCCCGGACTTGATGGCTTCACTGCGGGAACAATTGGCTTAACAATCTATACTTCTGCTTTTATTGCTGAAACAGTTCGCGCTGGTATTGAGAGTGTGGATGTTGGTCAGATGGAAGCTGCTCGTAGTAATGGAATGACTTATTTACAATCGATGCGCTTTATCGTGTTACCACAAGCCATTAAAATTGTGGTGCCACCACTAGGTAATCAGTTTGTTAACTTAGTTAAAAATTCATCAGTTTTAGCATTTTTAGCTGGGTTTGATTTGATGTATCAAGGTAATTTAATTGCTTCGACAACGTTTAAAACAACAGATACTTATTTAGCAGTGGGCTTGCTGTATTTAATTATGACCATGCCATTGAGCTATTTAATGCGTTATCTTGAGAAGCGTTGGTCTAAGAACCCTCAAGCCTAGAAAGGAGAAAGTGCGATGCAAAATTTTATTCAAGCTTATAGTTGGATCAACCTGCGCTTTCTTTTGGAAGGTTTGTGGGTGACCATTTATGTTTCAGCAATTTCAGTCGTCTTAAGTTTTATTATTGGTTCAGTTTTAGGAATCATTCGCTACATGAAGATTAAATATGTTTCGATGATTGTTGGTTTCATTATCGATATCATTCGTAATCTACCATTACTGTTGATTATTTTCTTTATGTATTTCGGCTTGCCAAGTACTTTTGGTATTCGTTTAAATACTGTTGGTGCGGCAATTGTGGCGTTAACGATTTTTGAATCGGCAATGTTGGCAGAGATTATTCGTAGTGGGATTCAATCGATCGATGTTGGTCAAATGGAGGCTGCACGTAGTAACGGATTAACGTATTTACAAGCATTATGGCATGTTATTTTGCCACAAGCTTTCCGCAATATGGTGCCACCAATTGTCAGTCAATTCGTTTCGTTAGTTAAGGATTCATCATTAGCGACGATTATCTTACTGCCTGAGTTAATGTATCATTCGCAGATTATTTACGGTCAAAATACCAACTATATGATTCCGATGTTTATTGCGATGGCTGCGTTGTATTTTATTATCTGTTTCTTATTGTCGCAGTTATCTAAACATCTCGCTAAACAATTGAATTAAAAGTACTATTAGCCTGATAAAAAGGCCACAACGATTTTAGTCGCTGTGGCCTTTTTACATGGATTGGTTTAAAAAATTTGCAATGTTACGCGATAATTTGGGGTTATCAATGCAACAAGTCATTATTACTTGATAATAACAACGGTTCTCAATATCGTGTAAAAAGCCGCGTTCATATGATGTGGGCAGATTGTGTAGTACGACTTGTTGAATAAAATCCCCATAATGTTCAATTAATTGCCCTAACGCTTTTTCATCGTGATGACGTAATGCCGTAATCACTGTTTGCTCATCCATCCACTCCACCTTCTTCTTGTTGCAAATACTAAATGTTACCTTAATAATAGTCGTTCAATAGCTATTGTGTCCTACACCTTATATTACGTGAATGATTGCTAAAAGTTGACATGATTATAAAAGAAATTTCAAATTCCCGATTATGCAAAAAAACGACATAGTTGAAGAATAAACCAATCAATTAGAGGAATAGTGGCTTTTACGTAAGTGCGGAGAAGTATTTGCCAAAATATTATCAGTTGACAAAAATGGATCTTGGTTATATGGTTAGTTACATGAGTAGTTAACCTAGTGCAAGCGATGAGGTGAGACATTTGCATTTTGATTTTAGTAGTGCAGAACCTATCTATCAACAAGTTGCTGATCAAATTGAAGAAGCTATTTTTGCAGGAGCGTTTGTAGAAGGAACCCAGATTCCATCTACAACAGAAATCTCTCGGGAATTTAAGATTAATCCTGCAACAGTTTTAAAGGGCATGAATATCTTAGTTGAGCAACAATTAATTGAAAAGAGACGAGGATTGGGGATGTTCGTCATGAGCGGCGCACAAAATAAAATTATTGCAAAACGCAAGGCTTCATTTTATGAAGATTACGTCAAATCATTAATTATTGAATCAAAAAAATTAGGCTTATCAAGGTCAGATCTACAAGGATTAATCGAAAAGGGGTATCGTCATGAGTGAGCTGATTGTGAAACACATTCAGAAAAAATATCGTCGTCATCAAGTGCTTAAAAATATTAGTTTCACGTTAGAGCCCGAAAAAATTTATGGACTCTTAGGTCGAAATGGCGTTGGCAAAAGTACCTTACTACGGATCATTAATAATCGTACTTTCGCTGACAGTGGTGAAGTAATTCTTGATGGGCAATCAGTTGTGGATAACGAAGCAGTTCAACGACGTTTTTATTTAATGAGTGATGCTGATTTTTATCCTTCAGGAATGAAAGCTAAACAAGCTTTTCAATGGTTAAGTCAGTTGTATGGCACTTTTGATTGGACTTATAGTGAACATTTAGTTGCAGCGTTTGGACTTGATGTTAATCAGAAGATCGCTAAACTTTCAACGGGTTATTTAACAATTTTTAAGTTAATTGTGGCATTATGTTTGCCGGTTGAGTTTATTTTCCTTGATGAACCAGTGCTGGGATTAGACGCTAATAATCGTGAATTATTCTATTCAGAATTATTGAGCACTTATGAAGATCGACCGCGAACTTTTGTGATTGTAACCCACCTAATTGAAGAAATTGCACATTTAATCGAACACGTACTGATTATTGATGAAGGAGTTGTCACTAAGGACTGCGACGTTACTTTATTAATGAATCAGGCGCATGTCATTTCTGGACCACAAACGGCTGTCCGTGACTTCACTCAAGGACTGCGGGTTTTAGCGCGTAAACATTTAGGTGAAATTGAAATGGCTTATGTGTTGGGTGAATTACCACGTGATACACGGACGAGTACCGTTTCAATTCAGCAAATGTCGTTGCAAGAATTATTTGTTTATTTAACAGATAAGGTTGGTGAATAGAATGTTAAAAACAAGTTGGCGATATCATTGGCGCCGTTTATTTCTAGAAAGTATTATTTATACCCTTGGATTTATGGCATTATCATTGTCAATTGACTTAATTACCCGAGTCACGCCGCTTAACTTTAATCTTTTTGATGCTGATGCGGCTAAAACGGCTATTTTAATTGTTTATTGGTTAGAGTTAATTGTCTTGACTAAAGAAGACACGATTTTCTTGTTGCAGTCTGGATTATCGCGTAAGCATAATTGGTCGTTGCAATGGCTCTCGACTCTCTTGAGTGCCATCTTACTGGGTAGTCTCATGGCTGGATTTTTACAACTAACAGCAGTAGGTCAAGCAAAAATCCAGGCTTTTACGCGATTATTAGGCGCATATCAGTCGAATTTTAATCAATCCTGGCAGTTTTCCGGTTATTTATTTTTAATTGCAGTTATTTTAATCTGGCTCAGTTTATTACCGGGTTTTATTATTGGTTTATTGATTACTAAAATGAATCGAATGTTGGCTTTTACTTTAGTTTATGGAAGTGTCATCGTCTTAATTATTTTAATAACTAGTAGTGTTAGTTTCACCTATTTTAGAGTTAGTGCTGTTGCTCAAGCTAATATTCTCGCTTTTTTATACGGTTTAATTGGATATTCTCCAGCAGGAATGCAAGCGTGGCCGCTAGTTGTTAGTTTATTAATCTTTGCACTTATCTTAAGTGGCATAAGCTATCTAATTGCACGAAACTTACAAGTTAAAGTTCCCAAAAGTTAATGGGACGATGATAAAAACGGCTAGAACATGAGATTGTTCTAGCCGTTTTATTCTTTATTAAGTTTATAGATTGTCGATAATCTTAGGTAAATCCAAAGGCGTAATAATCCCAGTGATATCTTCTGGTTGATCTACGTGATTATCGCGTGCCATCAACAGGATAAATGATGATTTACCTTCTTCAATTTTGCGTGTGAAGATTTCGTCAATATCATAAATAGAAGTCGTTTCATTGACGATCATGAAGGAATCTTTGCGCTTATCAATTGCCAGAATTTGGGCAATTTGAACTGATTTAATGGAAACTAAATCTTCTTGTAAACGGCTGGCCATAAATTTGGTAATGCCATTATCAGTGACGACGCCGACTAAACGATCTTCAGAAAAAACGGGAAACTTTGTATAACCATATTGATTAACTGCTTGCAGCACTTTAGGCAAAGGATCCGTTAGTTTAAAAGAAATAACTTTTGAAGTGAAAAAGTCCTTAATTTTTTTGGCTTCACGAATTTTAATCGTAATTGTTTGAACTTTTTCAATTAACGCATCACTAGGTGTGGCGATTTCGCCTTCTTTAAGAAGCCCGTTATGCACTAAGATATTACGGAAATTCCGTAGAAAATCTAATTGCTCATAATGTGCTGTAATTAGCTTGTCGTGAGTTTGACTCGCAATTCGCAGTAGCGAACCAAGATTATTTTTAGCATCAACTTTGAGACGATGCTGAAGAGCATGTTCCAATTCATTGTAAGCTTGTAGGAAACGTTGATAATTATCCATCAGATTTGCTCCTTGACATTTAATTTCTTAGTAAAAATAACGGACTAATGAACGAATTTCTGATATTTATTATAACGAATGGGATCTAAGACAACTTTAACTTGGGTCCCTTGCTCAGTATATTCTTTCTCAATAATACTAGTGTGAGCTTCAAGTTCAGCAAGAATGCGCGCTTCACTAAAAGGAATTAATAAGTTGACGGTATGATAACCAGCAAAAATATGTTTAGTAATTAATTTGGCTAAAGCGTCGATTGAAGCCGGATCTTTAGCGGAGTAAATAAAATCATCGCCATTAACTTCAGGATAATTGGTATCGGCTTTTAAGTCAGCTTTATTATAAGCAACAATCATCGGAATATTTTCGATGCCGATTTCATTTAAAGTATTAGTTGTTGTGGTCATCATTTCGCGATAATTAGGATCGGAATAGTCGACAACTTGAATTAACAAATCGGCATCAGCCGCTTCTGCTAAGGTTGACTTGAAAGAAGCCACCAAGTTATGAGGTAAATGACTCACGAAACCAACCGTATCACTTAGCAAAAATTGTTGCTTGTTAGGGAGTTGGATAGTCCGAACACTAGTATCCAAGGTTGCAAATAACATATCTTTTTCAAAAACTTGTTTCTTATCTGCATCTAGTTGATCAAAACGTGCAAGTAATTGATTCATTGTTGTGGATTTACCGGCATTGGTGTAACCAACTAAAGCCACTTTAGGTAAACCACTTTGTTGACGCCGTTCTCGTTGGGTTGCTGCGCTTTTTTCTAAGGCTTTTAAATTCTGCTTTAAATCGCTAATTCGTTTGCGAATAACTCGGCGATCTAATTCGGATTGGGTTTCACCGGCACCACGGTTACGTAGGCCACCGCCACCACCGCTATGCTGTTGATCAAGTGAATTAGCAGAAGGATGAATTCGCGGTAATTCATATTGAAGACGGGCAATTTCAACTTGAGTTTTGGCTTCCTTAGTTTGCGCACGATCGGCAAAAATTTCTAGGATTAATTCCGTACGATCAACAATTCTTAATTTAGTTTCTTTTTCAATGTTGGCAATTTGTGACGGCGATAGTTCGTCGTTAATCACTAGGGTGTGAACATCTAAACCGTTGGCTAATTCAGCAATTTCTTGAATTTTACCAGAACCGAAATAAGTTGCGGCATCCTTGTGGTCTAAATTCTGAATCACTTGGTCAACCACTTCCATATTATCAGCTTTAGCTAATTCACCAAGTTCAGTCATGGTGTAGTCGAAATCGGACGTCTTATTACGGTTCAAGCCGCCGATTAAAACACGTTCTTTTTCAGGTTGTAAATTAATAGTATCTGACATAAAATGTCCTCCAATTATTTAAGTAATGAGTTATCGCAAGCTACAAGGAGTTGCTAATGTATTTACAGGTTGTTTAAGCTGAAATAACTTGTGATAACTGATGAGTTTTGCACATATCAGCGATTGCAATCATATTGAAAATTTAGGCAACAAAAAAGAGCCGACCGAAGCCGCCTCTAAGCATACAAAGGTATACAAAAAGAATCTGCCATCAATCGCTTGAGATTGCTATTCATTTAGTGTATTGACAATAACGAACTTGTTCTTAAGCGCATTGTCGACAGTCCTTTCTACGTGAATTTGATACATTCAGCATACCATGAACTACCTTAAAAAGCGAACAATTACTGCATGGAATCTACTAAGGTGGCGGGTTAGCATGTGATTAAGTAAGTGGTTATTGGTAGCAGGTCATAAAATAAATGTCAAGGGACGAAAGGCGCGAATTGGACTAACGAGTCTGTAAGATGAGTTAGATTTTTGTTAGGGGAAAGGCACGCTAATTTTAATTAGCCTTTGTATAATAAAGTTATTAATTAAGTAAATGCTCGTTTAGATGGAGGAATATAAATTGGCAAATGAAGTTGTAACTGTCAACAATCTTGTTAAAACATATGGTAAGGCTAATGAAAAACAATATACGGCTTTAAAGGACGTTTCTTTTTCAGTCGAAAATGGTGAATTTGTCGGTATCATGGGTGCTTCAGGTTCAGGTAAAACCACGCTATTAAATATCTTATCAACTTTAGATAAGCCAACGTCTGGTGAAGTGCGGATTAACAATCGCGATGTCACGACCTTAAAGGGCAATCAAATGGCCGATTTTCGGAGTAAGCAGGTTGGTTTTATCTTTCAAGATTTTAATCTATTAGAGAATTTAACCGCTTATGAAAATATTGCTTTGCCATTATCATTACAAAATGTGGCACCGCGTAAGATTAAACCATTAGTTGATAAAATCGCCCAGCGCTTATCAATTGAAAATGTCCTTGATCATTACCCAACTGAATTATCTGGTGGTCAAAAGCAACGGGTCGCTTCAGCACGGGCTTTAGTACATCAACCCGCTATTTTATTCGGTGATGAGCCAACGGGTGCTTTGGATTCTAACTCAGCTCGGGAATTATTAGAAACCATGGATTCTTTGAACCGCGAAGATCAAGTTTCAATTTTGTTGGTCACTCACGATCCGTTCTCAGCTAGTTATTGCCAACGAATCTTGTTCATTAAAGATGGTAAAATCGGTCAAGAATTAAAGCGTGATGGTCGTCCGCGCGCTGAATTTTATCAGGAAATTTTAAACTCATTAGGTACTTTTGCAGATTAGGAGGAGTGTATAGATGTTAACAAAATTAGCTTTTACGGGAATCAAAAGCCGCCTCAAAGATTACATCGTACTCTTTTCCGGATTGATTGTTTCTGCGGCGACCTTTTATATGTTCATGGCGTTAGCCACGAATAAGAATTTTTTAGGCAATAATTCAATGCTTTCTGCCAATAATACCGTCTTTGTTTTTGGCTTTGGCGCTGTTTTGCTAGGCATTATTACGTTGGTTTATCTAATTTATGCCAATTCATTCTTAATGAATATGCGTCAACGTGATTATGGGATGTTCATGATGCTAGGTGCTAAGTCTAGTAAAATTGCCCAATTAATCTTTGCCGAAACATTTGTCATTGGCATATTAGCAACTTTAGTTGGTTCAGCAATTGGTGTCGGCTTATCCCGAGTTGTGGCCCAACTGTTAGTCCAACAATTAGGATTACAATTACATCACTTTAATGCCTTTTATCTACCAGCCTTATTAATTACTTTGATTTTCTTTGGCGTCTTGTTTATCCTATCGGCTTTTTGGAACAGTGCCAAATTAGTGAAGACACCTGTTTTGAAGTTGTTACATCAAGCGTCACAACCTAGCCGGATGAAAATCAAACCAGGCGTTTTAATCTTACAAGCCATCTTTGGTGTTTTATTATTAGCAGTTGGTTATTGGGCCATGGCTAATATTAAAATCTTGATCTTATTATCAATTCCGTTAGCCTTAGTTACCATCGTTTTAGGTAGTTATTTCACTTTTAATGCGACATTTATTTGGATTATTAGCTTATTGAAGAAGAATTCAAAATTTGCATTAAAAGGATTGCGTAACTTTACGTTATCGCAGTTAAATTTCCGAATTCATGACTACACACGAATGTTAGCGATGATTTCAATCTTGTTCGCCTTAGCTTTAGGGGCAATTACTGTTGGTTTAGGTTTCCGTAACGATATTGACCAAATGGCTAGCATCGCTGGTCCTTATGATTTAACTCTCTATCATCAAGATCAGAAGATTGATGCTGCAGTTGCAAAATTAACGGACGTAAAATCAAAGTCAACGTATCACTACAAGCAAGTTGGAAAACAAACTTATTATGCCATTCCTGAATTGCAAAAAGATCCGCTTTATTATTTGGATTATGGTAACTCTTCAGAAATGCAACGAGAGCTGCCAAAGACTAAACGTTATCCTGCATCTGCTTATCTCAAACAAGGTACAGAAGCACGGTATAGTGCAGCGGATCGATTAGCTATTACAACGGCTAATGCGGCCACAGTTAATGTTAAATTTGTGTCTGCAGCAGAATTTGCAGCTTTAGCAGCACCAACGCAACAATTAACGTTAATTCGCGTTAATGACTTTACCCAAAATAGTCAACAAATTAGTAAAATTCAAGATCTTCAATTAAAAGCAGCACCAAAATTCAAGTCAGTTTTGAGTAATAGTAAATATACTTTCTACGTTGCAGCCAAGGCATTATATTCTGGCATGATCTTCATGGGCTTCTTCTTGGGTATTTCGTTCTTAGCAATGTTAGCAAGTTGCTTAATGTTTAAGATCTTGTCTGGCGCGTATAGCGATGTACGTCGTTACGAAATGTTAAATAAAATGGGTACAAGAACAGGTATGTTACGTCATTCAGTTGCAGTAGAAATTGGCGTGTTATATGCATTACCTGGTGTACTAGGTATTATCCATGTCTTGTTTGGTTTACAATTGTTCAAGATGTTGTTAATGAATCCATATCAAGGAATCTGGATTCCATTTACAATCTTTATCTGCCTCTATGTTGTCTATTATTTACTGACAACTTGGTTGTATCGTGGCATTGTCATTCCTAAGACAGAAATTGAAAAATAGTTAAAAAGTAATTTAAAAGGACTAAGTTAGCTGATTAGCAGCAACTTAGTCCTTTTTTGTTAGATTAATAGTTCTTAATTAATGTCGTCTAGGCGGTTGTAGTAAACCACTTCAATACCTTCAGCTGTTAACAAAATTTTAGTGACACTAGCGTTTCGTGGGGAAACGGTAGTATCAAATTGACCGGCACCAAATTTTTCAACAATACTACGAATTGTGGTGCCATGGCTGACTAATAAGACATTGTCGCCGTTAAGATTTTGCTCACGCAACATTTTGAAACCTTTACCTAAACGAGTCCAATATTGCGTTGCGGTTTCAGCATCATGAAAAGGATCAGCATCATTCATGAAATCTTTGGAAGCATCAATATTATATTTAGAGATAATTTCTTTAAATGAATGGGCGCCATGAGGGGCACCAACTAAATACCAAGCTTTAGCAGAATCTTCACCTTCAAAATAGCCGTAGAATACTTCCCGGAAAAAGGTAGTTGTTGTATAAGGAACAACGGTATTCATGTTTTTACCAAGAATAATTTCACAGGTATGCATGGCGCGGGTCGTATCAGATGAATAAGCGTGGGTAAAAGTAAGATGCTTTAAACGTTCGGCCGCTTCTTTAGCACCTTCAATACCAGCCGGTGTTAAGGGCGAATCGGACCAACCTTGCATCTTATTAAATTTATTGAAGTAAGTTTGACCATGACGAACAAGATAAACGGTGATTGTTTTCATATCGGCATCCTTTTGATTTAAATATAATTAAGCTTTGAAGTGACCACTTTCAACATCGAGAATGAATTGTTTCAAGTGAGCAAAGTAAACATCAGGATTGTCCATCATATGATGATGACCACCATTTGGTGTGGTTTCTAAGCGCGCATTAGGAATCTCTTGTGACATTCTTAATGCTGAAGATAGTGGCATGGTTTCATGTTGACCAAAAGTTAATAGGGTTGGCACAGTGATGTTATGAATCTCTTTGCGTAAATCAAAGTCTTTTAATTTACCAGTCACGACGAATTCATTGTCACCTTGGAAAGCATTGTAAACCGGTGTTGCCATCGTTGAAATAAGATGACGAATGGCAAGGGGTTGACGACGATCGACATAGCCTGCATTTAGAACATCAACATAAGCTTGGTATTGAGGATCATCGTAGTTGCCTTCAGCTTCGCAACGTTTCATGTAAGAAACAGCCTCAACTGGTAAAGCTTCATCGCGGACTTTATTGATGTGGACCATGTATTCAGGAATGTTATCAACCATACTTGAAATAATTGCACCTTTTAAGTGTTCGCCATATTTCAAGGCATATTCCATTGTTAAGGCGCCACCCCATGATTGACCAATTAAGTAGAAATGATCAATGCCAAGTTTTTGGCGGACTTCTTCAACTTCACCTAAGAAATAATCATTGGTTAAATATTTAGCAGCGATTTCAGGATCATTGTAATCTGGTTGATCGGAATAAAATGAGCCTAATTGATCATACATATGAACTTGAACACCAATATCAGCTAATTTTTCGCCAAAGTTTTCCCAATATTCATGCGTACCACCAGGGCCACCATGTAAGCAGAGTAGGTGAATATCGCCTTGCCCTTGTGTATTGGTCCATAAATGATAACCATTATCTAACGTTAAAATAGTTGTTCCTTGTTTCATTTAACCACCCGTTTTCTTTTTTATCGTTATTACTTTAAATATAGCATTTTAATGCTGTAAAATTGTTTGAATTGCTGTTACTTCATCATCACTGAATTTAAGATTTTGACCGGCTTCAATGTTAGCCAAAAGGTTCTTTTCACTAGTGGTGCCAATAATAACACTGCTAACTGTTTCATCACGTAAAATCCAAGCCAAGGCCATTTGCGCCAAAGTTTGATTGCGATTTTTGGCGATGTTGTTGAGTTGATTTAGTTTTTTAACAACCGCATCTTTACCGTTAGCAAAAATATCAGTATTGCTCCAATGAATTGGGAAATCTTCAGGAATACCATCTAGATAACGATCTGTTAATAAACCTTCACTCAGCGGACCATAAGCCACTAAACCACGATTTAAGTCTTTCAAAGTGGTCATCAAGCCGTCATCTTTCACACTTGTTTGCAACATATTATAAGAAGACTGATTAACGACAAAGGGGACCTTTAACTCTTGAAGCAACTTAACCATTGTTTTAGTTTGTTCGGCATCATAATTACTAATGCCAATATAAAGCGCCTTGCCAGCTTGCACAATTTGGGCTAGTGCTAAGGCTGTTTCTTCAAAGTCAGTCTGGGGATCGGGACGATGACTATAATAAATATCGACATAGTCCATTTGTAAATTAGTCAGGCTACGATCGATACTTTGTAAAATGTTTTTACGCGAATTAAACTCTGAATAAGGTCCCATGCCAGTTTGAAAACCAACTTTAGTGGTGACGACGAGTTCATCACGGTAAGGTTTTAAGGCTTCCTGATAAACTTGACCAAACATTTTTTCAGCGGAACCAATTTCTGGCTTGCCGTAATTATTCGCATTATCAAAACTAAAAATACCATGATCAAACGCTGATAAAATGATTTTTTTACGCTCAGCATATGGATCAGAACTACTGTAATGACGCCAAAGACCTAGGCTAATTATTGGTAATTGTAAGCCTGTATGGCCGACACGACGAATTGGTAAAACATCATAACGATGACTTGCAGCAACGTACATTTGATGACCTCCTATACCAAATTGATGACCCTTTTATTGTAGAAGTTATCTGAAGTTGGGTCAACTTTAGGCCGTTATCAGAACACTTTTGCTGTAATCGGCTTATAATAAAGTCGTGATTGAGGAGGTATACATATGGGACAAAATAAGTTAGTTAACTGGCTGTTTGTTTTTTGGTGGGCTTTTACTTTTTATTTAGTAGCAACAGGAAAGAATATGTTCGCCATGTATGCAATGGCAATTGGGATGTTAGTTGAGGAAGGCTTACCATTAGTCATTCACACGCGAAAATAAAATTAAACCGCATCGACCAATTAAGGCGATGCGGTTTTTTTACGCTTGCTTTTGTCATTCAAAAGTTATCCGGTCTAAAAAATAAAGCAACTAGACAATCCAAGTAATTAGGTGGGATAATCAAGGGATATTTTACGAGGTGATGATATTGACCAGTTTAATGATTGCTTTTTTTGGTTTTTGGGGTGGTGTAGCGCGTTTATATGGTACACACTTGTTAGCTTCACCATGGAACACATTAACTATTAATTTGTTAGGAGCTTTTTTACTACCAATGTGGACAGGATTTTTAGGACCACGACTGGCAAAAAATCGGCACTGGTTAGTTTTAGGCGTGGGAACTGGCTTTTTTGGAGCCTTTACGACTTTTTCTAGTTTCTGTTTAGACTTTGTCAAATTGATCATTGCCAACCAACTGACGAGTGCCTTGGCTTATTTAGGTATTAGTATCATCGGTGGTGTCTTGGTAGCTTGGCTGGGGGTAACTGTGGCCCAAAGATTAACAATGAAGGAGATGCGCTTTTAATGACGAATTGGGTAATCGTTGGTTTAGGTGCTAGTATAGGGGCATTGGGCCGTTACTGGTTTACAGAACTTTATAAAAAGGTGCATCCTGAGTTTGGGTATCACGCCACTTTAATCATCAATCTTTCTGGTGCTTTTATTTTGGGCTTACTTTTTTCATTTGCATTAAATGATTCGTTATATGGCTTCTTTGGTGTTGGTTTTTGTGGTGGTTGGACTACTTTTTCTACCTTAAATAGTGAAATTGCCGGTCAAATTGCAACAAAATGGCAGCGTGCGTTAACTTATATTGCGCTGACTTATGGATTAGGGCTACCATTATGTGCCTTAGGTTGGTGGTTGGGGAATAGTCTTTTTGGTTAATTGATGATAAAATGATGACAATATCAGGAGGATTAATATGAATCGTAAATCTATTATCACTGGCATTGCGACACTAATTGGCTTTTTGTTTGGTTTATATTTAAACAAGATTTTTATGTATACCATGATGGGCTTAGCCGTTGGTTATTTGATTGTTTATTGGATCCCTTATTTTGTTGCTTGGCGTAAACGAAAAAAAGCCTCTCAAGATAAATAATTTTGTGAAAACACCAGATGATTTACTGGTGTCATACCTTATAGAAACACTGGAGAATAGACGTTTTGAGCAGAGTGTGCTAAACTTGTTCAATACGTTTTTTTGTTTGGAAAAATTTAGTCGTTGTATGATGCAGTTTTGATCGCAAAATTGCTAAAGGTCATTTTTTAGTAAAGGTTGTGGGATATTGGCAGATTCACATGAACCGATTCGTAACACACAGGCAGCAGAACAACAGTATTTAGATGATGTTGTTCAAAAAATTGGTCAAGCGCAAAAGAAAGCGCAAGTTTCAATTGATCAGGCTGCAAATGACGAGAAGTCAATTAATAAGCATTTCGGTGAAGAAGTCAAACTGAACTTCGGTGATTATTCCACTAATTTGGAAACCGCGTTGTCGATTCATCAGCAGCAACAAATGTTGGCTGAACGTGAAAACAGTTGGCAACAATCAACCCGACGTTTAAATACGTTGAACCGATTAATTGATAATCCTTATTTTGCTCGATTGGATTTTCATGAGCATGGTGAACCGAAACGAGAGACGATTTATATCGGGTTAAGTTCTTTCACTGATAAAAACGATAAATTCTTAATCTATGATTGGCGTGCTCCAATTTCATCTATTTATTACGATGGTAAATTAGGTGAGGTGACTTATCAGACACCTGATGGTGAACAATCGGTTAACATCACTTTGAAGCGCCAGTTCTTAATTAAAAAAGGTCAAATTGAATCAATGTTTGATACTTCTGAGACTATTGGTGATCAAATGTTACTTGAAGTGCTAGGTGAAAAATCTAGTACGCAAATGAAATCAATTGTGACCACAATTCAAAAAGAACAAAACAAAATTATTCGTAATACCAAAGCTGATTTGTTATTTGTTCAAGGTGCGGCCGGTTCTGGTAAAACGTCAGCGATTTTACAACGCGTGGCTTATTTACTTTATCGTTATCGTGGTAATTTAACTTCAAGCCAAGTGGTGATGTTTTCACCGAACCAATTGTTTAATGATTATATTGAAAATGTCTTGCCTGAGTTAGGTGAACAAAACATGGTCCAAATGACGTATCAACAATATGTTGGTCGCCGTTTACCTAATTTGACAATCGTTAATCCAACCACCCATTTTGAAACACCACAGACAGAAACCGCCAAGAAGATTTCACATTTAAAAACAGAATTGAAGTTCTTTAAGGTCCTAGAAAGTTATAGCCGCTTACTAGAAAAAGGTGGCATGTATTTCCGTGATTTGAAGTTCCAAGGTAAGCCTTATTTAACTAAGGAAAAGATTGCTGAAATTTATTATAGTTTTAACGAGAACTATCATTTAGCCAATCGAGTCGATTCGACTAAAGAAAAATTGATGCATATGTTAAATAGTCGTATCACGCCAGAAACTAAAAAGTCTTGGGTTTCTAAGCTGATCGAGGGTATGGATAAAGAACAACTACAAACGTTGTATGATCGTCCCGACCAAGAATTTGAGTCAAGTGATGCTGAATATAAATTCCTATCACGTAAAATTGTGACCCAGGCTTTGAAACCAGTTGGTAAGGGTATTAATCGGATGCGCTTCTTTAATATCCAAGCCCAATACCTGCACTTTTTAAAACAAGTTCCTAACTTAGTGAAGTTAGCAGACTATGGTTTAACGCTGGAGCAGTGGCAAACTGGTCTTGAGGAAGTTCAAGCTAATTTTAAGAACCATGAGATTAATCTTGATGACGTGACACCGTTCCTTTTTTTATTTGATTTAATCACAGGTAAAAATGGCGATCGTTCAATGCGTTTCATCTTTATTGACGAAATCCAAGATTATACTCCGTTCCAGTTGGCTTATTTACAGAATCGTTTCCCTAAAGCGAAATTTACAATGCTGGGCGATTTGAATCAAGCTATCTTTACACGTACCGAAAGCCGCTCGTTGTTAAGCCAGGTGCAAAAACTATTTGATCGTGATAAAACAGAAGTGGTGCAATTGACCCGTTCTTATCGGTCAACCAAGCCAATTACTGAATTTACGCGAGCAATTTTGAAAAACGGCCAGAAGATTGATACTTTTGAGCGTGAAGGTGATTTACCTAACGTGATGGTTAAGAACGATGAGTTGGCGTTACAAGAGGGATTACTTGCACAACTGAAGTCAAATGATGAACGTAAGATTACTACTGCGATTATTTGTAAGACCAAGTTGGAAAGTGAAGCTGTGGCGAAATATTTACAACTACAAGATTATCCGGCGACCTTAATTCGTTCTGAAAACCAACGTTTAGCTGCTGGTACTTTAGTTATTCCTGCATACTTAGCTAAGGGATTGGAATTTGATGCCGTTATTTTGTGGGATCTTTCAGCAAAGAATTATCCTGATGAAGATGACCGTCAATTGGTTTATACAGTTGCTTCACGGGCGATGCACCGATTAACAATTTTTGCAAAGGATCAAGTGACCCCAATCTTAGATGCTGTGTCTAAGCAGTTATATGTTCAAGAATAATGGGATCGATCTTTCTTCACTGTTATCATCGTATGTCAGAGTATCATCAATTTTGTTTTATTGGGAGTAATTCTAGTGGTTTTACCGGATAACTATAATTATTTTACTCGTGCACAGTGGGCTACCTTCCATGGTCGTAATCAGTTAAATACGGTGACGGCTGATGAGTTAGCATCAATTGCCGCATTAAATGACCGCATTTCACTAGATGATGTTCAAGAAATCTATGTGCCATTGCGGCATTTACTGCATATTTATATTCACCGCTATCAACAACTGATGAATGATAAGGCTGATTTTATGGGCAAGCCAACCCGTAAGACCCCGTTTTTAATTGGGATTTCGGGTAGTGTCGCTGTTGGCAAAACAACAACTGCTCGCTTGTTACAACTTTTATTGAGCCGTTCTTTTACTAATCACAAGGTTCAATTGATCACGACTGATGGTTTTTTATATCCTAATGCTGAACTTCAACGTCGAGGCATTCTTGATCGTAAGGGATTTCCGGAGAGTTATGATATGGAACGACTGTTAACCTTCCTTGATGACGTGAAAAGTGGTCAGCCAAATATTGAAGTACCTCGTTATTCTCATCAAATTTATGATATTGTTCCTCAAGGCTACGATGTCATTGATCAGCCGGATATTTTAATTGTCGAAGGGATTAACGTTTTACAATTACCTAGTAATCAGCAACTTTATGTGAGTGATTACTTTGATTTTTCGATTTATGTGGATGCTGATCCCAAGCAAGTTGAGAATTGGTATATTGAACGTTTTGAGACATTGCTTGATATGGCAGTTAACAATCCTGATAATCATTATTATCACTACGCGGTTGGTGATCGTGCCAAAGCATTAGCTGAAGCTCATCAAATTTGGCGCGATGTTGACTTAAAAAATCTCGACGAGTTTATTTTGCCGACACGCAATCGTGCCGATTTAATCCTGCATAAAACCGCACATCATGTTATTGACACGGTGGGGTTGCGAAAATATTAAGCCAAGATTGAAAAATTGTTTTTTTACTTGATAAAGTAGTCAATTTTGTAATGGTGACGTTTTACTAGAAAGATTCAATTTACATCATCGTTTAAAATCGTTATGATATATAGAAGAATAACTGTTAATTTACTCTAAATTCAAAAATAAAATTGGAGCGTGACAAATATGGCGCAAGCCGACGTAAACAATGTCGACAAGATTATCGTTCTTGATTACGGTAGTCAATATAATCAACTCATTACTCGCCGGATTCGTGAATTCGGTGTCTACTCTGAATTGTTACCAAACACCATTACCGCTGCCGAAGTGAAAGCAATCAATCCTAAGGGAATCATTCTTTCAGGTGGTCCAATGAGTGTCTATGATGATGGAGCTTTTGATGTCGATCAAGAAATCCTTAACTTAGGCATTCCTGTCTTGGGTATTTGTTATGGGATGCAATTATTAGCTTATAAATTAAACGGTAAGGTTGAACCAGCTGATAACCGTGAATACGGTAAAGCTGAAATTACAGTAACTGATGAACAATCACCATTATTCAAAGGGCTACCAGTTGATCAAACCGTTTGGATGAGCCATGGTGATTTGGTTCGCGAAGTCCCAGCAGGCTTTCATGTAGTTGCTACAAGTAAAAATGCACCTATCTCATCATTTGCTAATGATGACAAGAAGATGTACGGTATCCAATTCCATGCTGAAGTTCGCAATACTGAATACGGTAATGAAATCTTACGTCACTTTACTTTTGACGTTGCCGGTGCAGATGCTAACTGGTCAATGACTGATTTCATCGACCAACAAATTGCTCAAATCCGCGAAAAAGTTGGCGATAAGAAAGTCCTGCTTGGCTTATCCGGTGGGGTTGATTCAAGCGTTGTTGGCGTCTTGTTGCATAAAGCCATTGGTAATCAATTAACGAGTATTTTTGTCGATCACGGTTTATTGCGTAAAGGTGAAGCTGAACAAGTGATGGCTAGCCTTGAAGGTAAATTCGGTTTAAATATTATTAAAGTTGATGCTCAAGAACGTTTCATGGACAAATTAGCTGGTGTTTCTGACCCTGAAAAGAAACGTAAAATCATTGGTAACGAATTTATTCAAGTCTTCAATGATGAAGCAGCTAAATTAGACGGCATTGACTTCTTAGCACAAGGCACTTTGTACACTGATGTGATTGAAAGTGGTACAAGTACTGCCCAAACAATCAAGTCACATCATAACGTCGGTGGATTACCAGAAGACATTCACTTCCAATTAATTGAACCATTACGGACTTTATTCAAAGATGAAGCCCGTGAGTTAGGTGAGAAGTTGGGAATGCCCCATGACCTTGTTTGGCGTCAGCCATTCCCTGGTCCTGGTTTAGCTATCCGTGTCCTTGGCGAAATCACCGAAGATAAATTGGAAATCGTTCGTGATTCTGATTTAATCCTCCGTGAAGAAATCAAGAATGCTGGTCTTGACGAAGAAATTTGGCAATACTTCACCGTACTACCAGGCATTCGCAGTGTTGGTGTCATGGGTGATGGTCGGACTTACGATTACACCGTAGCTATTCGTGCTGTGACTTCAATCGATGGTATGACGGCAGACTTTGCCCAAATTCCATGGGATGTTCTCCAAAAGATCTCTGTTCGAATCGTTAACGAATGTGCACATGTTAACCGCGTTGTGTATGATATTACCAGTAAGCCACCCGCAACAATTGAGTGGGAATAAGCTCTAACAATTTAAATAAATTCAGTCCCGTTTCAACCGATAAAAAGGTTGTGATGGGGCTGTTTTTTATCACTAACGTGTGAATAGTTAAAAATTGATCTCACAGCAATAAATTTTTTTGAAGCGAGCCAATATGCAATAATGAAGGTCATAAGGATAAGGGCTAAGATGGTAGGGCAATGCTTAATTGGGCGATCGGTGTTTTGTCAGTCGTGATTGTTCATTTATTACCGGGACAGATGCTTTTCCTGATTGCAAAATTATTATTGGTCAGGATGTGGCGATTGGTATGGAGACCTCATTTAATTGCGCGACGCACGAAATTGGTCCGACGAATCGACGCGCAGGTGAATTAAAGATGGCCTCGATTATTGTTGGCGATGGTGTTTGGCTTGGCACGCGCGTCACGGTTCTTGCCGGCGTTACGATTGGAACTGGATGTATTATAGGTGCTGGTAGTTTTGTCAACAAGGACTGTGAACCTAGTTGTCTATATGCCGGCGTACCAGCAAGATTAATTAAGCGTTTAGATGAATAGTGATTTAAAGATACATCAGTTCAATTAGCATCAATCTTTTTAAAGTGACTTTTTCAATTTGGCAAAATAGCGATACGACAAATTTAAAAATTTACGCAAGAATTAGACACTTTGGTTAGATTGTCGTCATTTTTGGCGCCAATTTAAAAATATGTCGTAGCTTAATTTCTCCGTTTTATTAAAGTCGTATTTTTACTGAATGGTTGAATATTATAACGGCGTTTTTTTAATGTTTTTAATTTATTTGATCAATATCAGCGGTTGCTATTTTGGTTGAAGATAGCTAGAATAAATGAGTCCCAACATCAACTGATGTTGTCATCGCGATGGACTAATTAAGGCAGTTCGAAATTTCCTGCCTCTAAAAAAAACTAGGTGGTCTTTAAATTATGAAAGCTATCAATAGTCATAGCAAAAGTAACACTAACAACATTGCATTGCCGGCAATTATTGCTGGTTTGTATGTGGCAATCTCTTTAGTTTTAGCACCGTTGAGTTTTGGTGCTGTTCAATTACGCTTTGCAGAAATGTTTAATCATTTGGCTGCATTTAATAAACGCTATATCTATGCGCTAATTCTCGGTTGTCTGATTGTTAATATGTTCAGTCCTTTAGGCATTATTGATGTCGTTGTTGGAACGTTAGGAACGGCAATCGGTACGACCTTAACTTATTTGTTGACCAGAAAAGCGACGAAGAATTTAACTCGCTATATTATTGCAACTTTGTGCCAGATTCCGGGTGTTTTCTTGGTTGCTTTAGAGTTAACGATCATCAATAAAATCCCATTTTTATTAACTTTTGGTTCGGTTTTAGTGGGGGAACTTTTATCCATGGCAGTTGGTGCGGTGATTATCCAACTATTGACGACCCGAATTGATTTTGTAAATGGAAGAAGGAAGTCGTGATTATGGAATTTAGTCAAGCATTAGCACATTTAAAAAATGGCGGTAAAATTCGCCGGTCTTCATGGAGTGAAGGCGAAGAATACGTCTTTGAAGTTAAAGATCAACAATGGCAGGGACACGAGATTAATCCCTTTATGTTGATTAAGACTGATGAAGTTCCTGCTTACTCGATGTTTCAACCTAATTCTTGTGAAGTATTGGCCGATGATTGGGAAATTGTCGACTAATGACAATTTATAATGATTTAAAAGATAAACACGTTTTGGTAACAGGGGCAGCTCGTGGCATTGGCTACGCTCAAGTTCAGTCTTTTTTGCAGCAGGGCGCTAAAGTTACCGGATTGGATCTTCAACAGAGTCATTTAAAGCATGAAAACTATACATTTGTTCAAATTGATTTAAGAGATGTAACGGCATTAACCGAATTTTTGAACCAGTCAACATTTGACATTGTCTGTAATACGGCTGGTATTTTAGATGATTTTAAAAACATTGCAGAAACTAGCTATACTGAGTTCACTGATTTATTAAAGGTGAACTTAGATGCCATGTTTATCATCACCAAACAACTCGTTGACAAAAAACAACCAATTGTTTTTGTGAATATGAGTTCTTATGCTGGCTTATTTGCCAGTGGTGGTGGCGTTAGCTATACAACTTCAAAGCATGCCATTAACGGTTTAACTAAAGAAATTGCTTTTGAGTATGGTAAATTTGGTGTACGGGCTAATGCAATTGCACCATGTTTGGTTAAAACCGAGATGGCCCAAGCTGATTTTGAAACAGGTTTAAATGTTAAATTGGCTCAAGAAACGGTTTTTAACCGTTATGCTGAACCAGCAGAGATTGCTGATTTAACTTTATTTCTAGCATCAGATAGTTCGAAATATATTACGGGCCAGATTATTAATATTGATGGCGGATATTCACTAGGAAAATCTATTGAACTTTAAATAAAAAGCTTTAGTCGTGATATCAAAATTCACGACTAAAGCTTTTTTTAAACTATTTAGAAATAAGTTGTTCGTTCTTTCGTCTTGCTAAGGCTGGCAAGATAAAACCCAGTCCGATTAAGAAGATTGGTGTGGCAATATTAAGTATTAATTGGAACCACCAACCGGCTGGATCTGCAGCAAAGCTCATCTTAGGCACCATGCCTAAGATGCAGGCAAATGCTGTAAAGACAAAACACCACAAACCGATTAAGAAACCAATTTTAGGATTTCTGACGAACACATACTCAGATTTGAACTTATTTAAATGCTTGTTTAATAACATAAAGGCTAAAAAGACCCAAAGGAATCTTAGTGGCATGACTACTGAATTTAAATTTAATAACCAGTTGTACAGATTATTGGTGCCACTAATCCCAATCGCAGGAATTAAAATAATAACGCTAACTAAAACACCAGTCAGTTTATAACCATTAATAGGCACGCCATTTTGATTCTTTTGACGTAATTTATTGGGTACGAATTGAGGATCAGCGTCGTCCAATAGAATACGTAGTGGCGCATCAATAGAGACAGCAAGTGCTGCAATTGTTGCCAAAGCATTGGCCAGTGCATAAATAATCATTAGTAGATTACCTAGGTGATAATACTGACCAAGACGCTGAAAGGCAACATAGGCACCATTAGCCATTAGGTCAGCGGGAATGTGCTGCGCATCAAAGATCATGCCCATCGCAAACGAACCCATTAAGGCTGAAACAACAACCAGCATGGCTAAAACAATTAATCCCTTGGGAAAATCTTTGGCGGGTTTTTTCATTTTATTGACGTAAGGCGAGAGCTTGTCGGAACCACCAACGGCAAAAATTAACATTGAAATAGTCGTAAAGTACTTGAAGTCAAATTTGGGAATATAGGTGCTGATCTGATTCATGTTAGCTGTGGCAAATTTGGCACCGGTAAGTGCAGGCGCAGATAAACCAAGAAAGATAAATAAAATTGACATGACTAACATTGAAAGACCGGCAATTGTCCCAATCCGATTAATCGTTGTAATGCCTCGTGAAGCCAAATAAAGAAAAACTAAGAAAACAACTAAGCAGAGTAGTTGGACGATGGTTGACGAGGTTTCATTGACAAAATCGCCATTGCCCTTAAACAGCCAGCTACCAGCAATCAGAATTGACTGTGATTTCTGGGCGAGATAGGTGACGTTGACAACCCAATAAGTCCAAGCAGCTAAATAGGCAAGGCGCTTGTTAGCAACTTCTTTAATCCAACTAGAAACACCGCCACTGTCGGCATTAAAAGTTGAACCAAGCTGGCCCACCATTAACGCATAAGGAATGAAGTAAAGGGCCATAATAATCAGCCAAGAAATGACGACGACTAGACCTTCTTCAGCAAAGTTATTGACGACATTTCCAAGCCCCCAAATTGAGACAAATCCAATTAAAGTTAAGTTATACCATAATAATTTTTTAGGACTTTGATGGTCGTGCATGAGATGCTCCTTTCAGAAATAGCAAAAAGTTACTTACATATCATACACTAAAAGTAAGTTTGATGTATGTGTGAATTTTGAAGTTTCTCAGATTTGCTGATGAAGTTGGATGGTTAATTGTTAGGTAAAATCTTAATGATAAGTAGTAGAAGTTAGGACGACTTTCTGAAAGAAATATGATATGATGAATTCTGAATGATTACTGAATACTTAAGCCAACAGCGCTGCTGCTGGCTTTTAATATAGTTAAAGGAAAAGGGATAACGATTTGATTACAATTAGTAACATGAGCCTGACTTTAGACGGGCATAAATTATATGAAGATGTTAATTTGAAGTTCACTGCTGGTAATTGTTATGGCGTCATTGGCGCTAATGGTGCTGGTAAGTCAACTTTTCTGAAATTATTAGAAGGTAAATTACAACCAACTAGTGGTTCAATTAGTATTGAACCTAATAAACGGATGTCTAGTTTGGTTCAAGATCACTTTGCTTTTGACGACTTCACCGTAGTTGATACGGTTATTCAAGGCCATCAAGAACTGTATTCAATTATGCTTGAAAAAGATGCCCTGTATGCTAAAGCCGATTTTAGTGAAGAAGATGGTATTAAGGCTGCTGAACTTGAAGGCCGTTTTGCTGAACTTGACGGTTGGAATGCTGAAATCGAAGCAGCTCAGCTACTAAATGAATTAGGCATCGATGAATCAATGCATCAACAAAAAATGAGCGAAATGTCTGAACCCCAAAAAGTGAAAATTTTGTTGGGACAAGCACTTTTTGGCAAGCCTGATATTTTATTATTAGACGAGCCGACCAACGGTTTAGATATGCAAACAGAATCTTGGTTAGAGAATTTCTTAGCTAGTTTCCCTAACTTAGTGATTGTGGTTTCTCATGATCGTCATTTCTTGAATCAAGTTTGTACCAATATGTGCGACGTTGACTTTGGTCAAATTAAGATGTTTGTTGGTAACTATGATTTCTGGTTAGAATCAAGTCGTTTAGCTGCTAAAATGGCCTCGCAACAAAATAGTAAAAAAGAAGAACAGATCAAAGAATTACAAGAATTTATTGCCCGTTTCTCGGCTAATGCTTCTAAATCCAAGCAAGCAACGTCACGTAAAAAGCAATTAGAAAAAATTTCTTTGGATGATATTAAACCATCGTCACGTAAATATCCTTTCGTCAAATTTACATTTGATCGCCAATTAGGCAATGACTTATTACGCGTTGAAAATGTGTCGAAGACGATTGAAGGTGTCAAAGTTCTCGATAACATTAGTTTTACCATTAGTCCTGATGAGAAAGCAGCAATTATGTCACGTAATGATTTAGCTTCGACCACGATGATGCAGATTTTAGCTGGTGATCTAGAACCTGATGAAGGTACAGTAACTTGGGGTGTCACGAGCACGCGTTCTTATTTGCCTAAGGATACGAATTCGGCCTTTAATGATGAATCACTCGATATTTTGGATTGGTTACGTCAATTTGCTGAACCGGGTGAAGACGACAATACATTTTTACGTGGCTTTTTAGGTAAGATGCTGTTTTCTGGCGATGAGATTGAAAAGAAGATTGAAGTTTTATCTGGTGGGGAAAAAGTTCGTTGTATCCTGTCTAAGATGATGTTACTTAAAGCTAACACCTTGATTATGGATGATCCGACTAACCATCTGGACTTGGAATCTATTACATCTTTAAATGATGGCTTAGTTGATTTTAAGGGTGCTATTATCTTTACTTCACATGACCACCAATTCATTCAAACAGTTGCTAATCATATTGTTGAAGTTTCTGCTAAAGGTGTTGTCGACCGTGCAGAAACAACCTTAGATGAATTCTTGGACCATGATGTTACCCAAGAACGCGTGGCAGCATTATATTAATTGAACAGATTTTAATCAGCAGGCAAGTTATTTTTATAAGTCATGATAACCGCTCTTACTTTTAATAAGTGATATAATCAATTCGTAATTGATTGAGGTTAATCATTTGGAGATGAGATTATGTTTGTTATTAAGTACTATGTAGGCAATAGTTTACAAACATTGACTTATAAAGACACAGCTGAGTATGTTGCCCGTCAACAACTTGAAGTACCTGATGTTGAAGATTATTATCGTTTGGAAAGTGTAACTCTGGCAGGAGCAGATTTACCAGGATTTACTGGTAAAACCACTGGTGAGCTATTTGACTTTTTATTAGCTAACGAAAAAAAATAGGCTTATTAATTATATATTATTTAAACGGTCCGCTTGACTCAAAGTGGACTGTTTTTTTGTTGTAATCAAATTAATGTACAGGCACTAGGATGTGTCGTTATAATTAAGTTGTTGAGAGATATTGTCAATTTATAAAAGGAGGGACTTTTATGCATTTCTTATGGTCACTAATTGTAGGTGCAATTATTGGTGCTATTGCTGGTGCGATTACCAGTAAAGGTAAGTCAATGGGTTGGATCACGAACATTGCTGCCGGTTTAGTTGGTTCTGCACTTGGTCAGGCCTTGTTAGGTGATTGGGGACCAAAACTTGCGGGTATGGCTTTAATACCATCTATTATTGGCGCCGTTATCCTAGTTGCAATTGTTTCTTTCTTTATTGGTAGATCTAAAAAGTCATAGGAGGTAAATCATGGAGACTGCTAAATCTGTTTTTAAATTTATGCTGGCAAGTACTTTAATCGTCGGTGGTGTTTTAGTAGCCGGAACGGCTTTTGCTGCTAAAGGAATTGATAAAGCAGGCGATAAGTTGCAGGATAAGTTACATCATTGGTTGTAAGGACTAATTGAGATAGTCATTACTGAGAAAGTTTAGTTAACGATTAGAGTAGCCAATTGGTTAAAAGAAGCATATCCATTTTTTAGATATGCTTCTTTTTAATTGCTATCAAATCCAAGATTAGCGCTATAATCTAGTTAGCGGCTTTTTAATTGTTTTATTAAGCAATAGGCGCAATAGTCGTCTACTAAGAGATAATCTTGGGGTGAGTTGATGGAAATACTATTTTTACCTAATGGTAATTTAGAAGATTACTTTAAAGATAACCAATTACAGCAGCAGTTAGTGTACTACTGTCAAACTAAATTGCCTATCTATGTCGCGCAACGTTCCATAAAGATTAAACCGGTTCATGGTGCACTGGCCCACTTGTTTGAGTTAAAAGTACGCGTTGGTCGTGAATTTTATCGCTTAGCTTATTTTTATCAGGATCAATTAATTCAAGTTGCTTATTTATCAACAACTTTACAAAAGGTTCGCTTTGATCATGAAGTGAATCATTATTTAAAGCAGGTTAATCATGCAAACAATCACTAAACAAACAACAATTCGTTGGGTCAAACAACGACTTAAACACGGCAACTTCAAACAAATAACGTTGTTAACTTTTAAAAAAGATCGCCAAATTATTATTAATGACGATGATGGCTTGTTTAGCTTAGATGAGCAAGGCTATCAGAAAGTTTCTTATACAGCCCTTGATCAACAGGCTGTGATTAAACTATTGAAAAAATTATTGGTTGTTGAATTTCCACGTAGTCACACTATTTATGTACAAGTTATTGAAAAATAATGTGGCTAACAGTTAACAATATATACGACATAGGATATTGGCTTAATAATGAAGTTTATTGATTGGGACACTTAAACATTTATATCAGAACCTATTAAAGACTAGGCGCAACTTTTGGTCCTAGTCTTTATTTTTATATTCAATAAATAGGTGGATTTAGTCAATTGCGTTCTCTGGCGCTTGCGCCGAGGGGTGTTTGCCCGTACAATTGAAGATACGAGTGTCAATAATTTGAATTTGGGGGTGAGTGCATGGATGCAACGGCAGTTTTACAACAAACATTTGGCTATCAGCAATTTCGCCCTGGGCAAGAGGAGATCATCAATCATGTTTTAGCTGGTGATAATACGTTAGCTATTATGCCAACTGGTGGTGGTAAATCGCTATGTTACCAAATTCCAGCGTTAATATTACCAGGTCTCACGTTAGTCATTTCACCCCTGATTTCCTTAATGAAAGATCAAGTTGACGCAGCTAATGAACTGGGAATTTCGGCGGCCTTTATTAATAGTTCGTTGGACTTTTTAGGTATGTTAGATGTGCTTAAAGAAGCACAGGCTGGTCGTTTAAAACTGCTTTATGTTGCACCAGAGCGATTTGATTCCCCCGACTTTATGGCGGCTTTAAAAAAAATCAAAATCAGTTTAATCGCTGTGGATGAAGCGCATTGTATTTCACAGTGGGGCCATGATTTTCGCCCGAGTTATCTTGGCTTGAGTGAAGTATTAGCCGACTTAACGCAACAACCGCCGGTAATTGCGTTAACAGCAACGGCGACACCCCAAGTTGCGCAAGATATTTGTCAGCGATTAAATATTCCAGAGAACAATGAGATTAAAACGGGCTTTGGTCGGCAAAACTTAGCTTTTTCTGTCATTAAAGACCAAAGTGGCGATGATTATCTGTTGCGTTACTTAAAGGCTAATCCTGATCAATCGGGTATCATTTATTGTAGTACGCGCAAAGAAGTTGAACGAGTCGGGGCCTTATTAACTCGCCACAAAATAGCTAATACGATTTATCACGGTGGATTAAATGAAAATCAGCGCCGCCAACATCAAGAAGATTTTGTTTATGATCGGGTCTCAATTATGGTGGCAACGAATGCCTTTGGTATGGGTATTGATAAAAGTAATGTTCGCTTCGTTATTCATGACCAAGTTCCAGGTAGCTTAGAAGCTTACTATCAAGAAGCTGGTCGGGCGGGCCGTGACGGCTTACCTTCAGAAGCAATTCTGCTTTATTCACCGCAAGATGTTTTAATTCAACATTTCTTTATTGATCAGTCAGAACTATCTGATCAGTTAAAACAAGTTGAATATCGTAAGTTACAAGAAATGACGGCTTATGCTAATACTCAATCTTGTTTGCAACAATTTATTCAACGTTACTTTGGTGAAGCGGCAGAACCTTGTGGTCGTTGTAGTAATTGCCTTGATGATCGTGAAACTGTTGAAATTACCATTGATGCCCAAAAAGTGTTATCTTGTGTCAAACGCATGGGTGAACGTTATGGGAAGGGCTTAATTGCCCAAGTTTTAACCGGCGCTCATAATCAGCGCGTTATTGAGAGTCACTTCGATGAATTATCAACGTATGGTTTATTAGGGACACATTCTCAAAAAGCAGTTAGTCAGTTAATTGATTTTTTAACGGCGAGTGGTTATTTATTACCGAGTGCCGGTCAGTATCCGACACTGTCAGTGACAGCAACCGGCGTAGAAGTTTTAAAAGGTCAGCGGCAAGTTTACCGCAAGGTTGATCGCGTTGTGAAAAGTAATCAGTCGATTACTGTGGCTGACAAAGGCTTGTTTGCCGAGTTGCGCGCATTGCGACGCGAATTGGCAGAATCAGAACATGTTCCGCCATTCGTTATTTTCTCGGATAAAACCTTAATTGCAATGGCGGAATTAAAACCGAGCACTGAAACAGAATTTTTAGCTGTTAAAGGTGTCGGTGAAAATAAAATGACAAAATACGGCGCCAAGTTCAGGCAAGTTATTGCCGATTACACTGCTAAAAAAGAAACCGCTGAAGTTTAATATTAAGAACCGCCCAAAAAAGAAGGGACCTAAATTTTATGGAAATCAAATGGCAAGTCGAAAGTGATTCAGAAAAGAGCATTAAACGCTTTTTAGCAACCAAAGGAGTTAGTCATCGTTTGTACTCGGAGTTAAAACGGCGTGGCCGGGTTTTAGTTAATGAACAAATTGTGCCGTTTGATTATGCCTTAACCAGTGGCGAACAACTAACGGTTATTTTTCCACCTGAAGGTTCTGATGCAGATGTTGCGGGCAGTGATGGCGAATTAGAAGTTGTTGCTGAAACAGCGCACTATTTATTACTTAATAAGCCAGCTGGTTTAAATACTGTCCCTGGGCCTGCTAACTCAACCGATACTTTGGTTAATCGAGTTAAGGGCCATTGGCGAGCAGTCAAGAGCCCTGATCGCAAACCGCATATCATCACGCGACTAGATCGATTTAGTAGTGGTTTGGTATTAGTTGCTCATGACATTTTGACCAACAATTTATTTGTGCAACAACAAGATCAACATCAATTAGAAAAAATTTATTTAGCGATTGTTGCCGGTCAGTTACCGGATGATCATGGTGTGATCGAAGCACCACTAGCTCAAAGTCCAACTGGCTTCCAACAAGTTGTGACAGCTACCGGCAAAGCAGCTAAAACAGAGTATTGGGTTGAGAAACGATTACCGCAAGCAACGGTAGTGCGCGTTAAATTGCATACGGGTCGGACCCATCAAATTCGCGCCCACTTTGCTTCAATTGGTCACCCTTTATTAGGAGATGAATTATATCAAGGCCCAATGGATCAAGGCATTGAACGGCAAGCACTTCATGCATGGCAGCTATCCTTTATGGAACCATATACAGGGGTCAAGCAGTCATTTACGGCGTCGATTCCTGAAGATCTAGCTAACATTATTAAATAAAATTGATTAAATCGCTTAAAATTTTTAAGCGATTTTTATGTAAGAGGTATTATCAATGTTACTCTCGTTATCAACACAGCAACAAGTTTCGGTGAATCGATTTGGCAGTGGGGAACCTGTTGTTTTCGTGAATGGTTTTGGCAGTTACCAGGAAATTTGGCATGGACAAATTGAAACGGTCACTAAAGCCAACTTTGAAGCCATCACTTGGGATTTTCGTGGTCAAGGTCAATCACAAGGCCAGTATGCCACGACCTTAGATCAATTAAGCGACGATTTAGCGGCCTTAATTAATCAGTTACAGTTAGCAAAACCAATTTTAATTTGTCATTCAATGGGTTGTAGTGTGATTTGGAATTTACGTCAACGTTATCCTGAAATTAAGATCAAAGCGCTCATTTTAGTTGACCAGTCACCTAAAATGATTAGTGATCCTGACTGGCCGTATGGCTTTGTCGGCATTAATCAAAGTAATTGGCAAACCAGTTATGCTAAGCGGCCAAAGGTCAAAGAAACGTTAGCTGGTTTCCGCCAGGATGTTTTTGCTGTGTTTAATCAGGCTAAACAAGCGCATCCGTTTATTCGTGAAAAAGCTCTGCCGCTATTAAAAAATCATGTGCAAGCAGATTGGCGAGCAACAGCTATTGCCGAAAAGTGTCCGACTTATTTTATTTCGGCCCGGCAAAGTCCTTATTATCGTTTCGGTTATGGTAAGTGGGTGGCACAATCTAATTCACAGGTGACAGAAATTCTCGTGCCCAAGTGTGGTCATGATATTATGGCGGAAGTTCCTGATGCTTTTAATCATACCCTGCTTAATATTTTTACGGTCTTACGAGCTTATTAACTGGCTTTTAAGTTAGAAATATTTCGAGTGTGGGTATTTATTGTTAAGCGTGGTTATATTTTTATGGGAATAAGTTATAATATATTTAGATACATAGCGAATATATTGGCTGAGGTGAACGCTAATGATGAATATTGAAGTCTTTATAAAACAGCGTAAAGCGATGAAAATGTCCCAAACTAAAATTGCTGCAGGAATTTGTACACAAGCAACTGTTAGTAAGTTTGAGAATAATGGTAAGGTTCCTTCGCTAAATATTCTTAATCAATTATGTTCACGAATTGGCCTAACCGTTGACGATCTTTATAGTGATCCGGAAGTTTCCGTTGTGGCCTTACGTTATCAATTAGATGATATTGAAGATGCTTTAATGCGCGAGGATTATCGCTTTGCCGTTAAAGAATTAAAAAACGTTGATATTGATAAGATCGAAGCACCGCTGTACCAAATGCAATTTTATTATTTGCAGGGAATGATTCGGACGTTAACGAATCAAAAACTAGCCGATATTTTATTTGATTTTTCCCGAATTTTAGATGATCTTGATGAAAAACATCAGACTATTTTTACCCAACTGTCCTATTTAGGCTCCGGGATTTTATACCTAAGACATCGCCAAGAGGCTCGGGCAAAATTCTTCTTCAATAAAGTTATTGATTATTTGCAGCAGCCATTGACCGTCCCTGAACGAGAAGATGAAAAGAAGTTTTATTTACGCCGCCTAACCTTAATTTTTTTCTCAGCTGAATTTTTAAGCCAACAAGAGGAGCTTGCTAAAAGCAACGAATTGATTGAAACAGGCGTACAACTATGTGCAGCTGAACATTTGACTTATTATTTAGCTCGGTTAAAGTTTCTAGCATTGACGAATGCAATTGTGACTAATCAACCAGCGACTGACATTCAAAGATTGTATCAGGAAACTTTAGCTTTTGCGCGGTTAAATCGTGATGTGGTAACTGAATTAAAAACAGCGTCTTTAATGAAAAAGTGGCAAGCAACTATAGCTGACTAAATAAAACCACCAATAATTTTGATTATTGGTGGTTTATTTTTTAGGTACAACCGATTAAGGGAATATGTTAATTGGTTTGAAAAAATGCTAAGGTAATTTCATGAGGTGAGTTAATGTATCCACAAACACAACAATTATTACATGATTTAGTGACTCAAAAAATTGTTCCTGGGATTAGTTATGCACTAATTAATCGTTCTGAAGTGTTAACACAAACTTTTGGTTGGCGAGAGTTAGTTCCCCAAAGACGCCAGTTAACGCCAGGCTTGCAATATGATTTGGCCAGCTTAACCAAAGTGATTGGTACGACGACCGTGATTCTTCAATTAGTTGAAGCTAAACGACTATCATTGACTGATACTGTGCAACGATTTTTGCCAGAATTTCAAGATGAACGTGTGCAATTGTGGCACTTATTAACGCACACTTCAGGAATAGCAGGATTCATTCCTAATCGTGATCAATTACCGGCTGCTGAATTAAAAGCTGCCCTGTTAAAATTGCCGGTGACTAGTACCTTTGAACGAAAAGTTGTGTACACCGATATTGGTTTGTTATATTTAGGCTGGATTATTGAAGCCATTTATCAACAACCAGTTCAACAAGTTATGACAGAGCAAGTTTTACAACCGCTTCGCTTACATGATGCGACTTTTACGCCTGATCCAGCTCGTTGTGTGCCAACTAATACGCGTTACGGTCAATTACTACAAGGCATTGTTCATGATCCTAAGGCACGAGTTTTAGGGGAACATTGTGGTTCAGCTGGCTTATTTGCTTCTTTAACAGATCTGCAACAATTTGCTCAATGGTATTTGGGACAACGACCAGATCTGCCACAATTGATTTCGCGTACCTTCATTAAAAAACTATATGCTGATTATACGCATCATCAATTAGGACGGTCATTGGGATGGGATTTACGCTATCCACGTCAAGGGCAACCGCTGCTTTATCATACTGGCTATACGGGAACAATGTTGATGTTAGATGATGAGTTGCAACAAGGCTTAATTGTTTTAACTAATCGCGTTCATCCCCATGAACAAAACAGTGCTTTTTTAGATTGGCGTGAAAAAATTGCCCAACAATTTATCGCAGAGTTACCAAACTAGTTTACTTATCTAATTGAGATAATTTTGACTTAATCAAAATAACTAAAAAACTCTAAATCCAAATTCGGATTTAGAGTTTTTGTATTTAAGGCTTTATTTTAAAATCCAGCAGAAACGATACCTTGGGCTGCTAACTGTTTACGTAGTGCTAACATTGCAGTATAAGTGGTGAGGATATAGAGTTGGTCATCTGGCACTTGACCAGCTTTAGCAATAAAATCTGTTAATGAATCAGATGTGACAACTTGATCATCTTTAGCACCTGCTACTTTAAAGCGGAGTTGGATGTCTTTCATTCGTTCGCCACCAACGACAATTTCAGGAATATCGGCGAAAGGCAAACCTTCAAACTCGCCATCCCAAATCCAACTGGTATCCTTACCATCGGCTGCGTGAGCATTTAGCAAGAAGCCAAGTGAATAAGGATGAGGATCAGTCTTGATCAAATCAAACACTTGATTCAAACCAACAGGATTTTTAACTAAAATAATCGTTGCGCGTTTACCATTAAGTTTAATGACTTCTTGACGGCCAAAAACTTGTTCATCATAGTTAAAGGCATCGGCGATTTTGTCATGGTCAACCCCTAAGAAATTAGCCATTGTGTAAGCAGCCAAAGCGTTGTAGATATTATACATACCACCGACATGAACAGTTAAAGGCTGCTTATTAATAATAAAGTTAGAAAAAGTTGGTCGTAATTCTTGAACAGCTGTGACGGCATCTGTTAATTCAGGTCGACTAAAGCCACAATTAGGACAGAAATAATCGCCTAAGTTAGCATAAGTAATCATATGATAATGTAAAATATGATTGCAGACAGGACATAAGACGCCGTCTGAATTAAAACTAGCCCGTAGATCCTTATGCTGATCATCGTTATTGTCAAAACCATAGTAAATAGTCGGGTTAGGAAGTTTAACTGAGTGAAAAATTGGCGCATCGCCGTTAGCAATAACAGTTGCTTCTGGTGCTAATTTAATACCATCAAGAATTTTTTGATAGGTGGTATAAATTTCACCGTAGCGGTCCATTTGATCACGAAAAATATTCGTTAGTAGAAAAGCTTTAGGTGTTAGTTGTTCACAGACTGGGGCAACGTTAGCTTCATCAACTTCTAAGACAGCCAGTGGCCGTTTACCTTTTTTAGGTGCTGATAAAAATGATGTGACAATACCTTGAAGCATGTTAGAACCACTTGGGTTAGTCAGAACTTCATCGTATTGTTCATTAAGAATTTTTGTCAGCAAAGAAGTGGTCATCGTTTTACCATTGGTACCGGTAACGATGATAACGTCGTAGTCTTTGGCTAAATGACCAAGAATTCGCGGATCAATTCTTGTAGCGATTTTACCGGGGAATGAACTGCCACCGCTGCGGAAGTTATGCAGAAACCAGTAGCTGCTCTTTCCAACAAGGCTGGCAAAGGCGGCCTTTATTGACATAGTGATAACCTCGATCGTTTCAGAATTAGTACTGGTCTATTCTATCATACTTTGCAAGAGCTGAAAAATAGGGCTCAAAGACTGTATTGTTTTGCAATACTATCAAATCGATGCTATTTTAAATCCATGTCGCCAATTCGTAGCTTTTTACACTCTGATCAATTAATCTAGGCAATTAGTTGATTTTCGGTTATACTAAAAAGCGGAAATTAAAATCTGGAGGCAAAAATATGGCGCAACTATTTTTTCGCTACGGAGCGATGAATTCTGGCAAAACAATCGATATTTTGAAGATTGCTCATAACTACGAGGAAGAAAACAAATCAGTTTTGTTAATGACCAGTGGTGTGGATTCTCGCGATGGTGTGGGTTATGTTGCTAGTCGAATTGGCTTGAAGCGTAAGGCTGATCCTATTTTTGCTGAGACGAATTTATTCGATAGGGTTAAGCAAACCAATCCCGATGCTTCATGTGTATTAATTGATGAAGCACAATTTTTGGAGAAGCATCATGTTTTGGAAGCAGCACAAGTTGTTGATGAGTTGCACATTCCCGTGATGACCTTTGGCTTAAAGAATGATTTTCGTAATGAATTATTTGAAGGTTCTAAATATTTGCTGTTATACGCAGATAAGATAGAAGAAATCAAAACAGTTTGCTGGTTCTGCCACAGAAAAGCAATTATGAATCTGCGAATTAACAATGATCGACCAGTTTATGAAGGTGACCAAATTCAAATTGGCGGCAATGAATCTTATTATCCGGTTTGTCGTGAACATTACAATCATCCATTATTGAATAATATTGATAATTCTTTGGAAGGAAGCAACTAATGGATAAAATTTTAGCTCAATTAGATGGGTTAATTGATCGCTATGATGAATTAACTGAAATGATGGCCGATCCCGAAGTCATCGCTGATACGAAGCGTTACTTAGAAGTTTCTAAAGAGTCAGCAAGCATGACCGATATTGTCAGCAAGTACAAACGTTATCGTGAAGTCATTAAAGAAATTGCTGAGAACGATCAAATGATGCGCGAAAGTGACGATAAAGAATTAGCCGATTTGGCAAAAGAAGAATTGGCTGATTTAACTGTCGAGCGTGATCAACTTGAAGACGAAATTAAATTAATGATGGTTCCTAAAGACCCTAACGATGATAAAAATATCATCATGGAAATTCGCGGCGCTGCTGGTGGCGATGAAGCGTCATTATTTGCTGCAGACTTATTGGATATGTATCATCATTATGCTGAACGTGAAGGTTGGCATTTCGAATTAATCGATGAGAACCGTACTGAAGTCGGTGGCTTTAAGTCAGTAGCAGTCATGATTACTGGTGAGAACGTTTATTCTAAATTAAAGTATGAAAATGGTGCTCACCGGGTTCAACGCGTCCCCGTAACCGAATCACAAGGTCGGGTACACACCTCAACCTCAACCGTTGCGGTTATGCCTGAATACGATTCAGTTGATATTGATATTGATCCTAAAGATATCCGAGTAGACGTTTATCGTTCATCTGGTGCCGGTGGTCAGCATATCAATAAGACCTCTTCAGCAGTACGAATGACTCATATTCCTTCTGGTATTGTCGTTGCGATGCAAGACCAACGTTCACAACAACAAAACCGAGAAAAGGCCATGCAAATTTTGCGTGCGCGGGTTTATGACTACTATGAAAGTCAAAACCAAAGTGAATATGACGCTAGCCGTAAATCTGCGGTCGGAACTGGGGATCGTTCAGAACGAATTCGTACTTACAACTACCCACAAAACCGTGTGACCGATCACCGAATTGGTTTAACTTTAAATAAGTTAGACCGAATTATGAATGGTGATCTCGGTGAAGTAATCGATGCATTAATTGTTTCGGATCAAACGAAGAAGTTGGAGCAAATCTCTGATGAAGCCGACCAACTATAAAGAGGCCCTGGATTGGGCTTTTTTGCTATTACAAAAAGCAGATCGTGATCCGGAAGCAGCTGAATATGTTTTATTAGAACGGCAAGATTGGCGTAAAACAGATTTATTATTAAATGAACGCCGCCCAATGCCTGAATCTGTTTGGCAGCAATTTGAACAAGATGTTGCCCAATTAAAAACAGGTTTACCGGCACAATATTTACTAGGTTATGCTTGGTTTGCTGGCTTAAAACTAAAGGTTAATCAAGCCACCCTAATTCCGAGGCAAGAAACAGAAGAATTGGTTAGTTGGATTGGTGAAGTCTATCCGGCAACGACGTCTTTGCGAATTTTAGATATTGGCACAGGTAGTGGCGCAATTGCTTTAGCGTTAAAGCAACATTTCCCTAATAGTACTGTTGTAGCAACGGACATTAGTAACGCTGCCTTAACCGTTGCTCAAGAAAATGCGACCAATTTACAGCTACCTGTCACCTTTTATCAAGGTGATTTGTGGCAAGCCTTGCCGGCATCTGAAACTAAGTTTGACGTGATTGTTTCTAATCCGCCATACATTGCCACAGATGAAAAAAAGGTCATGGACTATTCAGTCTTGAATTTTGAACCACAAACGGCTTTATTTGCTGACCATCAAGGTTTAGCAATTTATGAACGACTGGCTGTTGAGGTGGCACATTATCTCCAACCACAAGGTAATTTGTTTATGGAGTTTGGTTATCAACAAGCACTAGCAATTAAAACAATTTTTCAAAATGCCTTACCACAGCATCAAGTTGAGATTCGCCATGACTTGGCTGATTGGCCACGCATGGCAAGGGTATATTAATTTATTTTGAGGCGATTATGATGGAAACAAAAATTTATCAACAAAAAGACATTCCCGAAGCGGCCCAAGCATTACGTGCTGGGAAGTTGGTGGCTTTTCCAACTGAAACAGTTTATGGATTAGGTGCGGTCATCAATAATGAAGCATCCGTGCACCAGGTTTACGCAGCTAAGGGTCGTCCTAGCGATAATCCGTTGATTGTACATGTTGCTTCACCAGAAATGGTTTGGCAATATGCTAAGCCTAATGATTTAGCAGTAGAGTTAATGACTAAATTTTGGCCGGGTCCGCTGACAATTATTTTGCCACTACAACCAGGTAAGTTATTGTCAGCTGTGACTGGTGGATTAGAGACGGCTGCTTTTCGAATGCCTAATAACGCAGCAACTTTAGCCTTAATTGAGGAGACGGGGATTCCTATTGTTGGCCCCTCAGCTAATACTTCTGGCAAACCCAGTCCAACCTTAGCAGAACATGTTTATCACGACTTAAATGGCAAAATTACTGGCATTTTAGATGATGGTCCAACTAAAGTTGGCTTAGAATCAACGGTGGTTGATTTAAGTATTAAACCTGCGGCTATTTTACGACCAGGTTATTTAACGGCTGCTGATTTAACACCGATTTTGGGTGAAGTGGAAACAGAAATGCATCACGTTGCCGCTAATGAAGTTCCCAAGGCACCAGGAATGAAATATAAGCACTATGCACCTAATGCGCAAGTGCTGATTGTGCAACCAGATCAAGATTTCTCAGCAGTAGTTGCAGAAACTTTACAGCATTATCCCAAGAAGTTTGGGGTGCTGGCTTTTGACCAACAACTAGCCAAACTTCCTCAAGCTGAACGTTTGGACACTTATTCATTAGGAACAGACGTTAGTACTGGCGGTCATCAATTATTTGCCGGTTTACGTGACTACGACTTGCAGCCTGAAATCAAGTTAATCTTGGCGGCTGGTGTCCCTGAAACTGGCTTAGGAATTGCTTATATGAATCGCTTAAAGAAAGCCGCTGGTGGCAAATTCTTTACGACGGGAATGGATTTACAAGCGGATCTTTAAAAATAAATTATAAAAAAGTCAGCAACGAATTTTGTTGCTGACTTTTTTGTTACTCGTGAATTATTGTTTAACGAAATGACCTGATTTGGGTATTTATTTTCGAATTGTTGGTAAATTTGGGTATAATAGGCACATGAGGAGGTCTGCCAATGACATTTGTAGAAAAAGATCAAGAAGTATGGCGTGCCATTCATCAAGAAGAAGCACGACAAAAGCAGAACATTGAACTAATTGCTTCTGAGAATATTGTTTCCGAAGCAGTACGGCGTGCACAGGGCAGTGTGTTAACCAATAAATATGCGGAAGGTTATCCAGGACATCGTTTTTACGGTGGCTGTGAATATATAGATGAGGTAGAAACTTTAGCAATTAACCGCGCTAAAACATTGTTTGACGCTGAATATGCTAATGTACAACCACATTCTGGTTCACAAGCTAATGAGGCAGTTTATCGGGCGTTATTAAAACCTGGTGATCGAGTTTTGGGTATGGATTTAACAGCAGGTGGCCATTTAACTCATGGCTCACCAGCTAACTTTAGTGGTAAAACCTATGAGTTCCATAGTTATGGGGTTAATCCAAATACAGAACAGTTGGATTATGATGAAATTGCTAAAATTGCCAACGAAGTGCAGCCCAAATTAATTGTCGCTGGTGCTTCAGCATATAGTCGGACTATCGACTTTGCTAAATTTCGTGAGATTGCTGATCAAGTTGGCGCATTGTTAATGGTTGATATGGCTCATATTGCTGGGTTGGTCGCTGCTGGCGTTCATCCTAGTCCAGTTCCTTATGCGGATGTAGTTACGACTACAACCCATAAAACATTACGCGGTCCCCGTGGTGGCATGATTTTAGCCAAAGAAAAATATGGCAAAGCTTTAAATTCAGCGGTCTTTCCTGGCACTCAAGGTGGTCCGTTAGAACACGTGATTGCAGCTAAGGCGATTGCGTTAGGTGAAGCTTTACAACCTGAATTCAAAACTTACGCACAACAAATTGTTAAAAACGCCCAAGCCATGGCTGAAGTTTTCAATGCTAATTCAACGCTGCGGTTAGTTTCAGGCGGAACGGATAATCATTTATTATTGCTTGATGTCACTCAAACTGGTCTTTATGGTCGTGATGTACAAGAATTAATGGATCAAGTTCAGATTACTCTAAATAAAAATACAATTCCGTTTGAACAAAACGGGCCTTTCAAAACTAGTGGTGTACGGATTGGCACACCAGCGATTACAACGCGGGGTATGAAAGAAGCAGATGCACGTAAAGTTGCTGAATTGATTATTGCCGTTATTGAAAATCGAGATAATCCAGATAAAATTACCGCACTTCACCAAGAAATAAATGCGTTTGCAGAAAGTTTTCCCACAAATTGGTCTTAATCTGGTGGAATTTTCAGGCCAACTAGCTTATCATTGATATGGTTTAAAATTTGAAAGGTGGCAAAAATATGGGGAAATTTACCGTTTTGAATCATCCACTGATTCAACACAAATTGACAATCATTCGTGATAAGTCAACTGGTACTAAGGTTTTTCGCGAAGTCGCAAATGAAATCGCGGAATTAATGGTTTATGAAATCACGAGAGATTTACCTTTGGCTGATGTTGAAATCGACACGCCAATGGGTAAGACAGTTCAGAAGCAATTAGCTGGAAAGAAATTAGCTGTCGTGCCAATCTTGCGTGCAGGATTAGGTATGGTTGACGGTGTTTTACAGTTAATTCCTGCTGCAAAAGTCGGACATATTGGCATGTATCGTGATGAGGAAACATTGGAGCCACATGAATATTTTGTTAAGTTGCCGCCAGATATTGATCAACGTGACTTGTTCATCGTTGACCCAATGCTTGCAACTGGTGGTTCAGCTAACATGGCAATTGATGCACTCAAGAAACGCGGTGCTAAAAACATGCGCTTAGTTGTCTTAGTAGCAGCTCCTGAAGGTGTTCGTGCTGTTCAAGAAGAACATCCTGATGTTGATATTTATGCAGCTTCCTTAGATGAACGCTTAACTGATAATGGTTATATTTTCCCTGGTTTAGGTGATGCCGGTGACCGTTTATTTGGTACTAAATAGTCTAGTTTGTACAGATTTTTTCAGTAGCTAATCACGTATTTTCATTAACTAGTCAATCAAGTGATTTACGATAATATTATTGGTAAATTAGGCTTTGGCTAGCTTAGAAAGTTAATGATAAAATTTGACTTTCTTTGACGTTGATCAGTCGTTAAATATTTTCACAAAATTCCTTTGAGTTTTACATTTGATGGTGCTAGTATGGAACTTGTGCATTTGAGACTAGGTCTTTAGACCGGGAAGGAGGCGCGCTTTGGAGAGCAAGTATCAATACCTAACATTCTTAGGCCTTCGCTTTAATCTCGCAAACTGTCTATCAATTTTGATCACAGCTATCTTGGTGTTCTTGTTTGTCTTTTTACTCTCAAGAAAACTCACACTGAAACCGGGAAAGGGACAGAATGTCTTAGAGTATTTGATTGATTTTACCAATGGAATTGTTAAATCGATCATGCCGGGTGATGAAGGCAAGCCATTTTATATCTATATTTTTGTGTTATTTACATTTATTCTATTCTCAAATATGATCGGACTATTCTTCCAAGTTCGAGTAGGCGGTTTTACTTTCACCAAATCACCAACGGCAGATCCGATGGTAACAATGCCATTAGCAATGGTGACTTTATTGATGTCACATTACTTCTCAGTTCAAAAGTTTGGCTTCAAAGGCTACATTGGCAACTACGTTCGTCCAGTTGGCTTCTTGTTGCCAATTAACTTGATCGAAGAGTTCACTAACTTCTTAACGTTATCATTGCGACTTTATGGTAATATCTATGCCGGTGAAGTTTTAATCGGTTTGCTGATTATGGTTGCTCAAAGTATGGGACTCGTCAGTGCCGTCATTGCTGCACCAATGACAATGATTTGGCAAGGGTTCTCAGTCTTTATCGGTGCGATCCAAGCATACGTATTTTCTATATTATCTTGTGTTTATTTCTCACGTAAATTAGAGCGTGAAGAATAATAATATTTAGGAGGAATTATATCAATGAGTAAATTTATCGCCGCAGCAATTGCCGCAGGTCTTGCTGCCTTAGCTACTTCTTATGGTAACGCGAAAGTTATTTCTAAGACTGTCGAAAGTATGGCACGTCAACCAGAACTTGCTGGCCAATTAAGAAGTACAATGTTCATCGGTGTCGGCTTGATTGAAGCCGTTCCTATCTTGGCTATTGTCGTTGCCTTCTTAATCCTCTTTGTCTAAGACCGAGAGTATTTGTATTAACAATCTTAGAAGAAGGGAGCGTTATTCATGGCGAATGGATTAGTCATTGCTGCAGGTGCTAGTTTAGGCGACTCGTTGTTTTTGATTGTCACATTTATCTTACTATTGATCTTAGTTAAGCATTTCGCTTGGGGACCAGTTGTGAAGATGATGGATCAACGTGCTAAAAAGATCTCTGATGATCTTGATGGCGCAGCAACTTCTCGTCAACAAGCAGAAAAAATGGCTGCACAGCGTCAATCAGAATTGAAAAATTCTAAGTCTGAGGCATTGCAAATTGTCAATACGGCCAAAGAAAACGGCGAAAAACGTCGTCAAGAAATTCTGACTGCTGCTCAAAATGATGCTGCTGCCGTTAAGGTAAAAGCACGTGAAGATGCAGAACAAGCGCGTACTGAAGCATTGAATAGCGCACGTAGTGATGTTGCCCAGATTTCTGTAGATATTGCTGAAAAGATGATCGGCAAAGAATTAAATGCAGCAGATCAAAAAGACTTGATTGATTCATATATTAAGGGGTTGACGACTGCTGATGAAACTAGATAATTTTACTGTCGGTAAGCGTTACGCCAAAGCTCTTTTTGAGTATGCGACTGAACAACATATTTCAGACGATATTTATACTGAATTATTAGCTTTACGACAAGTATTTACTGATAATCCGGATTTAGGCAACATTTTAACTGATTCACGTTTAGATTTAAATGAGAAACGCGCTATCTTAGCTGTTTTGAAACCGAACTTTTCGCAAACTTTGCAAGACTTCTTGCAATTAGTTTTTGATTATCGGCGGATGTATGATCTTCAATTCATTATCGATGAATATGAAGTGCTCTACGATAAGGCTAATGGCCGTGTAGAAATGACAGCAACAACTGCAGTACCAATGACTGACGAGCAAATCGAAAGTATTGGTGCCGCTTATTTGAAACGTTTCTCAGGTAAAACGGCAACGGTCACTAATGTGGTTAAACCCAGTATCATTGGTGGCGTTGTAATCGATGCACAAGATCGTCGAATTGACGGTAGTGTGAAGACAAAGCTGAATCAGGTTCGTGAGTTATTGGCTCAGCCATTGAAATAAGATAGAAAAGTGAGGTGAATCGGTTGAGCATCAAAGCTGAAGAAATTAGTGCATTAATTAAACAACAATTAGCTAATTATCAAGATCAACTTAAAGTTGATGAAGTCGGTACTGTAACTTACGTTGGTGATGGTATCGCACGTGCACATGGCTTAGATAATGTCATGTCTAGTGAGTTACTAGAATTCTCTAACGGCTCTTATGGTATTGCCCAAAACTTGGAAACTAATGATGTTGGTATTATCGTTTTAGGTCGTTTTGACGATATTCGTGAAGGCGATACAGTTAAACGTACTGGACGAATCATGGAAGTGCCTGTTGGTGAAGAAATGGTTGGTCGTGTTGTCAATCCTTTAGGACAACCCGTTGATGGTTTAGGACCAATCCACACTACTCGTACGCGTCCAATTGAATCCCCAGCCCCTGGTGTTATGCAACGCCAGTCAGTTACTCAGCCTTTACAAACAGGTTTAAAGGCAATCGATGCCTTAGTACCGATTGGCCGTGGTCAGCGTGAGTTGATCATTGGTGACCGTAAAACAGGTAAGACATCAATTGCAATTGATACAATTCTTAACCAAAAGGGACAAAACACAATTTGTGTCTATGTCGCAATTGGCCAAAAGGAATCAACCGTTCGGACACAGGTTGAAACCTTACGTAAATTTGGTGCTTTAGATTACACCATTGTCGTTGAAGCAGGTCCTAGTGAACCAGCTCCTATGTTATATATTGCCCCTTATGCCGGTTCAGCAATGGGTGAAGATTTCATGTATCGTGGCCAACACGTTTTAATCATCTTTGATGATTTGACTAAACAAGCCGCTGCTTATCGTGAAATATCCTTGCTGCTCCGTCGTCCGCCTGGTCGTGAAGCATATCCTGGTGATGTTTTCTACTTGCATTCACGTTTGCTTGAACGTTCCGCTAAACTAAGTGACGATCTTGGTGGCGGTTCAATGACAGCTATGCCAATTATTGAAACACAGGCTGGCGATATTTCAGCATATATCCCAACTAATGTTATTTCAATTACAGATGGTCAGATCTTCTTGGAAGCTGATTTGTTCTATTCTGGTACACGTCCAGCCATTGATGCCGGTAACTCGGTTTCTCGTGTTGGTGGTGCCGCTCAGATCAAAGCAATGAAGAAGGTCGCAGGTACATTACGGACTGACTTGGCTTCTTATCGTGAATTGGAATCATTTGCGCAATTTGGTTCTGATTTGGATGAAGCAACGCAGTCTAAGTTAAATCGTGGTCGTCGTACGGTTGAAGTTTTGAAGCAACCATTACACAAACCATTGCCTGTTGAAAAGCAAGTTATTATTCTTTATGCCTTAACAAGAGGCTATTTAGATACAGTACCTGTTGATGACATTGAACGTTATCAAAATGAACTATTTGATTTCTTTGATAGTAGCCACGCTGACTTATTGGAAACAATTCGGACAACTGGTAACTTGCCTGATGAAGATGCTTTAGCAGCAGCTGTTAAGGCTTTTAGTGAAAGTTTTACACCTACAGGCAAAAACTAATCAAATCGTTTCAATCATAAGTTAGCAAGGAGTGGTGAATAATTGGCTGAATCGTTAATTGATATTAAGCGGCGAATTGCCTCTACTAAGAACACTGAGCAAATTACCAGTGCGATGCAGATGGTTTCCGGCGCAAAGCTGATCAAACTAGAGCGTAAGTCGCAAAATTATCAAGTTTACGCCCAAAAAATTCGTGAGATCGTCACCCATCTTGCAGCTAACAAAGTTTTGGAACTAGCAGCGATGCGTCAACATGCCCAAACTAAAACTGGTACAACTGTCGAAGATGTTCTTTCATTGAACAATCTATTAGTTGAACGTCCAGTTAAAAAGACTGGGTATTTGGTTATTACTAGTGATCGTGGGTTAGTTGGTGGCTATAACAGTAACATTTTGCGTTCTGTTATGGACATTTTAGATGACCATAAAGATCCTAAAGAACATGTTGTAATGGCTATTGGGGGAACGGGTGCTGACTTCTTTAAGGCTCGTGACGTTCAATTAGCTTATGAATACCGTGGTGTTAGTGATATGCCAACTTTTAATGAAGTGCGGGAAATTGTTAAAACAATGGTGACTATGTTTGATGACGGTGTCTTTGATGAACTATATGTTTGTTATAATCACCATGTCAATTCATTATCATCAGCTTTCCGTGCTGAAAAAATGTTACCTATCACTGATTTAGATACTGATCAAGTTCAAAATTCAGAAGCAACTGAATATTTAGCTGATCCATCTGTTGATGCAGCCTTAAATGCAATCTTACCGCAATATGCAGAAAGTTTGATTTTTGGTGCAATCATGGATGCTAAAACTGCTGAACATGCTTCGTCAATGACCGCAATGAAGAGTGCAACGGATAATGCCAATGGCATGATTCGCGATCTTTCCATTAAGTTAAACCGAGCACGTCAGGCACAAATTACAACAGAAATCACCGAAATTGTTGGTGGCGCTGCTGCTCTAGAATGATAAATTTTTAAAGATGGGAGGAATTAAGACGCATGAGTGTTGGTCATATTGTTCAAGTTATCGGACCAGTTGTGGACGTTGAGTTCCCACTAGACGAAAGCTTGCCTGACATTAATACAGCATTAACAGTGACGAAGTCTGATAATACGACAATTGTTCTTGAAGTTGCGCTTGAACTTGGCGATGGCGTAATGCGAACAATTGCCATGGAATCAACTGATGGCTTGCAACGTGGCACTGAAGTTAAAGATTCAGGCGGCCCAATTTCTGTACCAGTTGGTAAAGAAACCTTGGGTCGAGTCTTTAACGTTTTAGGTGATACGATTGATGCAGGACCTAAATTCCCAGCTGATTTTCCACGCGAAGGCATTCATAAGCCTGCGCCTAAATTCCAAGATTTAAGTACAAGTTCAGAAATTTTGGAAACTGGTATCAAAGTTATCGACTTACTTGAACCATATATTCGTGGTGGTAAAGTCGGATTATTCGGTGGTGCCGGTGTTGGTAAAACCGTTTTGATCCAGGAATTAATTCATAATATTGCCGAAGAACATGGTGGTATTTCTGTCTTCACTGGTGTCGGTGAACGTACTCGTGAAGGTAACGACCTTTACTTCGAAATGAAAGAATCAGGCGTTTTGGAAAAAACAGCCATGGTTTTCGGTCAGATGAATGAGCCGCCTGGTGCTCGTATGCGGGTTGCTTTAACTGGTTTGACTATTGCGGAATACTTCCGTGATGTTGAAGGTCAAGATGTATTGTTATTCATTGACAACATCTTCCGTTTCACTCAGGCCGGTTCTGAAGTATCTGCATTGTTAGGTCGGATGCCATCAGCCGTTGGTTACCAACCAACCTTGGCTACAGAAATGGGTCAATTGCAAGAGCGAATCACTTCAACTAAGAAGGGGTCTGTTACTTCAATTCAAGCTATCTATGTACCAGCCGATGACTATACCGATCCTGCGCCAGCAACAACATTTGCTCACTTGGATGCGACAACTAACCTTGATCGTAAAATCGTTGAGCAAGGTATTTATCCTGCCGTTGATCCTTTGGCAAGTTCTTCAAGTGCCTTGGATCCAGAAATTGTTGGTCAGGAACATTATCAAGTTGCAACAGAAGTTCAACATGTTTTACAACGTTATCGTGAATTGCAAGATATTATTTCTATCTTAGGTATGGATGAATTATCTGATGACGAGAAGGTCTTAGTAGCCCGTGCTCGTAAGATTCAATTCTTCTTATCACAAAACTTCTTCGTTGCCGAAGCCTTTACTGGTCAACCTGGTTCTTATGTACCAGTTGAAGATACAGTTGCTGGTTTTAGAGCAATCTTAGATGGTGAATATGATGACATGCCTGAAGATGCTTTCCGTAGTGTTGGTAAGATTGAAGAGGCTGTTGCTAAAGCTGAAAAGATGGGTTACCATCATCAAAGCAAATAGGGAGGCATGAGTGATGGCGGAAAATACCAAAAATGTAGTGACCGTTAATATCGTAACGCCCGATGGTGTTGTTTACGACCATCATGCTAACTTACTTGTGGCGTGTGCAATTGATGGCGATTTAGGTATCATGGCTAACCATGAACCGATTATCGCACCTTTAAAGATTGGTGAAGTACGTGTTAAGCGGACTGATGATCCTAATCACGAAGACGCAATTGCCGTGAATGGCGGTTTCTTGGAAGTTAACAACAATATTGCGTCAATTGTTGCCGATAGTGCAGAACGTGCGCGTAATATTGATGTGACTCGTGCTGAGCAAGCGCGTGAGCGTGCTCAACAGAAGATCAAGGCTGCTGAGGCTAAACATGATACTGATGAAATTGCTCGTGCACAAATTGCTTTGAACCGTGCAATCAATCGGATTAATGTTTCTAAACATCGAGGATAATAGCAACTCAAAAAAGATGGGCGATTTTCGCTCATCTTTTTTTATGTTTAATAATCTTTACACTTTTAAATTTCATTATTTTTTTGCTAAAAAGTCAGGTTGACGGTAAAATAAGGGCTAGATATGGTAGACTTAACATTAAAATACTTTCGGAGGCATGTGCATGAACTCTGTTAATTTACAGGCACTGTTTACAATTCTAAGCCATTTATTCTTTGTTTACTTAGCTTATTCTGCCTTGTCCGTCGTTCGTTTTGATGTTTTTTTCCATAGTCATCAAGAAAATAAGACGCGGATATTAAAGTTATTTCTAGCCATTGCGTTAGGTTATACGGTTAGTTCGTTCTTATTAGCTGTCATTACGAGTTTACAAAACGTTTTGTTTAGTTATTGATAAAGGGGTTCAGAATGGAAGAAATTATTATTAATGGCGGTCATCGTTTGACCGGTTCTGTCAGAATCGATGGTGCTAAGAATGCTGTTTTGCCGATTATGGCAGCGGCTTTATTGGCAGGTGAGGGTGTTAACCAAATCGAAAACGTACCATTGTTAGCTGATGTTTTAACAATGCGTTTAGTTTTAGAGGCGTTAAATGTTCATACTGAATTTGATAAACGCGATCGGGTTTTAATGATTGATGCAACAGGCCGACTTTCTGAAGAAGCACCTTTTGAGCTGGTTTCAAAAATGCGTGCCTCAATTGTAGTTTTAGGACCGTTATTAGCACGTTTAGGTAAGGCCAAAGTGGCAATGCCAGGCGGCTGTGCAATTGGTTCTCGCCCAATTGATTTACACTTAAAAGGATTACGCCAATTAGGTGCTAAAATTACGCAGAATAACGGCTTTATTGAAGCTGAGGCTAGCAAATTAATCGGCGCGCCGATTTATTTGGACTTTCCTAGTGTTGGTGCAACTGAAAATATTATGATGGCTGCTGTATTGGCAGAAGGCACTACTTATATTGATAATGCTGCTCGTGAGCCAGAAATTGTTGATTTAGCTATTTTCTTGACGAGTATGGGTGCTAAGATTACCGGTGCGGGGACAGAAACCATTAAAATTGTTGGTGTTTCTAAATTAAATGGTACAATTCATCCAGTCGTTCAAGATCGTATCGAAGCTGGTACTTTTATGGTAGCAGCTGCAATCACGCAAGGTAACGTCTTGATTAAAGATGCGATTGCCGCTCATAATCGGCCTTTAATCTCTAAGTTATTAGAAATGGGCGTTACGATTGATGAGTTACCAGAAGGTATTCGGGTTGTTGGGCCAGAGAAGTTACAACCAGTTAATGTGAAAACGATGCCTCATCCTGGTTTCCCGACTGATATGCAACCTCAAATGACGATTGCACAACTGATGGCGGATGGAACAAGTTTGATGAATGAAACGGTCTTTGAGAATCGGTTTATGCATGTCAACGAGTTACGCCGGATGAACGCGCAAATCGAGATTGAGGGTAACACGGTCTTGTTACATGGACCAGCAGAATTAAATGGTGCGCCTGTTGAAGCAACTGACTTGCGCGCGGCTGCTGCCTTAGTGCTGGCTGGTCTAGTTGCCGATGGTGAAACACGAGTTAGCAAATTAAACTATTTAGATCGTGGTTATTATTTATTACATCAGAAGTTAAGTCAGCTTGGCGCAGATATTCGGCGCAGTGACGTGGCTGAAGATGGTGCTGAGCGGCCTATTTTAAACGTCGTTGGTAATAATGTTTCCGCACAAAATTAATGTGTGAATAGTCGGAGTGATAAAATGAGATTTAAATTTAGTGGTTCATATGCAGGCTCAGCTTTAAAAAAAATAGGCTGGCTGATTATTGCGATGGTTGTTGCCTTATTAATTGGCGCAATGATTGGCTATGCGGTTTCCGGCGCAGGTAATCCGCTAACCGTTTTTGCACCAAAAACTTGGGAGCATATTTTGGATTTCTTGCGTTAGAGGCGAAGTGAATGCAGAAATTTTTCGTTTGGTTGATTCGTGGTTATCAGAAATATATTTCGCCCTTATCACGCCCACATTGTCGCTACTATCCAACTTGTTCGAATTATATGCTACAAGCTATTGAGAAACATGGACCACTAGCTGGTATAACGATGGGAACGGCGCGGATTTTACGTTGTAATCCATTTGTGCGTGGTGGTTTTGATCCTGTTCCTGAGCATTTCACAATTTTTCGTAATCCACATCCAGAGCGTTATGAAGATGAGATTATCGCAGCAAAGTTCCACCCAGATAAAGTAAAAAGTAAGGAGTAATACATGGCAAAGCAATTAGATCCAATTCAAGTAAAACTCGTCGACCAAGACGAAGGACATTGGGAATTACAAACAACTAAAGGTCAAATGATTGGCCGCATTGTTGCTGAAAACAAGCGCTTTTTGAGTTATTTTGGTGCCGACAATGGCAATCCTGGCCGTCATAAGACGCTTAGTGAAGCAACTCAAAGTTTGTTGATGACATATAATTTACACCAACACTAATCATGATGTTGCCTAATTAGGCTTATCGTTTTTTAAATTGAATGATCAAAGGTAGGTTAGTAATGCCAGCTAAAAAACATTCGTGGAGTGGAAATACCGATCGCGTTGATTATGGTATTCTTTTATCGATCCTGATATTAGCTATTTTTAGTATTATGTCGATTTACGTGGCAACGGTTCATGACACTAGTCCAACTAGTACACCACTACGAGCAGTTGTGATGCAGCTAGCCTGGTATGCAATCGGTGGTATTGCCGTGATTATTATCATGCAATTCGATGTCGCCCAGCTATGGAAAATTGCACCATATGCTTATGGACTGGGTATTATCTTGTTAGTTCTGGTGTTGTTTAAATATGACCGTCAACGGGCAATCGCTAACGGCGCTAAAAGTTGGTTTGCGATTGGTAGTTTTACCTTTCAACCTTCAGAAGTGATGAAACCAGCCTTTATTATTATGTTAGGGCGCGTCGTGACGCAACATAATGCCAAACTTGAACACACAATTCGTAATGATTTTATTTTATTGGGTAAAATGTTAATTTGGACATTACCTGTATTAGTTCTTTTAAAATTACAAAATGATTTTGGGACCATGTTAGTTTTCTTAGCGATCTTTAGTGGCGTGGTTTTGGTCTCTGGTATTAGTTGGAAGATATTAGCGCCAGCAATTATCGGTGTTGCTTTAATTGGTGGTCTCGCCATCTTATTAGTGACAACTTCTTGGGGCCGAAGCTTACTAGGATTAGTTGGTTTTCATGCCTATCAATTTGATCGGATTAACAACTGGCTTAATCCGTCACAAGATACTAGTAATAGTGGCTATCAATTGTGGCAAAGTATGAAAGCTATTGGTTCAGGTCGTATGACTGGCCGCGGCTTTAACGTTTCTAAAGTTTATGTTCCGGTTCGCGAGTCAGATATGATTTTCTCAGTCATTGGTGAGAATTTCGGCTTCATTGGTGGTTGTTTCTTAATCTTGGTTTATTTCATGTTAATTTATCAAATGATTAAGGTGACTTTTGACACTAAAAATGAATTTTATGCTTATGTATCAACTGGTGTTATTATGATGATCTTGTTCCACGTTTTTGAAAATATCGGGATGAGTATTGGTTTGTTACCACTGACTGGTATTCCGTTACCGTTTGTTTCACAGGGTGGTTCGGCGTTATTGGGTAATATGATTGGTATTGGGTTAATTATGTCCATGCGCTATCATTACAATAGCTATATGTACAGCAGAGTTAATCATCGTTAAATAAAAAGAGTCATAACGAAATTTATTTCGTTATGACTCTTTTTAATTTGGCTTGTTGGCACTTAAATTTTTTTATTAACCAGCACGAATTATTGAGAATTTTCTAGGTAAATAAATTTTAGATAATAATCATTCTAATTAACGACTGACGGTTGCAATTGATTTTAGCCAGTAATAGAATTAGGTGGTTATATAAAATAGTTATATTTTAAACTGAATGGCGAGGTAAATTAATGGCAAACTTAACAATTAAAAATCTTCACGTGCGTGTTGATGATGAAAGTGAGCACAAAGAAATCCTCAAGGGTGTGAACTTATCAATGAATACTAATGAAGTTCATGCGATTATGGGTCCAAACGGGACCGGTAAGTCGACCCTTTCTGAAACAATTATGGGGAATCCCCGTTACACCATTACTGAAGGCGACATTATTTTAAATGGTGAAAGTTTATTAGGCAAACCCGTTGATGAACGCGCTCGTGCCGGACTCTTTTTAGGTATGCAATATCCCGCCGAAATCATGGGCGTTACCAATGCTGAATTTATGCGTTCAGCTATTAATGCGCGTCGTCCGGAAGATGATCCAATTTCAGTACGGACTTTTATTAAGGAATTAGACAAGAATCTTGAATTGTTAGACATGAATGAAAAAATGGCAGAACGTTATTTAAACCAAGGATTCTCTGGTGGTGAAAAGAAGCGTAACGAGATTTTGCAGTTATTGATGATCAAGCCAACTTTCGCTATTCTTGATGAAATTGATTCTGGTTTAGATATCGATGCTATGAAGGTTGTGGCTAAGGGTGTTAATTCCATGCGTGGTGCTGATTTTGGTGCCTTAATTATTACTCATTATGAACGTTTGCTGGATTATATTACCCCTGACGTTGTTCACGTGATGATGGGTGGTAAAGTTGTTAAATCTGGTGATGCTAGCTTAGCAACGAAGCTAGAAGAAGAAGGCTATGCTGGATTACGTGATGAGTTAGGCCTTGATGTTAAATTAACGGATGAAGATTAGAGGTGAGTTCTGTGAAAAAACAGCCTTTTACAACTGAAGCTAACTTACAAGCTTTCAGTCAAGCTCATCACGAAACTGCCGCAATGTCTGCTATTCGAACGACTGCTTTTCAACAATATTTAGATCTACCATTAGCAGAGTTCCCGAAGATTAACTATCGTCGTTGGCCATTGTACGAAGGGCAACCCTTTACTGAAAGTTCAGCATCAAACGGTCAACAAGAGCCAGTTACGGCAATGATTGATCAGCAAGGTGTCCAACCAGCAACGATCCAATTGTCTCAAGAAGCTCAAGCAGCTGGTGTTATTGCACTAGATTTTTTTAAAGCTCAAGCGCAATATCCAGAATTATTTGCCAAGTATTATATGACTTTAGCGTTAAAAGCAGATGCTCATCGTTTAGCAGCCTATCATGCAGCCGCAGTTAATAGTGGTGTGTTGATCTATATTCCCAAAAATGTGAAATTGACCGAACCACTTACTTTGAATTTCCAACAAGATACAACCACTGGACAAACTTATGTCCATCATGTTTTATTAGTTGCCGGTGAAAACAGTGACGTGACGATTCTTGAGAGTCGTCAATCGGATCATAAACAAGCAATTAGCGCTAATCTTGTTGAAGAAATGATTCTCGAAAGAGATGCTCATGTTCACTTCACAGCCATTGACCGAATGCAAACCGTTGCTTATTTAGCGAGACGAGCTTATTTAATGAAAAACGCGCGCTTGGATTGGGCGTTAGGTCTGATGAACGACGGCGATATTTTAGCTGACTTTAACACAGATTTAATTGGTGAAGGGAGTCACGCAGAATTTAAAGCCGTTGCCATTGCGACTGGTAGTCAGTTACAAGGTGTAACCACCCGCATTACCAATTATGGTCAACATACTGAAGGTAATATTTTGCAACACGGGGTTATTTTGTCAGATGCCACTTTAATTTTTAATGGCATTGGGCATATCGTTCGTGGTGCTCGAGATTCAGATGCGCAACAAGAAAATCGTGTCTTGATGTTATCACGAACAGCTCGTGGAGACGCCAATCCGATTCTCTTGATTGATGAAAATGATGTCCGGGCTGGGCATGCGGCTTCAGTTGGTCGTGTTGATCAAGCACAAATGTATTATTTAATGAGCCGCGGTCTGTCTAAAGATGTAGCAGAACGTTTGGTTATTCGTGGTTTTCTAGGTTCTGTTTTGGCTGAAATTCCTTCAACTGAAGCACGTGATGCCTTAAAGAATACCATTGAAAGGAAGTTAATTGATGGTCAAAAACATCGCGACAGCGCGGAATGATTTTCCCATTCTTAATCAACAAATTAACGGTGAGCCCTTAACTTATTTAGACAATGCGGCTACCACCCAGAAACCTCAAGTTGTAATTGACGCTTTAACACACTATTACGAAACAGATAACGCTAATATTCATCGTGGTGTTTATACCTTGGCAGAGCGTGCTACTGAGGCTTATGAAGGTGTACGTCAGCAAGTGGCTAACTTTATCAATGCCCAAACTGATGAAGTTATTTTTACTCGTGGGACAACCACGAGTTTAAATTGGGTCGCCTTAGGTTTTGCTCGTCAGCTACTACAACCCAATGATGAAATTATTATCACTGTAATGGAGCATCACAGTAACTTAGTGCCATGGCAACAAGTGGCGCTACAAACTGGTGCGAAATTACGTTATATCGAAATTGACGAACATGGTGAATTAGATTTAACACAGTATGGTGAACTTTTAAATCCTAAAACTAAATTTGTGGCGTTTACGCATGTTTCTAATGTTTTAGGAACAATTAATCCAGTTAAGCAAATGACTAAAATGGCGCATGACGTTGGCGCCTATGTTGTGATTGATGGTGCTCAAGCGGTGGGGCATTTTAGTGTAGATATGACAGATTTAGATTGTGACTTCTATGCTTTTTCTGGACATAAGGTCTATGGCCCCACAGGTATTGGTGTTCTTTATGGTAAGCGCGAACTGTTAGCTGAGATGAATCCAGTTGAGTTTGGCGGTGAAATGATTAATCTTGTTGAACGTCAGACGACGGATTTTAAACCTGCTCCAGCAAAATTTGAAGCAGGCACGATGCCAATCGCTCAGGCAATTGGTTTAGGCGCAGCGTTAGATTATCTTACTTCACTTGGTTGGTCAGCAATTGAAGAACACGAACAGTCATTAGTGACAGCAGCGTATCAGCAATTAAATAAGATTGACGGACTAACGATTTATGGTCCCGCAGCAGGTCCAACCCGGTCAGCTTTAATTACCTTTAATTTAAATGGTGTCCATCCTCATGATGTGGCAACTGTTTTGGATACGCAAGGTGTTGCGGTTCGCGCTGGTCATCATTGTGCCCAACCATTAATGCAGACGTTAGGTGTTTCTGCCACCACTCGTGCTAGCTTTGGCTTGTATAATAATTTAGCTGATGTTGAGCGTTTGATTGCAGCACTTGTTGAAACAAAGGAGTTTTTCCAAGTATGAATTTAGGAAATTTAAGTGATCTTTACCGACAATTAATTTTAGACCATGCTCAACATCCACACCATCACGGTGAATTAGCCAGTGCCGATCAAACCGTCACGTTAAATAATCCCACTTGTGGTGACGTGATTAAATTACAGGTGGAGCTAAAAGATAATCAAGTTGCTGATCTGGCATTTAGTGGCGATGGCTGTTCAATTTCTCAAGCATCAGCGAGTATGATGACGGACTTAGTCAAAGGACAGTCCCTTCCAGAAGTACAACACGAAATTGCGACATTTTTAGAGATGCTAATGGGCAATAATGATGCCGACGAAGATGTTGATGCATTAGGAGATGCAGCTGTTTTGGCAACAGTTGTTAAATTCCCTGCTCGAATTAAATGTGCCACTTTAGCCTGGAAAGCCTTAGAACAAGCAATTGGGGAGGCCAATAATCATGAGTGAAGCTAAAACAAAAAATACTAAAAATAACGAAGAATTAGAAAATACCGTCCCTGATCTTGGTGAAGACTACGATTATGGTTTCAGCGATGATGTTCAACCGATTTATTCCACAGGTCGTGGCCTAACAGAAGCAACGGTTCGAGAAATTTCAGCAGAAAAAGATGAACCAGAGTGGATGTTAAATTATCGCCTTAGAGCTTATCGCACTTATCAAAAAATGCCCATGCCAGATTTTGGCCCGGATTTATCTGACTTAGATTTGGATCACATGTTGTATTATCAAAAGGCAACCGACCGTCAGTATCGAGATTGGGAAGATGTGCCTGATACGATTAAAAATACTTTTGACCGACTTGGCGTACCAGAAGCAGAACGGAAATATTTGGCTGGTTCTTCCGCTCAATATGAATCAGAAGTTGTCTATCACAATATGCGTGAAGAATTTGAAAAATTAGGCATTGTCTTCATGAGTACTGACCAAGCACTTAAAGAATACCCAGAGATTGTTAAAAAGTATTTCGGAACCTTGGTTCATATGAATGACAATAAATTTGCAGCATTGAACTCGGCTGTTTGGTCTGGTGGTACGTTTATTTATGTGCCCAAGGGTGTTAAGACGGATATTCCGATTCAATCCTATTTCCGGATCAATGCCGAAAATTCTGGTCAGTTTGAACGGACATTAATTATTGTCGACAAGGATGCCAGCGTAAATTATGTTGAGGGTTGTACAGCACCTAATTACTCATCAGATAGTTTACATGCGGCAGTTGTGGAAGTCTTCGTCGAGGATGACGCTTATTGCCGTTATACGACGATTCAAAACTGGTCGAAGAATGTTTATAGTCTAGAGACTAAACGTGCTCAGGCGATGAAAAACGCCACAATGGAGTGGGTTGATGGTAATCTTGGTTCTAAAACAACCATGAAATATCCTAGCGTTTATTTAGATGGTGAAGGCGCTCGGGGAACAATGTTATCGATTGCCGTTGCTGGTGAGGGCGTTATTCAAGATAATGGTGCGCGGATGATTCATGCAGCGCCTAATACTTCAAGTTCCATTGTTTCTAAGTCCATTTCTAAAGATGGTGGCGCAGTTAACTATCGGGGGACTGTTCGCTTTGACCGCGATAGTGATGGTTCGTTTGCACACGTTGAATGCGATACAATTCTAATGGACGAACGTTCAACCTCAGATACAGTACCATTTAATGAGATTTTGAATGGTAACGTGGCGATGGAACATGAAGCTAAAGTTTCCAAGATTTCTGAAGAACAACTTTATTATTTAATGAGTCGTGGTATTCCGGAAGCCAAAGCGACAGAAATGATTATTATGGGCTTCGTTGAACCATTTACTAAAGAATTACCAATGGAGTACGCCGTTGAATTAAATCGTTTGATTGCCTACGAAATGGAAGGTTCAGTTGGTTAAAACTAAAAAAAGCGCAATGCCTAAATGCATTGTGCTTTTTTAGTGGGGCTATTAATGGGTATTTAATATTAAGTAGACAAGATAAATGAATAATAACCAAATACCTTCCTTACGACTGATAACTTTAATTTTTGAATTGTAAATAAAAATTGCCAAGGTGATTAAAGTTAATAACATAATTGGAAAAATTTGGTTGAAGTAAACGGCTGGTACTGGCATACCACCAGGATTAATCGCAATTGACAGTCCTAAAACTAATAAAAGGTTTAAAATATTAGCGCCTAACACATTACCAACGGCCAGTGCACCATAACCTTTTTTAGCTGCGGAAAAAATAGTGGTCAGTTCTGGCAAACTTGTTCCTAAAGCAACAATGGTGGCACCAATAATTGTTTCCGGGACACCTAGTAAACGGGCGCCTGTTTTAACGGAACCAACCAAAGTTGAAGCAAAAAAGGCGACTAATAAGGCGGCCAGAAAAATTAACAGAATAGGTTTAGTTAAAGATTGGTGGGGTCTAGCAGTTTCTGTCGAAATTTTAGTGGTGGATTTACTTTTACGAAAAGAAATCATTAGATAAACAGGCAAAGCAATTAGAAAAATCCAACCGATAATGTTGGGAATATTACCAGCTGCCATTGGAAATTTAGTCGGTATTTGATTAAAACTAGCAAGGATGAGTAATAATGAAAAGCCAAAGAAAATTGAAAAGTTTTTGGCGACACTTTGCGCCACTGGTAATAACCCGGCTAGCGCACCAACACCTAACACTAACGTCATATTAGTGACGATTGAACCGACAGCATTACCTAAAGCGAGTTCGGCAGAACCGTTAATGATAGAAGTAATTGAGGTAGCCACTTCTGGTAAAGTTGTACCCAGAGATACAATAGTGGCGCCGATAATTAATTCCGGGATACCAATTGCTTCAGCAATCTCAACGGCGTTTTCAACTAATAGGTCTGCCGATTTGGTCAGACCTATTAAGGACACAACGAAGATTAAAATCAGTAAAAATAGCGGTAATTGTGCAAATAAGGTTTCCATAATATCTCCAATCATACAAAAAAGCGCACGCGACAAGTTGTTTTCTCCGCCCTCGAGAAAACTAAACCTTGAAGCATACGCTCAACCGTTTTAACTATTAAATTAAATAAAATACTTAAATAGTATATCAAAAATACGCTTTTAGTTCAATTGAGATCGTTTTAGTCGGTTAGATTAGCAATGAATGATAAAATATGACAAGATCTTATTAGGCATAAAAAATAGGAGTGAAATAATGACAGAACAGCAGCAAGCAACACTTCATGCGGCACTACTCGCGATTGATGATCCCTATTACTTGAATACGTTTCAAGATGCTGAAGATGAAGCAGAATGGTGGCGGGTTAACGAGCAATTCATCCAATACGATATTAAACGTTTCTTACCAGCAGCATTTAACCCTCGAAATCCCGAAGTCTGGCGATTTATTCGCATTAATTTAGGACAGTTCTTTGAAGACTAATAAAAAAGCGGCGAACAAAATTTGTTCGCCGCTTTTTGCTGTAGTTGGCGCTAAACACTGTGCTTTCTGAAGCTAAAGTAAGCAATAACGGTAAAAATAACGGTATAAATTAAGGCACCAGCAACCATCGTCGAGGTGCTTAGCATGGTGACTTTGCTCATATCTGGTGAATTAATCTGTGCTTGGACTAAGAGCATTGTTAAAGGATTCCACTTAAGCCATTCCCAACGACCAATTAATAAAATCAGTAAGCTTGAAGCAATTTGGACGATGAAGTAACCAACAAAACCACTAACAATGGCAGCGGCATTGGTTTTAAACCAAGTCGCTAACAATAAGACAAAACTAAGCAGTAATAAGGTAACCAACCAGTTACCACCCATGGATAAGAAATACTGTTTAATAAATGTTTGATGACCAAAAGGCGCTTGCCAATGAAAATCCGGTTTTAAAATGAAAGTTAGAATAAAAGTCATTAAGGTTGCCACGACTTGTAAAACCAAGAATTGAAGTAGGAGCACAATAATTTTGCTGATAAAAATTTGGCTGCGATAGTATTGACGATAGAGCAGTTGTTTAATCGTCCCATATTGAAATTCCATTGAGATAATCGTTGCAGTACTAGCAATCATAATAAAAATAATTAAAGCACCGCCAATATAATTACTGGCGATCAATGAATCAATAGGAAGAATTTCCGGATTAAACTTACCAATAATGGCAAAGCCAATTTGGGTCAGCACCATAAAGGCGAGAGCTAACCAAGTTCCGCGTTTATGAACCAATTTATATAATTCTTGTTTAATGAGTGTGCCCATGTTATTTAGCCTCCTTATCAGCATTAACCATGTCTAAGAATGATTCTTCTAAGTCATGTTGAACTTTATTAACATCAACAATACTAATATTGGCCGCAATTAATAAACGCAAAACTTCATCAAGTGAATTAAGGCGTTCTTGAGCAATCATAATCGCTTGATTTGGTAATAAGTTAATCCCCGCATTGGTTAAAACTTCCTTTGCTTGGGTATCTTTATTGGTGCGAATGATATAAGACGTACCACCTGATTGAACTAATTCGTTCATGCTACTTTGGCGCACAATTTGGCCGTGATCTAAAATTAAAATATCGTCAGCTAATTTTTCTAATTCACTAAGAATATGACTAGAGATTAAAAAGCTCGTTCCTTCGTCGGCTAATTGACGAATATAGTCTCGTAAGTTTTTAACAGCTTGCGGATCTAAGCCATTCATCGGTTCATCTAAAATAACCAAGCGGGGATGATTAACCAACGCTTGGGCAATTCCTAATTTTTGCTTCATACCTAACGAATATTGTTTAGCCCGTTGATTAATATATCGTTGCATGCCTAAGGCGTTCACAACTTGTTCAATATTGGCCTGACGATTCTTATGATTAGCGAATAATTGGAGATGTTGTTTCCCAGTGAGGAAAGGATAAATGCCCGGATATTCAATCAAGGCCCCAACTTGGTCTAATTCTTGATGACTTGTAATGGAAACCGGATCATCTGCGATCGTAATCTTGCCACCATCTGTTGGAATTAATCCAAGAATTGACTTCATGATCGTACTTTTGCCAGCGCCATTCGGTCCGACTAGCCCGACAATATGACCAGTCGCAACGGAAAAACTAACACCATGTAACACTTGTTGCTTACCAAACGATTTATCTAAATCGACAACGTTAAGTAAATCTGCCATAACGAAACTCCCTTAATATGTATTTGAAACTATGGTTACTAGCATAACGATAATCGATATTGAATGCAATCGGGCATCTGCCCGAGGCAGAGGTGTCTTTTTTAGCTATAAAAATAACTTAGAACAATTTCTATTGTTCTAAGTTATTTTAAGTTGATTTAGTGGTTGGCGCCTAAAATAGAATTAGTTGCTTGAGCGAGCTGCTCAATTAAAGTAATACCAGTGGCTTCACTAGCATTTTGATTTGTTAAAATTGCCACCGTGTAATCGACTTTTTCGGTTTGAATTGCCGAGATATGACCAATACTATTAACAATCCAAGAACCGTCACTTTCATCTAACCAACCATTTTTTACTTGATATTCAGATGAACCTGCTGAAACACCCCAGTCTTGGCTCGCGTCAACGTTACTTATTAATTGTTGCGCATAAGTGCGGGCCTCTTGATCAAGATAATGTTGATCATTATAGTAAATCGCGTTTAAAAGTTTTAACTGATCAAGTGCTGTGGTCGTTGTTTCGCCCCAGGCTTCTTGATTGGCGGTTGTGTTGGCCATTTTTAAAGCATTAAAGACAGATTGGGTAGCGGTATAGCTACCTAAGCGTTGGCTCAATAAGTAAGTTGTACTGGTATTATCACTAAGTGTGATCATTTTTTGCGCGTAATCTTTATCAGCAGCGCTTAGTGTCAGGTCACCTTGCATATTTTGTTTTAATAAAGCACTTAGTACACTGACTTTAACAATACTAGCGGTAGGCATAGCTGTTGTTTCGGCGATATTTGCCAAATGATAAGTTTGGTGAGTTTGCTGATTGTAAACAGCAATTTCAACGTGACTATTGGTCTGGTTCAAGATTTTTTGCCAAGCATTTTGCAGTTGGGAGGCGATTTTTTCTGGATTTGGGGTAGTTGGGACTTTTTTAGTTGCCGTTGTTTGATGTGACTGACTGGTGTTTGAAGAAGTGGACGAATTGGTAACTTTAGTTTGACTGACTGAGGTTGGGGTTAACGCCAGCGCTTGCGGCGTCGCACCATTAACGTTGTTAGTGCTACTCAGTAACGTAAAGGCTGAAGTTAAGAAGATAACAGTGACCATGGCCCAGCTTAATTGGACCCGAGTTTGCTGTTTGAATGAATTGAAGAAGGCCAAGCAGTTCTGATATAGAATTTGGTAACCGAAACTGAAAAGCGCTGCACAAATAGTTGCGGCAATTAAACTGGTACTAAGTTTTAAATGAGCGGCAAAGATTAAGTAAGCGGGCCAGAGTGCTAGATAAAATAAATAACTCGAATAGATATATTTTTCAGGTGCTTCGGTATCTTGTTGGCTGCGTAAGATTTTAATACCGCGAATAACTAACACGCTTAAAGCACAACCTAGTAGATTGATTAATAAAAATTGCCAATAATGATTAATCGTGAAGTAACGACTAATTAACAACAAGCCGCCGCTGCTTCCTAGGAGCAAAAGTAGGGTTTGTTTTTTGGTAGCTGTTTGAGCAATAGTTTCGAAATGATGAGGCACGTGTTGCCAACCATAAAGGCTGCCGAGCATACTGCCAATTGATAAAGGTAGGATGTAGGTTAGACTTGAAAAGTAAAGTTGCGCATAACTTATTTGATTAAAGACATCGCTAATTAGCACAACTAAACCGACGACTGCACCGCTCAAACCTATTAAATAAGTGATGAAACGCATTTGTTGAAGAGGACGCTGTGAATGACGAATCAACTTCTTAATAATCGTACTAATTAAGAACCAGCCAAGATAGAATTGAGCGATAATTGCGACAAACCAAGTCTGAAAAAAAGCATCGTGAGCATTAATGAAGTGAGTGCTGGTAGCATTGGTTAGCTCAAAGTAATTATTCGAGAAACCAAATGCGGCAATGATTTGCTTTGGTAATTCATTTAATAAATTATGGGCAAACAAAAGCGCTATCGGAATAATTGAAAGACTAATGCAGATAATGGGGAGAATAAAATATTTAAAAAGATTATGAAGTAAATAACCAAAATTAAACTTAGTCGGCTCAAGGGTTTGTTCAATCAAAATAGACGTAATTAAATAACCGCTATAAACCAGAATAAGATTAACCGCAACAATAGAACCAGAAAAGATGTTACCTGTCAGAATGTAATTCAATAATAAACCGAGAAAGATAAGGATACCCCAATCTAGCCGCTGTAACTTCGTCATTATGCCACCACCGTCAATAAACTTCTAATGATAGTATAAACAATTATTGTGAATATTTCTCAGACATCATGAGCATTTATGTTACATTTGTGTAACATATTACTAATATCATCGACTCATCAACTGTTATTTGGTTAATAAAGTATGGCATTCAGTGGCATCAGGATTGTTAATGAACTTAAAGCTATCAATGGTGGTTACTTATCAATCATTTAAAATGGTGTTAGTTGCTTGAGCCAATTTTTCAACGAGTGCAATACCAGAACTTTCACTGTTGTTTTGATCGGTGAGAATAGCAATGGTGTAATCAGCGTCACGATCAGTTGTCGCAGAAATATGGCCGATACTATTGATAATCCAAGTGCCATCAGTATCGTTTAACCAACCATTTTTTACTTGATAACTAGTTGCGCCAGCGGAAATGCCCCAATCTTGGCTGGCATCTACGCTGGCCATTAGATTTTTAGCATAGGTACGCGAATTCGTTGCTAAATAATGGTTAGCATGATAATAAATTGTATTTAATAATTTAAGCTGGTCAGCTGCAGTGGTAGTCGCGTAACCCCATGCATCCGTATTGGCTGTTGAATGGGTCATATGTAAATCATCAAAAACGGCTTGAGTTGCCGTATAGCCGCCTAACCGTTGACTTAATAAATAAGTTGTGGCGTCATTATTGCTTTCGGTAATCATTTGCTTAGCGTAAGCTTCATCGGTACTCGTTAACGTTAAATCGCCTGTCATGTTTTGTTTTAACAACTCGGTTAAAACACTAACTTTGACAATACTAGCTGTTTTAATGGCGGTTGTGGCGCTAACGTTGGCCAATTGATACGTTTGATTAGTATTTTTGTCGTAAACGGCGATTTCAACGCGACTATCAGTGGTCGCCATAATTTTTTGCCAAGCTATTTTTAATTGCGTGGCTTTTTTAGTCGCGGTGGTCGATTTAGTGCTGGTTAATTTGGAAACCGTTGCTTTAATCGTACTTGAAGAGCTGGCGGCGTTACTGATACTTGTTGCTTGTGTTTGATGATGATAAATGAATATTGTGAATATCATCATCGTCGTGGTTAAAAATAGTAATCGTTTTTGTCGATGTCGCAAGTGACCTTCATCCCTTTAATCAGTCTTAATCAATGATTAAAAAGATAGCGAACAATTGTGAATAAATCGTAACGATATTGTGACGGCGCTGCAAAAATTAGACGATTTTTTAAAACAGTTCAGCATTTAAATGAGTCAGTTCGCTTTTTAATTGAGAATGTTAGCCGTGGCTTGATTTTTCAAGGTGACCTGGTGTATATTAGAAGTCATAATCTTACTGGAATTAGTAGCAATCAGTTTTTAGTTCAGAGAGTGGATGTTTAGTGCGAATCCATCTAAAACTATTGTGAACTCGTCCAGCGGATCTTAACTTGAAATGAGTAGAGTCGAGCGTGTGCCAGCGTTAATGGTTTAGAGGGTTTATTCCAAATCTAGGTGGTACCACGGTCGCGCGTCCTATGAGCATATGCTTATAGGACGCTTTTTAGTTACAAAAATATGGAGGTAGTAACATGACATACAATCACACTGTCGTCGAGAAGAAATGGCAACATCGTTGGCAACAAGATCATGAGTTCAAGACAACAGAAGACAAAAATAAAAAGAATTACTATGCCTTGGATATGTTCCCATACCCATCTGGTCAAGGCTTACACGTTGGCCATCCTGAAGGTTATACCGCTACGGATATTACCGCTCGGATGAAACGGGCTCAAGGTTATAATGTGTTGCATCCAATGGGCTGGGATGCCTTTGGCTTACCTGCCGAACAATATGCTTTGCAAACAGGTCATGAGCCTGGTAAGTTTACTGCTGAAAATGTGGCTAATTTTAAACGCCAAATTAATTCTTTGGGCTTCTCTTATGATTGGGATCGAGAAATTAACACGACTGATCCTAATTATTACAAGTGGACTCAATGGATTTTTGAACAAATGTACAAAAAAGGTCTCGCTTATGAAGCAGAAGTTGCAGTTAACTGGAGTCCTGATTTAGGTACCGTTGTGGCCAATGAAGAAGTGATTGACGGCAAGACTGAACGAGGCGGCTTCCCAGTTTATCGTAAGCCGATGCGTCAGTGGATGTTGAAGATTACTGCTTACGCACAACGTTTGATTGATGACTTGGATTTAGTTGACTGGCCAGAAAACATCAAAGAGATGCAACGGAATTGGATTGGTCGTTCTGAAGGTGCAGAAATTAATTTTGACGTTGTTGGGACTGACGGTCAAAAACATAGCTTCCCTGTTTTCACAACGCGTCCTGATACATTGTTTGGTGCTTCATACATCGTCATGGCACCTGAACATGACTTAGTTGATCAAATCACCACGCCTGAACAACAAGCTGCAGTTGCAGCTTATAAAGAAGAAATTAGTCATAAGAGCGATTTGGAACGAACTGATTTAGCTAAGGATAAGACAGGTGTCTTTACTGGCGCTTATGTTATGAATCCAGCTAACGGTGAGAAGTTACCAATCTGGATTTCTGATTACGTTTTAGTTAGCTACGGTACCGGTGCTATCATGGCGGTTCCCGCTCATGACACTCGTGATTACGAATTTGCTCAGAAATTTAACTTGCCAATCAAACCAGTTTTAGCTGGCGGCAATATTGAAAAAGAAGCCTTTACTGGCGATGGCAAACATATCAACTCTGATTTCTTAGACGGTTTGACTAAAGAAGCAGCCATCAACAAGATGATTGAATGGTTAGAAGCAAAACAAATCGGAACTAAGAAAGTAAATTATAAATTACGTGATTGGTTATTTAGCCGTCAACGTTATTGGGGCGAACCAATCCCAGTAATTCATTGGGAAGATGGCGAAACGACGTTAGTTCCTGAAGATCAATTACCATTGCGCTTACCAAAGACTGATGATATTAAACCTTCAGGTACTGGTGAGAGTCCACTAGCTAACTTGACTGATTGGGTTAATGTTGTGGATGAAAACGGTCGTAAAGGTCGCCGTGAGACGAACACAATGCCACAATGGGCTGGTTCATCATGGTACTACTTACGTTTCATTGATCCTCATAATTCTGAAAAAATAGCTGACCCTGATAAATTGAAAGACTGGTTACCAGTTGATCTTTATATCGGTGGTGCTGAACATGCAACCTTGCACTTATTGTATGCTCGTTTCTGGCACAAATTCCTTTATGATTTAGGTGTTGTCCCTACACCAGAACCATTCCAAAAATTATACAATCAAGGGATGATTTTAGGTAACAACCACGAAAAGATGTCGAAATCTAAAGGCAACGTGGTTAATCCTGATGAAGTAGTTGAACAATATGGTGCTGATACATTACGTGTTTATGAAATGTTCATGGGACCTTTGGATGCTTCAATTGCTTGGAGTGAGGATGGCTTAGCTGGCTCTCGTCGTTTCTTAGATCGGGTTTGGCGTTTATTTATCGATGATGAAGATCAATTGCGTGATCGCATTACGACTATCAATGATCATCGACTTGATAAGATTTATAACCAAACAGTTAAGAAAGTGACCGATGATTTTGAAGCATTGCATTTCAATACTGGTATTTCTCAATTAATGGTCTTTGTGAACGAAGCTTATAAAGTTGATGCTTTACCAGTTGAGTATGTTGAAGGGTTCGTGAAGTTATTAGCACCAATTGCACCACATATGATGGCTGAAATTTGGGAAAAATTAGGTCATGCTGAAACCTTAACTTATGCTGCTTGGCCAACTTACGATGAGAAATTCTTAGTTGATGATACCGTTGAAGTGATTGTGCAAGTTAATGGTAAATTACGTGCTAAGTTGCAAGTTGCTAAAGATATTGATAAAGACACGTTACAAGATTTAGCTTTAAATGATGAAAATGTCTTGAAATTTACAGAAGGCAAGAACATTGTCAAAGTCATTGTCGTTCCCGGCAAGATTGTTAACATTGTTGTGAAGTAAAACTACTCAAAAAGCGCCAACGTTTGCTTAAAAAAGCGACGTTGACGCTTTTTTTGTGTCTACGATATTACACATTGCCGTGGTGAAAAATAAATACTAATCGCTGGAACGTAGTGGACGCCGCTTGAAACCAATTTTTTCAAAATTGTTTCCAAGACGGGCCTTCTTGTAGTCGATAAATCGTCAACAAGAAGTTCACTACTGAGCGATATTTATTTTTCACCACTCAACAAGTAATTAGATCACACTATAACTTATTTGCCAGTGCCGGAGGGAAATCGCAGTCAGCAGCGGAATTGTTGTTAGTAATTTATTACTTACAACAAAGTTTGTGTTTGAGACGATTTAATTTTTAATCGGCTCAAACCAATACTCGCAGCGTTCCACCAGCGTATTTCCCGAAGGCACGAAGAAATCGCTAAGGTGGTTATAGTATCGCGACAATCGATTTAAATTCAGTTTACAGTTCAACATGTTTAAAACATGCTTAAATATGCATACTGAACGTTTTATTCACTTGCTATTTAGGTTACAATGTAGATTATCCGTATTTCAAAACAACTTAACGCACCAATCAAAGGAGTAATCACTTGGCACGGGAATCTCATCGTTCAACAACATCACAAGCGGTTGGTAATAATACCGCCGATAGTCAAGCTAGTTTAGTTAAAGGATCTGCATGGATTACAGCTGGGAGTATTTTTTCACGAATTCTAGGCGCCGTCTACATTATGTTATGGTTGCCAATGATCGGCGATGCCCAGACTGGTAATTTAGCCAACTCCCTTTTTGGTAAAGGCTATAATATTTATAGTATTTTTTTGTTAATTTCAACTGCTGGTATTCCTGGCGCGGTCGCTAAGCAGGTGGCACGCTATAATACTTTAAATGAGTATCGTGTCGGGCAACGGCTATTTAAAACTGGTGTTAAGTTAATGTTGGTTTTAGGCGTTGTTTCTGCCGGTATTATGTATTTTGCGGCACCGTTATATGCACAAAGCCCACAAGAAATTCCGGTTTATCGTTCGTTAAGTGCAGCCGTTTTGATTATTCCGTTTTTGAGTATTTTTCGCGGTTATTTCCAAGGCTATGCGCAAATGGCGCCTTCAGCCGTTTCACAGTTTGTGGAACAATTGGCTCGTATTATTTATTTACTAGGTGCTACTTACGTCATTATGGAAATGCGCCATGGTAATTACGTGGCCGCCGTTGTTCAGTCAACTTTCGCGGCATTTATTGGCGCTATCTTCGGTATTTTAACCTTGGTTTGGTTTTATGCACGTGAACGTCATAACTTCAATCAATTGATTGCTGGTTCTAATGATGATGTTCGGGTTTCTTCGCGGCAATTAATTATTGAAATTATTCAACAATCATTACCATTTATTATTCTGGGTTCAGGGATTACAATTTTTCAATTAATTGATCAGTATACTTTTTACGGTATGATACATCAATTTTACGTGGTGAGTGAAAAGCAACTTGATATTTTCTTTGCTATTTTTAATTTTAATGCTAATAAATTAGTCATGATTGTTATTTCCTTCGCGTCAGCCATGGCGACTGCAGCGATTCCGCTGCTCTCTGGTGCTTATGCAAGAGGCGATAAAAAGGATATGGCTCAACAAATTGCTAATATTCTGCAATTGTTCCTGATTGTGATGTTACCAGCTGCTTTAGGCATGGCTGCTGTTGCTAAGCCACTTTATACGTTATTTTATGGCTATGACGCTTTAGGAACACGCGTGTTAATTTTAAGCTCTTATTCAGCTATTTTCTTAGGCTTATTCACTGCTTTAGCCGCAATTTTGCAGGGCTTATATCAAAATGGTAAGGCAATGGGTTACTTAATGGTAGGGATTATCATTAAATTTGCGATTCAGTATCCAATGATTGCACTATTTAATGTTTATGGTCCAACCGTTGCGACTACTATTGGGATGCTAGTGACATGTTGGTTAATGATTGATTCATTGTATCGTAATTTCCATTTCAAACTGGAACAAACCGCGCGACGAGCTTTAGCTTTACTGGGCTTTTCAATGATAATGTTTGTGGTTGCTTTTGGGACAGTCGAATTAATGGGATTATTCTTACCATTAGAACGTAAAATTATTTCGGCAATTGTTTTAGCTGTCGCAGTTGGCTTGGGTATTCTTGTTTATGGCTATTTAGTATTAAGAACGCGAATTGCTGATGTTATTATTGGTGCCAGAATTGGTGGTTTACGCGAAAGGTTGCACATTAAATGAGATTAGATCGCATGCTTAGCGAGAGTGGTTTTGGCAGTCGTAAAGAAGTCAAAGCACTGATTAAAAGAGGAGAAGTATCAGTTAATGACACGGTAGTCAAAGATGCTGGTGCCAATGTTCAGCCAGTTGATCGCATCAATATCGCTGGTATTGACGTTAACTATCAACCTTTTCAATATTACTTGTTAAATAAACCGGCTGGTTATTTAAGTGCGACTAAAGACAATCACATGCAAACAGTGCTTGATTTATTACCGACCGATCTACCACATTATCGAGATTTGGCACCGGTTGGCCGTTTGGATCGCGATACAACTGGACTATTATTGCTGACTAATGATGGACAATTGACCCATCAATTATTATCACCTAAGTATCATGTTGCTAAAGTTTATCGAGCACTGGTTACCGGCATAGTGGCAACTGAACTCATTGAAATTTTAGCTAAGGGTGTCAAACTTAGTGATTTTACAACGCAACCAGCGCAATTAAAGATTGTGTCGCAAGATAGCGAGCAGCAACAATCGTTAGTTGAATTAACGATTACTGAAGGTAAATATCATCAAGTTAAACGGATGTTGGCTGCCTTTGATCATGAAGTTTTACAATTAGAACGGGTGCAGTTTGGTCTGTTGACGTTAACTGATTTACCACGAGGTCAATATCGAGAATTAACTTCAACAGAATTAGCCGCCTTAAAAAAGAAGCGACAATAACAATTTCAATCAAAAAGAAGCCTTGCAAGATTGCAAGGCTTCTTTTTGATATCTTGATTATTTCGAATGTTTTTGGCTGTATTGTACCATGAGTTCGGGAAGTCGTTCAATTAAGGTGCTAGGAAGCGCGACATAGTGAGTAGCACCGACTAATTGTCCGGCTAAACCATGTAAATAGACAGCGGCTAGCGTAGCTGGTAGTGGATCTTTGAATTGGGCAATGAGTGCAGCAATAATTCCGGTTAGCGTATCGCCCATTCCGCCAGTTGCCATAGCAGCGGTGCCACTTGTATTTTGAAAAATGTCTTGATGTGAATAAATCTCAGTGCGATGTTGCTTTAACACGAGTATCGTTTGCTTAGGAAATTTAGTCGCCAAGGCCGTTTGATTAGCTATTGGGTTTTGCTCACTAATTTTTAGACCAGATAGGCGATGCCATTCTTCTTGATGAGGTGTTAAAACCAATTGGGCAGGACAATTGGTTTTAAAATCGCCTGTCGCTAGCAAAGTTAAAGCAGATCCATCAATAATTAATGTTTGTTGTGCATTGACGGTTGTTAAAGTGAGTTGCAATAATTTTTGAGCATCAGTGTCTAGACCCAGTCCGGGACCAATTACGATAACATTGGCTTGTTTAATTAAAGACGAGAGTGTGGTTAAATCAGTCCAATCCAAAAACATGATTTCTGGATAGCGAGCGTGCAGAGCATTACGATTGACGGTATCTGAAGCTAATGTGATCAACCCAGCTCCTGTTAATAAGGCGGCACTGGCACTAAGAATACCAGCACCACCATAAAGTTTAGAACCACCAATAACTAAGACACGACCATAATTACCTTTATGTGTTTCTGGTAGTCGCGGCGTGATGACTTGGGTCAAAATTTCGTCGGTAATTAATTGCATACTCGTTTGCTCCCTTACGTTAAACTTATTACCCGCATTGTAACATGCGGACTATTTTTGTGTCGTCAAGTATTAATTACCCATTTTTTTGAAGTATATTTATACATTAATTATTTTATTAAAAAGATCACTATTTTAAAAAGTGCCGTTATATCGAGATTATCTGCGATTATTATCAAAAATTTTATGGCGGAGCAAAAAACTTGATAATATTTATGCAAATAAATACTTAAATTAAGTATTATACTAAGGAATACCTAGCTGAGTTATTTCAGCTCTAAGGGAGGGGATATGATGTTGCGACACTTTAAGCAATTAAAAGTGTCAACTAGTATTACGATGATTTGGGTGTTATTTATTGGGTTACTTGTCAGTGCAATTTTACCAGCAGCTCGAACCAATGCAGAAACCACGTCGCCTACTATTGCAGGCAGTAATATCCAGCTAATACTCACGGCAAGCAATTTAGAGCAACAAGTTGATTGGCAGATGAAATTTAAAGCCAATGATCAATTAACAGCAACACGCTTCAAAATTGAAGCTGCTAATCAAAAAGTTACCGAGATTAAACAAGCCGATCAAGTAATCAAGGCTGACACAAACGGTTACTTCGAGTTAACGAAAGATAAGTTACAAGATGTGACATTCAATGCGCCACTTAATCAAGAATTAAAGCTCATGATTGACTCAAAAATTGGTAGCGCATCAACTTTTACTAAAGAAGGTGAAGGTACTTATACAATTGCAACGACAACAAATGGTGTCGCTTATCAGGTTAAAGCCGATAGTCAAACTGAATCAAGTACTGAGGCTGATTCAGCCAGCAGCAATTCTGTTGCTGATATTAATCAACAAGTTGAACAAAGTAGTAAATCGAGTGTCTCATCAATAACGAGCTCAAGTTCATCAACAACTAGCAGTAGTGAAAGTGCTAGTTCCAGTGAATTAAGTTCTAGTCAGCGTCAAGTTAGTGATACTGTGACTTCTACCGCATCAACTTCGGATAAAGCAGCCAAAGAATCGAGTCAAAGTAGTTCACCACAGACTAAAACAACGAGTCAAAAAATGACGCGTGGTACCGCAACTGGGACTGGGGCAACGGTCATTCCAGAAGGAGCGATTACGCTAGGCGATGTTTTTGCCAAACCTAATCAACAAGGTGAAGGCGGTTCAGTAACTACTGGCGCAATTGTAACAAATACCATTAATGATCCCAACATCAATGGAGGACTGCCTTATGATGAGATTACGTTTGGCGGTCAACATACTCGTTCTTCGATTTTTGCTAATGTTAAGCTAGACTTTAACCAATCATTTAGTAATCGAACCTATGTCAATTTTGGAACTGGTGGCGCCGATGGTTTTGCTTTTATTATGCAAAATGATCCTGGCGGTTCAAGTGTTAACGGGCGTGTCCATCAAGGTGGTACTCAAGCCATTACTGTTGCTTATAACGATTCAGACGGACAAAACTTAGGCGTTGCTGGTGGTGGTAGCATGAAAAGCGGCTACGAAGCTTATCGCTATGCCATTCAAAATTCCTTTGCGGTTGGTTTTGATTTTTATGAAAACAAGGATACAGGTTCTGATGGTGCTGCTTACGATTTGAATTCTGATCCGAAGCCACCACATATGGCTTACGTTTTTCCAGGTCAATCAGGAAGCTACTCAAAGGTCCCTGGATTATTCAATACTCGTGCGATTTTAAAGCACAATGCCACAATTGGTTTAGATGGGGCTATTAGTTCTAGGATTACTGATAATACTTGGTATGAATTTCTTTTTGACTATAATGCAAGTACTCAAATATTTAGTTATCGGTTAAGAAATCCAGTAACCAATGCAACAACTACACCGGTATCGATTAGTTACGCCGCATTAGCAGGACCACTTAATCTTGCAGGTAATAATAAACGGGCTTACTGGGGTTTCTCATCATCTAATGGTAGCTCTACTGGTAAAACTAAAATTGCTTTTTCAGAATTGCCTGACAAAACAAAACTAAGTTTAGCTAATGATGTCCTCAAAACATCAGATAGCCAATCAGTTATTGTAAGTCAAACAGATACAACAAAAGCTAAATATTTAAATGTTGATGATACAGGTAAGTTAGTCGGTGATTTTAAATACACAACTGGTGATAAAAACTTAGTTTGGGATAGTCTTAAGTTCAAAGTTGATGCTAGCGTAATTGATTTAAAGAGTCTTAAAAATGTCAAAGCGACCATCGATGGCGTTGAACTGACTGGTTTGTCTATGACTGCGGCGGCTGACGGTACGATCACTGTAACAACGGCTACTAAACCAGTATTAAAAAGTGGTTCAGAAGTTAAAATAACACTGGATTTCAAACCGCTTAGTACGTTGACCACAGATACGCTAACTAGTTTTACTAGTCAACTAACGTTACATCAACAAGATGACCCAACAATTGTTCGAAATATAACCGGTACCAGTGTTTATTTCTGGATTAGAAAGATGGCTGATGTGAAATTATCTTGGCCAGTTGGTGCATCAGAAGCACAACCAACCGACACGACAGTGGTTAAAGATCATCCTCAAATAACTTTGGATAAAGTGCCTACTGCTGATTATTCAGCACCGGTCTTCTATTACAAATCAACTAAGGTACCTTTTGCAATTAAAGTTACTGAAAATAATCAACAAGTTGGCTCGATCATACGACCATCTGTAGATGGTGCCGCAGATTGGCATAATAAATATTCGAGTTTAACCTTACCGCGTACTAATTTAACCTGGGGGATTCATCAGTTTAAACTATCCGCATATAATGTTGATGCTAATAATCAACCTGTCGGTGATGTTCTTGACACAATCACGCTAACTATTGCCGTTGATGGTACAGTTGCGATGGAAGTCACAACTGGGAATGCTACTAATTCACTACTATGGACTGGACGAAAAGTTGGACAATCAAAAGGATTATTAAATCGGGATGCAGATAATAGTATCGGTCTAACGGTCACTGATAATCGCTTGAATAAAACTTCAGGTTGGCACGTTACCGCGATTCAATCTGGCACTTCTGATCAGTTTGCATTACAGTGGCGAGATTCAACTACTGCTAATAGCACTGATATGACCAAACCTATTAATGTCTTTTCTTCAACTAGTGGTGAGACCATCCAGAAGAAAACCTGGACTTATGATGCGGGTGTATTACTGAATAGTCCTAATTATCTTAGTGTCGGTCAATATGACAACCAAGGTACCGGCAAGTATCACAATCCGGTCACTGTACAGTGGACATTAAACGACACTGTGGATCCGGTTTAGGGGGTGACGTTAGTGAAGAAAGTAAGTTTTATTTTAATTCTTGGCTTGTTGTTACTAACAAGCGTCACTCAACAAACTGTTTCAGCAACAACAGCAACCGGGGTTGACCGTGATAATGAAACAGTAACGGTCGGATTTTATGGCCGAGATTCTCCAGATACCAATACAAATGAGACTAAGCCTGGCATCGGTGGTAACGACTATCAGAATGACGCCAATGATCATGATGGCTCAAAAGGTTCTAATTCAACCACGAATGTGGGCAACGCCACTGATCTCATTAATGGTCATCGAATTAAAACATTTTTTAAAAATGCATTATTACCACAAACTGGGGAGCAATCAGGATTTTGGCTATCCTTTATTGGTAGTTTAATTTTGGCAATTTTATTGCTTATCTTTGCTAAAAGGAGGAAACAACATGATGAAGCTGAAGCCTAATTCAAAATTATTAGCCGGGTTGTTGCTCTGTCTGTTGATTCCATTAGCAAAGGCACAATCAGTTCGTGCCGATCCAATTGTAACAGGAACGAACCAGACACAAGCTAGCATTAAGATTGTGGCCAGTCCGTTAAATTTAGAAAAAGTCACCATGCCTACCTTTGGTAAACATCGTTTAACCGGTAAGACGCAAATTTTAACTTCATTAAATGATTTAGAAATTAACGTCAGTGATAAGCGGTACGATCAAACGAATCCTTGGGTACTTCAGTACGAACTTTCAACTTTTAACGATCATGATCATACACTTGGTCAAAAGGTCCAATTAGCCCTAGGCCAAGGTGAATTAACTGCAACAAAAGCACAGAACTTAACTTATCAAAGTTCGGCGCAACGACTTTATCCAGCGCAACAAAAGCGTTTGGTAACTGTTGCAGATGAGCAACGTCAGTATCGTTACACCATTCCTGCTGCCAAGATTAAATTGACAGTACCAGGGAATATCCAAGCTGGGGATTACGCAGCTAAACAAACGGTTACACTTTTCGATATTGCTCAGGCTAAATAACTAAGCAATGTCACTAAAAAATATATTATAAATGGGTTTTACAAATAGGAGGAATTATCATGAAAATGACATCAATTTTAAGCGCAAGTATCGTCGCATTAAGTTTATTAGCAGTCTCAGCTCCAGCGGCACACGCAGCAGTTATAGAAAACTCTGATGGCACAACAGATGACACGACAAAAGTTTTTAAAGGACAAAATCAAACCGACACTAATGTTACAATTATTGACAATGTTGATCCAACAGATCCCGATGTTGACCCACTTGATCCAACGGATCCTGATCAAAAAATGTTGACTTTGGATTCCGTACCTAGTGAATATAACTTTGAATCAAAATTACAAGGAACGGCTTATACAATTGATAGTGGTAAGATCTTAGCTGGTAAAGATGGGAAGAATGATATTGCTGTCTACAATGACCGTATCGCTCGTGCCTGGTCTGTTAAGGCTCAAGTTGCCGACAATCAATTAACACGGGCTTCTGATAGTAAGGGATTTGCAGTTACTAAGTTTAATGTTAATGATAGTGAATTATTAACTACTGGTGCTAAGCAAATTGTCTTTACAGCAGTGACAGATCCAGCAGATAGAACAGCAGCAAACAATACTGGTACTTTGACTAAAGAGGTTAGCAAGGTTGCAATTGGATTTAATGATGCTAATAAAGATTTAAAAGTTAATGATAAATTATCTGGTAAAATTCTTTATACTTTGTATAATACTATTGATGCCCAGTAATTAATATCTTAATAAAGCTGGAACTGGGGCCAATCTAGCCCTAGTTCTTTCTATGTTAAGCTTGAATTAAAGCATCTGTTAAGGGAGTGTTTATTTTGAAGAAATTTTTAGCATTATTTGCGGTATTACTTGGGTTTATTTTACCGAGTCAGATTGTTAATGCAGCCGATAAGTCGAACAGTCAAAAGGTTGGCTTTGATATTCAGGCTTTTATTCCTGATAATCAGATAGATAAGGAAAACTCTTATTTTGATTTGCGAATGAAGCCTAAGCAGGAACAGACGTTACAAGTGATTGTTAATAACACGTCTGACGAAGCTGGGACTTACAAGATTCGCGTCAATCAAGCCTATACCAATGACCAAGGCTTTATTGATTATCAGAAGCAAGTAAAGCCTGATAAGAGTATGCCTTATGATATTAATGATTTGGTTGATTATCCTAAGAAGATCAAAGTCCCTGCAAATAGTTCTAGAATATTCAAACTCCATTTAACAATGCCCGAAAAAGAATATAGCGGTCAAATTTTAGCTGGAATTCAAGTCAACAAAGTGATGAAGAAAACTTCAGGTATTTCAAACTCCTTTGGCTACATTATTAGCTTGAAGTTGACTGAAAATGATAATGAGGTCAAGCGTGATTTGAAGTTATTATCGGTTAAACCAGCAGCTACCTTTGGTAAGACAAGTATCGTGGCAACTTTACAGAATCCTAAAATGGATGCTTATGGTCATTTAAAATATCAAAGTAAAGTGTTAAAACGCGATACGTCTAAGGTTGTCTTTAAGAAGACCTATGATTCTAATATGCAAATGGCTCCCAATTCACAGTATAAATTTGCCATTGAGTACGGAAAACGGCTGAAATCTGGGGATTATACGTTAGATTTGTTAGTTAGCGATGCTAAGAATAATCGTTGGCACTTCAAGAAGAACTTTACGATTACTGCTGAACAGGCTGATCAAGTTAATAGTGTAACTGTTGATCAGGGTCAGAAGAAGTCTTATTGGTGGTTATACCTATTGGCAGGCTTGTTAGCTGCAGCCATCGTATTATTATTGATTCTCATTTTTAAACGTCGTAAAAAAGATGATGAGGATTCAGAAACAACTGACGCAAAACATATTAAAAAATAAGAAACAACAAGTCTAAAACTGATCAATAATCAATTCACACTTGATTGATCAATAAAACAGTCATCCTAATTGCTATTCAGTTAGCGAGGATGACTGTTTTTATTTGGGATTAAACTGTATTTATAATTTAAAATAGGTCATAATTTAAATTATGAAGATAATAGCTGGATAGTCAGCCATAGTTAGTTTGAGGTTAAGAATGAAAATATTACGACGAATTTTATTATCAGTATTAGTTATGAGTTTGATTTTGTTAATAATGGCAGGATTGTATCGGCACTTTGCAACAGAGATTCAATTATTTGTGCATAGTTCCCAAGAAAGTCAACAAGCAAATGGACAACGACTCTTGCAGGCAATTCATCAGCATCAACATGATCCGGTTGTCTTAGTGTTAGTTATTCTATTGATTGCAGTTTTTGCGGCCATTCCCCTTATGCCGATTTCGGTTATTGGGATTGCTATTGGTGCTGGCTATGGTGGATTACTTGGCGGCTTGATTAATACGATTGGAATTAGTTTGGGTAATTTGGCCGTTTTAGCTATCTTTCAGCTTACGGGTTTATCGCACAAAATTACCGCTCATGATTCGCGGATTATTGATGATATTGAAAAGATGCATCATCCGTTACTCGGTTTGATAATTGGATATAGTGTGCCTTTTATTTCGACAATTTTTGTTGATATCACCGCGTTACATTTAAAGTACACTTTGCGTCAGTTATGGTTGCCTGTAGTAGTTGGTAGTTTACCGGTAGCTTTCATTTATGCTTACGGTGGTAATTTAGTAAACAGTGGTGATTTACGAGTTGGCATTTTTATCGTCATCGCTTTGTTAGTACTTTTTTCGTTAACGGTACTAATTAGGAAAGATCGAAAACAAGTCTAATTGATGTTTAATATAAAAAATAACCGTCGCTCAAAATTTCAACCGATTATTGAGCACGCGACGCTTATGTTAGTACAGTTGAATTAAAAGACAATTGCTAATCTCTTAGAGAGCAGGAGGGTGAAGATAGCAATGACGATTTTACGCGATAATTTTTAATCGCGATATCTTGCCGTAACTTGAAATATTGACTACACTAAAACTATTGAATTTTTCAGGAGGACTATTTTTGACACCAAAATTAATTGCCTTGGATCTAGACGGTACGACGCTTAATCAAGATGGTAAACTCTCAATATTGACGAAACAGGTTCTACAAAAAGCTCAAGCAGTAGGGCATCGGGTGGTTATTGCAACTGGTCGCCCGGATAGTATTAGTGAATCGATTTATGACGAACTACATTTGCAGACACCAATGATTAACTTTAATGGTGCGCTAGTTCATATTCCTCATCAGCAGTGGCAATATGAACATATGCAGACATTAGCGCTACAAACGGTCACAGCACTATTAACGCTGCGGGAACAATTCCCAATCAAAGTAATGGTTGCCGAAGGTAAAAAGTTATTATTAGCGGATCGTCCTTATACTAATATTCCTTTCTTGCCAGATATGCCTAATCCTGAGCGATTATTAAGTGCGACAACATTACAGCAAGCACCAATTTCAGTAACGATGTTCATTGAGGAACAACGAACACTAGACTTAAGAGCTGCAATCCAGGCTCAAAACTTCCCAGTCAGTGTTCAGAGCTGGGGATCGTGGAGTGGTGAGAATGCTGCTTTAGAAGTGGTGACGCAAAACATCAATAAAGCGGTGGCACTTGATTATGTGGCGCATAAGTTAGGCTTTAAACAACAAGATGTTATTGCCTTTGGCGATGATGATAACGACTTAGAGATGCTAAATTATGCTGGTTTAGGGATCGCCATGAAGAATGCTAATCCTAAAATACTTGATCGTGTACCGCGACAAATTTCATTGACTAATGCCGAAGATGGCGTTGCTCATTTCTTAGCTGATTATTTAGAATTTTAAGACTAAGATTTATTTTCTTTTGATTTTGAAAAATAAAGTCTTCACGTTTCAGAAAATATTTTCTAGAGCTAGCTAATATTGATTATTAAACACTCAACATAGGAAGGATATTATCCAATGCAAATTTATTTAACCCGTCATGGGCAAACTTTATTAAATCGTACTAACCGTGCCCAAGGGTGGTCAGATGCTTTATTGACAACGAAGGGTCGTACTGATGCGATAGCCTTAGGTCGTGGTCTCAATCAACAACACTTACGCTTTGACGCAGCATATAGTAGTGATTTAACGCGTGCAGTGACCACCGCTAAATTAGTTTTACATGAAGTTGAACAAGATGAATTGCCGCTGCAAACCACCGCTGACTTTCGTGAACAATGTTTTGGTTATTTTGAAGGGGAAGTAGCTAGTGTGATGTCTCAAGAAATATTTGGAATTGAATCATATCGTGAGGCTGTCACCACCTATCATAAGACGATGCGCGACTTAGCAGACGGAATTGCCGCTAAATTTAATGCCCAAGTACCTGAAGAAGGCGAAAGCTACACGCAGCTGCAAACAAGATTAATGCGAGGTTTACACCAAATTATCACCGATGCTCAGACGAAAAAATATGATAAAGTTCTAATTGTTTCACATGGTAATGCGATTACCACGATTCTCAATACGTTAGGCCAAAAATTAACCGAGCCGTTGCACAATTCCAGTGTGTCGATCCTGGTTCCAACAACGACGGACCAAATTCAAGTTGCTTCGATGGATGATGTTCGTTATATTGAAGAAGGATTAAAACACTAATTTTATAAGATAGTTAGACTAGATTAACTCAACTTAAGTGAGGGATGAAGATGGCAATTAAACAAATCTTTTCAGATATGGATGGCACCTTATTGAATAGTCAGGGGGACCTTTCGCCAGAGAATGCCCAAATTATTCGAGAGGCAAAAATCCCCTTTACCTTAGTTTCAGCACGTTCGCCGATGGAAATGGAAACTGTCATTAATGATTTACAGTTAACTGGTCCACAAATTGGTTATAATGGTGCCTTGATTTTTAAAAAAGGTAGTACTGACTGGGAAATCCTTGAAGAAAATTTACTGGACTTTGACACGGCGCAGGCTTTAGTGACGCGCTTGCAAAATAAGTTCAGTGATTTAAGCGTCAGTCTTTATGATTTAAATCATTGGTATACGGATAAAATTGATGCGGCAATTGAATATGAAGCAAAAATTACCAAAACTAGCCCTGATTTGATTGATTTTAAGGACTATTTGGCTAAACCGAGAGAAATTTTTAAAATCATGTTGATCACTTTTGACGAGACTCAGATGCAAGGGTTATTAACATTTCTCGACGAGCTAGCATTACCAGGAATTGCCTATGCTCAGTCTGGATCAACTTATTTAGAAATAACAGATCAAGCTGCCGTGAAATCTAAAGGAATTCATTATATTATGCAAGAAGAACAACTAGCCGTTCATGAGACAGCCGCTTTTGGCGATGGTCATAACGATTTGCCTATGTTAGAGTTGGTCGGCTATCCGTTAGTTATGGCTAATGCTGCTACTGAGATAAAAGCGGTAGCGAAACAAATTGTCCCTAGCAACGATAACAATGGCGTCGGTTACGGAATTCAACATTATTTACGATAGTTGATTCACTGTTGCAAAAATTCGCTGGTTAGATAAATTGGTTGATGAATTAGCAAAGGGTTGGCCACTTGCCAAAATTTATCGAGTTAACAGATAAAATTTATTTGAAAAACACTTGGCATTTAGCGAAAATCTGCTAAAATTAAGAGTGTTGTTGCCGCTGTGGCGGAATTGGCAGACGCGCAGCGTTCAGGTCGCTGTGTCCGTAAGGACGTACAGGTTCGACCCCTGCCAGCGGCACTATTGGTTCATAATGGTTGTTTAGACGGCCATTAGATTTTGCGGGCATAGTTTAGTGGTAAAACGTTAGCTTCCCAAGCTGAAGTCGCGAGTCCGATTCTCGTTGCCCGCTTATTTTAAATTGTTGTTCGTCATAGCCTTGAGTCAATCCAGTTGGTTGCTCAAGGCTATTTTTTGATTAGGCTGTTATCACAAGTTGTTATCTTGTGATAACAGCTTTTTTGTCTTATTGAAAAATAATTGCTGGATAAGTTGTCGATCATCAAAAATTTATCACATTTTCTTGCAAAATTGTTCGTAGTTCGGCGCTTAAAAATTCGTATTCGCGTTTTAAACTGTTAAGTAATCAATTATTAAAACGAGTTTTAACAAGCAAATGGAGATGATAAATTTGTTATTACACCAAAAGCTTCAAAGTAAATCAACGGATCATGCCCAAAGACGTTCACGATTATTTAAAGTCGTCGTTTTAACTTCTGGATTTGGCATCACATTTTTATTAAAGAGGTGTCTTCATGGTCGCTCAGTCCACCGCATTAACCTCAAACACGAATAAACCTAAAAAGCCATATCTACATGAAGTCGACTTGATGCGTAATATTTTTATCTTCGGTGTGTTGTTAAATCATACGACATCAGCATTTGCTAGACATATGACTAATGGTTCTTGGAGTCAATTATTGTTACAGGCAACGCATTTAATGCTGCACTTTACACGAATGGGCTTCATGTTTATGACAGGCTTAGTATTGTTTCTTAACTATTATCAGCGTGACCACCAGAATTGGTGGCAGTTTTGGAAGAAACGTTACACTAGTGTGGGCATTCCGTATCTAGCTTGGAATGCTATTTTATTATTGCTGACAACGTTAGGCGGCAAGACTGCATTTAATGGTCGTAACTATTGGCACGAGTTGTTGGACGCAGTCATTCATGGCAACCATTTTTATTTATATTATGTCTTTGTTACTTTCCAGCTTTATTTAATCTTCCCAGTACTGGTTGGTTTATTTAAACGACATCCTAAAAAACATTTTCTGTTTTTAGTGGTGAGCTTAGCTTTACAAATGCTCTTATTAATCGCTATTAAATACGGGCTGCCACACATCGATCGTTCGACGTGGCCTTATTGGTTCCGCTCATATGGCATGAATATTATGGTGTATCAAGCTTATTTCATTGCTGGTGCCTTTACGGCCATTCACTATCAACAAGTGGTCCATTGGTTAACAACACAGGCATCAGTTATTTATCATTTAGCAATGCTGTTAGCACTTGGGACGGTTGGGTTGTACTTCTTTAATCAGAATGTTTTGCACCTCAGCTTGGCACGGACCCAACTGGTTCATCAACCTTATATTATGCTTTATGCCTTAATTATGATTGTCACTGTATTTTTGCTTGGTTTAAAGTATGCTAACCTGCGCACCACACGTCTTGACCCAGCAGTTGATCACTTCATTAAATTAGGTTCAAAGGTTTCATTTGGTATTTATCTTGTTCAGACGATACCGCTATTATTACTCAATGGTATCTTAAGTTATTTAGATTATTTACCAGCTTGGTTTTTATTATTGTTATTGCCATTGGGTTATTTATTGGTAGGAGTTGGTTCGTTTATGATTGCTTGGTTTTGCTACCGAGTTCCACCATTTGGCATTTTAATTGGACGAATGCAGCAACCAGCAGCCCGGCGTTCAACAGTAGCAAATGAAAACAAACAGCAAAATGCGAATGAATTAATGACCAAGAAAATTTAAGCTGACAAAAAAGTAATTTTTTAAAAAATAGAGGAGCGATTCTATGACAAAATTAAATATGGCCTTAACTAACCAACTTCTGACTGATGCGGATCGTCCTTTGATCAAGGAAGTTAACCAAAGTAAATGGCTGACAAAGGGTGAATTTCGTCGTGATGTCACGCGGATTATGACCGCTTTAACTAATGTCAACATTGGCTATCACGATCAGGTATTAGTTTGTTTAAATAATGCTAGTGCCTATCCGGAATTAATGCAGGCATTTTGGGCACTAGGTATTGCTGTACATCCTGTCTCAGCTTCGACACCGGTGGCTCAACTTTTAGCTGAATGGCATGAGCAAGACTATGTGGCGATGGTTATTGCGCCAGATTTAACAGCTCAGCTATCACTTAACATCACTGAACTACAGTTAAGCAGTACGACTGGATTGCAGTTACTTTCTGATACTGAAAAACTATTAGCGCGTCGTTGTGCACCGATGGCTGCTATTCAGGAAAATGACTTGGCGCTGATCCTGAATACTTCCGGAACAACTGGTAAACCCAAAAGAGTAGGACTGACGCATCGGATGTTATTCAATGGTGCCACCCATGATGCCAAGAGTCAGCAAATGACGGCTAAAGATACTACGTTAATTACAATGCCAATGTTTCATATTAATGCACAAGTTATTTCTGTTTTAGCGATGCGTTTAGCCGATGGTAAGATAGTCATTGCACCGAAATTTAGTGCTAGTCGTTTTTGGCAACAAATTGCTGAAAACCAAATTACTTGGACGTCGGTGGTGCCCACAATTATTTCAATTTTGCTATTGAATAAACGTGCTAATGAACAATATCATAAATATGCACAGTTCTTAAAACTAAGATTTGTGCGTAGTTCTTCATTTGCGCTACCTGAAGATAAATTTCGTGCTTTTGAACGTCGTTTCAACGTGCAAATTCTTGAAGGTTATGGCATGACTGAAACTGCCAGTCAATGTACCATCAATCCTTTTGATGCGCCTAAAATTGGTTCGGCAGGGCAACCCTATCAAACTGAAATTGCTTTTCTGATCAATGGTCAGTTAACCCAACAACCTTATCAAATAGGTGAAATTGCAGTTAAGGGTGATCATGTGATCACGAGTTATTTAGACGTTGGTTACGATTCCTTTAAAGACGACTGGTTCTTAACCGGTGATTTGGGTTATTTTGATAGCGATGGTTATTTATTTGTTAAGGGACGCATTAAGGAAATGATTAGCCATGGTGGAGAAAAGATTGCCCCAGTAACTGTTGAAAACGAATTAAACCATTTAGATTTTATTAGTCAAGTGGCTGTTATTGGCTTGCCTGATGATATTTATGGTGAAGCAGTTACCGCAGTAATAATACCAACTAAGGATCAAGCTCATGATTATGAAGCAGAACGGCAACAAATTTTTGATTATGCTGCAGAGAAGTTGGCTCGTTATCAACGACCAACACAGGTTTATTTTGTTGATCGGTTCCCCTTAAATGCAACTGGCAAAGTCGTTCGCCAGCAACTTCGCCAACAAATATTGCAACAAAACCAAAAAGTTGCCCATTAAAAATTGAATAAGTTAATTAGGTATCCTGCTGATTATTTTAATAGCAGGATATTTTTTATTAACTGTGGTCAGCTAGAGCACAACGGACATTTTTTCTCAATTGTAATGGCGTTATGTTAAACTAAAAGCAGGAATTAAATATGAATGGAGGGGTCTTATGAATTCGCAAATTGGAATTATTTATGCTAGTATGTCTGGACGTAACGAACAAATTTCCAAATATTTAGAGCAACAATTTATTAAACTCGGTCAATCTGTTGACCGACATGAAATTTCCCAGTTCGAAACAGAAAAGCTATTAGATTATCAAGCGTTTATTATTGTCAGTTATACTTATCATGACGGACAAATACCTGATGAAGCGCTAGATTTTTTTGATGATTTACAGACAGTTGATTTAACTGGCAAACCTTATGCCTTAACGGGTTCTAGCTCCATGAAACATGAACATTTTGGGCGAGCACTTGATTATTTGGACCAACAATTGGTGCATTTAGGTGCTTTGCGAGCAAGTGCCATCTTAAAGATTAATGAAGATGCCGATCGTGCTGATTTAGCTCGTTTAGACGCCCTGTGTCAACAAGTGATTGATTTTAACCAGTTGCGTACGCAACATTTAGTTTAAGTTAAGAAGTAGGTAATTATTTTGGTTGTGACAAAAATTGCTGATGTTAAAGCACGTTTGAATCAGCGCTTTAAAGATTTTAATCAAGGTTTGAATTTTGAAACGTTGCCTGATCAGTTGACTGATTTATATCAGTCGATTGCTTATGCCCAACGACGCACTAAAGTTGTGCCACTAACCGAGGGTAGCATTGATGATTTCCAGGCGGTTTTAAAAAGAGTGGGTCATGCGGTTAACAAAAATGATCCTGATTTGGCCTTAAGTGATGCTGAATTGATGTTATTGCTACACAATATCGGCTTATTAGACGAGAATTTACGTGATCGGGGCATCTTTTTTACGATTAGCGGCTTAATGAATCGCGGAGCCCTAAAGGCAGAACAAATTTGGCCGGCGTTACAATTTTTAACGCAGGATGAGGTCTTATTTGCTCACATTATGGAACCAGAAAATGATGCGGTTTTTAGTCGCTCCATGGCGGTATTGTTAAGTTCGGTTTTCTTAGTGGCTGATCGTGCTTATGGTGATGTTTTAACAGCAGAACAATATTGGTTTGTTATTTCTCAGTTGGCTTTGTATGCCTTATTGGAACGTGATGTGCGTGGTTTTGTTCCTGATTATGGTTGGGCGCATGCCTTCACACATATTGGTAATGTTTTGACTGAGGTAGCTGAAAGTCGTTTAACGCGTGCCCAGAAATTGTTTTTCTTGACTTGTACTATGGTTGGTTATCAGCAGGCAAGTCTACCATTTTCCTTTGGTGAAGATCAACGGATGGCGACAGCTACATTGGCGCTAGCGACAAAAGAGAAGTTCTATGCTGATTATTTAATTCGTATTTTTCAAGTATGGCCTAAACGTGCACCGGTTAATCCGCAAGGTAATGGCTATGATTTCTGGACGAAATGGTATAATCGTAATCATTATTTTGTTAATTTAATGGTGTTACCAGATATTCCAGAAGCGTTAGTTGATTTTATTAAAAAGATGCCAAATTATTAGGCAGTTAAGGGTGAAAAAGTGTTAAAAGCAGTTATTTTTGATATGGACGGGGTTCTCATTAACAGTGAACCATATTATTTACAACAACGGTTAGATTATTTCAAGTTATTAGGCATTGACGTTTCTGACGAACATGTCCAAAATATGACCGGCGGTAACATGAAGATTGCTTTACCGCAATTATTACCAGGCAAAACAACGGCACAGTATGCTCGTATTCGCCGGGGGTATCGTTACTTTAAGTCACAACATCCTCAAGATTTTAATGCGATGTTAATGCCAGATACACGGCGGGTATTGCAGCATTTAAAAGAACAAAATATTCGTATGGCGTTGGCTTCTTCTAGTGATCGGCAAACGATTAATACAATGTTAACAACGACAGGGTTAGAAGAATATTTCGAAACAACTTTAAGTGGTGAAGATTTTGAGCGAAGCAAACCAGACCCTAGTATTTATTTAACAGCGTTAGAAAAATTAGCTATTGATGCAAAAGATGCAGCCGCGGTGGAAGATTCTGAAATGGGTATTGCTGCGGCTAAAGCGGCCGGTATTTTTACTTTTGCCGTGGCCGTAGATGATCCTCGAGTAGCTACAGATCAAAGCCAAGCCGATTATCGGTTACGTAAATTAGGTCAATTACCTGGGGCGGTAACCTTAATGAGAGGGCATTTGCAATAATGACAAGTCTTAAATTTCGTTTGGCAACTGCAGCAGATTTACCACAGGTGATGACAATTGTTGAAGAAGCACGTCAATTTCTGCATGAACGTGGCATTCCGCAATGGCAAAACGGGTATCCCGATCAGACTGTTTTTAGGTCGGATATTGCTCACCAGGCATTATATGTCGGTATCCTGAATCAAAAGGTTGTGGTTATGATGACGTTACTGGCTGGCCCTGATCCGAATTATCAAAAAATTGCTGGTACTTGGCAACAATTAGATGACAATTATTTGGTTATGCACCGGATAGCAGTTGCCCGTCAAGCGGCTGGCCAAGGTATTGCTGAAGCTGCTTTTGAGTTCGCAATTAATCAAGCTCAACAAGCCAAAAAAATTTCTTTCCGAATTGACACTCACGAAAAGAATCAGGGCATGCGTCATTTAGCTGCTAAATTTGATTTTACTCAATGTGGCACGGTTTGGATGGCGGATGGTTCACCAAGATTAGCTTTTGAATTAGTCTTCTAACAAGTACTAAGCGTTATTGGCACCTAATTATAGTTGTGATCAAAAAAATTAGCGATACAAAAAAGGACTGCAATTTGCAGTCCTTTTTAATTGAGATTATTTATCTTTCTTATCTTCTAATGGCGGAATAGGTTGATTATTCAAGTCTGTTCGAACCACTAAAACATCACAAGTTGCATTACGTGTGACGAATTCGGTAACTGAGCCTAACAACAAACGTTCAACTGCATTTAAACCAGTTGCGCCAATCATAATTAAATCGACTTTTTCACGTTTAGGGAATTCTCGGCCTAAGATTGTTTTAGGTGAGCCATATTCAATGAAATATTGAACGTGCTCTAAACCTTCATCCTTGGCTTTTTGAACATACCGGGCCATTGATGTTTTGGCCGTTTCTGAAACTTCTTCTACCATTGCGGAGTCGAAACTTGATACGTTTTGAAATGCTCGAGTGTCAATAACATGAACTAAAAGCAGTTCTGCTTGATTCCGCTTTGCGACAGCAACAGCCTTCTTAAAGGCTAATTCAGATTCTGATGAACCATCAATTGCAACTTGGATTTTCTTATATTGTTGTAACATTTATCTCGCTCCCTTCAACTTCAATTTTATTCTACAACATCGCTTGGCAAAAAGCATTGATTTAGCTGTTAGAGAAATTAATGGCTAAAGCAAAACCAGCAGTAACGACGCTACCAACAATTAACGTGATTAAATTCCACTTAGCCGGCATCAAAATTAAAATTAAGACACCGCCCACGCAGGTTGCTAGCAGCAAGATACTCGTGACAATCATTGCTGCCCGAATTCGAGGCGTTGCATCCGGATTAAAAATTAGAAAAGCCTTGTGTAAGTGGGTTAGTAAATAAATTGCCAAGATTGCTAAAACCAAAATAAAAATCGCAACGGCAATAATGATAATCGAATTCATAATTAACTCCTTTAAATGAGCTTAATGGGTGGCTTTTAAACCAATTATTAACAAACAAAAAAAGGATCAGCATAGCTGACCCCACAAAGTTTTGAACTTTGAGAATATCTAGTGGTGCCGTTTTAGATCCGTTTAGTTGAGCCCGCTAAATGTTAAGCAGGGGCCGTGCAGCTATTTGGTTTTGGCAAGTCAGAAGACTCGCACACCGCATAACGATCCACGGCCAAAATGTCTCATTACTTGATCGGTCAACATAAATTTGAATCAATCGAACACCTTAGAACTTCCATAATTAAGATTAACATTATGAAAAATAAAATGCAATTATTAAAGCGTTCACTTTACTATGAGACCACTTTTAAAGCCTGACATTAACCATCATCAAATTAATTTTTATGATTTTGTTGAGCAAGACCTTGTTTTTGGGCCTGGCGTAGTTGTTGATATTGTTGACCATAGGCAGTTTCAATTTTACCATTGTGCTTAGGTTGATAATATTGTTTACCCGCTAGTGTGTCAGGTAGATATTGTTGTGGCAACCAGTCGTTTGGTGCATCATGAGGATATTGATAAGTATCACCGCGATGTAATTTTTTAGCGTCAGCATAATGGGCATCTTGTAATTGCCGGGGAACTTTACCGGCGTGGCCATGATTAATATCATTAATCGCTGCATCTACAGCTGAAATTGCCGAGTTAGATTTAGGTGAGAGACATAATTCGATGACTGCATTAGCCAAAGGAATTCTTGCTTCAGGTAAGCCCAATCTTTCAGCGGCCTGACAAGCGCTCACAGTGCGCGCTGCAGCAGCTGGATTAGCCAGACCAATATCTTCATAGGCAATGACCATTAAACGCCGCATAATGCTAGTTAAATCGCCAGCAACGATTAGTCTCGCAAGATAGTGGAGTGCGGCATCAGTATCACTACCACGAATTGATTTTTGAAAGGCGGAGATGACGTCATAGTGAGCATCGCCATCTTTATCATGGGAGAAGCTTTTCTTTTGAATCGACTCTTCAACATCGGTCATTGTAATATTAATGACGCCAGTTTTTTCATCAGGTGTTGTCGAATTAGCGGCTAATTCAAGACCATTTAGTGCAGAACGCAGATCACCATTGGTTCGCTGTGACAAAAAGTCCAAGGTTTCAGTGGCAATTTCAATAGGCAAGTTACCTAAGCCATTTTCAGTATCAGCTAATGCGCGCTGCAAAGCCTGTTTAATCTCTTCAGGCTTTAAAGGATAAACTTCAAAAATCTGTGTTCGACTACGAATAGCTGGATTAATGGTCATGTAGGGATTTTCAGTCGTTGCACCAATCAAAATAATCCGGCCGCTTTCTAATTGTGGTAAGAGAAAATCTTGCTTTGTTTTATCGAGCCGATGAATTTCATCAAGCAATAAAACAACCGTGCCACTCATGCGACCTTCTTCAGCTACGGCTTGTAAATCTTTTTTAGTGTTAGTGGCAGCATTCAACGTTCGAAAAGCATATTTTGTACTGCCGGCAATGGCACTCGCAATACTGGTTTTACCAGTGCCAGGTGGGCCATAAAGAATCATTGACGAAAGTTGCTTGGCTTTCACCATGCGATCAATAATTTTACCAGCGCCAACAAGATGTTGTTGACCAACAATATCGGTTAACTTTTGCGGTCGCATACGCCAAGCTAATGGTTGTGCCAAAATTGTTCACTCCTTTCGTCAAAAATTAGTTTAATCGTGAAATAAACGTGAGAAGAAGCCTTTTTTCTCTGGCTTACTTGTGGTTGCTTGAGTCGTTGTATCAGTCGTTTCCGGGTAGATATCGAGTAAGTTAATCGTTTCTTGATCGACTGCTGTGCGACTGACAATTAATAAGGCATAGCTATCTAGTTCTTCAGGCGTTTCTGGTTTATTAACAAGCGTAAAAGCAAAGTTTTCTTGAGCAAGTAATTGTAAGTATGGTCCCATTTTGCTGTGATCGACTTTACCATTAATTAAAGCTGTTTGATCGGTAAAATCTTTTAAATGAGTTTCAAAAGTACGGAATGTGCGTGAATTATCTAAATCCTTAACCTGAATAGCCAATAAGACGCGTTCACGTAATGATCCTAAAAATTGGCGCCGTTGATCAGGAAGTGTTTGGGGTGTGCCCGTCATTGCAGAAGTTAAGCGTTCATTGACATCGTCTGTATTTGCCATTTTTTCACCTCAGAAATATGCTAAAATTAAAGTAACAATGATTCCAGTATACCATGTTTAAAAAGGGGTTTCCGATGTTAGGTAGAACAAGTTTTGAGGTATTTAATGATCCCACTTTGCCTGGGCGTTTGGCAAAAATTCAAACTGAAGTGGATCCGGATTTTGAAACGTTAGGTGAACAATTAACTCAGCTCCTTTATCCAGAGCTCCAGGAAACCTTACATGTTCACTTAGCTAAACATTTGCGTCGTCATAAAAATCCACCAGTAGATACTTGGTTTGCACTCAGCAGTAGCAAGCGTGGCTATAAAATGATGCCGCATTTTGAAATTGGATTATGGCCAAACTGGTTGTTTATTAATCTAACCCTTCTCGGCGATATGAAACAACGTCAACAAGTTGCGACTAGTCTTAATCTGATTGATTGGCAATTGGTACCGGCTATGCAAATTTCAAGCGATCATTCAAGCTCAAAGCATGAAGATTATTCACAGGAAACTTGGCAAGCCGCTGTTCAAAGATTCCAGCAGGTTGCTAAAAGTGATTTAGTTTTGGGAACTTGGATTCATAAAAACGACGACCGATTCGCTAATCCCAAGGCGATCGAACAAACTATTCAACAACAAATTATCGATTTAGCACCATTGTATCAAGCGTTAATGCGTGCTTATAACGAATCGTAATTAATCAAGACAAGTTAAAATGATTGTTATTTTGTGGTTCTCGTGTCTTCAGAAAATCCGCTGGTGGAACGCTGTGGACACGACTTAGAACCAATCAAAGATTGTTTCTAAGTTCGGTCTTCTCATAAGCGCTAAAGCGCCAATGAGAATTACACAGCTGACCGCGATTTTCTTGCGACACTTAGCAAATCAGCACTGGAGCAAAGTTGCCATCAGTGGTGAAATTACTGTTGGTACTTTAGCACTTACAGTAAGACCTGCCTTTAAGACAATTGATAATTGGCTTAAAGCAGTGTCCACCACGTTCCATGCGCAACCTTTGTGGAAGTGCGAAGAACAATTAGATAAATAAAAAACAGCGCAAACTCGTTAATTAGAGTTTGTGCTGTTTTTTTATTATTTTAAAATACCAGTAATTTTGGTGCCATGTAATTGGTTAACACCAAGTTCAGTAGCAATGTGTTCGGCGTTGATATTGGTAATACCGCCGCCTGGTAAAATATCAATACGATTGTTAGCCAGGGCAATTGTTTGCTGTAATTGAGCCAAATGATCTTCAATTGGGACAGATAATGGTCCACCATGAGTCAAAATGCGGCTAACTTGATGATCAACTAACCAATCAATGGTTTCTTGTTGCTTGGCAACAGGAATTTCGTCAAAAGCCATGTGCATCACGATTTCCATACCGCCAGCTGCGCCAATTAGCATTTCCATGGCTTCCTTGTCTAATTCATTGTTACGCGTGAGCGCACCAAACGTAACGGCGTCAACGCCCAATTCTTGGGCTAAAAATAAATCAGATTCCATCATTTTGATTTCAGTGTCGTTATAAACAAAGTCTCCGCCTCTTGGGCGAATCATGACGACAAGAGGAATATTTTTTTCGTTGAGATATTTTGCGGCTTCGGCCATCACACCGTGACTAACTGTTGTGCCACCGACGGCTAAATTATCATTTAATTCAATTCGATTAGCACCAGCTGCAACTGCTTTAGGGATCATGGTGAAATTTTCCACTGCGACTTCTTTAAACAAATGCTCAGCTCCTATTCTCTTAATAAAAATCAATGGTTAATTAAAAGATTGCCTTTAAACCAAAGTAAGCAATCACGATAATACCTAAGACAATTCGATACCAGCCAAAAGCTTGGAAGTCGTTTTTCTTAATATAGTTCAACAAGAAACGAATTGATAAGTAGGCAACCACGAAAGAAACAATCATGCCGACTAACAAGACGGCGACTTGATCACCAGAGAAACTATTATGTGCTAAGAACTTAACGATCTTCAGTAATGAAGCGCCAAACATGGTTGGAATTGCCATGAAGAAAGAAAATTCAGTTGCCACAAAGCGAGATGTTCCAATGATGATAGCACCCAAAATGGTTGCACCAGAACGGGAAGTACCAGGAATTAATGAAAGTAGTTGGAACATACCAATGCCTAAGGCAATTGAATAGGGTAAGGTATTTAAATCATTGAAATGACTTGTGCGTCCCTTGTTCCAGCGTTCAATGACGATGAAGAGAATACCATAAATAATTAAAGTGGCTGAAATTACAGGCCAAGTATTCAGATGAGCATCCATCCAATCGTTCAATGGTAAACCGACGATGATTGAAGGAATGACAGCGACTAAAACTTTAAACCATAGTTGCCAAGTTTGTCCCTTTTCACGTTGCGCCTTCTTAGGAGAGAAGGGATTTAATTTATGGAAGTAAATCAAGACAACAGCCAAAATTGCACCAAGTTGAATCACAACCATGAACATGTTGATAAAAGCTTTACTTTCGCTTAATTTGATAAACTCATCAGCTAAATATAAATGTCCTGTTGAACTAATAGGTAAGAATTCGGTAATACCTTCGATAATACCTAAGATAATGGCTTTAATAATATTCAATTGTCAAACGTCCTTTCGAGTTTAAGCTTGAGTAAAAATAACGCAAACACTCTCAGGCGTTACGATATCTTGTTGGATTTTAGTTAAGGTGCCGCGTTCAGGATTGCGGCGATAAAGCGTAGAATTGTTGGTGTTTTGATTACTGCAAACGACAAATTTTTCAGTAGGGTCTAAGACAAAATCACGAGGGAAATCACCTTCAGTACTAATGCGCTGAATCAATTGTAAGTCGCGACCGCTAGCGGTGATAGCAAAAACAACGATCGAATTATGACCGCGATTTGAAGCGTATAAGAATTGACCATCATTACTAATACGAATAGCCGCACTACCGTTGTGTTCAGTGTAGTTTTCTGGAATTAATGAATAGCTCGTAATTAAGTTGAAGCTGCCATCTTGTTGATAGTTCAAAATTTGGACGTCACTAGAAAGTTCACCTAATAAGTAAGCAATCTTGCCATTAGGATTGAAGACAATATGACGTGGACCAAAACCAGGTTCAGTCCGATAAGTGGCAACCTTAGTTAAATTACCTTCAGTACTAACGTCATAAGTGACGACTTCATCAGTCCCTAAATCACAAACAACCAAGCGTTGATCAGGTGTTAAATCAGTATAGTGAACGTGGGCACTATCTTGTTCAGGACGAGGGCCATTACCGACATGTGTATCAGTGCTGGCTAAACTAATGCTGCCATCAGTTGCAATACGATAAACCAAGACTTCACCTTTATGGTAATTAGCAGCGTAGACTAATTGTCGTTGTTCATCAACAGCAACATAAGCTGGTGGGGCACCAACAGCCGTGACCGCGTTTAAAAACTGTGGTGTATTGCCGTTTAAATCGTAGGCAGCAATACCACCTTCTTCGCCATCTTCACTCTTGCAAACCGTATAGAGAATATTTTGTTTGCTTAAAGCGAGATAGGTTGCTTGTGGGACTTCAATATAAACTTCTGGGCGTTCAATACTTTCAGTATCAGTATCTAATTCGCCACGGTAAATACCTTTACCGCCGTTACGAGTGTAACCGCCGAATAAAATTTCTTCTTTCATCACGAATTTACCTCCAATTTTTCACATTGTTAGTATAGCATATGCAGCACGACTATTTACTAGACTTGGGGACTAGTCTTTGTAAAAAACTAAAGGTTGTGTGCTAAAATGAAAGCGTGTTGAATAATTAAATTTTAGTTTTAACCATAAATAAGATAATAAATTTTAAATAGTGAAGGATGATTGATGAATGGCAGACGTTAAAGCAGTTATTACAGCGATTGGTGAACAGGCTTTATCAGCTAAAGATCCGATGGTTATTTTATTTGATGAAAGTGCAAGTCCTGAATTACGAGCCGTTGCCGTCATTCAGAAATTTGCCGCAACTACGGCTCAACGCGAGTTGACACTAGCAGACGGTGATTTGTTAATCATCGACGGTACTACTTACCCAATTGAACATGTGGGTAGTTTAGTTAACGAGAATATTCGTACGATTGGCCACGTTACTTTAATTTTTGGTGATGAGGGTCCCCAAGATTTACAAAATGCGCTTTACCTGACCGCCACCATAAAACCAGATTTTAAAATTGGGACTGAGCTGGTTTATCATCATCTCGAACAATAATGCGATTATAAAAAAGTTCTAATAGTTGAAAGGGGGAGCTCAATGACAGATCCTAAAAAAACACGGAAATCTTGGTTCTATCGCTGGTTTCTCAATAATAAAGCCACCGTTTCTTTGATTAATATCTTTTTAGCCTTAGCGGTTATCTGGCTGTTTGCTAATGTAAGTTGGGTTTTCCAACCAGTGGGCTCGTTTATTCAAATGATTTTCCCACCGGTGGTTGCGGCGGGAATTTTGTATTATTTAATTGAACCAGTGGTTAAATTCTCTGAAAGTCATTTTAAAATGCCACGGATTTTGACGATCACTTTAGTTTTTATTGCGATTATTGCCTTGCTTGCTTGGGGCATTGTGTCGTTAATTCCGATTATTCAAACGCAAACGCAACAAATGATTGATAATTGGCCGAAGTATTGGAAGAACTTGCAAACTGCTGGTGACCAGCTCTTAACCGTTCCTCAGTTAAGTGGTGTGCGCGATCAAATTAATTCCCAGTTTAATCAAATCAGCTCTAGCTTAGTCAAACAAGTTAATAACAACATTGCTGATTGGTTTAATAATATTACATCGGCTGTTGGTGTGATTGGCAATGTTTTTGTGACAATTGCCACGGCGCCATTCGTATTGTTCTTTATGTTAAAAGATGGTCCTGTGTTTAAAGATCATATTTTGACATTTGTACCGGTTAAATTTCGGCAATCAACGGGTGATTTATTAACAGCGATTAATCAATCACTTAGTAATTATATTCGTGGGCAATTAACCGTTGCTTTTTGGGTCGGCGTAATGTTTGCCGTTGGTTACTCGATTATTGGTCAGAATTATGCTTTAACCTTAGGTGTCTTAGCCGGCTTCTTAAATTTAATTCCTTACTTAGGTTCATTTTTAGCGATTATTCCAGCTTTAATTATTGCTGCATTTACGAACTCATTCATGGTGATTAAAGTTTTAATTGTTTTTGCGATTGAACAGACAATTGAGAGTCGATTTGTATCGCCATTGATTGTCGGTAGTAAGATGGATATGCATCCTGTTACGACCTTATTGATTTTGCTAGCTGCTGGTAAGATGTTTGGTTTGTTAGGCGTTTTATTAGGTATTCCAGCTTATGCCGTGCTCAAAATTTTATTCATGCGTTTCTTTGAATGGTTTAAAGTTGTTTCTGGATTATACGAAGGCGATGAGAGTGTATCACTTGCTGCTGATCAAAAATTGGAAACAGTAGATTCAAAAAAAGAAAATTAACCTTATCAAAAAATCCGACTCAGTTGAAATAAATTCAACAGTCGGATTTTTTAGTTGCTTTAAAACTTGATTTGATATTTTGTTTGATAGTGTTTGGTTTCATCTTGATGAATGCTTATATCGCCAAAGCTAGGATCAAAAACCGCATTCGGAACGGTTTGCGATTCAAGCGCTACGCCAACGTATGGTTGACCAGTTTTGTCGATAAAAGGTTGGTCAGCACCAAATTTGTTAGCCGTAAACATGACAATACCATTGCGTTCTGCGTAAATTTCGACCGCAATATTTTCGTCAGGATTTTTAAGGATGGCAATCGGTTCGTTTTCTGGGTGTTCGTCGATTAAATAAACATCGTCAAGACCTTTTTCGTCGGTATCTTGCATGTTGTCAATGGCTGCACCAATTGTTTTAGTCGTTTGAAAATCAAACGGAGTATGAGCGTTTGCAATCGTTTCGCCAGTAGGAATCTTTTCCTTGTCTAACGCTAAATGATGACTACTCCGTAACTGCAACGTCAAATTCTTAACGTTTTGATCAGTAGTGTTTAAATTGAAGTAAGCGTGATTAGTCGGATTAAAAATACCGTCAGCATCAGCCGCTGCGTAATAATCGATCAGCACTTGGTTGTCATCAGTGAGTGTATAAGTAATTTTAACAGCGAGATTTCCCGGATATTGATCGTAGTCCGCGGTAATATTTTTGGTAAAGGTAATAACTTGACCATCCACAGCGCTTTCCCAATTTGTATTATGAAAACCATGAGGACCACCGTGCAGCGTATTGTCACCTTCATTTTGTGGTACTGAAATCTCTTTTCCGTTTAAGTTGAACTTACCATGACCAATTCGACCGGCAGTTCTACCAATTGACATATTCAAATAAGGATTAATCCTTTGATAATCTGCTACTTTGGAGAAATTTAAAATCAAGTTTTGAGGACCGTGTTCAGTAGGTACCAGTAATTCATACCAATTAGCCCCATAAGAAAGGCAAGAGATCATGACATTATTTTTGTTTGTCACGGATAATTTATAGATGGTTTCATGATTAACAGTTTCAAAAATTTCTTTTGTCATCAATTAATACTCCTTCACTTGTTTAATTTCAGCATAAGTTTGTTGTTTAACATTGTCAACGCTTTCATTGTCGATTTTTTAATTTCGTCATAACGCCCAATTGATTTCGCTAAAATTTTCAATGACGTGTCAGATAATCAGCGTCTTGAACGAATTTTTGGGCATAAAAAAGAAGTTAGTTTTTAATTACTAACTTCTTTAATCAATTAACGAACTAAATCAACAATTTCGGCAGGTCGGGATAGGAAGTAATCCATCTCTTGGAACTGCCCGTTATTATGAGCACCCCAGCCAGCAAGACCGAATTTTACGCCAGCACCATGAGCACAATCGAGATCGAATTTAGTGTCGCCGATGTATAGTGTTTGTTCAGCGGGAATACCTGAAATTTCAATCATTTTCAATAGTGGTTCTGGATCAGGCTTGTGTTTAGCTGTGTCAGAAGCAGTCACAACGTTTTGGAAGATTGGGGTTAAACCTAGCGGATCAAAAACAGATTTAAATTCAGCCAATGTTTTAGACGTTACAATACCAAGTTCAATATCAAATGTTTGCAAAGATTTCAAGGTATTGGTGACGCCGTCAAAAATACTAGCTAAATCGGCAAAATCGTCAAAGGCAACATACCAATCTTTAATAATGCCAGGAATATCTTCGTCTGCAAGACCTAATTCTTGTAAGCCTTCTTTAGCAGGAATACCAAAGATAGTAACAACTTGTTCGTAAGTAAAATCATGGTGACGCTGTTCATTGAGGACTTTAAGTAAAGCGTTCATATAGGCTTTTTCAGTGTCGATTAAAGTGCCGTCAATGTCAAAGACAATATTTTTAAACATAATGACTCCTCCAGTAATATCGCTAAGAATCATTGTAACACAGACTAGTTTTTGAATCGTCAAGTTTTTCTCACTAAATTTTAATTAAAATAACTGAATTGGCGTTTAAGTTTATGGTAAATTCCTAGGTCAACAAGGTTTTCTTTTGTCTTTTAGACTTATTTTTGTGATAATGATTAAAACACTGTTGATTAATTAACAAGGAGATTAACTATGCGCGGATTAGTCGTCATTGATTACACGAATGATTTTGTTGCCACCGATGGTGCCCTGACAACCGGACAAGCTGGCCAAGCAATTGAACAGGCATTGGTTGAAGTAACAGAAACGTTTGTTGAGCACCAGGATTTTGTTGTCATGGCAGTAGATCGTCATGATGCAGAGGATCATTATCATCCTGAAAACAAATTATTTCCTCCCCATAACTTAGCTGCAACTCCTGGTCGCCAATTATATGGCCGGTTAGCAGATTATTATCAAAATTATACAGAACAGATTTATTGGTTAGATAAACGTCACTACTCAGCTTTTTGCGGGACCGATTTAGATGTACGTTTGCGAGAAAGACGAATTACTGAATTACATTTAGTTGGCGTTTGTACAGACATTTGTGTATTACACACTGCTGTTGATGCCTATAATTTAGGCTATGATATCGTTATTCATGAGCAGGCTGTGGCGAGTTTTGATCCCCAAGGTCATGAATGGGCCTTGCGTCATTTCAAAAATACATTGGGTGCGCAAGTTATTTGAGGCATCGCTTGATTGACCGTGCTTTAACATAGCAAAATTTTAGATAATAAAAAATAAATTAATGATAAAAGAGGGCTTCGATGATAGATTGGTTATTACGTTTTGTTAAAGGAATTTTTATTGGTTCAGGTTTTATTTTACCAGGTGTAAGTGGTGGCGCGCTTGCTGCTGTTTTTGGTGTTTATGAGCGCATTATTACCTTCTTAGCGCATATGACGCAAGATTTTAAGAAGAATGTCCGTTACTTAATTCCACTAGGTCTAGGGGGTATCGCTGGTGTTTTTATTTTTTCCTTTGTAGTTAGTTTTGCCTTAGGAAAATATGAAGCGCAAATTTTATGGTTCTTTATTGGTGCGATTGTTGGCACTGTGCCTTCATTATGGAAACAAGCCGGTAAAGAAGGACGAGATTCTAAACATCTGGTTATTTTAGGTGTCACTTTTGTGGTCAGCTTGGTCTTTTTAATCTTTGGGGAACAACTATTTGGTCATGGTGTAACACAAAATTTTGGCACATGGATAGTAGCAGGTTTCTTAATTGGTTTAGGTATGATTATTCCTGGATTAAGTCCGTCTAATTTTTTAATTTATATGGGTATGTATAAAGACATGGCTGATGGCATTAAAACGTTTGATTTTAGTATTTTAATACCACTTGCAATTGGTGGAGTTATCTCAGTTTTACTACTGTCTAAGTTAGCCGATTATATTTTCCGTCATGCTTATGCAAGCATGTTTCATTTTATTTTGGGTGTTGTTTTTGCTTCTACAATCATGATTATTCCCTTTGGTACAAAAATAACAGCCTTAAGTTTGATTGCATCAATCTTGCTTTTTCTCAGTGGGATGGCTTTAGGTTATTGGATGAGTCATTTAGAAGAAAAATATCAAGCTTAATTCTCACAACTTGATTCGACTGAATCTAATAGTGAGCTTAAAGCAAGTTTTATCATGATTAATAATTAGGGAGTTATTATGGCTTATCAAACTTTACTATTTGACGTTGACGACACTTTATTAGATTTTGGTGCTTCAGAAGAAGCCTCGTTGGCCTTAATGTTCAAGCATTTCGGCTTAAGTTTAACGGATGAAATTAAAGAGCGCTATGAAGTGCTTAATCAGAATTTGTGGCGACAATTTGAGCGCCGAGAGATTGATCGGCAAACGATTTTTCAGCGGCGCTTTCCAGAATTATTTCAGGAATTCCAATTGGCAGATACAACCGCCGGCTTACAAGCTGAGGCAGTTTATCGCGAAGGTCTCAATCACGGCCATCAACAAGTACCACAAGCACAAGCATTATTGCAGCAATTAAGTCAACTGCCGCAACTGCAATTGTATATTGTTTCTAATGGTGTGGCGAAGACACAAAATATGCGTTTGCAAGATAGTGGTTTTGCACCATATTTTAAACAGGTTTTTGTTTCAGAAGCAGTTGGCTATCAAAAACCAGATGTGCGTTTCTTTGACAGTGTTGCCAATAATATTACTAATTTTGACAAAAACAAGACCTTAATTATTGGTGATTCATTAACATCAGATATTCAAGGTGGCGTGAATGCTGGTATTGACACCGTTTGGTATAATCCACAACATTTAACAACCACAACTGTTCAACCAACGTATCAAATTTCAGAATTATTATCATTACTTAAACTGGTTGAACAATCAGCTTAATTTTTAAGTAAATAAAAAAACGCTAAGGAATTTTTCCTTAGCGTTTTTAGTTAACTTAACTTAATTTGTGGTTTTAGCATGAATGCTGGTTTTAGATGCAACCTTAGCTTCTTGCTGGTGTAGTTCATTTTTAACATCGGCAACTTCAGCAGCTAATTTGGCATCTGCATCAGCGCCTTCTGCGGCGACGGTATCTAAGAAGTCATCATGGTTCATGGCGTTTTCAACAGTGGCAGCGCGTTGTCCAACAAAGCTGATCACAGAACCAACAACAATAATTGCAATGCCGACCCAAGTATCTGGTAAGATGGCTTCGTGTAAAATAATTAAGGCCATAATTGGTGCTAGAACTGGTTTAATGAAGAAAACCAATGAGGCCGTTGCCACATCTGAACGTTCCATTGCGATGAAGTAAGTTGCAAAACCAATCCCGGTGACCCCAATGCCAAGATATAAAATCATCGCAATCGTTGACATGTTAATTCCGGCAAAGTAAGGAATCATGGCAAAATTTTTGGTAATAGCATTTTGATTCATCAAATTAGCGATTGCTGGTAAGTGACTTAGACCCATTAAAGCAGCTAATTCCAGCGCACCAAAGATAAATGTAAAACTGGTAATTGTGACGCCATCAAAATGTTCAGTTTGCGAAACTTTGCGAGAAATAATACTGTAAAAGCCAAAAGTAATGGCTGAAAGTAATGCCAGTGTCATCCCTAGTGGATTACTTAAATGTAAGGGATTCATAATAACGATTAAACCAAGCACTGATACAATCACCGAGATTAAATTAGGTCGTGATAAAGTCTCGTGTAGGATGAGATAAGAAAAGAGTAGCGCGAAGACGGGATTTGAACTAAAGACAACAGCAGCAATGGAAGCTTTACCGTACATAACAGCTAACTGGAATAAAGTCATACTAACTAACACACACAATAAACCCGTCAAAGCAAAGTTTTTAACAGCCTGGCGATTAATTTTTAAATGATTTTTAGCAATTGAGCGGAGTGCCAGCGGTAGTAAGAAAATACCACCAATTAAAAATCGTAAAAAGTTAAGCTGAATGGGATTGAAATCACTACCTGCTAATTTAAGCATGATCTCCATAGAGCTGAAAAGGAAGGTGGACAGTAGAATCAGTAGAAATGTTTTACGCAAGATGATCGCCTTTCATATTTGGGCTTCACTCATAACCAACAGCAAAACGATCGGCTAGATGAGTGAAGCTGATTTTTGATTGGCAAATTAGCTAAAGCAATTTTATACCGACTATCATGATACTGGGCATAAAATTAAAATAGAAACTAGTCAAACGATTATTAGCATAGCACTGTTAACCCACGAAATTCAAGGAACATCAGATGATTATTGGCTTTTGATTAGTAAATTTGAATCGTTAATTCAATGAGAAAACCGCTGTCATTGTGGTAAGATTAGGCAAGTGGCAATTTTTTGATTGGGTGGGTTAAAATGACGACAAAGTTAACAATCCGGCAACAAATCATTTATTTTACAATTTCAATTGTGCTTAACTGTATCGGCAACGGAATTACGGTGGCTTTAAATTTAGGAAGTGCCTTGTGGACCGCCTCTGCTGTTAATATCGCGCATGCTAGTGGCTGGCAGTTAAATACGATTTTGATTTTAATCGCGGCTTTTGCGGTGATTGTCAATATCTTTTTACGTGGTTACTTTAGTTGGCATGCCTTTATTGGTAATATTTTATTTGCGGTACCTTTTAGTATTCTGGTGGGGTGGTTCAGTCGTTTTTTCTTACAATTACCGTTGATGACTTGGCCGATATTATTGAGGATATCATTGGATTTTGGCGGTATTATGTTGATCGGTATCGCAATTTCAATTTATCAACGCCTTAATATTGCCTTACATCCAACTGATGAGATGATGCAATTGGTACGTTTTAAATTGTTGCATGGTAATGCCTGGGCTGCCCAAATTGTTTCATTTGTGCCACCTATTATTGCGATTACCTTAACTTATTTACTGACACATCAGTTATATGCAATTAATTTAGGAACGGTTTTTTCATTGTTGTGTCAAGGTTATATTGTTGGTCAAGCAGATCACTATGTTTTTCCGCGGTTAAAGCATCAACATCTACCAGAATTAAGTCAAAATCATGAGTATTTAAAACAGTGAAGTCTCTTCAAACTAGAAAACAAAATAAACTATAAAAAAGCGTTTGGGTGAAGTTAGCCCAAACGCTTTGCTTTTTTGAAGTTAATTTGGATAGTTGGCTAATTTGGCAATAGCCCTCGTCACAAAGGCGGCTGATAAGAAGAACACAGTAACAACAGGTAAGACGATCAAAAGAATTTTACGCATGAACTCATCTCCCAAGAGGTGTAATTTAACCAACTCCACTATAGCACAGATTCCCAGTAACGTGCCTTAATAAGGGGCTGGGATTAATATAGTTAACCTGGTGTGCTGGTTCTTAGTGCTTTACTATTACCCTAATTAGTCATAGAATTAATATTCAATCTTGACAGGTTAGTGTTGGAATTAGGAGTCGATGAAATGTTTGCAGCAACAGATCAAAATTATGAAGCAGAGCGTGTTAAAAAGGTCGCCGCCATTATTCGGCAACAGCGAGTTGAAACGGCAGAAAAATTAGCTCTCGCTGAAAGAGAAACACATCACATCGAACAAAACTATGGTGACGCGACCAAGGTCAACACTACTGAAGTTGATGATCAGATGGAAACGAACGCCGCAGTTCAACAGCAAAAGCAATTAGTTGCCTTAGCTGTGGAGAATCAAACGATTTTACAGAATAAACAAAATCGTCTTGACCGCTTGCAAGCTTCGCCATATTTTGGTCGGATTGATATCGAAGAGAATGCTCAAGAACAAGATAGTCTTTATATTGGCACGGCTTCGTTGGTCAATGATGAAGATGATTTTTTAATTTATGATTGGCGTTCACCGATTGCCGGTATTTATTATAATGGCACGCTGGGCCAGGTTAGTTATGAAACACCAATGGGCCAACAACAAGCTAATTTGGTCCGCAAGCGGCAATTTACGATTAAAGATGATCAAATTGTCAATATGTTTGATACTAGCGAAACAATTGGTGATGAAATCTTACAACAAGTTTTAGGCGAAGAAGCTAGTTTATACATGCAAAACATCGTGGCAACGATTCAACGCGAGCAAAACGATATCATTCGCAATACTGATGCCGATGTTTTGGTCGTTCAAGGAGTTGCCGGTTCTGGTAAAACTTCGGCAATTTTACAACGGGTTGCTTATCTGCTCTATCATAGCCGCACTAAACTTGATTCTGATCAAATTATCATGTTTTCACCTAATCATTTGTTTAGTGCCTATATTTCTCAAGTATTGCCAAGTTTGGGCGAGAAGAATATGCGCCAAGTTACCTTGCATGAATTCTTCAGTCAACGCTTAGAAGGGTTAAAGGTTGAAGATCGTTTTTCGCGTTTTGAGATTGACCAAGTTTCTTTCCCAGCCAAAACAAAGGAAATGCGGCGTTATTTAGAAAGCGCCACCATTATGCAACAAATTGCTACAGAAATGACAGTGGTACGGCCTAAGCTGTTTTTCAACGATCTGTATTTAGATGGTGAAGTTATTATCTCTGCAGAGCTGATGCAGCAAGTTTATGCTGCTACTAAAGAGCAAAATAGTTTACCCGAAAAGATTTTACAAACAAAAAATCGTTTAATTCGTTATTTACAACGCCAAGTTACGGCCTGGGCTCAGTCTGATTGGGCCACAGAACAGTTAGATCTATTATCTGACAGTGCCTATCATGATTTAATTGCTGGTCATACCTTTAATTCAGCTGCAGCTGAGCAAACCTTCTTATGTAAAAAGATCGCGCAGCGTCATTTATATCCGCTTTATGAGGCACTATATAACAATTACTTTATTGATTTTGAACGCCAGTATTTGGCCGTTTTGGATAGCGTTCGTCCTGATAAGATAAGTGCTGCTACTTGGCAAGCGCGTAATCGCAGTGTGCGCCAGGGATTTGAAAAGCATCAAATTCAACTTAGTGACGTTGCACCATATTTATACTTGCGTGATTTAATTACAGGTGGCGGTCAAAATCGGCAGATTCAATATTTGTTTGTAGATGAGATGCAAGATTATTCTGCTGCCGAATTACTTTACCTACAACATGCTTTCCCAACCGCTAAGTTAACCTTACTTGGTGATTATGCGCAGGATTTATTTGCGGCTAATTATCAAGCAACTAATATTATTCAGACGGTTAAGCAGCTTTTTCCTAATAAAAAAATTCAAATTCATGAGTTGAATAACAGTTATCGTTCGACAATTCAGATCACTAATTTTGCGAGTGCGCTATTGCAAGATCATGCGCCAATTTTGGCTTTTAATCGACCGGGACCAGTGCCGCAATTAATTGTTTGTCCACGACTTTTAGATTTGAATCATCAATTAAGTCAAGAATGCTCACGTTTAATTGAAAGATACGGCATGATTGCTATTTTAACGAAAACGCATGAAGAGGCGGAGCAAATTTTTGCCACTTTACAAGTCGATGCGGAAGTAACTTTAATGACAGAAAAGCAACGACGTTTACATCGTGGCGTGATGATTATGCCAATCTACCTTGCAAAAGGTTTGGAGTTTGATGCAGTTATTGGTTATAACGTTTCGGAAAATTCTTTTCATGAAGAAGGCGATCGCCAAATTATCTATACGATTGCTTCCAGAGCGATGCACGAACTGTTATTACTTTCCTTAGGCGAGCCGTCACATTTAATTACCTCTTTACCTAGTGACTTGTATCAACGTAAGCTTGATGTACCAATACAAAAATAAAACGACAAAAAAGCCATCATGATTGAGACTGATTTGATAAAATCAAAACCTCAATCATGATGGCCTTTTTGAAGATTAAGCGAGTACGATCATTAAAATAGCACTAAAAATATTAAGACAAATCGGAACTTCGATTCGGCGGGTATATAAATAACTCATAGCAAATAATAAACCAAACCATAGTTGAATAACAAAAGGCATCGTTAGTGGTTGAAATTGTAGAATTGCAAAGAAGATAGCGCTAATGAAAATGCCGACTACTGCTGTCACTGGACGTGAGCCACGAAAAGCGTAGTTGAACAAGAAACCAGTGACGAGAAGTTGTTCTAATATTGGCAAAATAATGCCGACTAGTAGAATATTCAACCAAAAGCCGCCGTCGTTAATATCAAAATGACCTACAGTATTAATAAAAGCCGGTAATTTATTATCAGTCTGTAACCAAGCAATTAATAAATTAAGTGCTCCAATAATTAACAACATTAAGGTAATAAAACCGCTGGCGTTACTCAGGACTTGTTGACGTGTGTTAGGCCTGACCATAAAGTATTGTTGCTCAAGGTTAAATTGACGAATAAAAAACCAAAGCATGATAATTGCTAATGCCATAAACAAAACAACAAAAGTCTCCGAGACTCGATTGTCAGCAAAGGCCATGTTTTTTAGCCAGATTGCCAGTAAGACTAATACTGTGAAAAAAATAAAACGAACTAAATTACCAAAAAAAGATGCCGGACTTCTCATAGTTGCCCCCAAGGTTCACTTTTCATTTTTATATTATTGAGCATACCGTATTCGTTAATAGAATGCGACCTTAGCTAAAAAGTCTTAAAAGTTTTTAAAGTATTTCACGAAGTTTTTGGGGAGAAATACTAACTGAGTAATTTTTTGACCTTGACTTTGTTACAAATAATGCCTTATGATGAAGTCAATAAATGCCGATAAGGTCTAGGAAGTAGTAATTTAAAGCCGGTTTTTAAGCGAGTGTTGGATGGTGTGAGCAACATAAATCGATTAAATGAATGGATCCTAATATGGTCAGTGGCGCAAGTCCTGACGGTGTTGAAGCCTTAATTCAATGAGTTGACGCTAAGGCGTAACTTAGGTGGTACCGCGGAAAATTTCGTCCTATTGTATTTTTAATACGATAGGACTTTTTATTTTGCGATTTTTTAAATGAAGATGGAGGAATAATGATGACAAAGAAAACAATTTTAACTGGCGATCGCCCAACAGGTAAATTACACATTGGTCATTACTTAGGCTCGTTAAAAAATCGAGTTGCTTTACAAAATTCAGGTGAGTATAATACCTACGTCATGATTGCAGATATGCAGGCTTTAACAGATAATGCGCGTAACCCTGAAAAAATCCGCAATAGTCTCATTCAAGTTGCTTTAGACTACTTAGCTGTGGGAATTGATCCAGCTAAATCAACAATCTTAGTACAATCACAAATTCCAGCTTTAAATGAATTAACAATGTATTATTTAGATTTAGTGACGGTTTCACGGCTAGAGCGCAACCCAACGGTTAAGGCTGAGATTAAACAAAAGAATTTTGATCAGTCTATTCCTGCTGGCTTCTTAGTTTATCCGGTGAGCCAGACTGCTGATATTACCGCTTTTAAAGCTGATACTATTCCAGTTGGTGACGATCAAGAACCAATGATGGAACAAGCACGCGAAATCGTACGGACTTTTAATAACACTTATAATACGGATATCTTAGTTGAACCCAAAGGCTATTTTCCACCTAAGGGCCAAGGCCGCTTACCTGGATTAGATGGCAATGCCAAAATGAGTAAGTCTTTGAATAATGCGATTTACTTAGCAGATTCTGCTGATGAATTGCGGTCAAAAGTGATGTCAATGTACACTGATCCCAACCATATTCATGTAGATGATCCTGGTCAAGTTGAAGGTAATATGGTCTTCACTTATCTAGATGTTTTTGATCCCGATAAAAAGAAAGTTGCTGAGTTAAAAGCTCAATATCAACATGGTGGTTTAGGTGACGTTAAGATTAAACGTTACTTAAATGAAGTTCTGGAAGCAGAGTTTGGACCTATTCGTCAACGTCGTGAAGCGTACGCCAAAGATATTCCGGCCGTTTACGAAATGTTACAAGCAGGCAGTGCTAAGGCTAACGAAGTTGCCGAACAAACCTTGCAAGAAGTCCGCGATGCTATTGGTTTAAACTATTTTAAGGCCTAAATTAAAAAAGATTGAAGCTAATTAGTCATTGCTTCAATCTATTTTTTTGCAATTTTATGCTTAGAATTACAAAATGAAATGGTTAATAATTGAAAATTAAGAAAGCGATTAATTATTTGAAAATAAAGGGTTATGGGGCTTTTATTTTAGCTTAGAAATGCTACAATAATTCGTAAATCTAGTTTACTTTTGCAGACTGTTTTGAGTAAGGCCGATTTTATTAAACGATTTAAGTTTTGGAGGAGCTATTTTGCGTGATTTAACAAAGGGTAAGCCGATTGTTCAAATTCTTTTCTTTACCATTCCATTATTAATTGGCAATATATTTCAACAAGTCTATACGGTTTCCGATACAGTAATTGTGGGGCGGACAATTGGGGTTAAAGCATTGGCAGCCGTAGGGGCAACTGGTAGTCTTTCCTTTTTACTAATTGGGATTGCCCAAGGTGCGACCAGTGGCTTTGCAATTATTGCCGCCAAGCATTATGGTGCCGGCGATTATCGCGGAATTAAGCGAAGCTTTGCAACTAGTATTATGATTAGTGTCATTTTGTCGGTTGTCTTATCGATTATTGGGGTGACCTTCTGTGGGCAGATCTTGAAAATTATGCAAACACCCAGCGATATTATCGATAATTCCTATACCTTTTTAGTTATTCAGTTTGCCGGTATTATTGCCATCGTCGCTTATAATCTGTTTGCTAATATGATTCGAGCCATGGGCAATAGTAAGACGCCACTGTTCTTTTTGATTATTGCTTGCTTTATTAATATTGGCCTAGAATTATTGTTTATCTTAGTTTTTCATTGGGGTATTGCCGGGGCCTCTTTTGCAACGGTCCTTGCACAATTCATTTCGGCGTTATTATGTTTGGGTTTTATCTATCATCAGTTCCCGTTATTACAAATTCATCGCGAAGATTTTAAAGTATCAGCTTCAGAGATTAAAGAACATCTTCGTTTAGGCTTGCCAATGGGTTTTCAATCTTCAATTATTGCTATTGGTTCAGTTATTTTACAATTTATGTTAAATTCATTAGGCTCCAATGCAGTAGCTGCTTATACGGCGGCCAGTCGCATTGACGGCTTAGCAACTATGCCGGCCATGTCTTTTGGGATTACAATGGCTACTTTTGCTGCGCAAAACTGGGGCGCCCACGAATTTAGTCGCATTCGCTTAGGCGTTAAACAAACATTAATTGTGTCGATTACTTTTTCTGCGGTTACCGGCGCGCTCATTATTATCTTTGGGCAGCCGTTGGTTAATCTTTTTATTGGTACTGGTCAACCATTGGTAACTGCAACTGCACAAACTTATTTTCGCTTTAATAGTAGTTGTTATTGGTTGTTGTCAATTTTATTCATTGTTCGTTATACCCTTCAAGGCCTAGGCCAAAGTTTAGTGCCAACGTTGGCCGGCATTATGGAGTTATTAATGCGTTCGTTTGCTGGATTAGTTTTAATTGGGTTACTTGGCTTTACCGGTGCTAGTATGGCTAATCCCCTTGCCTGGATAGGGTCCTTACTGGTCTTGATTAGTTCATACATTCGGACGATGCGGCACTTACGGACGCTGGAAACAGATTGATCCTTATTTAAATATGACAAAAAAACATAAGTGGGTTCATTATTTGAACCCACTTATGTTTTTTGTGGCTTTAGCGAAATTAGTTTATAAAGACCAATGCCAAGGATCCTGCCGCCATTGTTGAACGGCAGTGACATCTGAGGTTGCCAAATAGTGTTGTTGAGTTGCTTGTTGAATTAAATGATCATAATCGGTTAAGGTCACCAGCGGAACGTTAGCACTGCGGAAGTTTTCAACTGCATCAGGTAACTGATAGCTAAAAATAGCAGCGACGCCAAGGACATCAATGTTTTGAGCACGCACAGCAGCAACTGCCTTTAGGACACTACCACCAGTTGAAATAAGATCATCGATTAAAATTACTTGGTCACCGGCTTGTAGTTGGCCCTCAATTTGCCGTCCCTTGCCATGATCTTTAGCTTGAGAGCGAACGTAAATCAACGGTAAGTTTAAATTTTGACTTACCAAAGTTGCGTGCGGAATACCGGCAGTGGCAACCCCGCCAATTACAGAAACCTGGGGAAAAGTTGTGGCAATGATATTTGCTAAACCTGTGGCAATTTGTTCACGAATACGAGGGTAGGCAATAGTTAAGCGGTTATCGGTATAAATAGGGGATTTAATACCACTTGCCCAAGTGTAAGGTGAATTAGGACTAAAGCTGACGGCTTTTATTTGAAGTAGATCACTTGCGATTAAATTGGCCATATTTTCGTTAATCATTATTTTGCCTCCCATAATGCTTTGATTTGTTGGTAACTGGCGACTGGATCAGGTGCTTGGGTAATGGGACGTCCAACAACAATGCCATCACTACCTAGTTGGTGTGCGCCAGCTGGTGTGACGATGCGTACTTGGTCATCCGTGCTCTGGCTAGTTAAACGAATGCCAGGTGAGATACACAGAAAGTTAGCGGATGTTGCCGCTTTGATGTGAGGAACTTCTAAGGCTGAAGAAATAACGCCATCAACATGACTAGCGGCCGCCAATTGTGCCAAGTGATCAACTGAATCGGTTAATGATGTGTTGATGTTTAATTCTTGATGTAACATTTGTTCACTTGTGGATGTGAGTTGTGTAATTGCCAGCACTTTAGCTTGGCGAACGTTGGCTTTTTTGGCACCAGTTGCAATACCTGAGACAGCAGCTTGCATCATTTTTTGACCGCCAGCTGCGTGAATGGTCGTTAGATCAACGCCTAACTGTCCGATAACTGTGGCAGCCTGCTCAACAGTGTGGGGAATATCATGTAGTTTTAAATCTAGAAAAATTTGACATCCTAATGCTTGTAGCTCACGAATAATAGTTGGTCCGGCTTGATAATAAAGTTCCATACCGACTTTAACAAAAAGTTGTTCGCTGGTGGGAAACTGCTTGACGAAATCAAGGGCGATTTCGGCCTTAGGAAAATCCAAAGCAATGATCAATGGCTGTACCATGTTAACCTCCTACCTTTAAATTGGTAAGTGGGAAAGCATAAAAAAAGACCCCACTTTGCCCGTGAGGTCGTCAAAAAATCATGAGTTAACATGCGTATGCTTAACTACTTTTTGGCCTCACGGGACCAAATTAAAGTTTCTAAATTGTTCAAAGTATATCGAGAATTAAGTCGTTTGTCAACTCAATCATTAATAATTGTCTGCGTACATCTTGGACTAAGGTAAGTCATTACCAGCAGCTAAATAAAGGTCATACCACTCTGAACGTGTCAGTTGAACTTGATCAGCTTCGCAAATCTGTGCTAATCGTTCAGGATTTGTTGTACCTGCAATGACTTGAACGCTAGTTGGTAAACGTAGAATCCAAGCAGCAGCCACGGCATTAACGTTAGAATGATATTTGTCAGCTATTTTATGAAGCATGGCATTAACTTCTGGAAATTTAGGATTATCAATAAAGACGCCTTCGAAGAAACCATATTGATAAGGGCTCCAAGCCTGAATCGTCATGTTATTTAAACGTGAATATTCATAAATGCCGCCGTCGTGGTTAGTGCTACGTGGGTCAGTCATATTTGTATGGAAACCAAAGTCAATCATTCCAGTATGCATTAATCCTAATTGTAATTGATTGATGACAAGCGGTTGAGCAACTGCTTGTTGTAACAACTCAATTTGCATTGGATTAAAATTACTAACACCGAATTCACGAACCTTACCAGATTTTTGTAATTCGAAAAAGGCTTCAGCAATTTCGTCTGGTTCCATTAAGGCGTCAGGACGGTGCAATAATAGGAAATCAACATGGTCAAGACCCATTCGTTCCAATGAGCCATTTAAGCCTTCAAGAATGTGTTGCTTTGAGAAGTCATATTCATTCTTACCAATACCAACCTTAGTTTGGATTAGAATGTCATCACGATTAATAGTAGAAGCAGCTAAAGCATCACCAAACCGCCGTTCAGAATCGCCACCACCATAAATATCGGCATTATCAAAAAAGTTAACACCATGTTCAACAGCAGTTTCGAGCAACTTGACTGTTTCATCTGTCGTTTTATCGGCAATGCGCATCAGACCAAGGGCAATTTCGGATGCGTTAATATTATCTAAACCAATGCTTACTTGACGCATATTTTTCCTCCTAGGTACAACAAGATATTGAGTATAATTATAATTTTTTAAACTCGACCGGGAATTAACAATTGGCTGCTGGTAATAATCAAGCCTTCAGCTTCCCGATAAAAATCATTCAGCCAGTAACCAGCTTGTAAGTTAAGTTTGTCACGGAGTGCGTAAACTGTCAATTGATATTGATGATCACGATCAGGTGGTTGTGGACCAACATAACGCTGATTAATCAAGGGGTCATCATGATAAGCTAAAGCACCTGCATTACTATTACGACCTTGAATGAATGATAAATCATTAACTTGACTGGCATTTTCGGGAATTTTGACTTGCGTTTTGGCAGGAATATTAGCTGCTAACCAATGAATCCAAACGAAACCACCAACAGGAACAGCATCAAAGTCTAAAAAAGTAAGTGCTAAAGTTTTAGCTTCAACTGGAACATTATTAATGATAACTGGTGGCGAAATAATTGGAAATCCATCGCGCAAATTTTCCTTGGCTGCATGTTTACTATATTGATCTGGTAAATAACCATTCTGATCATGGGGTAAGATAATTTCCAAAATAACATCCTCCAATCTTTAAGATCCAAGTAAATACGGTATAATAGAGGCAATCAAAAGTTAAGGACGTGACAAAATGACGTCAACATTTAATTTATCAGCACCAGTACAAAACTTACTCGATCAATTCCAAAAAGAAATGGCACCTAAACAGATTATTCTGCAAGAAAAAGAAAGCCAATTCCCAGCAACAATGCTTGATCCAGAAGAATCACAAATGATTCTGACTAAAACGGGTGATATTGAACTCTTTGTCCCTAATCCAAGATTTGCTAACTTCATTGTAGCGCATGAATTAATGCATTTACAACAAGAAGGACGACAAAGCGTGCAAATCAGTTATGTGAAACAAAATAACCCGCAGTTCAGTCAATTCCTTGATCAGATTGGTCAAGAATTACGTAATATTGTGGTTCACCAAGCGATGCATCAGCAGTTGCTTGAATTAGGTGTGTTGGACGATGATGTCCAACAAGCTATTCAAAAATTAATTGATGAAAAATTGCCCGTTGATGACAGTACAACTTCTGCTTTAGTGATTGCCATGAAAGCTATTCAATTGGCCGATACTTTTACTTTTGTTGGTTCAGTTGACCAATGGCAAGAAAAGTTTGCTAAAAGTATGAAAGTTGCCGCAGAGTTATGGCAACTCGTAACCACGGCTAATTTGACAACAAACCGTCAAGTACGAGCTTTGATTGACCAATTAATTAATTATTTTGCAGAATATTTTGATAAATTTGGCCTACAAGTACCATCACTAGCTGATAATTTATTGTTAAAGCCAGTTTTATCAGAGCGTCAATTGAAACTGTCCGTGCGGCAGCTATTTCAATTGTGGCGGCAACCTAATGCTGCGACAACTTATTTAGTAAAGGGAATCCAAGATGAACAAGCCATTAGCTTAATTGAGATTCCTAAAGATGAGCAACAAGAAGCCGCCATGTTAGCAATTTATGATTTATCTGTTCAGGCGTTTCTCGACAAATTCGCACTCAATTATGCACCGCGAGATTTACCAGTTTTTCCAGAGGATGAGCAATAATGCTGCCAGCAATTGTTAACTTAGCGGCTAATATACAAGCCGCTCATAAAATTGTCTTTTTAACTGGTGCTGGTGTTTCAACCCATTCAGGTATTCCAGATTATCGTTCTAAGTCTGGCTTATATGCTCATCACGCGAATCCGGAATATTTATTGAGTCATGAAAACTTGCAAGATCATCCCCAAGATTTTTATGATTTCGTGCAACAGCAAATGTATTATCCGGAGGCTAAACCTAACTTAATACATCAAGAAATAGCAATAATTTGTCAGAATAAGGGTATTTTGATTACGCAAAACGTCGATGGTCTAGATCAGCAGGCCGGTAATCAGCATTTAATTGAATTTCATGGCAATCTTTATGATTTGTATTGTCAAAAGTGTGGGCAAACAATTGATTACGAGCAATATCAGCAAGATTATCACCATCCTGAAGATGGCGGGATTATTCGACCAAGAATTGTTTTATATGGTGAGTCAATTGATCCACTTGTGATACAAGATTCGATTGCTGCACTGACAGCAGCTGATTTAGTGATTATTGTTGGAACTAGTTTTCGTGTTTATCCCTTTGCCCAATTGCTACAATATTGTTCACCAACCACGGCTATTTTTGCAATCAACAATGAACCAATCACTACTTCAGGAATTGAACTTTTACAAATGGATGCCTTAACCGCATTTACAAAATTGAAAGAGGTTTTAGATTAATGTTAGAAACACAACGAGAAAAAATTGATGCTATTGATGCCCAACTTGTGCCATTATTAACGCAACGTTTAGCTTTATCAAAAGAAATTGCCACTGAAAAAGCTAGTACTCATTCGCCTTTGACTAATAAAGAACGCGAACAAGCAATTTATGCTCAAGTTAAAGCTGCAGCAGATCCAGAAGTACAGGGTTACTTAAAAACTTTATTTGAAGATATTATTTTAGTTTCAAAACAATATCAAGCTCATGTTATTCAAGATATTAACGATTCTGAAAAGTAGTTTATTTTAATATTTTTAGTAGAACCAGCTTATTTTCAATCTCAATTAATTTTGAACTGCAAAGAAAAAAGACCCTCATCAAAATGAGTTAAGTTTTGATGGGGGTCTTTTATTATGCGTCGTAAAAACCAAGAATAGCGATGGCTAACATGATAAAGGCAACGACAATATATTGTTTGGTATTTAGTTTTTCCTTGATGAAAATCCGCGCGAGAATAATTGAAACGATACTGTATGAAGCAATCATAGGTGCGGCAATAATGGAATTGCCGGCCATCGCACCAACATAGAAGAATTGACCTAAAGTTTCAAAAATTGCAGCAAAGCCTAATGTGCGTTCTTTAAAGACATTGACGGTCTCTTTCTTAACGAATTTGAGATAGAGCCAAACGACGATTGCCACAATTAGGAAAGTCAATTCGTAACTCATATTAGCTTGATCTTCTGGCAGAATTTTACGGTAGTCAAGATAAACACCGTCTAAGTAAGTACCAGTAGCATCTAATAATGCGTAAATAATTGGGAAAATAATAGCAATGGCACTAATTCGATATTTTTTATCAATAACTTTGCCTTCGCGTTTAAATTCAGCATCTGCTTCTTGTTTTTCAAAGACACCTAGTAAGAACATGCCAATGATAATAATAATGACGGCAAACCACTGTAATGGCTTCATGGTTGCGTGCATAAAGAAGAATGACATTAAGACGACAAAGGCACCAGACGAGTTACTAATCGGACTAGAGATGGAAACTTCAATGTATCTCAAACCGAAATAGCCAACCGCCATTGATAAAATATACATCGATGAAACTGGTAAATAGACAAGAATGTTTTTCCAGTCATAGTTAATGCCTTGATAAAGCCAATAATAACCGATAACGTGCAAGCCCATGACTAAACCAACCATGATGACAGTTTTTAATGCACTGTCTTTCTCATCTTGATTATTACCCATCTTATAAAAAAGATCGGCAGTACCCCAAGCAAGTAGGGTGATAAGTGCTGGTAAGAACCACATTTAATAAACGCCCCTTTGTGAAAGATATGTAATGCTTTTCTCAGATTACGCTAATGCTTAAAAGACGTCAAGGTTAATTCCAACAGTAAGTTGATTTAAAAGGGCGATGAGAAATTTTAGCCGGGAGATTAAAACACGAATTAGAAAGCGAACTATTTATAAAATAGTTCGATTATAAACTAAAAAAATAGTAAAAATAACTAAAAATAATAAAACTTATTTTAAAAATACAAACTATTTTTAAAATAGTTGTTGAAATAGTTCGTGTTAATCATTATACTGAAATTGTTCAAAAAACGAATGAGGGAGAAAATTTGATGAGAATTTTTAAGCGATTAGTTACAGCGGTGGGAGCATTATCACTGGTTTTAGTTTTGGGGGCTTGCGGCAAAAGTGCCAGTGCAGCTAAAGATAAATCATATTCACCTAAGGAGTTAACCGTTCAATTCGTACCATCTTCAAATGCTAGTACGATTGAAGCAAAGGCTAAACCGTTAGAAGGATTACTTAAGAAACAATTGGGGATTCCTGTTAAAGTTTCGGTATCGACGGACTATAACACAATTGTTGAAGCAATGGGTTCTAAAAAAGTTGATGTTGGCTTCTTACCACCTGATGCTTATGTTTTAGCTCATAAACAAAACGGCGCTAAAGTTATTTTGCAAGCTGAACGCTACGCTTATAAAGAACCTAACGATCAAATTACTAAACAAGTTGTTGATAACTATAAATCAACAATTTTAGTTCGCAAGGATAGTGGTATCAAGTCAATTGATGATTTGAAGGGTAAAAAGATTGCGGTTCAAGATACGACCTCATCAGCCGGCTGGATTTATCCTGCAGTCGAGCTTTATCGTCAAGGAATTAATGTTAATAAGGACGGTATTAAGACTGTTCAAGTTAAAGGTCATGACCAAGGTGTTCTAGCCGTTTATAATGGCGATGTTGATGCTGCTTTTGTCTTCCAAGGGGCACGCTTGTTGGTACAAAAAGATGCTAAAGATGTGATGGAAAAAGTTGTCCCTCTCTACACAACTAAGGGTATTCCTAACGATACAATTACTGTTCGTGGTGATATGAATAAAGCTTGGCAAGAAAAAATTGCCAAAGCTTTTAAAGCCATCGCTAAAACTAAAAAGGGTCACGAAATTATTTCGTCAGTTTACTCTCATGAAGGTTACGTTGACTCAAAGGATAGCAATTTCGATGCTATTCGTGCTTATGACAAAACTGCAGAAAAACTAAATAAATAATTTAAGCTTAACTAACAAAATGGAGGGAAGGAAGCCGTATGATACGGACTTCCTTTTCTTGTCATTAAGAGGTTTGAAAGGATTTTATTCATGACAGAACAACCATTAATTGAATTTAACCATGTCTCCAAAATTTATAAAAATGGCACCGTAGGTTTAAAAGATATTAATTTAACGATTCCCCAAGGAGAATTTTTAGTTGTGGTGGGGTTATCCGGCGCAGGTAAAAGCACACTGTTACGCACAATCAACCGCATGCATGACATTACTTCAGGTGATATTTTGATTGAAGGGCAGTCGATTATTCATCTACAAGGTAAAAAATTACGTCAATTGCGGCGCAGCATTGGCATGATTTTTCAAAATTTTAACTTGGTTAAACGTTCCAGTGTGCAACGCAATGTTTTATCAGGCCGAATTGGCTACTACGGTACTTGGCGCAGTATCTTAGGATTATTTAGTAAAGAAGACAAACAAAAAGCCGCCCATGCTTTAAAGCGGGTCGGCTTAGCAGAAAAATTATATACACGCGCTGATCAATTATCTGGTGGTCAACAACAACGAGTCGCAATAGCGCGTGCCTTTATGCAAGATCCCAAAATTATTTTAGCGGACGAACCGATTGCGTCATTAGATCCTTTGACGACTGAATCAGTTATGAATGACTTAAAAAAATTAAACGAAGAGTTCAATATGACGGTCATTGTTAATTTACATTCTGTCCCATTAGCTCAAAAATATGCGGATCGGATTATCGGCTTACGTGCTGGTGAATTAGTTTATGATCAACCGATTGCTAATGTGACTGATGCTGATTTGGCGGCAATTTACGAGCAACCCAAGGTCGTTCAACTAGCTGATAGGGTGGTGGCGTCATGAACGTCATTCCTAAACAGCGTTTCGTTCAAAAATATCACTTAAAAGCTTTAGGTGGTTTGTTACTTTTTATTTTATTGATTTGGTGGTCGGCGCGAGTTACAGAAGTTGATTTTGGTTTATTCTTTGTTAATTTTGATCAATTCCTGGCGTTGTTACAAAAAATGTCTCATCCAGACTGGCAGTATCTGAGCTTAGTTATTGCGCCATTAGTGGAGACAATTAAGATGGCTTTAATTGGAACTTCAATTGGTACACTTTTGGCGATTCCTTTTTCCGTATTGGCTGCTCGCAATATTATTAATAATGATTTTGCTCGTGGTCTAATTCGTTTGATCTTGAATTTGATTCGCACATTACCTGACTTAATGTTGGCAGCATTGTTTGTTGCAATTGTGGGAATTGGTTCTTTGGCCGGTGTCCTGACGTTAGCTGTCTTCTCCTTTGGGATGATTGCAAAGCTATTTTATGAAGCTATTGAAACAATTGATGATGGTCCGCTCGAGGCATTGCAAGCAGCGGGTGCGACTAAAATGCAGATGATTCACTTTGCTGTGCTGCCGCAGGTCTTTAATCATTTCATTAGTTATTTCCTTTATACTTTTGAAATTAATGTTCGCGCATCAACAGTACTTGGTTACCTAGGGGCTGGTGGCATTGGTGTTTATCTACAACGGTCACTATCTCAATTTGCTTACGATCAAACTGCTGTGATTATTCTAGGAATCTTAGCAGTCGTCTTGGTAATTGATGGCATTAGTAACACGTTAAGGGAGCGACTATTATGATAGATATGACGAGACGTGATCAGCCAGGATTAAAGCAACGTCAACAACGTTGGCTGTTTTGGGGAATTTTAATCGTTATGATTTACATTTGGAGTTTTTCGGGATTAGAATTTACGGGCATTAAAGCCTCTGCCGGTGAGGTGACACGTTCAATTATTGCGGGTATTTTTCACCCTGATTGGCAATACGTTTACGATGGCAGTGGCGAAGATTTAATTAGTTTAATTATTCAAACTTTGGCCATGGCTTTTCTAGGAACTTTTATTTCTGCAATCTTAAGTATTCCGTTTGCGTTTTGGGCAGCACGTACCGGACAGACTAAACTGCATTTGCGTTCTTCATCAGGTAAGTTTGTCTTGATTTTAATCCGAACTTTCCCAGAAATTGTTCTGGCAATTATGTTCATTAAAGCTGTTGGTCCAGGATCATTTGCTGGTGTTCTAGCCGTTAGTATTCACTCGATTGGCATGCTGGGTAAATTATTTAGCGAATCAATCGAAAATATTGATGCTGGTCCCAGTGAGGCTTTAATTAGTAGTGGCGCAAATCGCAGCCAAGTTTTAACTTTTGCGACATTACCAACTGTTTTGCCAGAATTTATGTCTTATACACTTTATCGTTTTGAGATTGCCGTTCGTTCTGCTTCTATTTTAGGTATGGTAGGTGCTGGTGGTATTGGCACGCCGTTATTATTTGCTTTGCAAACTCGGGCTTGGTCACGAGTGGGAATTATTTTGTTAGGCATTATTATTACTGTTACTTTGACAGATTATTGCTCTGGGATGATTCGCAGGCGGCTTGTTTAAAAGAGTTAAATAAAAAAGCTTGAGACAATTTGTCTCAAGCTTTTTTTGTGGGTAATTAATTAAGCATTTTTTGGTACGCGTTGTTCATCTTTAGCTTTTTCAACGATAGACAAGGTTGTGTCTTTATCGAAGAAGTGAGCCTTGTTAAGGTCAAAAGCAACAGTAAATGATTCACCAGGATTATGGAAATCACGAGCATCAACTTTGGCAACATATTCAGTTGTGCCAGAGTTTAAGTAAAGCATTGATTCTGCACCAAGTAATTCGGAAACAACAACTTTACCAGTAACAGCTGCATCTGGGAATGTTTCAAGGAAGGCTTCTTCAGTATGAATATCTTCAGGACGAATACCTAAAGTTAAATCTTTACCGTTGTAGCCATCTTCGTTAAGGATTTTTGCACGTCCTTCAGGAACAGCTAAACGAATATTGTCACCAGTATCAGTTAAAATACCATTTTCATAATGAACATCGAAGAAGTTCATAGCAGGAGAACCCATAAATCCAGCGACGAATTTATTCTTAGGTGTATCGTAAACTTCTTGTGGTGTACCAATTTGTTGAACTTCACCCATTGACATAACAACAATTCGGTCAGCCATAGTCATTGCTTCGGTTTGATCATGGGTAACGTAAATAGTCGTTGTATTTAAAGTTTGATGTAATTTAGCAATTTCTGCACGCATGGAAACACGTAACTTAGCATCCAAGTTTGACAAAGGTTCGTCCATTAAGAAGATAGGAGCATCACGTACCATTGCTCGACCTAAAGCAACACGCTGACGTTGACCACCAGATAAAGCAGCAGGCTTACGGTCAAGATATTCAGTCAAGCCAAGTGATTCAGCAGCTTTGTCAACCCGTTGTTTGATATCTGCTTTTTCATATTTACGTAACTTCAAACCAAAGGCCATGTTATCAAAAACAGTCATATGTGGATATAAGGCATAGTTCTGGAATACCATGGCGATATCACGATCTTTAGGGGCAACGTCGTTCATCACTTTGCCACCAATCTTTAAGTCGCCTTTACTAATGTCTTCCAAACCGGCAATCATTCGTAAAGTTGTTGATTTACCACAGCCAGAAGGGCCGACAAAGACGATGAATTCGTGATCATCAATGTGTAAGTCGAAGTCTGAAACAGAGTAGTCAGTTGCGTTAGGATATTGTTTATATAAATGATCTAAGTCTACTTTAACCATGTGTGAAATACCTCTTTCTTTTTTGAATACGATTACAGTATAAAAGAAAACGATTTCTATAACTAGAAAAAGTCGCACAAAAAACAAATTTATCTGTTGTGCACTTTGACGAAAATGCTTACAAAATGACCGAATCATTTAAAAACAAAACTGAAGGTGTGGCTTAATGAAGATTACTTTTCTCAAAATTCACGATCAGGTATGATAATAGTAGCTACTGAATAATCATTAAATCAGACAGAGGAATTAAAATGGACTTAATTGGATTAACAACTTGGAGTGGGCATCCCCATTTATTTCCAGAACTACAAAAACCAACTTTACCCATGTATGCCAGTGTGTTTCCGGTAGTCGAGTTAGACACTTTTTTCTATGGATTAAAGGCACCTAGCGTAACTGAAAAATGGGTCAGTGAAGTACCGGTTGATTTTCATTTCATTGTTAAAGTGCCGCGTGAATTAACTTGGCATACTGAGTTAGCTGCTGGGCAAACTTATGAACAATTATTTGCTAATTTCCTAACGACAATTGAACCTTTAATTAGAACACAGAAATTAGCTGGGGTATTGTTACAATTCCCGCCGTCGTTTACGTTAACTTCGGCAACATTGAATTATTTGCGCTTTGCTCGAGAACATTTACCGAAGTTGCCGATTTTTCTAGAGTTGCGGCATCGTAGTTGGTATCAGCCTGATTATCAACAAAAGCTAGTCGCTTGGTTAACGAAACTGCAAATCACCATTGCTAATATTGACGAACCGGATATTGGTGAAGAAAGTGTGCCGCTGGTTCCCTTAGTGACAACACCTCAACTAAGTTTCTGGCGTTTTCATGGACGTAATGCAGTTAACTGGGCTAAAAAAGGTAAAGGTACTAAACAGGGACGTACTCTGTATCGTTATTCTGACGCAGAATTGGTTGAGTTAGCAGCTCAAGTACGGCCGATTAGTCAGCAGGTAGCGAAAAACTATCTGATTTTTAACAATAATTCTAATTTTGATGCGGCAGATAATGCCTTACGTTTTAGCCAATTGCTAGGCCTGAATTACCAACGACCTGGTGGTGAGCAGATTGATCTATTTTAGTTAATCAATTAAATAGCTACCGACGAAATAGACTTGCTAAGTTGCGTTTCACCGGGACTTTTGATGTGCTATAATAGCAACTATGAATTAAGACGCTGGAGGTTTTTTGAGTGACAAAACCAACTTATTACATTACAACACCTATTTACTATCCATCAGGTAAATTAACGATTGGTAATTCTTACACAACTATTGCAGCCGACTCATTGGCTCGTTATAAACGATTAAAGGGCTTCGATGTTTTCTTCTTAACAGGTACAGATGAACACGGTCTGAAAATTGAACAAAAGGCTGAAGCACAAGGAATCACACCACAAGCTTATGTTGATGGTATGGCTGCTGGTATTCAAAAGTTGTGGCAGACATTAGAAATCACTAACGATAAGTTTATTCGCACAACTGACGATTATCATGTTAAAGCAGTTCAAAAAATTGTTGAACGCTTAATTGAACAAGGCGATGTTTATTTAGGTAAATATACTGGCTGGTATTCAGTTTCTGACGAAGAGTACTTCACTGAATCTCAATTAGCAGAAGTTTACCGTGATGATAATGGTAAAGTGATCGGCGGCAAGGCACCATCTGGTCATGAAGTCCAGTTGGTTAGTGAAGAATCTTATTTCTTTAAGATGAGCAAGTATGCTGATCGTTTATTGAAATATTATGAAGAAAATCCACAATTCATCCAACCAGAGACACGTAAGAATGAAATGATTAATAATTTCATCAAGCCTGGTTTGGAAGACTTGGCAATGTCTCGAACAACCTTTAACTGGGGTGTACAAATTCCTAGCAATCCTAAGCACGTGGTTTATGTTTGGGTTGACGCATTATTGAACTATATTACTGCACTTGGTTACGGCAGTGATGATGATAGCCTCTTTAATAAATACTGGCCTGCTAATGTTCATTTTGTCGGTAAAGAAATTGTACGTTTCCACACGATTTATTGGCCAATTATTTTGATGGCTTTAGATTTACCATTACCTAAGCAAGTTTACGGTCATGGTTGGTTATTAATGAAAGACGGTAAAATGTCTAAGTCTAAAGGTAATGTTGTTTATCCAGAAATGTTAGTTGAACGCTACGGCCTTGACGCTTTGCGTTATTACTTAATGCGTGCCTTTCCGTTTGGTCACGACGGCGTCTTCACTCCTGAAGACTTTGTTGATCGGATTAACTTTGATTTGGCTAACGATCTAGGTAACTTGTTGAATCGGACTGTTGCTATGATTAATAAGTATGAGGATGGACTAGTACCTCATGAATTAGCTAAAAATAATCAGTTTGATCAACAGTTAGCTCAAACAGCTACTGATGTTATTAAAAAATATGATGAAGCAATGGATCATTATCAATTCCCAGTCGCATTAGAAGCAATTTGGCAATTAATTAGTCGCGCTAACAAGTACATTGATGAGACTGAACCATGGAAATTAGCTAAGGATCCTGAACAAAAGCTTGCATTAGCTAATGTCATGGGTCATTTAGCTGAGAGTTTACGCATTGTAGCTATCTTGCTACAACCAATGTTGACACATGCGCCTAAACAAATTTTTGACCAATTGGGTCTTAATGAGGCTGAATTACAAGAATCTAATCCAATCTTTGGTCAATTCCCAGCTGATCGTCATGTGGTTAAGAAGGGGACACCGATCTTTCCACGTTTAGATCGTGATGAAGAAATTGCCTATATTAAAGGTGAGATGACTAAAGAACAAAAGCCAGCTGCAGAAGCTGAACCGCAAGCAAAAGAACATAAAAAAGAGATTGAGTTTGATGATTTTGATCACGTCGAAATTACAGTGGGCGAAATTTTAGCTGCTGAAAAAGTTAAAAAAGCCGATAAGCTCTTGAAATTCCAACTTGATTTTGGACACGGTGAAAAGCGTCAAATCCTATCAGGTATTGCAGAATTTTATCCTGACTTTGAACAATTAGTTGGCAAAAAAGTCTTGGCAGTTACGAACTTAAAACCACGTAAAATTCGCGGCGAAATCTCTAACGGCATGTTGCTTTCTTCTGAAGATGATGAAGGACATGTTAAGTTAGCGATTGTTGGTCCAGAACACGAAAATGGTTCATTAATCGGTTAATTAATATTAAAAATTGGGACAAAACGATGGCTTTGTCCCAATTTGTGCATGTAAGTGGTCTTTATTTTTAATGAAATGTATTTCGCAGTTTTAGTAAAGTATCTAGAGGCCAGTGATGTACTTAATGACAGTTAGATTAATCATGATTTAAGGAGTAATCGTTTGAAAATTTTTGATTCACACACACATTTAAATGATGAAGCATTTCTCGGACAAGAGGCTACCTATGTTCAACGTGCAGCACAATTAGGCGTTGTTAAGATGGCCATGGTAGGATCCAATACGAAACTAAATGCTGGTGCATTAAAGTTAGCGGCCGATTTCCCCCAGCTATATGCGATTATCGGCTGGCATCCTGAGGACGCTAAGGATTTTGATGCTGTTGCAGAACAAGAGTTACGACAGCAATTGCAATTGCCTAAGGTTATTGCGGTGGGTGAGATTGGGTTAGACTATCACTGGGATACTTCGCCACGCGATGTTCAACGAACGGTCTTTCGTAAACAATTAGCCCTTGCTAAGGAATTAGATTTACCAGTCTCAATTCACACCAGAGAAGCATTGCAAGATACGTACGATATCTTAAAAGCAGCGCAACTACCAGCTGGTCGGATTATCATGCATAGCTTTAATGCTGAGGTTGAATGGGTTAAACGCTTTTTGGACTTAGGTGCTTACTTGTCTTACAGTGGTGTGGTGACGTTCAAAAATGCAGCTTATTTGCGAGACAGTTTGAAACAAACGCCTTTAGATAAGTTATTGGTGGAGACAGATGCGCCTTATCTGACCCCAATACCTTATCGCGGTAAGATGAATGAACCGGGTTATACGCGTTATGTTGTTGAAGGAATTGCTAAAGAACTAGGTCTGCCAACGGCGACAATTGCTCAACAAACATATCGTAATGCCTTAAAAGTTTTTGATTTAGAGGATAGCAAATGATTAAAGAAGTTATAGTTGTTGAGGGCCGCGATGATACGCGGCGCCTACGCGAAGTTTTTGGTGAAGTTGATACGATAGAAACACAAGGTTCAGCTGTTCCGGAGCATATTTTAGCGCAAATCGAGAAAATTGCAGAAACTCGTGATGTTGTGATCTTAACGGATCCGGATTTTAATGGAGAAAAAATTCGCAAGCGAGTTTTAGAAGTGGTTCCTCAAGCTAAACAAGCTTTCCTACCACGTCGTGAGGCACGCCCTCATAATCGCGGCAGCTTGGGCGTTGAACACGCTTCAGATGAAGCTTTAAAGACAAGCTTAAAAAACATGTTAACAACAGCTTCATTAGCAGAAGTAGCACCGTTAATCTCACAAAATGATTTAGCTGATCTTGGGTTAATTGCTGGAGTAGATGCAAAGACACGCCGGGAACAATTAGGTGATTATTTGCATATTGGCTATGCTAATGGCAAACAATTGGCGCGTAAGTTACAAATGTTTCAAATTACACCTAAAGAATTAAAAGATGCCATGACAGAAATGGGGTTACTTTAATGGTCGAAATTCAACCACTAGATATTGCTGATCCAATCCGTACTCAAGCAATTTTACGACGTTACGGTTTTCAATTTAAGAAGAGCTTGGGCCAGAATTTTTTAACGAACAAAGCTGTTTTAAACGGTATTTTAGATGCTGCTGATTTACAACCGACTGATTTAGTTGTGGAAATTGGCCCGGGTATTGGCTCGTTAACTGAACAATTGGCGCGGCGTGTTAAGCAAGTTGTTGCTGTTGAAATTGATGAGCGACTACTGCCAATTTTGGCGGACACTTTAGCACCATACAATAATATTGAAGTGGTGCATCAAGATATTTTAAAAACAAGTTTGGCTGAATTAACAGCCAACTATCCTGATCATGGGGCAATCAAGGTTGTCGCTAATTTGCCTTATTATATTACGACACCAATTATGTTTAGTTTAATTAACGGTGAAGTGCAACCAGATGTCTTAGTGCTAATGATGCAAAAAGAAGTGGCACAACGAATCACGGCTAATTCTGGCAATAAACATTACGGTTCACTTAGTATCGATGTTCAAACGCAAATGACGGCTGAAATAGCACAAATTGTTCCCAGAACATCTTTTGTGCCGCAACCTAATGTTGATTCTGCTGTTTTGGTTTTGCAACGATATCAGCATTCGCCTTATCAGATTGATCATCCAGAAATGTTTTCAACTATCGTGAAAAGTAGTTTTCAGCAACGACGCAAGAGTTTGCAAAACAACTTGGCTAATTTATTTGGTAAAGATAAACGTGAACAAATTACGCAAATTATTACGGAATTAGATTTGCCGGCACAGGTGCGGGCAGAACAGTTACCTATTCAAAAATTTATTGATCTAAGTAATGCATGTTTCACAACTTTTGCAAGTAAGCGTTCTAAATAGTGGCTGCATAATGTTCTGAATTGAAAATAATGGCGGTTAGCAATAAAGTCAGCTATTGGCGTTATCTGATTAAGCAGCGAACATTGGCATGGTTGTAAATTATGATAATTCGTGATATAATGTTTCACAAGGAGTGGATGTATATGCCAATGTCATTAGCTACAATTAAGCATCAATTGGATGATCATCTCGGCCAACATTTAACTGTTGTTGCACAGGCTGGTCGCAAGAAGATTACGCGTCGTCATGGTACGTTGAAAGAAACATATCCGGCTGTTTTCGTGGTTGATTTGAATCAAGATGAAAATGCTTTTGAACGTGTTTCATACAGCTATACTGATCTGCTAACTAAGTCAATTGAAATCGAATTCGATGGCAACGACTCAGCAACTACAAATAACTAATATGATTTCCTAAAATAGACTTTGGTATTTGACCTAGGTCTTTTTTTGTGGTCGTTGCTATTTACTTATGGCATATGAACACTTTTGTGTTATGATTAAAAGACGAACGATAGTTAGAAGATAGTGGCATTGTTCACTTTAATATTCGCATTTATAATATCTTTAAATGTCACATGTAATCGGATAAAAATGTGCTAACGTGCGATTGATGATTTACTTTTTATTATATTTAAATAATGCTGATTGTTCGTTTTAAAGATAAAATTCACTTAAATTATTAAACAGGTTTAAATTAAACTATTAATTAGATAAGGAGTCGTTACTTATGAAGATTCGTCGTAGTGATCGGTTAATCGACATGACCAATTTCTTACTCGACCATCCTCGAGAATTAGTTGCTTTACCATTTTTTGTAAAACGTTATGGTTCTGCTAAGTCTTCAATTAGTGAAGATTTAGTGATTATTAAACGCGCATTTAAAGCGCAAGGGTTGGGCGTTGTTCGCACATTGCCTGGTGCAGCTGGTGGGGTAGAGTATTTACCAGGTATTAGTGAACCCTTAGCTCGAGATTTCTTAGAGTTAATGGCCGAAAAAATGGCCGATAGCAATCGTTTATTACCTGGTGGTTATTTGTATTTGTCAGATCTTTTAGGTACACCCAATTATTTAAAAATAATTGGTCGCTTAATTGCGGCGCAGTACTCTGAAGAAAAAGTTGATGCTGTGATGACTGTGGCAACTAAGGGAATCCCCATCGCGCAAAGTACTGCTAACTATTTAGGAGTGCCGTTTGTGGTTGCTCGTCGTGATCCTAAAATTACCGAAGGAGCTACCGTTAGTGTGAATTACGTTTCAGGTTCATCTGATCGCGTGCAAAAGATGGAATTGTCTAAGCGCAGTTTGTCAGATGGTGCCAATGTGGTCATTGTTGATGACTTCATGAAAGGCGGCGGTACGATTCATGGGATGCATGATTTGATCAAGGAATTTAATGCTCATTTAGTTGGGATTACCGTTTTTGCCGAGACCGCGTTTAGTGGCAAGCGTGCTGTTCAAGACTATACATCATTATTAGAAGTAACAGAAATTAATACCCAAACTGATCAGATTCTCGTTCAGCCAGGTAATTATTTAGAAAAGTTACAGTTAATAACAACGGCTGAAAATGCTGATTAGGTTCAATGTTACTTATAGAAAAAAGACTAATATTGCGTGCAATATTAGTCTTTTTTGTAGATTAGGATAACGAAGGCGCTTGCTTGGCGTTTTCTATTGAGTTTCCTTTTTTGGTAAGTTATTATTAATGGTGTGAATGAGTTAATTGGTATAGACGAAGGGAAGTTTATTATGTCGAGTCGTTATGCGATTGTCCTGGCTGCTGGTCAGGGTACGCGGATGAAATCTAAACTTTATAAGGTATTACATCAAGTTTGTGGTCGCGCCATGGTTGATCATGTGATTACCCAAGTTGAATTGGCTAATCCTGAACAAATTGTGACCGTTGTCGGCCACGGAGCTGAAGCTGTTGAAGAATTATTAGGTGATCGTAGTGCTTACGCTTTTCAAGAAGCGCAATTAGGGACTGGTCACGCCGTTTTACAGGCTGAAGCACAATTAGGAACTAAAGAAGGTATGACCTTAGTTGTTAACGGTGATACACCACTTTTGACGACGCAAACTTTTGAAAAACTATTTGCTTATCATCAAGCTAAAGGCGCTAAGGCAACAATTTTAACAGCCAATGCTGATGATCCTACTGGTTATGGTCGAATTATTCGTAACGATTTAGGGATTGTTGAACGAATCGTTGAACAAAAAGATGCCAGTAAAGAAGAAGCTGCTGTTCACGAAATTAACACTGGCGTTTTCTGTTTTGATAATCAAACATTATTTAACGCTTTGCATCAAGTTACAAATCAAAATGCGCAAGGTGAGTATTATTTAACAGATGTTATTCAAATCATTAAAGACGCTGGCGGCATTGTTGCTGCTTATCAAACACCAGATTTTACTGAATCACTAGGTGTTAATGACCGGGTTGCGTTATCCGTTGCAACTGAAATCATGCAACAACGCATTAATGAACAACATATGCGTAATGGCGTCACTTTAATTGATCCTAAAACGGCTCACATCGATATCGATGTTAAAATTGGCGCTGATACGTTAGTTGAAGGTGACGTTAACCTAAGGGGACATACTGAAATTGGCGCAGACTGTGTTATTGGTTCGCACTCAGAACTAGTTGACGCTAAAATTCATGATCGGGTGCATATTACCAGCTCAACTATTGAGGAAGCAGAAATGATGACGGGCTCTAATATTGGCCCCAATAGTCATTTACGTCCTAAAGCTATTATTGGTGAAGATGCACATATTGGTAACTTCTGTGAAGTCAAGAATGCAACAATTGGTGCTCGCACTAAAGTGGGTCACTTGTCTTATGTTGGGGATGCCACATTAGGAACTGATATTAACGTTGGTTGCGGTGTTGTATTTGTTAATTATGACGGTGTTAAAAAATTCCATACTAATGTTGGTGATCATAGTTTTATTGGTAGTAATAGTAATTTAGTTGCACCCTTAGAATTAGATCAACATAGCTTCGTTGCAGCTGGCTCAACGGTTACAGACGATGTTCCAGAGCATGCAATGGCCATTGCCCGGGCCCGTCAAGTTAACAAAGATAACTATTGGCAAAAATTACCCCTTGCTCAAGATCCTGATTGGTTATAAAATCTTGTTAGTGTGTCAAATTAGGAGGAAACGATGACTAGTAAATACGTAGAGTCAGGGCTTAAAATTTTTGCCTTAAATTCTAACAAACCGTTAGCAGAAAAAATCGCTGCTGCGGTCGGTGTACCATTGGGAAAATCATCTGTAACACGTTTTTCAGATGGTGAGATTCAAATTAACATTGAAGAAAGTGTTCGTGGTGATGATGTTTTCTTAATTCAATCCACTTCTGCACCTGTTAATGATAATTTGATGGAATTATTGATCACAATTGATGCTTTACGCCGTGCATCAGCACGAACAATCAATGCGGTGATTCCTTATTATGGCTATGCACGTCAGGATCGCAAGACCCGTGCTCGTGAACCAATTACAGCGCGCTTAGTTGCTGATATGTTGCAACGTGCTGGTGCTGATCGGATTGTTGCCTTAGATTTACATGCTGCACAAATTCAAGGTTTCTTTGATATTCCAGTTGATCACCTTGTTGGTTCACCATTACTTGCTGATTATTTCTTATCTAATAAGTTAAATGAAGATGCAGTTGTTATTTCTCCAGATCATGGTGGTGTTGGTCGTGCTCGGCGTTTGGCTGAGTTCTTAAAAACACCAATCGCCATCATCGACAAACGTCGACCTCGTGCTAACGTGGCCGAAGTGATGAATATTATTGGTAATGTTGAAGGCAAGCGAGCTATCATTATCGATGATATGATTGATACAGCAGGTACGATTTCGTTGGCTGCTCAAGCATTAGTTGATGCTGGAGCAACTGAAGTTTACGCTAGCTGTACACATCCCGTCTTGTCAGGACCAGCTATCCAACGAATTACTGATTCACCAATTAAGAAGTTGGTTGTGACAGACTCAATTCAATTAACACCAGAAAAATTGATTCCTAAGATGGCGCAAATTTCTGTTGGACCATTAATTGGGGATGCAATTAAACGTATTTACGAAAATCAAGCAGTTAGTCCATTATTTGTTAATCGCTTTACACAACATTAATGATCATCTGTGCGAATCAAAAAGGTGCCAGTCATATGACTGGCACCTTTTTATCTTGTTCAATATTATTGAACTGAATCGTGAGTTTCATTGTTTTTTTGTTGAGTGGCTAATAAATCACGGATTTCTTTAAGATATTGTTCATCAGCTGGTGTTTCTTCTTCGGGTTCTTGATGTCCTGCTAAATCACGTAATCGATTGAAAGTCTTGACAATGATAAAAATAACAAACATCATAATCAAGAATTCAATGATATCATCAAGGAAACTACCGACTGTGAAAGTAGCAGAGCCTAAAGAAAACTTAATTGAAGACAGATTGATTGAATTTGAGAATAAACCTAATAAGGGACTTAAAATATTTTTAGTTAAGGACGTTACCAAAGATTTAAAGGCACCACCTATTAAAACACCAACGGCCATGTCAACGACATTACCACGAGAAATAAATTCTTTAAATTCACTAAGCATTTGACGCGCTCCTTTTTACATTTACTTAAATTATAATTGATTTTGTGGATCGATTAAATTGTCATTGTGTAAATAACTTTGGAATTTTTGATACAAGGGTTCAAATAATTGCAACTCATCTGGATGGATCATTTCGCGAGGGAAGAAGAAACGCTCATCCCCAGTACTTTTACCGGTAATGGCACCTACTAAAGGACTAACAGTTGAGAGTTCTTCCAACGTTCCGTCTTGTTCCATCAATTCAATTTGAGTTTTTGGCTCTTTAGATGATGGATCATAGGCATCGTAAGGTAAATCGTAACTATCATTGATGGCTGTGTAATATTCCGGATTGAAACCAGCTTCTTCAATCAATTTTGTTAAGTCAGGGATTAAATAACGTGTTTCTGGGGTGAAACGAACTGATTTGAACGGACGACGATCCAAAAACCGCGAGGCTAAGTCACATAAAATATCGTCAGGGTGGTCACGCCACAATGTAAAGTAGGTCGTTAAGGTACCATCGTCAAGTTTAAGGTAGTTCGTGAGATCCCAATTGTTTTCTAGGAAAGGGACTAGTAATGTTGGTGTCTGACTAGCTGACATTTGACCGTGTTCATATAAGTATTTTGCCCGGTGTAACAAATGATTGAGGACAACTTCCATTGAACGACTAACTGGGTGGAAATAAACTTGTTGATACATTTGGAAACGACAGACAATATAATCCTCAACGGCATGCATGCCATCACTTTGAAAGGCGATGCCGCTTTTATAAGGACGCATCACTCGAAGAATTCTCGTTAGATCAAACATCCCGTATTTTGTGCCCGTATTATAGGCATCACGTAATAAGTAATCCATTCGGTCAGCATCAATTTGACTACTGATCATTTGAACAACCTGAGGATTAGGGTAAGTTTTGCCAATCACACTAGCGACTTCTTCTGGGAATTCTGGACTGACTTCTTTTAAGACTTTGTTTATCTGTGTTTCTGGTGAAGTTAAAATTGCTTGCGTAATTGCTTCATGATCAGTATCAAAGATATGTTCAAAAGTATGAGATTCAGGACCGTGTCCGAGGTCATGTAACAAGGCAGCACACAGCGCCACAATACGCTCATGATCATCCCAAAGACCATCGCCAGGTGTTTGCGTCGGATAATTACGTTGAAAATTATCACAGATTTGCCGGGTAATTTCGTAAACACCGACGGAATGGGTGAAGCGTGAATGCTCTGCTCCGTGGAATGTAAAAGAGGATGCCCCTAATTGTTTAACCCGACGTAAGCGCTGAAATTCCGGTGTATTAATTAAATCAAGAATAACTTTATGAGTGACATGAATATAATTATGGACCGGATCGCGTAGTACTTTTTCACGCGGTAGCATCACAATGTTTCGCACAAGCTCAACTCCTTAAACAAATCGTCACGCTGAATCATTAAATTCAGCTTTAGTTGTAATAGCAACGATTATTATTTTCTTTTGTTTCTAGTATAACGTAAACTGGCATTTTCTGTGCAGCATGTCGTCTTTTTTTCAATAAAAAAGTGCTTTTTTCGAAAAAAATACGCATAATGTCTTATAATGAGTTAAATATACGAAAAATATTATTTGATTTAATGGGGAGAGGTGAAACAGCGTGTTGGATTTTGAGACGGCGGTACCAATCAATATTCATTTAACGACACAAATTGAGCAAGATGGTGAACTTAGCCAGCATGTATTTGATGAGGAGGGCCAACTTTTCCAAATGGGGTCAACCTTGTACTTGCGTTATCACGAGACAAATGCGGAAACTAACGAAACAGTGCCCGTAACTTTGAAGTTACAAGAAGATGGTTTAGTTATTTTGACGCGAGGTCAGGGTAATACCCGTCTACAGCTGCATTTTTCAGCTGATCATGAAATCAATACAGTTTATCAAACACCGTATGGCAATATTCCAATTATCACCCGCACCACTATGATGAAAGTTCGCCTGCAAGATGAACCAACAGCTGGTGAAATTAAAGTTGATTATCTTTTAATGAGTGGACGAGATCAACTAGGAAAATACCAATTACGATTGATTTTCCAATAATAATCGAGTATTATAAAAAGTAGATTGCTGAAAGGATGTGTCCCCGTGCAACTAGATATTTTTGCGGGTCAGAAGAAATCCGAACTATCAATGATTGAGGTTGCTCACGCTATTCTAGTAGAGTCTGGCGAAGCAATGCCCTTTGCTGATATTGTTAACCAAATTCAAACCTATTTAGGTAAAAGCGATGAAGAAATTCGCGCTCGCTTAGGTCAGTTCTACACTGACTTAAATGAGGGTGGTAGCTTTATTTCACTTGGCGAGAATGTTTGGGGCTTACGTGAGTGGTACCCATTCGATTCAGTTGATGAAGAAGTTAACCATCCTGAAGATGAAGAAGATGTTCCTCGTAAGAAACGTCGCCATAAAGTTAATGCATTCTTAGCTGACGTTTCTGATGATGACGATGTTATTGACTACAACGATGATGATCCAGAGGATGATGATACATTAGTTGCACCAGCCGATGACGAAGATGAGGATACAGTCGCTAGCACCAATATTACCAGCGTCTTCAAGAGTAACGATATGACAAATATTGACGATGATGACGATGATGACGATAGTGATGAACTCGATGATGGTATCGAAGGCCAATTATCAGAATTCAATGATGATGAGTTAGTTGATAATACTGACGCTGATTTTAGCGATGATGATGACGAAGCTGACGATGATTCTGAGGAAGACGACGAAGATTAATTATCGTGCTTGATCGTTATGATCTTAGTTGAAAATATTTCTGCATACAAAAGACTTGACGAATGCTCAAAATATTTGTAGTATATTTTTTGGGCACTTTACAATGTAAAGTCAATCGCATTAAGTCTCCTATTCATTGAATAGGAGACTTTGTTTTGTTTTATCCCTGATTTTTACAACTTATAAAGGAGTGTCAAAATGACAAAGTATATTTTCGTAACCGGTGGCGTTGTTTCTTCATTAGGTAAGGGTATCGTTGCTGCATCACTTGGCCGTTTGTTAAAGAACAGAGGCTTAAAAGTAACGATGCAAAAATTCGATCCCTATATCAACGTTGACCCCGGAACGATGAACCCTTACCAACATGGTGAGGTATTTGTTACCAATGATGGTGCTGAAACCGATTTGGATTTAGGTCACTACGAGCGTTTTGTCGATAATGATCTTAATCGATACTCCAACGTGACAACTGGTAAAGTTTATTCTGAAGTCATTCGGCGTGAACGTCGTGGTGATTACAATGGTGCAACTGTTCAAGTTATTCCTCATATCACCGATATGATTAAAGATCGCATTATGCGTGCTGCTAACACTACTGACTCTGATGTTATTATTACTGAAGTTGGTGGGACGGTTGGTGATATTGAATCATTACCATATCTGGAAGCATTACGCCAAATGAAGGCTGAAGTTGGTGCTGAAAATGTTATTTACATTCATGCAACTTTAATTCCTTATTTGCGTGCTGCTGGTGAAATGAAGACTAAGCCAACACAACATAGTGTTAAAGAATTACGTAGCTTAGGTATTCAACCTAATATTTTGGTTGTTCGTACGGAACAACCCATTACTCAAGAAATGCGCAATAAGATTGCTAATTTCTGTGATGTTGATCCTGAAGCAGTTATTGAATCATTGGATGTTAAAACATTGTATTCAATTCCATTGAACTTGCAAAAACAAAATATGGATCAAATTGTTTGCGATTATTTGCATTTAGATACACCAAAAGCAGATATGACCGAATGGCAACAATTAGAACACCGTGTTCAAAACTTAACTCACAAAACTAAAATTACTTTAATTGGTAAGTATGTTGAATTGCAAGATGCTTATATTTCTGTTGCAGAAGCTTTAAAACATGCCGGTTATGTGTTTGATTCAGATATTGAACTTGTCAAAGTTCAAGCAGAAGATATTACTGATGATAATGTTGCAGACTATCTCGGCGACACTCAAGGTATTATCGTGCCTGGTGGTTTTGGTAATCGTGGTCTTGAAGGTAAGATTGCTACGATCAAATATGCTCGAGAAAACAATATTCCATTCTTAGGTATTTGTTTAGGTATGCAAATGGCCTGTGTTGAATTTGCTCGCGATGTTCTAGGCTATGCTGATGCAGATACAACAGAAGTTAATCCTGATACTAAACACAACATTATTGATCTAATGGCTGATCAAGAAGGCGTTGAAAACATTGGTGGTACTTTACGTTTAGGCGCTTATCCTTGCAAGTTGAAGCCGGGTTCAGTTGCTGCTGCTGCTTATGATAATCAAAGTGTTATTCAAGAACGTCATCGTCATCGTTATGAATTTAATAATAAATACCGTGATGAAATGGCCGCTAAAGGGTTTGTATTCTCAGGCGTTTCACCTGACAACCGTTTAGTTGAAATTGTTGAATTGCCAGAGAAGAAATTCTTTGTGGCAGCTCAATATCATCCAGAATTCTTATCACGTCCAATGCGACCAGAAGGTTTATTCAAAGCTTTTGTTAAGGCTGCGTCTGACTTGCCAGAACATCCTTGGGAAAAAGCTGAGAAGTAATTTTCAGCCGTTTTGCTGATGAATAGCCAAACACCGTCAAAAATTCAAGTTGGATTATTGACGGTGTTTTTGTATAATTAATTCTATTAATCTGTCAATTTTGTTGTGAAACTTTTCAACAGATGTTGAATTATAGCTTGTTTTTTCACAGAGAATTCTATATGATAGTTATTGGTAGCGCCTGTGTTTCGCAAGAGCCTACTTAATTATTCGAGATAAGAATTATTCTTATTTGCCGTTTCATATTAGCCAATCAAATAATAATTAATTACATGATGATAAAGGAACCTGCCACATGAAAAAAATGATTATCCATGGTGGAAAACCACTATCTGGTGAAGTGGTTATCGGTGGTGCTAAAAATAGTACAGTTGCATTGATACCAGCCTCCATTCTTTCTGAGTCTAAGGTTCAACTTGATGGTGTTCCTTTGATCCAAGACGTTAAGAATTTAAGAGCCATTCTTGATGATATGAATGTCTCTTCAGAACTTAATGAGACTTGTCTAGAAATTGATCCAACACAGATTGTATCTAAGCCATTACCTAATGGCAAAATTAAGAGTCTACGGGCCTCATATTATTTTATGGGGGCTTTATTAGGGCGCTTCGGTAAGGCGATTGTTGGGATGCCTGGTGGCGATGATATTGGTCCTCGGCCAATTGATCAACATATCAAGGGGTTTGAAGCCTTAGGTGCTCGTGTTAGTAATGAGCGTGGTGCGATGTTTATTCAAGCACCTGATGAAGGGTTGCATGGCGCACGTATTTATTTTGATATGGTCTCTGTTGGCGCGACAATTAATGTTATTTTAGCTGCCGTGCGTGCAACAGGTACAACTATCATTGAAAACGTAGCTAAAGAGCCTGAAATTATTGATTTAGCAACCTTCTTAAATAATATGGGTGCTAAGATTCGTGGTGCCGGAACTGATACAATTCGTATTGAAGGTGTTCCACACTTATATGCACGAAATTCGCACACTATTATTCCTGATCGAATCGAAGCAGGAACTTATTTGTCAATGGCTGCAGCTATTGGTAATGGTGTGACTGTTAAGAACATTATCAGCGAACATTTGGATTCTTTCTTAGCTAAAATGGAAGAAATTGGTGTTCATTTTGATGTCAACGAAGATAGCATTTATGTTTATCCAACGGGTGACCTCAAGATGGTAACCGTTAAAACAATGCCATATCCAGGTTTTGCAACTGACTTGCAACAACCAATTACACCATTATTGTTAAAAGCACAAGGTGAAGGTATGATTGTTGATACCATTTATCCTAAACGTGTTCGTCACGTCCCAGAATTGGTACGAATGGGCGCTAATATCACAGTTGAAAATGATATTATTTTGTTACATCATACTGATCAATTACAAGGCACAGACGTTACTGCAGATGAGATTCGCGCAGGAGCAGCCTTGATGATTGCTGGTTTAATGGCAGAAGGCACAACAACAATTCATAAAGTCGAGAATATCTTGCGTGGCTATGATCGAGTTATTATGAAACTCACTAATTTAGGCGCTAATGTTGAAATGGCTGATGAAGCTGATGTTGTTGATGCAAATTCGGCAGTAGATCCCGTTGTTGCTGAAAAAAAAGCATTGTAAAATGACATTGGTCATGTTAAAATTATTAATTGTTAGTGATTTGTCGAATTGGACTCTAATATAGCAAATATATTAGGGAAAAGGAGTTAGGTAAAATGAAACAAGGAATTCATCCAGATTATCATGAAGTAGTATTTATGGATTCAGCTACAGGTTATAAATTTGTTGCTGGTTCAACCAAAACATCTAATGAAACGGTTGAATTTGAAGGTAAAGAATATCCATTGATCCGTGTGGAAGTTACTTCAGATTCTCACCCATTCTACACTGGTAAACAAAAGTTTACTCAAGCCGATGGTCGTGTCGATCGTTTCAACAAGAAATATGGTTTCACGGACGAAAACAAAAAGTAGTCAAAACTTTTTCTTGTTTTCTAAAAAGGATTTGGGATTTTTATCCCAAATCCTTTTTTGTTGTATCAAAATTGGTCTATAATAAGATTTAAGTAATTGAGACTAGGAAATAACTAGAGTTAGTGTTGGTTTAATGAGATCGGATGGTTTTAAATAATGAGTAAAACAAAAAAGCGCCTGCCACAATGGCAACAAAATTTACGCATTTTGTGGTTCGGTTGTTTTATGGTTGGGATTGGTTTTAGTTTAATTACCCCCTTTATGTCCTTATATATTGATTCTTTGGGGAAATATACAACTACTCAGTTGAATTTATGGAGTGGGGTTACTTTTTCATCAACCTTTTTGGTGACTGCAATAGTTTCACCAATGTGGGGTAAGTTAGCGGATAAAAAGGGTCGTAAATTGATGCTAATGCGTGCATCATTGGGCATGGCTATTGTCATTGCGTTAATGGGACTGGTCACTAATGTTTACCAATTAGTTGCTCTACGGTTCTTGCAAGGTGTTTTTTCCGGCTATATTAGTAATTCTAACGCGCTGATTGCGACGCAAACGCCAGTTGAACATAGTGGACAAGCATTGGGTACTTTAACGACTGGCAGCGTCACAGGGACGCTTTTAGGACCATTATTGGGTGGTATTGTTGCGACGGCTTTTGGCTATCGAGTAACTTTCTTTATCACAGGTTCAGTGCTATTTTTGGTTTTCTTCCTAACTGTTTTTGGGGTTCACGAGAAATTTACACCGATTGCGCGAGATGCTCAGCAATCAATGCGTACGTTATTTTCCGAGTTAAAACATCCTGAAGTTATTATTGGCATGTTTGTCACAACATTAATTGTCCAGGCTTCCAATAATTCGATTAACCCAATTTTAAGTTTATACGTGCGTCAGTTAGTCGGGCATACCAGTAGCCTAAATATTATTAGTGGTGTGATTGCGTCTATTCCAGGAATTGCCACGTTAATTGCTGCACCTCGATTCGGCGCACTAGGTGATCGCATTGGTACGCAAAAGATTCTATTCTTCGGATTATTATTGGGCTTACTTGTCTACTTCCCACAGGCCTTTGTTCAAAACGTTTGGCAATTGGGCATCTTGCGTTTCTTCGTAGGAATTGTCGATGCAGCATTATTGCCGCAGGTCCAGACATTGTTAGCTAAGAATGCACCTCATGAAGTAACAGGCCGTATTTTTAGTTACAATCAGTCGTTTCAAGCGACGGGAAATGTTATTGGTCCAATGTTAGGTTCCGTTGTTTCTGGTGGTTTTGGTTATAGCGGCGTTTTTATTTCCTCAACGATTTTAGTCTTTATTAATTTAATTTGGGTTCGTTTTTCAACGCGCGAAATTAATTAAACACTGATATCGACAGCATCTGCTCAGACAGATGCTGTTTTTTGTTGGCTTAAATCGACTAAAAAGGTAGAATGGTATTAATGAGATTTTGTGCTTTGATGAGTTAAGTCTCAGATTTAGACTTTTAATAGCTGATGATTAGAAAGTTGTAACGTTATGAAATATTGATGACAATCTTAAGAATATCTTGATTTTGTCTTAAGTTTTGGATTAAAATAAAGGTTCATTTACTCGGGAGTTAAATCAAAATTTGTATTTTTAGGAGGACATCACGCAGATGAAATTATACTTTATGTACGGTGGACGTACAGCAGAACATGACGTGACAATTATGAGCACGCATTCCGCACTTGAGGCGATTGACTATCATAAATATGAGGTTATTCCAGTTTATATCACACGTGCAGGTGAATTTATCAAAGGATTACCAATCACAGAACCAGTTCCTAACGACCAAGCACTTAAATTGGACGTTGCAAACGAAGCTGGTTGGCGCAAGGAGCCTGAGCATTCTTTAGGCACTAAATTCCAGTTAGAAGAATTGGCTAACGCTAAAGATGCTGTTGTTTTTCCAATGATTCACGGAACGTTCGGTGAAGATGGTACCATTCAAGGTTTGCTTGAAGTCTTAAATGTTCCTTACGTTGGTGCTGGTATTCGTGCAAGTGCCGTTGCTATGGATAAGATTATGTCCAAAATTATCTTTGATGAATTTGGTATTCCTCAAGTACCATACGTTGCGGTTTTAGCAGCTCATTACCAAGACGAAAACAATGTTGAAGCTGTTCACGAAAAGATTGCAACTAAATTAGGCTTCCCTGTTTACGTTAAACCAGCAAATGGTGGTTCAAGTATTGGGATTACTAAGGTCGATGCTAGTGATGACTTAAAAGCAGCATTAGACTTAGCCTTCAAGTATGATGATCGGGTTATCGTTGAAAAAGGTATTGTTAATGCTCGTGAATTAGCAGTTGGAGTTTTGGGCAATGAGAATCCTAAAGCTTCTATTGCTGGTGAAATTGGTAAGAAGCAAGAATTTTATGATTTTGAATCGAAATTCGTTGACGGTTCAACGAAGTTAATTATCCCTGCAAGCATTACGCCAGAACAATTGGCAGCCGTTCAGAAATATTCAATCTTAGCTTTCAATGCGGTTGGTGCAACTGGCTTAACACGCGCAGATTTCTTCTTAGATGAAGCTGGTGCAGTTTACTTAAATGAAATTCAAACATTGCCAGGTTTCACTAAGTTCTCGATGTATCCCTATTTATGGCAAGCAAGTGGCGTTAGCTATGCAGAATTAATCGATCAATTAATTCAATTAGGTATTGCTGAGTTTGAAGTAAAAAGTCAAATTTCAGCAAACTTCTAAGCTTCAACAAGTTCATAAGTAAATGACAGTGAGGTCCCAAATTAATGAAAATGACATTAGCCGAAATTGCGCAGGCGGTTGGCGCAGTAGTTTCAGAAGATCAAGTAGCACAATTTAAAAACATTATTATCGATAACATTGCCATTGATAGTCGCAAGGCAACTCAAGGAAGCTTGTTTGTGCCTTTAGCTGGTCAGCGTGATGGTCATGATTTTGTTGGTAATGCTCAAAGTAACGGTGCTTCTGCAACTTTTTGGCAAACTGGCCATGATAATCGTCCTGATAATATTTCGGTTGTTGAAGTTGACGATCCATTGGCAGCCCTACAAGGGTTAGCTAAGTATTATTTAATAAAAGTTAATCCAAAGGTTGTAGCTGTTACTGGTAGTAATGGTAAGACAACCACGAAAGATATGGTTGCAGCAGTGCTAGCAACACAAAATAATACAGCTAAAACCCAAGGTAATCACAATAATGAAATCGGTGTTCCTTTAACTATTTTAGGTATGGAGACCAACACTGAAGTACTGGTTGTGGAAATGGGAATGGATCATTTTGGCCAACTGACATTTTTAAGTGATATGGTTGAACCTGATATTGCTGTTATTACCATGATTGGTGAAGCCCATATTGAATTCTTTGGTACACGCGATAAGATTGCCGATGCTAAAATGGAAATCACTTCAGGGTTAAAAGAAGATGGCACTTTAATTATTAATGGTGATGAACCATTGTTAACTGCGCGTGCAGAGAAATGGGAACCGTTGACATTTGGTTTTGAAGATCATAATTATCTTTATCAAACGTCAATGAAACTCGGTTCAGAACAATCAGAATTCACGGTTAATAAATGGCCGGAAATTACATTCTCAATTCCAATGATGGGAGAATTTAACGTCTTAAATGCGTTGGCTGCTTTAGCAGTTGGTCGGCGTTTCCACATTAAGCCTGCCGATATGGCTAAGGCTTTGGCAACATTCCAACCAACGGCAAATCGCAATCAATGGTTGCAGGGTCAGTCAGGTACGATGATTTTAAGTGATGTTTATAATTCTAATCCGACAGCTGTTCATGAAGTTTTGCAGAGTTTTAAAGAAGTTACAACAGAAGGCCACCATATTGTCGTTCTGGGCGATATGCTAGAATTAGGCGAGAAATCCGGCGAACTTCATGCTGGCTTAGCAACTGATTTAACACCGGATGAGATTGAACAGGTTTACTTATATGGTCCAGATATGGCTTATTTGTACCAAGCCTTGCAATCGCGCTATTCAGCTGACAATTTACATTACTATGATCAAAATCAACAAGAACAGTTGATTGAAGATTTACGCGCTGATGTAACAGCTGCAGATTTAGTTTTGTTAAAGGCTAGCAACGGCATGCATTTTGATCGTGTGTTAGCTGGCTTAATGTAAAAAAGAGAAGTCAAGACAATTTTGTCTTGGCTTTTTTGTTTTATAGCTACTAGCCAGTTAGACCAATATTTGCAAATATTAAGGCGCTTTTCAGAAAACATAATCAAACGTTCTGCTTGTGATTCGTCTTAAATAATGGTAATATATTAGGAACGCTGTTAAGACAGTGTTATTGAAAAAAGTGATTGCAGGCAGACTTAGTGAATAAGTAATGAAAACCTTCTGTGATGTGATTGTTTTTTTCAGAACATAGGAGGATATTTTTTGAAATTTTCAGAACTTAATTTAGATGAACAACTGTTGACTGCAATCGAAAAGGCGGGCTTTACTGAAGCAACGCCAATTCAAGAACAAACAATTCCCTTGGTATTAGGTGGCGATGACGTTATTGGTCAGGCCCAAACTGGTACTGGTAAAACTGCTGCCTTTTCATTACCAATTATTCAAAAAGTTGATATGAACGAACATCATATTCAAGCGCTGGTTATCTCACCAACTCGTGAATTAGCTGTTCAAACTCAAGAAGAAGTTTCTCGTTTAGGCCGCGGCAAACATGTTCGCGCACTTGCTGTTTATGGTGGTGCTGACATTGGTCGCCAAATCCGTAACTTAAAAGATTCACCACAAGTTTTGGTTGGAACACCTGGTCGTTTATTAGACCATATTAATCGTCGGACTGTTCGTTTAGATCATATCAACACGATCGTTCTTGATGAAGCTGATGAAATGTTAGACATGGGCTTTGTTGAAGATATTGAAAGTATCTTAAGCCATGTTCCTAACGAACATCAAACTTTACTTTTCTCTGCAACAATGCCTAAGGCTATCATGGGTATCGCTGAGAAATTCATGCAAAGTCCTAAAATTGTTAAGATTAAATCTAAAGAATTAACAGCTGATTTAATTGATCAATATTACATTCGTTCTAAAGAATTTGAACGTTTTGATATTATGACTCGTTTATTCGATGTTCAAAATCCTAAATTAGCGTTGATCTTCGGTCGGACTAAACGTCGTGTTGATGAATTAACTAAGGGTCTTCAAGCGCGTGGTTATAAAGCTGAAGGTATCCATGGTGATTTAACACAACAAAAACGGATGAGCGTTTTACGCCAATTCAAGAACGGCGAATTACAATTCTTAGTGGCAACTGATGTTGCTGCGCGTGGTTTGGATATTTCTGGTGTAACTCATGTTTACAACTATGATATTCCGCAAGACCAAGATAGTTACGTTCACCGTATTGGTCGTACTGGCCGTGCTGGTGCCAAGGGTGTTGCCGTAACTTTCGTTGCACCTAACGAAATGTCTTACTTACATGCCATTGAAGAATTAACTCGTGTTCGCATGACACCACTTAAACCTGCAACTGCTAAAGAAGCTTTCCATGGTCAAGTACAAATGGCTAACCAAACGATTGATGAATTAGTCGCTAAGAGCGGTACTGAACGTTTTGAAGGACCCGCTCAAGAATTATTAGCAAAATATTCACCTGAAGAATTAGCCGCTGCTTTGTTGAAGTCATTAATTAAAGACGCTAATGAGGTCCCTGTTCATATTGCTCCTGAACGTCCATTACCAGGACGTAAATCTTCTCGTAGCAATCATGGCAAGAGTCGTGGTGGTTATCGTGGTAATGGTAATCGTCATGGCTATTCACATGATCGCCATGGTAACGGTGGTTCACGGAATCGTAATGATCGTGATCGCAACAACCGTAATTCTGGTCGTAAACACGATTCAAACCGCAACTCAGATTCTAAACGTCATTCTTCAAACAAGCGTAACTTTACAATTCGCAAGAATCCTAATGCTTAATTAAAAAGTGTAATCTTAACCAAGACGAATCTTCGTCTTGGTTTTTTTATACCTAAATTTGGCTGACCATGCTGAGAAAATAATGCGATTAGCCTTAACTCATTCCAATAACTTTAGATGAATTGATTTCATCTTGTTTTGAAAAGGTTAAATTTTACTAATTTGAACATTTCGCTTATGATAGAAAAGAAGAGAAAAGGATGTGTTCAAATGATTTATGGGATTGGAATTGATCTGACAGATATTCCACGAATTACCCAAGCTTATCAACGCAATCAGCGTTTCGCAGAGAAAGTTTTAACAGAGAAAGAATTGGCTGTTTTTCATCAAACAACGAATCAAAAATTTCAAATGGAATATTTGGCCGGTCGCTTTTCCGCAAAAGAATCTTATTCTAAGGCATATGGAACAGGTTTAGGTAAGATTGGTCTCCATGATATTGAAATTCTTGATGATTCACTAGGTAAACCAGTTATTACCAAACAACCCTATACCGGTGCAGCTCACGTTTCAATTTCGCATACTGATGCACTGGTGACCACAGAAGTTATTATAGAAACCGCAGAGAAGGAATAAAATGCAACCATCATACTTACGACCAACTTATATTGAAGTTGACCAACAGGCCATCTATCATAATGTTCATGAAGAAAAAAAACGTCTAAATCCAGAGACGGCTTTATTTGCCGTTGTTAAAGCTGATGCATATGGACATGGGCTAGTTCCAGTTGCCCGTGTTTGTCAAGAGGCCGGTGCCACTGGTTTTTGTGTTGCAACGATTGATGAAGCATTAGCCTTGCGCGCTGCTCAGATTGCTGCTCCAATTTTGGTTTTAGGGATTACCAGCCCTCAAGCAGCACCAATTGCTGCTGCTCAAAATATTGCGTTAGCTGTTGGCGATCAAGACTGGTTAACTATGGCGACACCGTTACTAAAAGCCGTACCAGATTGTCCACAATTAAAGCTTCACTTTGCCACGGATACTGGGATGGGACGAATTGGTTTTACCGATGTTGATGCGTTAAAAGCTGCCGCAGCGTTCGTTAAAGCATCAGCTTATTTAACGCTAGAGGGGATTTTTACTCACTTTGCCACGGCTGATGAAAAAGATACGACTTATTTTGAAAAGCAAGTAGCTAAGTTTAAAGTATTGTTAAATGCACTTCCTGAACGGCCTAAATACGTTCATGTTGCTAATTCTGCAACTAGTTTATGGCATGAAGCTTGTCAATGTAACATGATTCGTTTTGGCGTTGCCATTTATGGCTTGAATCCATCGGGAAGTACGTTAGCAGCTCCTTATGAATTACAACCTGCATTATCGTTATACAGTGAGTTAGTTTTTGTTAAGCAAATTCATGTCGGTGATTCCGTGAGTTATGGTGCTACTTACACAGCCAAAAACGACGAGTGGATTGGTACAATTCCGATTGGCTATGCGGATGGTTGGCTACGAAGAATGTCAGGAATGTCCGTTTTAATTAAAGGCAAACGTTGTCCAATTGTTGGCCGAGTTTGTATGGATCAGGTTATGGTCCGAATGCCAGAAAAATTTGCAGTTGGTGAGAAAGTTACGCTAATTGGTCATGATGAAGATGACGAGATTACTTTGCAAGAGGTCGCTGATTACGCGCAAACTATTCATTATGAAATTGCTTGTGGTTTACACGATCGGATTCCTCGTCATTATTTACCCAAACGAGAAGACTAAGTTACTAACTTCAATAATCCATTAATTAAAAAGTAAGATAATTAGGCCCTCATGACCTGGTTGTCTTGCTTTTTTTAGGAGACATGTTATTATTTTTTTAGTTAGACTTATATTATTAGTATTGTCCAGTGACAATCGGAGGGGTTTCAGATGGCACTTATGGTTGATGATCAATTGATGACAGAGGTAGATCCACATTTACGTCATGCCTTATTGCAGTATTGTGAGTTTTACCAGCTTGATCCAGAAAACGTTGTTGAAGAAGCTGTGAGTGATTTTCTTTATCATCACAATCAAACAGTGGCGAGTTTAGTGCATGGTTATGCAGAAATGGCCTCGCTAAATTCTGAAATTTGTCAAGAATGCGCTGGTTGTGAAGCAAAAATAGATTAGATGTGAGTTGATTAAATGGAGCAAAAAGAATTTAAGCGTGGCGATATCTTTTTCGCTGATTTATCGCCGGTCGTTGGTTCAGAACAGGGCGGAATGCGGCCGGTTTTGATTATTCAAAACGACGTGGGCAATCATTATAGTCCAACGGTTATCATTGCGGCTATCACGGCTAAAATTACCAAACCGAAGATGCCAACCCATGTCGGCATAACTAATGCGAAAGACGGCATAGAACGCGATTCAGTGATTTTATTAGAGCAGGTAAGGACAATAGACAAGCAACGTTTAAAAGAGCGTGTGACGCATTTAAACGATGAAAGAATGAATGCTGTTGACCACGCCTTGCAAATTAGCTTAGGGTTAGTTGCTACTAAGTAATTACATACAATTAGTTGTTAATGTTTAATTCATAGGTAATAAAAAAGGATCTGAGAATTTCTCAGGTCCTTTATCTTTGTCATTTATTTATCTTCATCTAAAATTGTGTCACCAGATTGTAAATCGTCTATTTCTGCAACATGATATTTTTTCTTTTCTAAACGTTCAACGATTTGATTAAGTGTTTTACGATCAACACCTGCTGGTAAAGTCATTAAAGTCCGGCGTACTGATGAGCCCTTTTTAGCATCCAAAGTAATGCAGGCTTCAATTGAGGTATACTTAGTAATGATCTTAGACATTTCTTCAAGTTCGCCACGTTCACCAGTCGACATGATCGTTAGAACGTAACTACTAATATCTAAGTTCCAAGCTTCTGATAACATTTCTAGTAACTTGGCATGAGTTAAAATACCATAGAAGTTATGGCTTTCATCTAAAACTGCAATATAAGGTAAATCTTTAATATTGAAAAATACTTTAAAGAATGGTGAATCAACATCAATTGTTTTGGTGGTATTTTTTAGTAAGTAGGTGACAGGTAATTGCATGTTACCACCTTGAGATTTATGGCGATAGATATGCATTTTGTAAATATTGCCACGAAAGATTTTACCTGAAGCATCTAGAATTGGGACACAACGGTATCCGGAGTCTTCAAGAATATTAAGTGCCTCTTCTAATGTTGCTGTTTCATTAACGGTCGTTAATTTATCTTTTTGCAAAACCAATGTCTTGATGAGCATAATGTTCCCTCCAAGGTCTTTAACTTCGTTGCTATCATAACATAAATTGACAGTATTGGAAATATATGAGAGCTTAATAAGAGTCACTTAAACAAAAATATGGGAGTCAAATGAGAAATGCGTAATGAAATGATGTCACGTCCAGTTGTAAAACCTGAAGTTTTAAATTTTTTAAGACAACAAATCGTACCACTTAGCTCCAAATTACTCCAAATTCAACATGAAGCAAATACTAAGCGAATTCCCATAATTCCCCAAGAAACAGTGAGTTATTTATATCAATTGGTCACTCAACGACAACCTAAAGCAATATTAGAAGTGGGAACGGCGATTGGTTTTTCATCATCGTTATTCGTTGAAGCAACCCAAAAACAAGCTCAAATAACAACAATTGATCGTTTTGAAACGATGTATCATCATGCTAGAGCTAATTGGGAGCAGCTAGGCTATTCTGAGAATATCCAATTATTAACAGGTGATGCTGCAGATATTTTACCAACGTTAACGACACAGTATGATTTAATTTTTTTGGATGCGGCCAAAGCGCAATACATTAAATTTCTACCTGAAGCTTTACGTCTATTAGCACCTCACGGTATTTTATTGATTGATGACGTGTTGCAGGGTGGCAGTATTTTTGAACCTGAAACAACCATTCGGCATCGTGACAAAGGTATTCATCGCAAATTGAATCAGTTGTTAACCACGGTGTATGCTGATCCTAATTTGTTGACCACTTTGTTACCGCTTGGCGATGGTTTATTACAAATTACTAAAGTTGAAGCTACAACAAAATAAAATGAAAAGTGCACATATAAAAAAGCTTGAGGAAATTTCCTCAAGCTTTTTTAAATTCAATTTAGAAGACAACAACTGGCATGCCGGTTGAAACCATATTGAAGATTTTAGCAACAGTAGCAGGAGGTGTATTAATACAACCATGGGAACCATGAGTCTTATACCAATCACCGCCATATTGTGGTTGCCATGGTGAATCGTGAATACCAACACCAGTATCATCAATTGGCATCCAATAAGCAACTTTAGAAGCGTATTTACTACCGTTATCATTTTCACCACGAAGTGTGGAGTTACGTTCTTTAGCCCAGATAGCCCAAACACCGACTGGAGTATCGTGGCCGTTAGGATTACCTGTAACAACATCTGTATCAATCTTTAATTGACCGTTCATATAAACCCACATGTGTTGATTTTGTTTATCAACTTCAATGTAAGTATTGCCAATATCGCTTAATGCATCGCCGTATCCGTCCTTGGAGTAGCCTGTGCCTACGATAACTGGTTCGCGCGTAAAGTCTTTGCCGGCTAAAATTACATCAGTTAACTTTGGTAATTCACTAGCAGAATTAATACTCCAACCATAAATACCAGCAGGAACGGTAACGACACCACGTTTAGTCGATTTAAATTGGCGTGATTTATTATAGGTTGCATACTTGTCATTGAGTGAGCTCAAGTATGCTTTCATAGCTGTTTGATCAAGGGTGATTTTACCGTCAGAATAACCAAGCCACTGATGAATCATTGCCGGGGTGATTGTTTCGGTCTTACCGGCAATCGTATATTTACCCGTAATCGTGTCGATTTTTTTGATTTTGGCTAATTGTTCAGTGAGCTGCGCATCATTCTTTGTAACTTTTGCTTGTTGATGACTATCAGCAAGTTGAACCTTTGGCTGGCCCTTGCTAACTGCTTCTTTAACCGCCTTAGTAACTGCTGATTTATCAAAGGTTTGACCAGCTACTTCTGGTTTGATTTGATAATTATCGTTGGTTTTAACAATTTTAGCATCTTGTGGTGCTTGCCGGCCTTGGTTAAGGGTAGTTAAGGTTTGATCAACGTATTGATTAAGCTTTTGTTGATCAATGTTAATCATCGCATTGGTTGTGCTTTCTGCCCTAACCGTAGTGGTTGGCAACCATGAATTTTGCGTTCGCATGATTTTTTTCAAATAGGCAGTGGAATTTTGTGTAATACCTAGTTCTTTGCCTGAAACCTGAGTTAATTTTGTCTTTTGGTCATAGAGGGTAAAATTACTATCCCGCAATGTTTTGGCAACCTTTTGCTTTGCTTGAGGGTAGGAGAGTTTGCTAATATCAACGTCTTCTACTTTAGTGCCGGGCAGAAAATGGGATTGGTAATAAACCCCACGGTATGTGTAGAATGCGCCTAATACAACCACTGCCGCACCAATCACGCTAAGCAGTATTTTGGTTCCCTTTTTCATTTGTTTCACCTTATCCTGTTTGGTCTATATTTCCACACACATTATAACAAGCTATTCGTTATTTTAAAACGAACACGTTCTAACTTTAGACTGACTTAAGATTCTTTAAGGTTATTGTGGGAAATTATTATATAAAAAAGACCTGAGATAAAATCTCAGATCTTTTTAGAAGTCATTAATCAATTGTTAATTATTGACGAGTTTCGATACCAGTTGCTTCAAAAGCATCGTCTAAAACTTTCTTCAATTGATCAGCTGAAGCATGCATAGCTTGTGATTCGTGATCGTTCAAAGGAATATCAATAACGTTTGTTACACCTTCGCGACCAAGAACAGCAGGAGTACCGATATAGATATCGTTCAAACCATAATCGCCATCCATGTAAACAGATAATGGTAAGATTGCATGTTCGTCATTAAGAATAGCACGAGTAATACGAGCTAAAGCAGTAGCGATACCATAGAAAGTAGCACCCTTTAAGTCGATGATCTTGTAAGCAGCATCACGGACATCTTCGAAGATTTGAACAAGTTTGTTTTCGTCCATTTCAGGATGTTGTTTAACCCATTCAGAGATCTTAACACCACCGATGTTAGCGTGTGACCAAACAGCAAATTCAGAATCACCATGTTCACCCATGATATAAGCATGGACGGAACGAGCATCTACTTGAACCATGTCTGCAATTTCTTGACGAAGACGTAATGTATCAAGAGAAGTACCAGTACCAACGACGCGTTCCTTAGGGAAGCCTGAAAGACGCCAAGTAGCATAAGTCAAAATATCAACAGGGTTAGCAGCAACAACGAAGATACCTTTGAATCCTGATTCAACGATAGGATCAACGATTGACTTCAAGATCTTCAAGTTCTTGTTAACTAAGTCTAAACGAGTCTCACCTGGTTTTTGTGGTGCACCGGCAGTAATAACCACAACATCAGCATCAGCTGCGTCAGAATATTCTGCAGAATAGACTTTCTTAGGAGAAGTGTATGGTAAAGCATTAGAAAGGTCAATGGCATCACCTTGAGTTTTACCTTTGGCGATATCAACGATACCAATTTCTTGAGCAATTCCTTGAAGTACTAATGCATAAGCATAACTTGAACCTACGGCGCCATCACCGACAAGTAATACTTTTTGACGATCTTTTGTTTGATTTGACATATAAGATTCATCCTTTCCGATTTCAATAATTAAGGCCTTTTAAAGTATAACACATTCATAAATGTTTAACAGAAAAAAATTACTTATTTTCATGAAAAAATTTGTTAGTTACAACAGTATCGATGGCGGAATTAACGGCTGATCTTGTGAATTCGCTTCAAAATTAATGCAACCGTTTTCGGTAAAGCAAAGGCTGAATGTTTGACATTTTCAAAACGAATCATTAATCTTTTTCTGTTTTATATTTAACATGTAGCTTATACGATAAAATCCTTTAATCAAACAGTATTTGACAATCTTAGTACATTCAATATTATCTAACTAATTCAGAATATTCACAAGCAACTTGCTCTATAATGAATCATTTTGCAAATCTTTAAAAATAGTGATTATAGCAACAGTCAAAGAACACTGTAATACTTTACGGTTGTTTGAATTAATAAATGCGTGGATTTGTGCTATAATTTGTCGCTGATACTTAGTGCACTGATTTTTTTCAACTATATAATTGATGTTTTAGTCATTTTAAAAATAAAAAGATAAGTCATCATAAATAAGGTGAGGGTAAAAATAATGAGAATGATTGTTGGTTTAGGAAATCCAGGTCAAAAATATGAACATACTAAACATAATGTGGGTTTTGATACTGTTCAACAGTTAGCAGATAGTTTGAATTTACAATTGACGAAAAATGAATTTTCAGCGTTAACAGCGACAACTAAGATTAATGGTGAAAAAGTAATGCTGGTTAAACCGCTGACTTACATGAATGATTCAGGAAGAGCAGTTGGCGACTTAATGCGCTATTATCAGTTTGAACCAGAAGAGATTGCTGTGATTCAAGATGATTTGGATATGCCTGTTGGCAAGTTGCGCTTGCGAACACATGGTGCTTCTGGTGGTCATAATGGCATTAAGAGTATTATTGCAGCAACTGGGAGCCAGAATTTTAATCGGGTTAAAATTGGTATTCAACATCCTGATCGTTCTAAAGTAGTTGATTGGGTTTTAACACCATTTTCTAAAGATGATTTACCAGTTGTCTTAACGGCAATGGACAATGCTGTTGCTGCATTATCACTTTGGGTTAAAGAAGAAAAAGATTTTCCACAATTAATGAATCAGTTTAATTAACGATTAAACGTAATTTTAGTAATTAATCACGTTTTTAATGATAATTATGATTTAGATGTCGCCTTTATACCAAACACAATTGATTTTCAATTAAAGAAGTTATTAACAGAAGTCGAATTTACCATTGGGAGACTTTCATGAATTTAATTAATTATTTTAGTCAGCGTATTAATTTAGCTGATATTTTAACGGACTGGTCTGCACCTAAACGCCGCTTAGTAACAGGATTAAATGGGTCAGCTGAGTCATTATATATTGCCGGTTTAGTTCAAGCGGCTCAACAACCGGTTTTATTTGTTGTGGACAATGGCCTGCATGCTAGCAAATTTGTTGATGATTTAACCAACTTGTTATCAAGCGATCAGGTTTTTTATTTTCCAGTTGAAGAAGTTGTTGCGGCCCAAGGTGCCATTAGTTCACCAGAATCACGTAATTTGCGTATTCAGGCACTAAACTTCTTATTAAGTAAACAACCCGGCGTTGTGGTGACAACAGTGGCTGGCTTACTTTATCACTTAACGGCTGCTGACAAGTTTAAGCAAGCCGTGTTATCTGTTCGTCAAGATGGCGAGTTAGAGATTACAGCCTTACCTGAACAACTAGTAGCCATGGGTTATGAACGACAAAAATTAGTGGCCAAACCAGGTGAGTTTGCTATTCGTGGGGACATTATTGATATTTTTCCCCTTGATGCTGAAGATCCCCTACGGATTGAATTATTCGGTGATGAAGTTGATAGTCTGCGTCGCTTTGACTTGGCTACTCAGCGCAGTATTGAAAATCTCACTGAAGCAACGATCTTACCGGCTAATGATCGTTTATTAACTTTGGCTGATCGGCAAAGAGGCGCAGCAAAAATTCAACAAGAAGTCGCATTAGAAGCTAAAAAAATTGAAGCCAAAGATCCAACCAGAGCTAAAACTTTAGTTGACTACTTCAACACAATTACGAGTCAATTAGAAGAAGGTATTTTAGCTGATGGTTCCGAATTGCTGTTAAGTTATTTAACTGATCAAGTTCAGACGATTGACGATTATTTAAGTGAAACCGGGATTGTGGCCTTTGATGATAATGCTCGTTTGTTGGATAAAGCAGATGAATTGGCTCAAAATTTAGCTGATTGGCAGATTGATCAAATGGCTCAAGGTCGTTTTTTAGCAAACCAACAAGTACAAGCTGATTTTCACGATGTTCAACACCATTTAGTGCAACGGCAACTGTTCTTGTCACTGTTCCAAAAAGGAATGGGCAAATTACGTTTTGATGAAATGACGAATGTTTCAATGCGCACGGTGCAACAATTCTTTAGTCAAATGCCTTTGATTAAAACGGAAATGGATCGTTGGCATAAACAGAAACGGACAGTGTTGTTGTTAATTCCAGAAGAGTCGCGACGGCAACATTTACAACAAACTTTTCGTGATTTCGAAGTTAAAGTGACTTTGGCTGATGAAAACCAAATTGAATTAGATGAACTACAATTAATTGCTGGTAATTTGCATAATGGTTTTGAAATTCCCGAGGCTAACTTGGTTGTTTTGACAGAATGGGAATTGTTCAATCGGGTTAAGAAAAATGTTCCCGTTCGCCGACAAACCATGGCGAACACGGAACGGCTGCGAAGTTACAGTGAGTTAAAACCTGGTGACTATGTTGTTCATGTTAATCACGGAATTGGTCGTTACGAAGGTATGCAGACGCTAGAGGTTGATGGCGTTCATCGTGATTATTTAACGATTACCTATCAAAATAATGCGCAAGTATTTATACCGGTTGACCAACTTAATTTAATTAGTAAGTATGTTTCTGCAGAAGGTAAAACGCCGCATATTAATAAATTAGGCGGTGCTGAGTGGCAGAAAACCAAGCGCAATGTTGCGAGTAAAATTGAAGATATTGCTGATGAATTAATCGAGCTTTATGCTAAGCGTCAATCTGAGAAGGGGTTTGCTTTTGCACCGGATGACGATTTGCAGCAGCAATTTGAAAATGAGTTCCCCTATTCGGAGACACCTGATCAATTGCGGAGTACCCAAGAAGTTAAACGGGATATGGAGCAAGAGCGACCAATGGATCGTTTATTGGTTGGTGACGTTGGCTTTGGTAAAACTGAAGTGGCTTTGCGGGCAGCGTTCAAAGCTGTTGAAAATAATAAGCAAGTTGCATTTTTAGTCCCAACAACGATTTTGGCACAGCAGCATTTTGAGACGATGAAAGATCGGTTCGCTGATTTTCCAATTAATGTGGCTATGATGTCGCGTTTTCAGACGAGTGCTGAAAATAAGTTGACAGTTCAAGGTTTGAAAAAAGGCACAATCGATATTGTCGTGGGAACTCATCGTATTTTGTCTAAGGATGTTAGTTTCCAGGATTTAGGTTTGTTAATTGTTGATGAGGAACAACGCTTTGGAGTTAAGCACAAAGAGCGTTTGAAACAATTACGTGCTAATGTGGATGTACTGACTTTAACAGCGACGCCGATTCCGCGTACACTGCACATGTCAATGATCGGTGTGCGAGATTTATCCGTAATTGAAACACCACCAACGAACCGTTATCCGATCCAAACTTACGTTATGGAACAAAATGCTGGGGCAATTCGTGAAGCGATTCAGCGCGAAATGGAACGGCATGGTCAGGTTTTCTATTTGCATAATCGGGTTGGCGATATCGAACGAACTGTCGCGCAACTACAAGCATTAGTACCAGACGCTACGATCGGTTTTGCTCATGGGCAAATGACCGAAAATGAATTAGAGAATGTTATTTACAGTTTCATTAATGGTGAATTTGATGTCCTAGTTACAACGACAATTATTGAGACGGGTGTCGATATGCCCAATGCCAATACTTTAATTATCGAAAATGCCGATCGCTATGGCTTGTCACAACTTTATCAGCTTCGTGGTCGAGTCGGTCGTTCTAGTCGGATTGCTTATGCTTATTTAATGTATCAACCGGCCAAAGTATTAACTGAAGTGGGCGAACAGCGGCTACAAGCAATTAAAGATTTTACAGAATTAGGTTCTGGTTTTAAGATTGCAATGCGCGATTTGTCTATTCGTGGTGCTGGTAATCTGTTGGGTAAGCAACAACATGGCTTTATTAATTCGGTTGGTTTTGATTTGTATTCGCAAATGTTAAACGATGCCGTTAAGAAGAAGCAACATCACCAAACACCAACAGTTTCAAATGCAGAATTGAAATTAACATTAGATGCTTACTTGCCGGATAACTATGTTAATGATAGCCGGCAAAAGATTGAAATCTATAAGCGGATTCGCCAAATAGAAAATGTTCCTCAACTTGAAGAAATTCAAGCAGATTTGATTGATCGGTTTGGCGATTATCCTGTTGAAGTGGAGAATTTATTAACAGTCGGTCACTTAAAGCTATTGGCAGACGAAGCGCAAATTGCCGAAATAAAACAAGATGAACGTTCGCTAACGGTTATTTTTACTAAAGAAGGCACTAAAAAAGTCGATGGCGAAACGTTATTTGCCACATTAAGCGCGATTAATTATCGTGCAGATGTTAAAATTGAAGATGATTGCTACCAATTGAAGTTCCGTTTAACCAAAAAAGAGTCAACTAGTCAAGAATGGGTGCCTCAATTAATGGACTTCTTACAAGCAATTATTAATGTTTCAAGTACAGTTTCAAGTACATCAGTAACAAGTGCTGAGTGATGAAGTGAGTTATTAATAAAGAAGAGAATGATCATGAGGAGATAATGATGCGTTTAGATAAATATTTAAAAGTTTCACGGCTGATCAAACGGCGGACAGTCGCTAAAGAAATTGCTGATAAGGGCCGAATTAGCATTAACGGAAAGGTTGCTAAATCATCTACTGACGTTAAGATTGGCGATGAGTTAACCTTGTTATTTGGGAATAAAACATTAGTCGTTAAAGTTACCGACATGCGGGAAACAACCAAAAAAGATGAAGCCGAAAATATGTATGAAGTTGTTAGCGATACTAATAAGTAAAGTTGGCAAAGGTCACTGCGAATTTTTTGCGGTGACTTTTTTAACGGAGATTGTGTCTGCTTGGCGTAGCTTGTCTTTAAGTGTGATAAATAGTTTAAAAATTTCTCAATTAAACTACTTTTTAATACGACCATGTTATACTTTAGGTATCAAAATCTAGGAGCGAGCGCATGCAACAGCAAATACGGCCAAATAATAAAGTAACAAGTATCGGTAATCAGTTTGCCCAAGAAGCAGAACGTCAGCAGCAAATTGACGCACGTCGTCGTTATTTGCAGCATGTTCATCGTCGGCGATTATGGATTTTATTGGCAATTTTGCTAGTTATCCTGATTGGCTTGGGATCACAGATTATTAGAGGCAAGCAAACGAATAACGCGATTCAGCAACAAGTTCAAACCGAAAAGAAGCAATTAAGCAAGACTAAGGATAAAAGTGATAATCTAAAAATCCAAGTTAAGCAATTAAATAATAAAACCTACATTGAAAAGTTAATTCGTTATAAGTATGACTATTCTAAAAAAGGTGAGATCATCTTTACCTTGCCGGAGACAAATAGCTCAATTAATGCCAAAAACTAACTTGAATTGAACTTGTTCGGTGGTATACTTATTAAATAACAAAGAGTGGCCAAGGAGGAAATTTGGGTTTATGGCAGTTGAAATTGGGTCGAAGGTTACCGGAAAAGTAACCGGAATTACCAACTTCGGGGCGTTTATTGATTTGGGTTCAGGTCAAAGTGGTTTGGTTCATATCAGTGAGATCTCCAATCAGTATGTGAAAGACATCCATGATGTTTTGAGTGTTGGTGACACCGTTACAGTTAAAGTGGTTTCAAATCAAAATGGTAAGATTGGCTTGTCAATTAAACAAGCAACAGAACCACAAGCAACTGCAACTGTTCATCATCAATCAACACATGAACATCAGCCACATGAGCGACGCGAGAATAATTATAATAATCATCGCCGCAATTCAGGCGGCAACAGTCGTAATGGTCACGGCAACAACCATGGTCACGAAGATTTTGATGATATGCTTTCTGGCTTTTTAAAGGAAAGTGAAGATCGTCTTACTGCAATCAAACGTAACACTGAAGGTAAGCGTGGCGGTCGCGGCGGTCGTCGCGGCTAAGTATTAATATAATAGTTAAAAAGAGTTGAACTGTCGTGACGGTTCAGCTCTTTTTTTAAAGTAACGAAATTGGTGATGAAATGATGACGACATTAAAGCAAACATTCAATCAACATTGGCAACAGCTATTACCTCATGCGTCACAAAGTAAATTAATATTAGCTTTTTCCGGCGGGGTTGACTCAGCAGTATTATTAGATTTATTGACTCACTTACCTGAGACAACTCGACCAAACTTATCGCTGGCTTACTTTAATCATCAATTGCGAGCAGACAGCGATCAAGAAGAACAACTAGTACGGCAAATAGCAGCAGCGTATCAAGTGCCACTTCATATTGGCCATTGGCAGCATGGCCAACAGACTTCAGAAGCAACTGCACGGCAAGCACGTTATGATTTTTTGGCTGATGTTTTGCAAGAGACGGTTGCTGATGGCTTAATAACAGCCCATCATGGTGATGATTTACTCGAGACAATGCTATTGAAGTTGATCCGCTCTGGTGAATTGAATGAACTTCCAGGATTGAAATCGCTGACAAAATTTAGAGATTGGTCATTGTGGCGACCTTTATTGCCATTTAGCAAAGAAGCCTTGCGAGAATATGCAGGACAACAGCAATTGATTCATATTGAAGATACAACGAATCAATTGGACTTTACCCCACGCAATCGACTGCGTCATCATGTTGTGCCGATATTAAAACAAGAAAACCCACAACTACTAGCACATGCTAATTTGTTTAGCGATGAATTAGTGACACAACAAAAACTCGCACATCAGTTCCTCGGTCTGTGGTATGAAAAAATGAATTTAGAGCAAAAAAATGGCCAAATTAGTGGCACATTTCCTACTATTGAGCTAGATTTAATGGGATGGCAATTATTTTGGCAGGATTTTATGCAAATTTATTTACCGGACCTGCAGTGCGATCATCAGCAATTGCAACAAATTGCAGCACTAACACGTGAGTCTCAGGGACATCATCGTGTTGATCTTCAAAATGATTGGTGCTTTTTACAGACATACCAGCAATTTACATTTAAACAATTTGTACCGGAGCAAACAAACAGTACCAAAACTGAAATAAGTTATTCATTGCCTTTAAACCAATGGCAGCAAGTTGATGACGATCAGTTTGGTGTTTTTGAGCAAATCCCACTTAATTTCACTGGTGAGTTGGTGGCACAATTGCAAGTCAATGTTGTTCCTACCGCGTTTACGTTGCGCCATCGCCAAGTTGGTGATCGTGTACAACTGACTAACGGTCATTGGCAAAAATTAAGTCGGCGGCAGATTGATGCCAAAGTTCCTTTTTCACAACGAGATCAAGCTTGGGTTTTAGTAGCTGCTGATCAAATTTTGTGGGTGCAAAATATCTATAATTATAAATTGTCGAATGTTGGAGAAACTGCTAAAATTATTTATGTATTAAGAAAAAATTAGTGGAGTATGGCAATCGATTAAATAGCTTTATTTTTTAGTTGAGGGCTTGCTTAATTTTAATTAAGGAGATTAACATGCACGATAATATTGAGAAAATCATCGTTTCACAAGATGAAATTCAAGAAATTGTAGCTCGCTTGGGTCAACAGCTTCGTGAGGATTATCAAGGAAAAAATCCAATCTTCATTTGTATTTTGAAAGGTGCCGTAATGTTCATGACTGATTTAGTCAGAGCATACGATGATTTTTCGGAGATTGAGTTTATGGATGTTTCTAGTTACGGCGATGAATTAGAATCTAGTGGTGAAGTCAAAATCATCAAAGATTTAGATGTGCCAGTTAAAGATCGTAATATTGTTATTGTTGAAGATATTATTGATACTGGCCGCACGCTAGATGCATTAATCAAACTGTTAACAACGCGTGGTGCCGCTTCGGTTAAAATTTGTACATTGCTCAGCAAGCCTGCTCATCGAATCCTAGATGTTCACGTTGATTATGTGGGTGTTGAAGTACCAGATGAGTTTCTCGTGGGCTATGGACTTGATTACCGTAATCAATATCGTAATTTGCCATATGTTGGCGTACTTAAGCCAGAAGTTTACGCATAAGATAATAGTCAAAAATGGTCAAATATGGTATGATAGCAACATTCGATTGCAAGCAAAGTAATCGTTTGAATTCAGGAGGTTGTAAATGAAAAATAACCGGAATCGCTTATTAAATAACGGTTTATTTTACATCATTGTTTTCGTCGCTATTGTTGGTGGCATTAGTTTCTTCTTTAACCATGGTAATAGTGGTTCTACTCAGTCAGTGAGCATGTCCGAATTTACCAGTCAGTTAAAAGCTGGCAAAGTTAAAGAGTTTAGCGTGCAACCAGCTAATGGTGTTTACCAAATCAGTGGTGCTTATAAAACCGCACAGAAGAGTTCAACACCAGCAGCAGGATTGTTGGGACAAGCTTCTTCGACATCAGTCACTGGCTTTACGACAACTTTGTTGCCTAATGATACGTCATTAGCACAAGTGACTAAACTAGCTCAAAATAAAGATGTGACCGTTCACGCTAAGGAAGAGTCACAATCTGGGGTTTGGATTAGTTTATTAACCATGTTATTGCCAACGGTCTTATTGTTTGTGTTCTTCTACTTCATGATGAACCAATCTGGCCAAGGCGGTGGCAGTGGTCGTGGTGTGATGAACTTTGGTAAATCCAAAGCCAAACCACAAGATCCTAAAAAGAACCAAGTACGTTTCTCTGACGTTGCCGGTGCAGAAGAAGAGAAACAAGAATTGGTTGAAGTTGTTGAGTTCTTGAAGAACCCTAAGAAATTCAGCGCTCTTGGTGCTAGAATTCCTAAAGGTGTTTTACTTGAGGGACCTCCAGGTACTGGTAAGACTTTACTTGCTCGTGCCGTAGCCGGTGAAGCAGGTGTGCCGTTCTTCTCTATTTCTGGTTCTGATTTCGTGGAAATGTTCGTCGGTGTTGGTGCTTCACGTGTACGTGACTTATTTGAAAACGCTAAGAAGAATGCACCTGCCATCATCTTTATCGATGAAATCGATGCCGTTGGTCGTCAACGTGGCGCTGGCATGGGTGGCGGTCATGATGAACGTGAACAAACTTTGAACCAATTATTAGTTGAAATGGATGGGTTCCAAGGCAATGAAGGTGTCATCGTAATTGCTGCAACTAACCGTTCTGATGTCTTAGATCCAGCCTTACTTCGTCCTGGTCGTTTTGACCGGAAGATCTTAGTTGGTCGTCCTGATGTTAAGGGCCGTGAAGCTATTTTGAAAGTTCACGCTAAAGATAAACCATTAGCACCAGATGTTGATTTGAAGGCTGTTGCTCGGGAAACACCAGGATTTGTTGGTGCTGACCTAGAGAACGTCTTGAATGAAGCAGCTTTGGTGGCAGCACGTCGTAATAAGACCCAAATTGACGCTAAAGATGTCGATGAAGCCGAAGATCGTGTCATTGCCGGTCCAGCTAAGAAAGACCGTGTCATTAGTGTTAAAGAACGTAATACTGTTGCTTATCACGAGGCTGGTCATGCCTTGATCGGTTTAGTTTTAAGTGATTCACGGACAGTTCGTAAAGTAACTATCGTCCCTCGTGGTCGCGCTGGTGGTTACGCTATTATGTTGCCACGTGATGATGAATTCTTATTAACTAAGAAAGAATTGAACGAACAGATTGTTGGCTTAATGGGTGGTCGTACCGCTGAAGAAATTATCTTTAACGCTGAATCATCTGGCGCTTCAAATGACTTCGAACAAGCTACTCAAATTGCCCGCAGTATGGTCACACAATATGGTATGTCAGAGAAATTAGGCACAGTTACCTTAGAAAGTGAATCACAACCATTCTTAGGGGCGTCCTATGGTCAACAACCACCATATTCTCAAGAAACTGCTGCTGCAATCGATCGTGAAGTTCGCAAGATTATTAACGAAGCACATCAACGTGCTTACGATATTATTCAAACTCATCGCGATCAACATAAATTAATTGCCGAAGCATTATTGAAGTATGAGACATTGGATGAGAAACAAATTTTAAGCTTGTTCAATGACGGCAAGATGCCTGAAGGAACAACTGATGACTATCCAAGTGAACACGCTGCTACTTTTGAAGAAGCTAAGCATGCACTTGAAGAAAAAGATGCACAACAAGAAGCTGATGATCATTCACATGATGATCATCACTCAAGTGGAACAACGAACAGTGAATCTACCGATCAGCAAGAAAATGAACAGTCTCAAGCAACTGACGCTCATGGACAAGATACTGATCAACAAGAAAAGATCCAAACTGAAGCTCAATCAACAGTCGCTCGTCCTGACGAAGTTCCTGTTGATACAGCTGCTGATGTTGAATCTCAAGTAACACCAGATGTTCCTGAAGTCAGTCATGAAATTCAAACACCTGATGATGTTGCTACTGGTTATCAATCAAGTCCCGCTGATGAAGAAGTGCCAGCTGATCCGGATAATCCTTATCCTAATGGTCATGATTCAGATGGTATTGATATTGATGATCTTGACGATGATGATTTAGATGATCACCATCCCCAGGCTTAATTGAATTAATACGGCTAGTTAGTAGCTGGTAAAAAAGACCTAGACAATTTTGTCTGGGTCTTTTTATCTATAATGAGCTATCAACGGTCGCTACTGTCTTAAGAAAACCGGGATGGCTACAATGATTAGTGGTAGATTTTTTAGCTTAATTAGTCTAGAATTATTGATTAAGACGTTTAAAAGGCGTAAATAGATTGTGAGGAATCATTGTGTCAGATTATTTAGTTAAAGGTATAACAGCTAATGGTGCTTTTCGAATGTTAGCAGTTGACGGAACAGAGCTTGTGCAGACAGCGCAAATCGATCATGATACTTGGTCTGCTTCTTCTGCTGCATTAGGACGGACATTAGTTGGGACACTATTATTAAGTAGTGCGTTATTAAAAGACGAAGAAAAATTGACAGTGCGTATTTTAGGTGATGGTCCAGTTGGTGCAATTGTTGCAGATGGCAATGCTCATGGAACAGTCAAAGGTTATCTTAGTCAGCCTCATGTTAACTTACCGCTGAATCCTGTTGGTAAAATTGATGTTCGTCGTGCTGTTGGGACTAACGGTATGATTAATGTCACTAAAGATTTAGGTTTAAAAGAGCCGTTCACGGGTCAAGTGCCAATTACTTCTGGTGAAATTGCTGAAGATTTGACCTACTATTTAGCAAAGTCTGAACAAATTCCATCAGCAATGGGATTATCCGTGTTTGTTAACCAAGATAATTCAATTGGTGTTGCTGGTGGTTTCTTAATTCAAGCACTACCAGGAGCTACGGATGAACAATTAACGCAACTTGAACATAATTTAAAAGACTTACCACTCGTCTCTGATTTGTTACGTCAGGGTAAAACACCAGAGGAAATTCTTCAAACGATTTTTGCTGGTGATGAGCTTAAGTTTTTAGAAAAAATGCCTGTGGCTTTCCAGTGCGATTGTTCTAAGGATCGTTTTGCTAAAGCATTGGCTACGTTGAGCCAAAATGATTTAAATGAAATGATTGAGCAAGATCATGGTGCAGAAGCTGTTTGCAAGTTTTGTGGTAAGAAGTATCAATTCACAGAAGAAGAATTAAAAGCACTAATACAATCAAAGTAAGTTGCAATTAGACTTGCTTTTTTGCTAAGATTAGACGGTTAAGAAATAGGAGCGAACGTACGTGGAGTGGCAAATTGGTAATGTGACAATTCCTAATCAAGTCGTCGTAGCACCTATGGCTGGTATTACAAATTCGGCTTTTCGCGTAATTTGTAAACAGTTTGGTGCTGGTTTGGTTGTTTGTGAAATGATCAGTGATCGTGGCATCATGCATCACAATCAAAAAACATTGAGTATGATGTTTGTGGATCCGCGCGAACATCCTGTTAGTATTCAGATTTTTGGTGGCACCCAAGAGACACTTGTGGCGGCTGCTAAATTCGTAGACCAACAAACAGACGCTGATATTATTGATATTAATATGGGCTGTCCGGTTAACAAGGTTACCAAAACGGATGCTGGTGCTAAGTGGTTGTTAGATCCTAACAAAGTCTATGAAATGGTATCAGCAGTGGTTGCTGCCGTAGAAAAACCAGTAACTGTTAAAATGCGAACTGGCTGGGATGATCAACATATATTAGCTGTTGAGAATGCTACTGCAGCCCAACGCGCTGGTGCGGCGGCTTTAGCGATGCATGGTCGTACGCGTAAACAAATGTATACTGGTACTGCAAACTGGGATATTTTAAAAGAGGTGCGGCAACATTTAACCATTCCGTTCATGGGTAATGGTGATGTCAAAACACCGCAAGACGCCAAACGGATGTTGACTGAAGTTGGGGCAGATGCTGTCATGATTGGTCGTGCCGCTTTGGGGAATCCTTGGATTTTAAAGGCGGTTAATCAATACCTAGCCACTGGTGAACTGATTGCTGAACCCACACCACGTGAGAAAATCATAATCGCCGAAGAAGAACTGTCATCGCTGGTCAAACTTAAAGGTGAACATCTAGCAGTTCCTGAATTTCGGCAACAAGCTGCCTATTATCTTAAGGGAATACCACGTTCTGCTCGAACTAAAGTTGCGATTAATGAAGCAACTACCGAAGCAGAAGTGGATCAACTATTAGAAGATTTTGTTGCTTCGTACGAGGCACGATTATCGTTATAAAACATTATATTGCGTAAAAGGGGTCATTGTTGTGGCAAATAAGAAAGTAAATCAAAATAATGAAGCAGACATGAACGATCAGTTAATTGTTCGTCGTGAAAAAATGCAAACGTTACGTGACGAGGGGATCGATCCTTTTGGCACAAAGTTTAAACGTTCACATTTATCTGCACAATTACATGAAGCGTTTGATAATGTTGAAAAAGAACAGCTTGAAACCGAAGTACCTGAAGTAACCATTGCTGGTCGCATGATTTCTAAGCGTGGTAAGGGTAAAGTTGGCTTTGCAGATATTCGTGACCGCAGTGGCAAAATCCAGATTTATGTTCGTAAAGACGTGGTTGGGGAAGAAAACTATCAAATTTTCAAGAAATCTGACTTAGGTGATTTCCTCGGTATTAATGGCGAAGTTATGAAAACTGATACTGGTGAGTTAACGATTAAAGCAACTCATGTTACTTTCTTGACAAAAGCCCTGCGTCCATTACCGGATAAGTTTCATGGCTTAAGTAATGTTGAACAAAAGTATCGTCAACGTTATTTGGACTTGATTGCTAACCAAGATAGTTTTGACCGTTTTGTTAAGCGCAGTAAAATTGTCAAAGCTGTTCGCGAATATTTAGACGGTGAAGGTTTCACAGAAGTTGAAACTTCTTCTTTGCATGCCCAGGCAGGTGGTGCTTCAGCTAAACCATTTATTACGCACCATAATGCTTTAGATATTGATCTCTATTTACGAATTGCACTTGAATTACAACTCAAACGTTTAATCGTCGGTGGTATGGAACGTGTCTATGAAATTGGACGCGTCTATCGTAATGAGGGGATTGATACTCGTCATAATCCAGAATTTACTGAATTAGAGACTTATGCTGCTTATTTTGATTTTAAAGACGTTATGGATGAAACCGAAGGGATTTTCCGTCATGCTGCCCATAGTGTATTAGCTAGTGGTAAAGTAACTTATCAAGGTCAAGAAGTAGACTTAGACCAACCCTTCCACCGTATTCATATGGTTGATGCTATTAAAGAACAAACTGGTGTTGATTTCTGGCAGGAAATGAGTCTAGAACAAGCACGTCGATTAGCCGATGAACATCATGTTCATTATGAAGAATATTGGCAAGTTGGCCATATTATCAATGAATTCTTTGAACAATTTGTTGAAGACACACTACAAGAACCTACTTTTGTTTATGGCCATCCAATTGAAGTTTCACCATTAGCTAAGAAGAACGCCGATGATCCACGCTTCACGGATCGTTTTGAGTTGTTCATCTTAGGTTCAGAGTACGCTAACGCCTTCTCTGAATTAAACGACCCAATTGACCAAAAAGCACGTTTTGAGGCACAAGATGCTGAACGTGATGCTGGTAATGACGAAGCCCATGGTGTCGACTATGACTTCATTGAAGCCTTAGAATATGGTATGCCACCAACTGGTGGATTAGGAATTGGCATTGATCGTTTAGTGATGTTATTAACTGACGCACCATCTATCCGTGACGTGTTACTCTTCCCAACCATGCGTCCTGAAAAAGAATAGATTTTTTTAGCCTTGATATCCTTGATATCAAGGCTTTTTTATGTTCTTGCCGGAAAATGTTTCGAAAAAATTGCAATTTCTTATTGACGTACTAAAGTCAAATTGATAAGATAGTTTAGGTTGTTAGCGACGAGCATTATGAAGCGTTGCCTTTATTGTCAGTTCAACATTCAAACGAAAAAGTTTTGAAAAAAGTTGTTGACATTGAAAAAGACAACATGTTATACTAATTGAGTTGCTGTTGCAACACAGTAGGCCTTTGAAAACTGAACAATGTTTCGAGTAATGTGCAGGGTTTATTACATTTAGTAATAAACAAACATTAACGAAG
>NZ_AYYK01000015.1 GCF_001436095.1 Lapidilactobacillus dextrinicus DSM 20335 | reverse complement strand
GCGCCGAGAGTAGTTGGTGGGAGACTGCCTGCGAGGATAGGGCGCTGCCACGCTAACTTGAAAGAACTCATAATGAAAATTATGAGTTCTTTTTTTGTACATAAAATTAATATAGCTGCATCTAATACAGAGAAAACAAACTGTCTTCATTAAATCTATAAATAATCATTGACTCAATTAACGCTATCGATCAATTTGATCACAAATGCCTAAAAATATATATCATTATTTTTTTAAATTAAAAACAACTGTTCTTTATTGTGAGCATATCTGTTGCACAAATTATTCCAATAGTATATTTTTATATTATGCGATGAAATCGGTTGCAAATAACAAACGCTATTTAATTCGCAACGGAAAATTCATTGATCAACTATAATTATGAAAATATGAGGTGCTGATTATGTCTAATCAAAATACAATTCCTGCAAGTGTCGCAATGTTACGTGTTCTTGAGGCATGGGGAGTTAAGCATGTGTATGGTTACCCAGGTGGCTCTTTTAACTCAACGATGGCAGCTTTGGATGCTGAAAAAGAGCGTCTTAAATATGTCCAAATTCGTCATGAGCAGGTTGGTGCGATTGCGGCTAGTGCAGATGCTAAGTTAACTGGTAAAATTGCGGTAACTTTTGGTTCAGCGGGACCTGGCGCAACGAACTTGCTAACTGGCTTATATGACGCTCGTGAAGATCATGCGCCGGTTTTGGCATTGATTGGGCAAGTACCAAGTACTAATATGAATTATAATTACTTCCAAGAATTTGCCGAAAATCCGATGTTTGAAGATGTGGCAGTTTATAATCGTTTGGTCATGACACCGGAAAGTTTGCCTTATGTTGTGGATAAGGCGATTCGTGAAGCGTATAAATATAGTGGTGTAGCTGTTGTTGTTATTCCTAATGATTTTGGCTATGTGCAAATTGCAGATGAACCTTATACTAGTACATCACCATCTGATATGAAGAAACAACCACTACCAAGTACAACTGATGAAGAAGCAGATCATGTATTAGAAATGATCAAACAAGCTAAACGTCCAGTGATCCATGTTGGTCGTGGTATTGGTGCTGGTGGCGAAAAATTAGTTGAGTTATCTAAGAAGTTACAAATTCCGATTGTGACTACTGGTTTAGCTAAGGGGTTAGTTCGTGATGATTATGAAGGTAATCTAGGTTTCGCTAACCGGGCAGCTATGAAGGCAGCTCAAGAAGTTTTTGGCGTGGCTGATTTAGTAATTGCCTTGGGGGCAGATTTCCCATTTGCTAATTTAGTCTATCGGACTCATCCATTTAAATTCGTTCAGGTCGATATTGATCGGGCACAATTCGGACGTCATCATTATTTGGATTATGGTATTTGGAGTGATGCAACGGATTTCGTTGAGAAATTACTAGCGCACAGCGAGGCTGTTGAACCAACACCATTCTTTAAAGCAGCAGTTGCTGATAATAAAAATTGGCGTGAGTATCTTGACAAGATGACTAACCGAGAAACTGATCCGTTAGAATTCGAACCAATTTATAAAGAAATTAACCGTATTGCAGAACCAGATGCAATTTTCTCAATTGATGTTGGTGATAACATTATTAACTCGTTCCGTTACTTGGATATTACGCCTAAGAATAAATGGACGATCTCATCGTTGTTTGCAACTATGGGTTATGGTTTACCAGGCGCTATTGCTGGTAAATTAAGCTATCCAGATCGCCAAGTCTTCAATATTTCTGGTGATGGGGCCTTTTCAATGGTGATGCAAGATTTAATTACGGAGAAGAAATATCAATTACCAGTCATTAATATTATTACTAGCAATACAACTTTGAACTTTATTAAATCAGAGCAAGATGATATTAATATGGTTCAACATAGTGGGATTGATATTGAAGACCAAGATTTTGCGATGATTGCTAAGGCAATGGGAATTGAATCAGTGACTGTTCGCAAGAGCAGTGAATTAGCAGCTGCTTTTGATCAAGCACTAGCCGTTACTAAAGCCGGGCGACCATTCTTAATTGATGCTAAAATCACGGCTAAACGTGGTTTACCAGTTGAAGAATTAGAAATGAAGATTGAAGATGGTAAGTTAACCGAATCGATTAGTGCGAACTATAACGCTAATCATACGTTACCAAAAGCAGATTCAGTAGAAGAATTCTTTGCAGCGTACAATGGTAAAGAATTAAAACCATTAACTCACTTCTTTGATGAAGCTGGCGTTGAACTATAAACAAAAAACTGTCTGACAATTTAGTCAGACAGTTTTTTGTTTGTTATTAAAGTTACCCATTGTTACAACTAAAAAGAAAGTTGAACAATTATATTGGAATTTTGGCGATTATTCAGCAGCGCTAACAGTAAAAGTAGAACTGACGGCAGTTTAAATAAATTTTATAAAAGTGAGAATAAAGAAACAGTCTTTATCGTTAATAACTAGTTAAACTTATTTTTTAAATGCTATAAATGGATAAAATTTATTTTTAATTGAATTAAATGAGAAAAATGTCAAACTCATTCTGCATAAAAAGCCGCTTTTGCAAAAACATATTGCATAATTAATCATTTGCGAGCATAATTGAGCCTAGACAATAAATAGAAAAAGGTGCAGTAATTGAAAAATAACACTAAAAAGATTTCATTAATTGGCTTAATTTTAATGATTTTTTCATCGATTTATGGTTTTGGTAACACGACTGTTGCTTTTGAACAAATGGGTTATGCAAGTATTGTTTGGTATATTTTTGCAGCTATTATCTTCTTCTTACCATCAGGGTTAATGTTTGCTGAATATGGTTCGGCTTTAAAAGATAGTCACGGTGGTTTTTATTCATGGTTATCTAATTCAATTGGCGAACGGGTTGCCTTTGTTGGTACGTTTATTTGGTTAGCTAGCTGGGTTATTTGGTTGGTTTCAACGTCATCTAAAATTTGGATTCCTTTAACGACTTTAATTGCTGGTTCTGATCAAACGCAGACTTGGCATTTCTTAGGGTTACAACCTATCCAAACGGTTGGCCTATTGGCGGTTATTTGGATGATCATTGTTACTTTTGTGACAGCTCGGGGCGTGGATTCTGTTGCCCGGATTGGTTCGATCGGTGGTATTTTCATCATGGTATTAACCGGCATCTTCTTTGCCGCTTCAATTATTTTATTGATAGTTAATCATGGTCAACTGCAACAACCTATTACCGGTATGAGTAGCTTTGTAAAATCACCTAATACATCATTTGGTTCACCTTTAGCAATTCTCTCATTTGTTATTTATGCGATTTTTGCATATGGCGGTATGGAAACCATGGGTGGAATTGTTGATGACTTAGATAATCCGGAAAAGAATTTCCCACGTGGTATTTTATTTGCGACTTTCTTTATTACGATTTTCTATTCATTATCAATTTTCCTTTGGGGAATTAGCACGAACTGGGTTAAAGTTATCGGTGGTGATAATGTTAACCTTGGTAATATTACCTATATCTTAATGAACAACTTAGGTCTTTTCTTTGGTGAAAGTATTGGTTTATCTCACTCAACATCAATACTATTAGGTTCATTATTGTCGCGGTTTGCTGGCTTGAGTATGTTTATGGCTTACTGTGGTTCTTTCTTCATTATGACTTACTCACCATTGAAGTCATTTATTCTAGGTTCACCTAAAGAATTGTGGCCTACTAAAATGACAAAATTAAACAAACATGGCATGCCTGCCTTTGCAATGTGGATTCAAGCTGCTTTTGTTTGTATCGTTGTGGTTTTAATTTCATTTGGTGGTTCTGGTGCTCAGAAATTCTACTCAATCTTGACAGATATGGGTAATATTTCAACAACCGTGCCTTATTTATTCTTAGTTGCTGCTTTCCCATATTTTAAGAAGAGAAAAGATTTAAAACGACCATTTGTCGCTTATAAAAATAAATTGTTTACGAATTTAATTGTTTTTGTGATTTTGGTTGTTTTAGTATTAGGGATTGTCTTCACGGCTATTCAACCAATCTTAGAACATGATTACATGACTGCTTTCTGGACAATTATTGGACCAGTCTTCTTCGGTGGTGTGGCAGAATTATTCTACTTGTTACGTAAGAAAAAATTGAAAAAATAACGCAAATAAAAAAAGACCGTAATTGCGGTCTTTTTTATTTGCTTAAATTATTGTTTATTGTGTCCGATAAATAACGAAATAACTGCCACAACAATCACAGCACCTAAAATAGAAGGCACTAACGCCATGCCGGCTAATTGCGGTCCCCAAGTACCAAAGATCATTTGACCTAATTTTGCACCGAGTAAGCCACCAATGATGTTGCCAATACAGCCTAAGGGCATATCACGACTGGTAATTGCACCAGCGATTGCACCAATAATAGCGCCAATAATTAATGTCCATAACCAACCCATAAATTTAACCTCTTTTCATAATGAGTTAGTTTCATTCTAGCATAAGCTTTATTCTCGTTGAAGAAAAAGAGCGGCTTACTAAGCTTTAGTGATTTGTAATTAGCGTATTTCCAGAATGATATTTTGCATTAAAACTATCATCAAATCACGGCTAATGGTATGATGCAAGTAGGTATTTTTATAATAAATCATGCTCATGCATATTAATTAGAGGGGTGTTTTGATGGAAAGTTTTGCAAAGTATTTTGACCATACTTTATTGAAGCCGGAAGCAACTGAAGATGAGGTTCGTAAAGTTATTGACGAGGCTAAGGAATACCAATTCGCATCTGTTTGTATTAATCCATACTGGGTTAAATTAACAGCTGATGAATTACAAGGTACTGGTGTTACTACTTGTACTGTTATCGGCTTCCCTCTGGGGGCAACAACGACTATTTCTAAAGTGGCTGAAACTGCCCAAGCTTTACATGACGGCGCTCAAGAAGTTGATATGGTGATTAACATTGGTGAATTAATTGCCGGCCATGATGACGCTGTTAAAGCTGATATCGAAAATGTTGCCCGGGCTGCTCATGCTGGTGGTGCTAAATTAAAAGTGATTATTGAAACGTCACTATTAACTGACGATCAAAAAGTTAAGGCTTGCCAATTAGCTGTTGCTGGTGGCACAGACTTTGTTAAAACTTCAACTGGTTTTTCAACTGGTGGCGCTAATGCTCACGATGTTGCGATTATGCGGCAAACTGTTGGCCCTGATATTGGCGTTAAGGCTTCAGGTGGTGTGCATAGTTTAGCTGATGCTCAAGCTGTGATTGATGCTGGTGCTAACCGGATCGGTGCGAGCGCTTCTGTTGCGATTATGAAAGAATACGAAGCAGCTCAAAACTAATTTTTGCGACTATTTTTCAAGGAGGGCGTTACTTTGACAAATGATTATCGTTTCAAGCGTGTTTTTGGGATTGTCCTTGATTCTATTGGGATTGGTGAAGCACCTGATGCTGCTAAATTTGGCGATGAAGGTGCCGATACACTAGGTCATATCGGTGAATTCTGGCAAGGTAAGTTCAGTGTTCCTAATTTACAAAAACTTGGTTTAGGTAATATTCGTGAAGATAAGCCAATTCTTGGCGTCGAACCTATTACTGATCCAGAAGGCTATTATGGCAAGATGTTTGAAATCTCAGCCGGCAAAGATAGTATGGATGGTCATTGGGAAATGATGGGCTTGCCTGTTACTAAACCATTAGGCTTCTTCCCTAATGGTTTCCCTGAAGAATTAATCAAAAAAATTGAAGATTTCAGTGGTCGTAAAGTTATCGTTAATAAACCATATTCCGGAACAGAAGTGATTCATGATTATGGTGAACAACAAATGGCTACTGGTGATTTAATTGTTTATACGTCTGGTGATTCTGTTTTACAAATTGCCGGTCATACTGATATTATTCCGCTTGACGAATTGCGAAAAATTTGTGAGTATGCCCGTTCGTTGACGATTGATGAATATCATGTTGGTCGTGTCATTATGCGGCCTTACAATGGCCCTGACAAGGATCATTTCGTACGGACGAGTGATCGTCATGACTACACCTTAGAACCAACAGAACCAACTGATTTAGACCGTTTAAAGGCTGCTGGTCTAGATGTACTTGGTGTTGGCAAGATTAATGATATTTTCTCTGGTCATGGAATTACTAAAGGTTGGCATACAACGAGCAATATGGACGGCATGGATAAAACCATTGCTGCTGCCGACACCGATTTTACAGGCTTTTGCTTTACGAACTTAGTTGATTTTGACGCAATGTATGGTCATCGTCGTAATCCTCAAGGTGACGGTGAAGCCTTAATGGCCTTTGATGAACGTCTAGGTGAATTATTGCCAAAATTAAATGACGATGATTTACTGATTATTACAGCAGATCATGGTAATGATCCAGGCTTTAAAGGAACGGATCATACCCGTGAATATGTGCCATTGTTGGCTTACTCACCAAGTACGGGAACGGGTTCATTAGGGATTCGTTCACCATTCTCTGATTTTGGCGCGACGGTTCTTGATAACTTCCACGTGACTGGTAAAGAAGTTGGCCAGAGTTTTTTAGCAGAGTTGAAGTAGGAGGAAGCTAATGAGTACACATATTGGTGCTAGTAAAGGTGAAATTGCTGAAAAAGTATTGTTACCTGGTGATCCATTACGGGCAAAATATATTGCCGAAAACTTTTTAACTGATATTAATCGTTATAATGAAATTCGCAATTGCTTTGGTTACACTGGCCTTTATAAAGGTGAACGTGTTTCTGTTCAAGCCACAGGGATGGGAATTCCTTCAATCTCAATTTATGTTAACGAGCTGATTCAAGAATACGATGTCCAAACTTTGATTCGGGTTGGTACAGCCGGTGGCATGGGTAGTGATGTTCATATTCGCGATGTTGTTTTAGGACAGGCGGCTTCAACTGACTCTTCAATTGTGACGAATACTTTTGGACCAGGTGTTAATTTTGCACCGATTGCTGATTACGGCTTACTATCACAAGCAGCAAAAATTGCTGAAGCTGAAGGTATGAAGTGGCATGTTGGGAACGTCTTAGGTGAGGATCGTTTCTATAACGATGAATTAGACAAACAAAAATTAATCGATTATGGTATTCTCGCAACGGAAATGGAATCACCAGCGCTTTATTTGTTAGCTGCTAAATTCCATCGCCGGGCTTTAGCCATTCTAACGATCAGTAACCATTTAGTAACTGGTGAAGAAACAACCGCTGAAGAACGACAAACTTCGTTTAACGATATGATTAATTTGGCACTACAAGTTAATTAAGCGATTAAAAAGGGCTAGCACATTATTGTGCTAGCTTTTTTGTGTGGCGGAAACTAAAAACTATTATTCTGAAGTTCTTCGTGCTTTCGCAAAATTGCGTATGGCACTTGGGATGTTATCGTGGCAGTAAAAAAATACTTAGCGCTGGAACGTAGTGGGTTTCGATTTAAGCCGAATCGTCTTAAATACGAGCCTTCTTGTAAATACTAAAGTAGTAACAAGAATTTCACTACTGAGCGGTATTTTCTTGCTGTCACTTAGTTTATGAGCTAAAAAGCCAAAACTGTTATCTTGTGTGCTTCACCGCACTTCCACAAAGTTGCGTATGGAACGTGGTGAGACGCTGTTTAAAGTATTTCCAATTCCAAAAAACACAAAAGCTGCAGTTGAGTCGCATACCATATCTCTTTTGTCAGTGCCGGAGGAAAATCGCGGTCAGCCACGGAATTGTTGTTAGTGACTGTGCCACGTACAACAAAGCTTGTGTTTGAGACGAATCAAATTTTATTCGGCTTAAACCAAACTCGCAGCGTTCCACCACGTATTTTCCGGAGGCGTGAAGTAGTGTAACGATGTAACTTTAGCTTTGGCTTTCCCAAAACAACTTTAATTGTTGTGCTAGTTCATCAGCGTTACGGACTTGTTGCTGGTTTTGCCAATGTGGTGGGAATAGGTGCTGGTAACGAGTGCTAGCAAAGCGTTGGTCGATTAATAAAATGATTCCGTGATCGGTGGCGTCACGAATGAGACGTCCACCAGCTTGCATCACGTTATTAAAACCGGGGAGTTGATAAGCATAGGCAAAACCTTGGTGATTTTTTGCTTGGTAGTAATCTTTAATTAGGTTATTCTCAAGACTAAGGCCGGGCAAACCGACGCTAATAATGGCAACGCCGATTAACCGATCGCCTTTTAAATCGATGCCTTCTGCAAAGGAACCACCTAAAACAGCGAAACCAACGAGCGTTTCGGTATTAGTCGTAGCAAACTGATCTAGAAATTCTTGCCGTGATTGTGCGTCATGATAAGTATCTTGCTGAATAACATTGACGGTTGGATTTTTAAGTTGGAATTCGTTTGCCACTTCAGTTAAGTAAGAATAGGATGGCAAAAAGACTAAATAATTGCCCGTTTTAGCTGCAATCATTTTCTGTAACGCCGTGATGATTTTGGGCAAATTAGCGGCCCGCTTTCCATAAGTTGTTTGAATGTAGTTGGTAATGAGCAGGCGTTGGTTGTTCAATGGGAAAGGTGAGGGCATTCGAAAAACTAAGTCATCCGAATCATTTGCCGTGAGTGTTTCTTGATAATAATTAAGTGGCGATAAAGTTGCTGAAAATAAGATAGTTGCGTCACCCTTATGCAGACTTTCTTGTAAATAAGAACTGGCATCTAGGCAACGTAACGCTAAGGTTAACGTTGGTTTAGTTTTGGCGATGGTTTGATAATTATCACCATAAAAGTCATAGATGCGCAGCCAACTGTTTAACTCAAAGAAGTAGTTTAAAACATCTTCGTGGAGCGGATGATCTTGATTTTGGCCTAACCAATCACGTAATAATTCTTGGCTTTGATAAAATTGATTAATAAAATCATCTTCAAGATCGGCAATCGGTTGTTCATCAAGCGCTGGTTCGGGTAGTAGTGTTGGTAGTTTTTTAAAATTGGCTTTCAGTGGTTTTAGCGCTTTGCGTAGGTCGGCGATGGCCTGTGTTTTTTGACCGCGAATATTTTTTTCGATGGCTTTGAGTGGTGCTTGGGTTAATTCGGCACTATACATCTCACGGGAACGACTGACCAGGTTATGGGCTTCATCAATCAAAAAAACATTACCTGGTTGCGGATTAGCGAAGAAACGCAGTAAATAAGATTGCGGGTCAAATAAATAATTGTAGTCACCAATCACCACATCTGCAAATAAACTCGCGTCCAAACTAAATTCAAAGGGATCAACGGTGTGTTTATGGGCGTATTTTTCAATGGTGGCCCGATCCCAATTATCTTCGTGGGCAATTAAATCTTTGAGTGCCGGTTTAATTCGGTCGTAATAACCATCGGTATAAGGCGAGTGGCCAGCAGGATAACCTTCGGGAACAGGGAAGGCAATTTTATCTTTGGCCGTGATGGTGACACTTTTAATTTTTGCTTGATGGGCACGCAGGTCATTAATGGTATGCTCAGCCACCGCGCGGGTACTGGTTTTAGCCGTTAAGTAAAAAATGCGCTGAACTTTATTGTCGACAAACGATTTAACGGTAGGAAAAAGCGTCGCGATGGTTTTACCGGTTCCAGTGGGCGCCTCGGTGAGCAATATTTTTTGAGCGGCAATGGTTTTATAAACAACGCCAGCAAATTGATGTTGACCAGCGCGAAAGTCGGCATAAGGAAACTGTAACCGGCTGGCCGCTGTGTTACGTTCAATTAACCACTGCGATCTTAAATGCAACCAGAATTCGTATTCTTTTAAAACGTCCTGTACAAATTTATCTAAGTCTTCATATGACCAGACTTGTTGCTTACGGGTGATGATTTCGGTCGTCGTTTGAAAATAGGTTAATTGGACGGTAACTTGGTCGACTTTTTCTTGCTTAGCTAAAATCCAAGCGTAAAATTTGGCTTGACCCCAATAACGAGTTAAGGCGTCCTGTGTCAAATCAGCAAAGTCGGCTTCAGCGGTTTTAATTTCGTCCACGAGAATAGCGTGCGTATCAGGATCAATGATGACACCATCCGCGCGACCTTCGATTTTGATGGCTTGGTCATCTAAGGTCGTCTCATAGCTCAAGCTAATCTCTTTTTGATAATCAGGACCGGCTTGTTTCTGCAGCTTGCGATGAATCCGAGCACCTTCTAAAGCAGTATGGTTACTGCGCGATTGCGCGACGAGATCACCGGAGCGTAACGTAAATTCAATTAATTCGCGAATGCCGATTTTCTGTACCACGATCTCGCCTCCTTTAAGATAATGCATTGCCCTTATTATACCCGATGTGTGTTTGAAAAAATGACTTAGCACTGCTAATCAGTTAAATAGTAGAAAATTAATAGATTGTTGTTCTTTATACTTCCGCAAAGATTGCGCATGGAATGTGGTATTAGTTTAAGCCGATTTTTCCAATCAGCTTAAACCAATGCTCGCAGCGTTCCACCAGTGTATTTCGTGTAGGCACGAAGAACAGCCACCTAATCGCTCTAGAATTTAGTACCTCAAGTAAGACTGTATTTCATGGCAAATTCATCGCGTTCAGAAGTTTTTGCTAAGACTGTTGGTCGAAATACGGTGAGCAAGGTGGTATGATTAATTCATTAGAATATGGGGAGTAGACTCATGAAATTATCAATCGAGCAATATCAAAATTATTTAAAAGAAACAGAGCCTGCTGAACGTGCAGTCTCTGCAAAATTTGACTTAAATCAGGCTGGCTTTGAACAGCTAGCAACGGCTTTAATCGATAATCTTCAAGAATTATTAGATGAAGGTCGCTTAGGTTTTTCTAGCTACGAAGCAACGGCTGAACCCGCTGTTAAGTTTAGTCTAGAAATGAGCCCGGTTAATTTACCAATGGTCGATTTTAAGAAGGTTAATCAATTTTTTGAAGATGAAACAGCATTAGTACCACTAAAGATTTATTTGGTTACCCGCTCAGAATTCATTAACGTTTCTAAACTACACATTGATTTACTAGGTGAAAGTGATCAAGACTTATCAGCCGATGACTTGGCTAAAATGTTAGCTGAAAAGTACGCCATCATTGTTGATACTTTTAAAAATCCACCAGCACCTAAACCAGAACCAAAGCCGGCAGCCAAGAAGACTGCGACTAAAAAACGCACTACTAAAAAGACTACGACGAAAAAAGCTGCTGCTAAGAAAACCACAACCAAAAAAGCGACAACTAAGACTACTAAAAAAGCAACCACCAAAAAGGCAACAACAGCCAAGAAAAAGACGACCGCTAAGAAAACGGCGGCTAAGGACTAGGCAATGAATCCTAATACTTTTATTGAAGTGGTTTTACAATTTTTCGTTTATGGCTTTATTGGTTGGCTTTGGGAAACGGGTTTGTATTTAGTGAAAGAACACCATTTTGTCAGTCGGGGCTTTTTGATTGGCCCGATTATTCCCATTTATGGCTTTGGCGTTCTGGCAGTTTTGTATTTGTTGAAACCGTGGGTTAATAATATTGTCTTGCTTTATATTTCAGCGACAATTGTGGTGACGGCTTTAGAATTTTTGACAGGTTATTTATTAGAAAAAATCTTCCACACCAAATGGTGGAATTATGAAAAAGTACCGCTTAATCTTGGCGGCTATGTTGCTTTACCCGTTTCACTTTTCTGGGGTATTTGCTGTGTTTTAATCGTTGAATTCGTTCAACCCCAAGTTTTAGCTTGGGTTGATTGGGCTGGCGCAACTTTTGGCTTGTTATTGCCAGTTGTTCTAATTGCCATCGGCATGTTTGACTTTGGCTTTACTTTAGCCAACTTGCAATCATTCCGGCAACGAATGGAGAAACTCAATGCGACTATCGAGGATCGCAAAGCCAAGCTCTCTACCGAACTGGGCGAAGTGCGGACCGATTTGCAGCAGAATTGGGATGACGTCTTGAAGGACAATCCAAAATTAGCAGCGCGTTTATCTAACTTAAGTTTTGGTCAACGTCATTTGTTAAAGAGTTTCCCTAACATGAAGATGAAGAATATTACTTCACCAACAACTGAAATTAAAGATTTAGTCGAAGCTTTACGTAAGAAGTAAAGTTGACTGCATAATAAAAAGCTTAGGATAACTTATCCTAAGCTTTTTTTGTTCATTATTTGCGACCAATATCATAATCTTGATCTTTCATTGCAGCAACGTGACCTAATAAATAGCCGTTACCAACTTGAGAGAAGAAGTCGTGATTAGCCGTCCCTGTTGATAAACCATTCATAACGATTGGGTTAACATCATCTGCTGTATCAGGGAAAAGCGGATTTTGACCAAGATTCATTAAAGCCTTATTAGCGTTATAGCGTAGGAAAACTTTAACATCATCAGTCCAACCAACATCATCGTATAAAGCCTCTGTGTAACGTTCCTCGTTATCATAAAGATCATAGAGTAGATTATACATCCAATCTTGGAAGCGCGCTTGTTCGTCCTCTGAGAGAGCTTTAAAGCCAACTTGGAACTTATAACCAATGTAAGTGCCGTGAACTGATTCATCACGAATAATTAATTTGATAATCTCGGCCACATTAGCCAATTTATTGTTACCCAAGTAATACAAAGGTGTGTAAAATCCAGAATAAAATAAAAATGTTTCTAAGAAAACACTAGCAACTTTCTTTTCTAAAGGTTTGCCGTTTTGGTAGATCTCATTAACCATTTTGGCTTTCTTTTGCAGAAATTCGTTGTGGTCAGTCCAATCAAAGATTTCATCAATTTCTTCAGCAGAACAAAGGGTACTAAAAATTGAGGAATAACTTTTAGCATGCACAGATTCCATGAATTGAATGTTATTGAAGACTGCTAACTCTTGTGGGGTTCGCACGTCTTTACGTAATTGGTCAATGCCATCTTGTGATTGTAAGGTATCTAATAAAGTTAAACCACCAAAAACGTGATCAACGACGGTTTTTTCGGTGGCATTTAGCGTACGCCAATCATCAAGATCGTTAGATAAGGGAATTCGGGTATCCAACCAGAATTGCTCGGTTAATTTTTCCCAAGTCGCTTTGTCAATTGCATCTTCAACTGCGTTCCAATTGACAGCTTTGTAATATGTTTCGACCATAATGAACTCCTTTTAGTATTTTTATAGGTGTAAATGATTGTACTTAGCTAAGATTGTGTAGCGCCGTGGCGGTAAATCAATACTTGTCGCTGGAACGTAGTGGGTATCGCTTGAAGCCAAATGAATCGCCTTCAAGTCGAACCTTAATGTAAGCAATAAATTGCTAACATTAATATCACTACTGAGCGGTATTGATTTACCGCCACTAAACCAGTGAACTGACAACTAAAACTATTATTTGTGCAAGCGCTGGTGAACAAATTGGCAGATTGACTTAAACTTTAACGGTATTATTCAGTCAGTGCCGGAGCGAAATCGCGGTCAGCCACGGCAATATTGTTAGTGACTTGTCACTTACAATAAAGTTTGTATTTGAGACAAATTTATTTGGCTCAAATCAAACTCGCAGCGTTCCACCAGCGTATTTCGTGTAGACACGAAGAAGAATGCTTTAAATAACGCAACTTTCACATTCGTTACTGCCGACTTCTTGTGCATCGTCGGTAAAGGTGCGGACGTAGTAAATTGACTTAATACCTTGATAATAAGCATAGTTACGCAGAATGCTTAAATCACGGGTAGTTTGTTCAGGTTCGTTTTTCCATTCATACAAACCGTCAGGAATGGTTGAGCGAATGAAGAATGTGAGACTCATGCCTTGATCAATATGTTGTTGCGCAGCAGCATAGATGTCCACTACTTTACGCATGTCTGTATCGTAAGCAGATTTGTAGTAAGGAAGTGTCTCATTATCCAATAATGGCGCTGGGAAATAAAGCTTACCGTTTTTCTTTTCAGTCCGTTCTTCAATTAAGCGGGTAATTGGATGGAGACTAGCACTGGTATCATTGATGTAAGAAATTGAACCAGTTGGTGCAACGGCCAGGCGATATTCGTTATAAAGCCCATCTTTTTGTACTTTAGCTTTTAATTCACGCCACTCATCTGGTCCCGGGATAAAAATACCCTTGAATAGTTCGGCCACTTTTTCTGAAGTTGGCGCAAAGCTGTGTTGAAGATATTGATCAAAGTAACTGCCATCAGCGTAGGCTGACTTTTCAAAGTTATAGAACGTTTCGTGACGTTCAGCAGCAATTTGGTTGCTGGCAACTAATGTCCAGTAATTCAACAACATGAAATAAGTACTAGTAAAAGCCAATGAGTCTGGCGAACCATATTCAATATGATGCTTAGCTAAGAAAGTATGCAAGCCCATTGCACCCAGACCGATTGAATGGCTTAATCGATTACCATGAGCGATTGACGGCACGGCTTCAATATTAGAGCTATCAGAAATAAAGGTTAGCGCGCGCGTCATGGCTTGGACAGACTGACCAAAATCAGGACTCGCCATTAAGTTCAAGATATTAGTTGAACCAAGATTACAGCTAACATCAGAGCCCATTTGTTCGTATTCTTGGCGATCGTTAATGATCGATGGTGTTTGAACTTGTTGAATTTCAGAACAAAGGTTACTCATAATAATCTTGCCATCAATTGGGTTGGCACGGTTAACTGTATCGATATTTAGAATATAAGGGTAACCAGATTCTTGTTGTAATTTACTAATTTCGTTTTCAAGTTCGCGGGCTTGAATTTGATACTTTTTAATTTTAGGATTAGCCACCAAGTTATCGTATTCAGCCGTAATGTCAACATATGAGAAAGGTACGCCATATTCTCGCTCAACATCATAGGGGCTAAATAAGTTCATGGTTTGATTGTTACGAACCAATTCGTAATACTTATCAGGAACAATGACGCCTAGTGATAAAGTTTTAACACGAATTTTTTCATCAGCGTTTTCCTTTTTAGCAGAAAGAAAACTAATGATATCAGGATGAAAGACATTTAAATAAACAGCGCCAGCACCCTGGCGTTGACCTAATTGGTTACTGTAACTAAAGCTATCTTCCAATAACTTCATTACTGGTAAAACACCACTAGAAGCGCCAGTAATCCCCTTAATTGGCGAACCAGCTTCCCGTAAGTTAGATAAGGTAATGCCGACACCGCCGCCGATTCGAGATAATTGTAAGGCACTGTTAACGCCGCGACCAATACTGTTCATATCGTCGGTGATTTGAATTAGGAAGCAGGAGACGAACTCACCGCGACGTTTACGGCCAGCATTAAGAAAGCTAGGCGTAGCTGGTTGGTAGCGTTGGTGGATCATTTCGTCAGCCAATTGCGTTGCTAGTTGTTCGTTTCCATCGGCAAAATATAGCGCGTTAAATAAAACGCGCTCTTCAAAGTTCTCCAGATAAAATTCGCCATCATTAGTCTTCATCGCGTACTGATTGTAGAACTTGTAGGCGGCCATGAACGATTTAAAGGTGAAATGTTGATCTAATAATTCTTGATAGAGTTTTTCAATAAATTCAGGTTGATATTTTTGAATAAAATCAGCTTCAAGGTAATCTTCAGCAATTAAGCGTTGGATTTTTTCGGTAATTGAAGCAAATTTCTTCGTATTAGGTTCAACATTTTCCTTAAGAAAAGCGGCCAGTGCTTCATGATCCTTATTAAGAGGAATTTGACCGTTGACCGGGCGATTGAGTTCGTTATTTAATTTGAAATAAGTGACGTCACTGATGTTTAACTGCTTTAAGCCCAAGTTGAGCCACCACCTTTTTGAAATTTTTAACGTCGGTTGGTGTGCCATTGAATTCGAAGTCAAAAACAACGGGCACATCTAAGCCTTTGGCAATATCTTTAGCATTATGAATATAAAGGTCGTTGAAATTACGATTGCCGCCACCAGCTACGCCGACTAATTGTTGATGATTACTGTTATAGCCAAGGAAATCAATCACGGGTTCTAACATTTCGTCATCATAAGTAGGGATGACTAAAACATAAGGTTCGCCCATTTCATAATAAGGGTTAGCATCAGTAATTTCGTAAGCGGCTAGCTCGGTTTTTTCAATAAAACGTCGAGTTTGGCCGGTAATTGAATAAAAAGCAATGGCAGTCATTAACCAACCAACTTTCTTAACGCGGCTGGTTGAAAACCAATGATCGGTTGTGCATCTTCACGAAAGACAATAGGCACACTCTTATAACCTTTTTCGCGTAAGTAATTAGCAGATTCAGGATTTTGGTCAATATTAATTTCTTGATAGCCAATTTGGTGTTCATTTAAATAACGTTCTGTCATTTTACATTGCATACAACCGTTACGTGTGTAGACAACAACTTTGTGATTATTCATGTTCATTAACTCCTTTTAATCGTAAATAACAAGGTTATGAGGTTCAAGGCGATTAGTAAGCCATGAATTGATTATAGCCACAAAAATCATTTAACACAACATATAGCTATTGCCGCAAAATTAACATTCTATATGTGGTATTGCCTTATTGACGCGATTTTTAACTTACAAAAAATAAATTTAAATTTTTTGATTGACTAATAGCGCTTTGCGTGTTAAACAAGCGTTCGCTTTGTGAAAAAAGTGCGATAAAAGGAGTAAGACAAAAGTTGTTTAGGCAATAGGCATTAAATTGCAAAAATCGCTAAATCCGAATATGGATTTAGCGATTTTTCGTTAATCTTACAATGCTTGAGCTTGGCGCAGTTCATCACGTAGCACGTCACTTAAACGGTGAATACCGTAATCAATCGTTGCTTCATCAGGCGCCGCATAACTAATACGTGCACCATTATAAACAGACTTGCTGGCATAAAGGTTGACTGAAGGAACGTACAGAATATGTTCAGTCGGTGCCATGCGCTCGCGGAGAATCTTATCGAAATCCAAATTGGCTGGACCTTTTAGCCATAAGAAGAAACCACCATCGGGGTGAGAGTACTCGAAGCCCGCCGGTAGGTATTTATCTAAGGCGGTCATCATCCAATTACGTTTTTGTTTGTAATCAGCGCGTAAGTTAGCCAAGTGTTGCTTAAAGTCATGATGTTCTAAATAATCAGCAACAACTTGCTGAGTTAATTCTGGTGATTCCAAATCTGTGCCGTCTTTTAAGTAGCGAATTTGCGTTAAGAGTTCTGGGTCAGCTAATAACCAGCCTAACCGCAAACCAGGTGCTAGAATTTTAGAAAAACTACCTAAAGAAATCACGCGACCTTCTGTATCTAGGGACTTCAGTGAAGGTAGATTTTCACCGCTGAAACGTAAATAGTGATAAGGATCATCTTCTAAAATAATCACGTGGTAGCGGTTGGCTAATTCGATTAAACGCTGGCGTTTCGCTAAGGACATGACAATGCCAGTCGGATTTTGGAAATTAGGAATGACGTAAATGAATTTAATTTTCTGAGTTAACAGAATTTTGTTCAATTGAGTTAAGTCGGGGCCATCCATTTCCATGGGTAATTCCGAGTAGGTTGGTTCATAAGCAGCAAAGGCAGCCAATGCACCGGTATAAGTCGGGGCTTCTACTACAATGTTATCGCCTTTGTTTAATAGTAGTTTGGCCACGAGGTCTAAGCCTTGTTGAGCACCTTGAGTTAAGATGATTTCGTCTGCAGTGATGCCATAATTTTCTTGATTAAGTTGAGCGGCTAATTTTTCACGTAAGGGTCGATAACCTTTAGCGTTATGATATTGCAAGGCGTCTAACCCGTTATCACGTAAAACCCGTTGGTAACTTTCAGTGATGGCTTGATTGGGAAATTGTTCAGGGTCAGGTAAGCCACCGGCAAAAGAAATAATATCGCCAGTAATGTCAGGAATAAGATCTTCTAAACCAGTTTGACTTGTCATTTTCGTACGCGATGCTAACTGATTCATAGTAATCCTCCGTTCTTTTCTCGATAATTTTATGATAGACTAAAACTAAAGATTAGTAAAATTCAACTTATTCAATGTAAGATGAATTTTACTCAACTAAAAAGTAAAACCAGTTGATTTTTAACCATGTCCTTAACCAATCGGGATATGAGCATTACTAGGAGGTAACAGGATGACGGTATTTCAATATGAGGTTTTTGCCAAGGTTGTCGAATACAAGACGTTTTATCAAGCCGCTCAGGCGTTAAATGTGACCCCTAGTGCAGTCAGTCATTCGATTACGCAATTTGAAAATGAGTTGGGTTTTCCACTGTTTATTCGCAACCGTACTGGGGTAACACTAACACCTGATGGAGAAACGGTTTATCCGATTGTGCAATCAATTCTCAATACTGAGTCGCGCTTGCGCCAAGTTGCCGATAGTATTCAGGGAGTAAATTCAGGTTCGATTCGAATTGGTGGGTTTAGTAGTGTCTGTATTAATTGGTTACCGCCGATTATTCGCTCGTTTCGTAAGAAATATCCTAATATTGAGATTAGTATTGTTCAAGGAACGTTTCGTGAAATTGATGAAATGGTGCAGCAAGGTAAGATTGACATTGGGTTTTCAGCCTTACCCGTTGCCAGTAATTTGATGGTAACACCATTGATTAATGATCCGATTTATTGCGTGGCACCATTGAACTTTACGCCTAAAGATAAGAAACACGTGACCACTGATGATATTGGTAACCGGCACTTTATTCTACAAAAAATCGATTATGAGGGTGGCACGAAAAAAGCACTTGATCGTTATAACGTGACCCCAAATTCGATTTCCTATTCAATTGATGACCAATCGATTTTGGCTATGGTGGCTAGTAACTTGGGCTTAGGTATTTTGCCGGAATTAGCGCTACAAAAAATTACTGATGATGTTCAGGTTTTTCCTTTTTCAGAATCGTTCCACCGAACTGTTTGCTTAGTGACTAATAAAGTGCAAGCAGAAGCACCTTCGACGCAACGCATGATTCAAGAAATTGATCAGTATTTAGCCAAAGCGTACGGCGATCAGTACTTAGCAAGTTTGCCAAGTAAATAGTCATTTTTTAAGATTGATGGCAATTTAAGGCATGAGTTTTGATAATACGTTATAATTTAGCCATAGATGTGTGGGAGGATTTCATATGAATTCAGCATGGAATTGGATTGGCTTAGCAGCCTGGTTTGTTTTATTAGTCTTTTTAATTTTCATCGTTCAAAATATTCGTCATCGTCATATTAAGATGATTATTATGACCAAGCGAACGTTTAGCTTGTCGACGATGTTACTTGATTTATTATTGATCGTGATTTTTCTTGGTGGCTTAGGTTTCATGAGTTATCAAACCTTCTTTAGTCATGTTGACGTCGCTGATCAAAAAATGGTTGCTGTTAAATATGACACAACCCCGTTAGTTTTGCAGACTAATGGTGCAAATGGTTATTTCGTCACCGTTGAGCAAGGTGCAGGACGGACACCAATTCAAAATTACACTTACTGGACTGAAGGTAATAAATATCAGGTTAAGAGTATTCATGCCAGTATTGCAACTGGTGATGATCCAGTTTCCATTGGGTCTAAAGTTTATAAAATTCCTGAAAAATTAATTAAAAAAGCCGATCAAGATTATCGACAAGCCTTTGTTGCTACTGCCCGGGCAACTTACAAACCTAACTTTTGGAACGGTTTAGGCATGCGCGTCGGTAAAAATGCCGTAGATTACACAATGATTCGAGTGCCATCAAGTACCTTTGTTAGTAAGAAATAGTTAACTAGATTTAACTATTAAGTATTGGAACCAATTGCGGTTAACCGCTAATATTGATTCAGTTTAAAATTAAGGCTATTAAAAAAGTCTGGTTCAAGTTTTACTTGAACCAGACTTCATCTTATTGGGCAATCGATTTTTCTTCGGCGATTGGGGATAGGCCGTTATGGCTAACCACAATCTTATGATTTAATTCGATCACATTGCTTTTATCAATTTCGTCACTTTCAGTAATTGTTAATAAGGCAGAATTTTCATAGACCTTTTCGACTGTACCGACAAAATCATGCTCCATATCTTCTTTGACGTGACAATTTAATGTATCACCAACGTGAATATCTGAAATTTTCAATTTAAGGTCCTCACAATCTAATTAATTTTCGTAAATTAGGAGTCGTTATGAGCAGAACAGTTGCCAATAAATTGTTTATTATTACCGGCGCTTCTGGCACTGGCAAAACCACAATTAGTCATTACTTGCGTGATAATTATGGCATTCAACGTGTCATTACCCACACAACGCGGCCACCGCGGACTAATGAACTCGATGGCCGAGATTATTACTTTGAAACTGAAGCGAGTTTTAAGCAGAATCATTACATTGAAGCAGTTAGTTATTCGGGATATCATTACGGTTCATCACGCGAAGCATTGCAAAAAGCTTGGCACAAGCAGCCCTTTGTTAGCCTAGTTGTGGAAACTAAAGGTGCGGAAGCTTATGCGCAAGTTATGCCCCAACAAATTGTGGTGCTATTCATTACCGTCTCGAATCCTGAAGTTTTGTTGCCACGCTTAGAAGCACGAGGCGACCAACCGGCCGAAATTGAGAAAAGATTAGCAAGTGCAGAGTCAAAACGTGACTTACAAGTGCCAGCAGCTCTAAAATCAATTGCTAAGGTGATTAATAACGATCATTGGGCAACAGCTAAGCAACAGATCGACGAGATTATTAAAGCTGAAATCCGCCAAAACTGTTCTCAATAACGACGCTTTAATGAATGATAGGGAAGAGTATAGCATATTTTAAAAATTATTCACAAGACTTTAGACTGATTTTTAGCAATAAGATGATCACTTACTAATAAGTGATATAAGATATCATGTAAAAGTGCATCCTTAACGTTATATAAGGAACTGCAACTATTTTTTGAAACATATAAATAAAAGCAGCTTTCTACATTAG
>NZ_AYYK01000014.1 GCF_001436095.1 Lapidilactobacillus dextrinicus DSM 20335 | reverse complement strand
TACTTTTTTCGAAAGTGCTTTTATATATCTGTATCAAATTATAACTTCAGTTCCTAGATATTCATTCTTTTTCTAACTAATTATTTGTATACGCTAAGTGTTTCTAATAGACTATTCTGAAATCTCTTCATACTTCAAAATATCTCCAGGCTGACATTGCAAAACTTGGCAAATCTTTTCAAGTGTATTAAATCTTATCCCACGGGCTTTTCCCGTTTTTAAAATGGAGAGATTAGCTGGTGTGATGTCAATTGCTTTTGCAAGTTGAGCTGAAGTCATTTTACGATCTAATAGCATGTGATCTAGCTTAATAACAATCATACTTACTCCTTTTTATATCATGCTGTCATTATCTTCTTGTAGGGCTACACCATGCTTAAGAACGATGTAAAACACCCAAGATACAATTAACAAAATAAAGATAATAAAGCTAGAAAAATTAAATTGTAGCGGTTGGGTTTCGCCAATCTGATGATAACCGATATAAGTAATAAAAAACGACACGGCATATAAAATGATTTGAACAATACCAAGATGAATGATGTGGCTGAAGGAGTGAATGTTAGCAGCAATAAAGTATTCTTCCGACCTTATATTTTTCAATATTTTAATTAAGAAATTAAAGATTAGAAGATACCCCATCAACACGATGATGCTTATTACCGTAATACTAAAAAGTAACCAAACTGGTATGTTTCTGGGAATCGTTGATTTAATTATTCCAACAGAATTAATAGAGTTTTGAGGACCAATAGGCATGAAGCTTAAATATTTACCATTTGAATTGTTTAATAACCTGGCTCTAATTAAGGTTGCGAAGATTAATGGATCTAGGACGATTGCTACTCCAAGTAAAATTTCACCAATTCTCACTAGTAAAAGAGAAAGATTAATGAAAAAATTGGACATCTTTGATTGATTAACTAACATAACTTTTGACCCTCCTAGTTCGTATCATGTGTGCTCATTGTTATCGTAATACGATAATTATATATTGTAAAACAATAATAAGATTCTATTCACTAGTTAAATAACGGTATATGAAATGAGCATATTAAAAATAAATATTGAAAGAAAGTAACTGATTTTTAGGTGATAATAAAGCATAAATGTTCAGAATTTATTAGTTGAAAATAAACCGAAATTATTAATATAAATATTTGTTTTAGATCCTTTTATTAACAATTAGGGAGATAATTTTCTTTGCTTGTTATTTAGACACTATTATTCTGTGTCTAAAAACAGTACTGTGACGGTATTAGACAGATTGAAAACTTTATGATAACATTCACTATGAATTAGCAGAATAGGAGTTGAGAACCAATGAATGCCCAGGAGCGTGTTCTCGAAAGACTTAAAAAACTTTGTAATGATGGAAAGACAGTAACTGCACAACAACTTGCTGAGGATTTAAAAATTTCACGACAAAATGTTAGCCATTATTTGAATGAACTATTAAAAAAACAACTCGTTCAAAAACAAAATACTCGTCCTGTACTTTGGATGATAAGTTCGAATAAAAGTTATGCTACTAATTTTGGAACTTTTTCAGATATTATTGGTTCAGATGGTAGTCTAAGAAATGCTATAGAGCAATGTATTTCTGCTGTTAATTATCCACCTAATGGTCTCAGCCTGTTAATTCAGGGGGCTTCCGGTTCTGGAAAAAGTTTTCTGGCAAAAAAAATAGCTGATTATGCGATGCAAAATGGAAATATTGAAGATGATGCACCATTCATAACATTAAATTGTGCTGATTATGCCGACAATCCAGAATTATTATCATCTACTCTATTTGGATATAAACGTGGTGCATTTACTGGTGCTGAGCGAGATAAGAAAGGGTTGCTTGCTGCTGCTAATCATGGTTTTTTGTTTTTAGATGAAGTTCATCGCTTATCAAGTGAAAATCAAGAAAAATTATTTTTATTTATGGATTCCGGACGTTATCGACCGATTGGCGAAAATAATGAATGGTCGCAGGCAAATGTGAGGTTAATATTTGCAACAACGGAAAATATTAATAAATATTTCTTAGAGACCTTTTTACGAAGAATTGATGTGAAAATTGTTTTACCAACATTTGCTAACCGGCCTATTAATGAAAGATTAGAGTTGATTAGGTTGTTCTTTTTAAATGAGGCACATCGATTAAAAAGAAACATAAGTGTAAAAGGTTCGGCATTAGCACTACTCGCTAATTGTGATGATCGTGGCAACGTTGGCAAGGTTAAAAGTGTAATCAAACTTGCATGTGCACGATCTTTTAGTTTGAAAGATGAACCAATATTACAAGTAAATGAAATTCAAATTTCTAATGATCTCGATGTTAGTAATAAGAATTATGATCAACAGTTGCCGGATCTACTTGTTGACCCTAATTGCAACGAAGATATAAAAGTAGTTAGCAGTAATACTAATCAACTAGCAAGAAATTTAATCAATCATTATTGTAACGAATCATCATTAAGTAGAATGAGTTCCTTAACACAAAAATTATTGGTGGCTCTACAGTCGACACAACAACTAACGCAAACACAACTATTTATTCAAAAGATTACTGCTGCAAAATGGAAGATGTTAATTAGTAAACGTTATGGCATAGTCAAAGTTGACACTATGGGAGAAGCAATAGGTAATTTGGTAGTAACGAATTTTCAGATTTCTAATAAGGCAGCTGAAGCAAAGCATCAGCTGGGCGTTGAATTTCCGCGCAGTGCTTACCTTGCACAGAAATTCGTAGCTAGTTTAGATGGATTAACGATAGAGCAAACAAACTTTATTTCTTCAGTAGTAACAGTTGTACTTGCAGGATATGTACAAGAAAAAATGCCTGTCAAAGGTCTTTTAATCGCACATGGTGAAAGAACAGCAAGTAGTATAGGCGCTGTTGTAAATCAGCTTTGTGGCAACTATATTTTTGAGGCTATTGATATGCCAATTGATAGTGATGTTAAAGAGACTGTTGATTTAACTCGTCAATATATAGATGCTCAGGTTCATGCGGAAAACCTAGTTCTAATTGTTGATATGGGTTCTTTGAATCAGCTGTATTCCCAAATTAAGAATGATTTACAGGGTGAACTACTGATTGTTAATAATTTGACAACTTCAATTGCGTTAGATATTGGCATAAAAATGCAATCTAGTACTGCATTTGAAAAAATCGCAAGTGATACTGAAAAGAACTATCGCATTAATGTCCAATATTTTGACGGTTTTGCAAAAAAATCCAATATTATTATATCTTGTATGTCAGGACTAGGAATTTCAGAAAAGTTAAAAGAGATTTTTCAGGAGTATTTAGGTAATCAAATCGACATCTACACAAAAGATTATCGTTCTTTACGAGAATTAATTAAACAAAACGACAATGATTATTTTGCTAAAACTAAATTAGTCATTACAACTTCTGCGCTCCCAAGACCGTTTAATATTCCATATATTAATATCTATGACATTCTTGATCCTAAGGGCACTAATCACCTCGCAGATACGTTAAAGGATGAGCTAAGCCCAGGACAGTTTAATTCATTGATAAGTGAATTAGTTAGATTCTTTTCAATTGAGGGAGTTGCTGATCGCCTCAATTTTTTAAACCCCCAGTTAGTAATCAATGAGGTTGAGACGGTTGTCTCGAAGTACGAAACAATTTTTAAGCTATCTTTAACTGGAACGGTAAAGTTAAATTTATATATGCATATTGCATTAATGATGGAACGTCTTTTTTTGTCTAGAAATGAATCTTCTGAAGATGAGATTAAAATACATGGTAAAAAGGAAGAGGACTTTTTTATTGTCTCTAATAGTATTTTTCAACCGATGGAGATGAAGTATCATTTTAAAGTTAATAGCTATGAGATTTCCTTACTATTTGAAATACTACAGCCATTTATCGAAGAATCATAATGTGATAGTGTCTAGAAATGATTTTTTCTTTCTAGACACTATTTTTATAGTGTTAATAAATACGATAACACAGGCTTTTTTTAGTTTGGCACGTTATATGCTTATATATTGACGAGGAGGAAATAATTTGAAAAAAATACTTATTGCGTCTCATGGACGGCTTGCTGAGGGAATGCTCAGCACATTGAATATTATTGCGGGAGATACGACTAATATTACAACAGCCAGTGGTTATGTAGAAGGTCATGATATAAAAAAAGAAGTTGATTTATTTATTGATAGCTTAAGTAAAACTGATGAAACAATTATTTTTACTGATTTGTATGGTGGCAGTGTTAATCAATATATTACCGAGAAAGCAGCAACTTGCCATTATCCAATTAATATTATTAGTGGCTTTAACGCACCTCTTGTTTTATCAATTGCGTTATTACCCGATCCAATTAGTAAAAGTGACATTGAATCACAGATTTTACAAGCTAGAGATGGTATGAAACTTGTCGAAATTCAAAATCCATTGATAGAAGAACATGATGAAGAATTAGATTTTTTTGAGACCCACGATAAGGAGAATGAACATGATTAAATCATTAAGAATTGATGAGCGCTTGATCCATGGACAAGTTGCCATGACTTGGACCAAAACATTACATCTAAATGGGTTAGTGGTTGCAGATGACGCGGCAGCTTCCAATGAAATTCAAAAGATGACTTTGAAAATGGCAGCACCTTCCGATATTCATACCATTATTAAAACAGTTGATGGGGCAATTAAACTTTTGCAAAATCCTAAAGCTGCAAATATGAATCTAATGGTCATTACACCCACAGTAAAGGATGCAGTGAAACTTGCAAAAGCCTTTCCAAACGAGTTTGAAATGGTGAATGTGGGTAATGCTGGAAAGATGAGTCATACGGACGAAAAGAAACATTTAATTACCAAAGAAACATTATTAACAGACGAAGAAATTAAATATTTGCATGAATTGGTAGAGTTATATCCCGATACCTTTTTCCAAGGTACCCCAGTAATGGAAAAAAAGATGGCTAGCGCAGTTCTTAAGGATATTAATTAAATAAGGAGATGAATCGAAATGTATGATGCATTTGTAGTCGCTATTGCGGTATTCGTAGGTGTAGCTTTTCATGAATTATTTGGTATGGCAATGTTTAGTCGCCCCATTGTTGTTGCACCACTAGCTGGCTTATTAATGGGAGATTTTGCGACCGGTTTAAAGGTTGGCGCCTCACTCGAAGCAATTTTTATGGGCGTTGTCAACATTGGAATTTCTAGCTCTGCCGAACCTGCATTAGCAGCTGGCTTAGCAACTGCTTTTAGTATTAAAATGGGTGGCAATATTGGTGCTATTGTACCTATTGTTTTCCCATTAGCAGTGTTGGGATTACAGTTAATGAATATGATTTTCTCATTTGTGTGTGGTCCATGGGCTTCGAAGTTCTTTAAATATGCAAAAGAGGGGGATGGCAAAAAGATTACTCGTCTTCACTTTACGATGTGGTTTGTTCATTATGGTATTTATGCCTTGATTCCATTTTTTGCAGTTTTATTTGGTTCTGATGTCGTAAAGAGTGTTCTAAATAGTATTCCTGATGTCATTATGAATGGTTTAACAGTTGCCGGAAATCTTTTACCAGCAGTAGGTATGGCGATGTTACTGAGAATGTTGTGGCGTAGTGATCTATCTGTTTATTTCTTCCTTGGCATTGTTATGATGGCCTACTTTAAATTGCCACTAATTGCTATTGCAGTAATCGGCGCTATTATTGCCATTATTGTTGCACAAAATGATTTACAGTTTAAAAAGTTAAAAGAATCAACACCACTTACATCTACAACGAACAACGTTACTTTAGAGGAGCAAGAAGAGGAGGATTTCTTCGAATGAAAATTGGGGAAAACATCAATAAAGACGAAAAAAAATTAATTCGTAAAATGTTTTGGCGTTCTGGGTCAATGTACGCTTCTGTCAACCCAGTAACTATGGGTGGTGGTGGATTTGCATATTCAATGCTGCCATTTATTAATCATTTTTACAAAGATAAAAAAGAGCGCGCTGAAGCACTTGAGCGACATACTCAGTATTTTTCAACAACAATTCCATTTTCTTCGTTTGTTATGGGAATAGCTGCTTCTATGGAAAAAGAAAATTCGCAAAATCCTGATTTTGATGTGGATAGTATTAATGCGATTAAAACAAGTTTGATGGGTCCGCTGGCAGGAATAGGTGATTCTCTATTTTGGGGTGTTTGGCGTGTCGTTTGTGCAGGAATTGCCATTACGATGGCTAAACAGGGCAGCTTCCTCGCACCAATTCTATTCTTATTAATGTTTAATATTCCTAATTACTTAACGCGCTATTATGGTGGTATTCTTGGATATTCATTAGGATCAAAATATATTCAAAAATTATATGCCAACGGTTTAATCGAAGTATTAACCAAGGCAGCAAGTATCTTAGGCTTAATTATGGTTGGGGCTATGACTGTCAGCATGGTGATCTTCAAGTCTAAGTTACATTTAACCATGGGCGGTAAAGAGATTATGAATGTTCAATCTGTGTTGGATACAATTTTTAAGGGATTGGTACCAATGCTTGTTACATTGGGCTGTGCTAAATTACTTGAGAAAAAAGTTGGCGTTATCACAATGATTTTTGGAATTGTTGTCGTTGGTATTTTGTTATCATTGCTTGGAATCGCGTAATATGAAATTTATTGAAAAAATGCTGAAGGCGCAGATTGCGCCTTTTAGTCATATAGGCGTTAAAAATGGTGAATCCTATACGTTAAATACTTCCAGCTATTATGCCCAAGATTTAACTGAAAATGATTTATTTTTTGATGTAGGTAATCAAAAATCTTTGGCCAATTTTAGACCGAATGGTTCTATTGAATGTTTGACCTTCTATCAAGGAAATTGGCGTACAGAAGAAAAGCCCGGTGTATGGGTTAATAAAGGGATAAGACAAACTAAAGATATTACGTTCTCTTTAAATGTGAATGGCAGAGTTTACCTGTTGGCGAAAGCTGATCACGATAGAGATATTGATGTTGTTAATGATGTTATGACTAGAATACAACATTATTATCATGAGTTATCTGTAACTGAGTTACCGTTCTGTCCAATTCTTGAAGATAATACTAGATTAAGTATGTGTATCGTTCCTTTCTTCGTTAAAAATATATCGGCAAATGTACTTCACGTGGCGTTAAATGAACCACCGTTATTTCGGTCTAAATATTCTGATCAACAGAATATAAATATTATTTTGAAGAAATCAACCTTAACACTTCAACCTGGTGAATCTGGCGTGTTGTCTTTAGCGTTAGTAGATCCATCTTGTACAAATGATTTAATACTTTTCAAGCAAAATGATGATATCGTGTGGTTGAAGCAAACTTATATGTATTACAGTAATTTCTTTACGAATTTAAAAATGAAGCAAACCGAATTAACTCATATGGTTCGTCGTGCTGCGTATCAGTCGCTTCTTTCATTAGCAATGGATGCCAGTGGAAAAATAGTTGGCAGTAATTGGGGCAGCTTTCCTGCAACATCGCGCATATGGAATAAAGATATGTATTATGCATGTTTACCTACTGTATGGATGGACAAGGAATTATGTCAAAAATCAATCCTTTGGTTCGATACTTTTGGTGTTAAACAAGTTGGCAGTAAGTTTCACGGTGGTGTAATGCATTCAATTGGTAATACGTTGTCAGCTGCATTATTATCTGGTCTTTACTTTCAATATAATGATGATCTAAATTTTTTTAGAGCGCATTCAGAGCTAGTTGATCATATGGTTTCATTAGTGAGATTAATATTGTCCAAACGTCCTAATCAGGATCATGCACTTTGTCATTCTGATTGGGTTAGCGATGCATATGCGTTGGGAGACTTTCACACAGGATCAAATATTTGCTTATGGAGCGCAATAAATGGTTTACTCCCAATCTTAACATCACTTGGTAGATATTCAGAAGTCGAGTATTTCCAAACAATTTCTAAAAATATAAAAAATGAAATTGATAATTTTTTAACTGTTTCAGGAAAATTTGGCAAACAGTGGCTTGAAGGACGAAATATCCATGGGGATTATCATGCCAGCTCTACTTTACAATACGAAAAGCCAATACAGGATCAAGGACTAATCTTTTTAAACTATATGATTCATAATCATCAGATAGATTTGATGATGCATGATGGGGAAGAATCAGATACAACACTCGCCCCCATTTATAACTTTGTAAAATTAGATAATTCTGTGTATCGTGCAACTATGAAATTTACCGGCAGTGTTCATAACCCAACTTATGTTTCCAAAATTGATGGAATTTCATGGGGAGAAGAATCAGGTGCAACATTTCCTGGATTTATAAGTATTATGATGGGTCATTCCGATGATGGTCAGCTTAACGCTCAACTGAACAAGCTGGTTAATTTAACTGATTTAGACGGCTCATGGTGGTGGTGGCCATATCCATTAAATCCAAGTAGAAAAGAAGTTGTACGAAATCTTGGCTGTGGGAAATGTGGCTGGGCTTCAGGAATGTTTATTTCCCTTATGATTACTCAATTATTAGGCGTTTCACGAAAAAATAATATGATTTCTGTTCATCCAACGATTGATTGTTTTTCTTGGGAGAATATTCCGATAGGATCAGATAGGATAAGTTTGACTGTAACGCCATCGAGTATTGAAGTGGTAAACGTAGGTGTTCAAAATATTACTTTATTTTGCCAAGGACAAAAAAAGAAATTAGCAGTTGGAAAAGTAATCAGCTATGAAAGGAAAATAAATAATGGGATTATTAAGTGATATCACGCAATACCACAAACAGGATACAAGGGCAATTACACCAGAGAATCCAACTGGTGAAAAAGGAAAAGCCGCTATGCTAAATAGTGAATTAGGAGAATCGAGAAAAGGGCGTGCGGCAATCCCTTTAAAAATGGGAGTTGAGACAACGCTAGCAGATATAAATGGATCGGGAATAATTCAACATCTTTGGATGACCGTTCGAGATACGACAGAATTTGGTAGTTTTATTTTGAGAGATTTAGTTCTCAGAATTTATTGGGATAATGAAGAAAAACCTGCAGTAGAGTCACCGCTTGGTGATTTCTTTTGTAATGGTTTTGGTGAACGTTGTGACGTTAATTCACTACCAATAGTTGTCAATCCGACAGGAGGATTCAATTCTTATTTCGAGATGCCTTTTAGAAAACATGCTCGAATCACGATAGAAAATCAACATCTAAAAGATTTGACATCCTTTTTTTATACTGTTAACTATGCTTTGGAAGATAATTTACCGGAGAATATAATGTATTTCCACGCTCAGTGGCGTCGAGAAAGAATCACGACTTATCAGAAAGATTACAAATTACTAGATAATGTCCAAGGCCCGGGTTATTATATTGGTACTTATCTGGCCTTAACCTGTTTAGAGAGATATTGGTGGGGCGAAGGTGAGTTTAAATTTTATTTTGATGGCGATTCTGACTTTCCAACTATAACTTCGACCGGAACTGAGGACTATTTTGGTGGTGCTTGGGCATTCCATGAATATGATGATTACGGACGCCCCCGAGCAAAAAATTACTGTACACCATTCTTAGGATATCCATTCCAATCAAATCGCGATGCGACTCGAGATCGTTTTGAAACGGGTAAGTTGAATGCAGTACATGCCTTCGGTGATGATGGGTTACCTAGACATGGCTTATATCGATGGCACTTGCAAGATCCGATTGTTTTTGATAAAGAATTGACAGTTACTTTACAACAAATTGGAAACGATGATGTTAAGTTATTTGAACGTCAAGATGATGTTGCCAGTGTGGCATATTGGTATACAATGTCACCAATTGGTATTAGTGAGCCATTACCAAATCGTAAAGAGAGATTACCAAGATAATGTAATTAAGGAGGAGAAAATCAATGGAACATCAACAGTTAGGCTTTTCGCAAAAACAACAGCAAAAACTAAAATTGTCACAAACTATGCGGCAGTCAATTATGATGTTACAGCTGGATACTCCTGACTTAATTCATTACTTAAAGACGCAAAGCTTAGAAAATCCATTCATGGAAGTGCGGACAGCATTCGATCACCTTACGCCCCATTCAATTGGAATGCCTCAGTATTTTGATTATGCAAATAGATGTGAAAATAATTTGTATGATTATTTACTTGAACAAATTACTTTTATGACTTGGTCGATAAATATTAAAAAAGTAGTTCGATATTTAATTACTCAGCTCGAACCTACTGGCTATTTAACTATTAGTAATGAAGTTATGATGAACGAACAACATATTTCGGAGACTGATGCACAAAAAGCACGAAAGTTACTTCAGCAATTAGATCCACCGGGTGTTGGTGCTTCAACTTTACAAGAATGCTTGTTGATACAAGCTAGTGAAAGTAACAGTAAATATGCAGCATTAGCTGAAAAGATAATTAAGGATAGTTTTTCTCAATTGCTTGAACATCATACTGATGAGCTTCAAGAGCTATTGAAGTTAACTAAGAATGAAGTTGATTCCTCTTTAAGGTTAATCAGATCATTTTATGCAACACCTGGAGAATTATTTGGCAAAAGCCAGGTTAACTACGTTATTCCTGAATTAGTAATGAAAGTTAAACACGATAAAATCAGTTTAACGCTAACACGGTATGGGAAACCTGAATTATTATTTGCTGCTGAAAGTTTTAAACAATTTCAAAAACATCAAGAAAAAGATATTCAAGAATATCTGCGCCTGAAAAAAGATAATTTTTTATCCGTTAAAGCAGCACTTGAACAGCGACAAGCTACTTTGGTATTAATATCAAAACAATTAATACATCATCAGGCTGATTACTTACGTGGTTACAGTGAATTTCCACGACCACTGTTACTTAATGAAGTTGCACATGAGCTTCATATTAATGAATCAACCGTTAGTAGAGCTATTCACGGAGTCTATATGGAAACCCCCGTCGGCGTGATTCCCTTGAAGGCGTTATTTGCCCGCTACAGTAATGGTAAAGGGAACAAATCCGTTGAAGAACTAATGCTAACGATTAAGGATTTGGTAACAAAAGAATCAAAAACATCGCCATTAACCGATGAAGATCTAGCAGGTCAACTTTGTGAACATGGTTTTGATGTTGCTCGTCGTACAGTTGCAAAGTATAGAATAAAAATGGGAATTCCAAGTACAAGGCAAAGAAGAAAACAGAAAAATAATAATCAATAACGGAGTGACTGTGATGTTATATGGATCAATTGAAGCAGGTGGGACTAAATTTGTTTGCGCTGTTGGTAATGAGGACTTTCAAACTCAAAATCAAGTTCAGTTTCCCACAACAACACCAGAGGAGACTTTAAAAAGAGTAATTGCTTACTTTAATAATTTTGATTTGGCCGCAATTGGGATAGCATCATTTGGACCAATTGAAATTCGTCCAAATAATGAAAAGTATGGCTATATTACGAATACGCCAAAATTAGCGTGGCAAGATACTGACTTTGTAGGTATCATACGTCGTACATTGAATGTTCCAATTGCTTGGACAACGGATGTCAATGGTTCAGCATACGGTGAATTTGTTTACGCTAATCAACAAGGAAAGCCACTTAAGAGTCTGGTATATTACACTATTGGTACTGGTGTAGGTGCAGGAGTAATTGATAATGGAAATTTTGTAGGCACCTTAGGACATCCAGAAATGGGACATGTATTTGTTAAACGTCATCCGGATGATATGTCATTTAAAGGAATTTGTCCTTTTCACAATGACTGTTTAGAAGGTTTGGTCGCAGGTCCTACCTTTGAAGCACGTACGGGTAAAAACGGCCGAGATGTTCCAGCAACGGATCCTATTTGGCAAATTATGGCATATTATACTGCTCAGGCTGCAGTTCAAACAACACTGACACTACGACCAAATAAAATAATTTTTGGTGGTGGCGTTGCTAATGAGTCCTTTTTAAATCAAGTCCGAACTGAATTTGATGCGTTGCTAAATAATTATGTTCCAACACCAATATTGACGGATTATTTAACAGTTCCCGCTATTGCAAACAACGGTTCTGCAACTATTGGTAATTTTGCTCTAGCTCAAAATAAGTATAAAAACAGTATTAATGAATTGTAGTATCATTATGTGTTAGCTATAATGACTAAAATAATTACGGATTGATGAAGTTGCCCTATAATTTTTAGATTAGGGGTTAATCATGAGTGGTTCTGTTAAATTATAGTGTTATTTTTAGTACCGCCAATACTTAAATGTTGGCGGCTTTTTTATATTCTAGGTGCATCTTTAGGGACGTTTTTTGACATATAGTATAATAACTTTAAGACTAATCAGATTTTTTGGAGGGCTGTCATGACTTTTTATGGTATTCATTATTTAGAAGCACAGTCGAATATTACGGATTATTTGAAGTACTTTATGATTTTTGGTTCATTGATTGTCTTAGTTATATTTTTTAGTTTGTATTTACGACATCGGATTCAAACCAAGTATCGTGACTTGAGTATTATTTTTTTATTGCTTTTATTATTTGCTTTGGGCGTGCAGTATTCGGATTATCGATCCAATCAGGCTCAACATTCCCAATCATCGCAAATGGTAAATTTTGTCCGCAATGTTGCTGCAGATAAACAGATTAACAACAAAGAAGTTTTGGTGAATGCCACACAGCTAGCAGATGGTGTCATTGTTAAAATTAAAGATGATTATTATAAGGTGAATTTAAGCCAAGATCAAAGTTCTTATACACTAAATCGCGCACACCTGATGAATGATCAAATTACCGTCAATAAATAGGAGGGACCACATGCAGTTTTACAGTCCAATTATTATCAAATTTGCATTAGGCATTATTTGTTTGATTGCCCAAATTAATATCATGGGCAAAGGTAACTTAGCACCATCATCAGCCATGGATCAGGTCCAGAATTATGTTTTGGGTGGTATTATTGGCGGTGTCATTTACAATGATTCTATTACTGTTTTACAGTTCATTTTAGTTTTAATTATCTGGACGTTGCTGGTTTTAATTTTGAAATTTGCTAAGGAACATAATCGCTATGTTAAAGTGATCGTTGATGGGCAACCAGTAACTTTAATTCAAGATGGACGCTTAGATGTTAGTGAATGTTTAAAAAGTGGTATTTCTGCCAACGAATTAATGTTTAAACTGCGGGCTAATGGTATTTATGAAATTCAAAATGTTAAGCGTGCGATTCTTGAACAAAACGGCCAATTAACTTTAATCGAGTTTGGCGATGAGAATATTAAATATCCGATTATTGTCGACGGACAGGCTAATTTTGATGTTCTGGAATTAATTCATCATGATGAAGCTTGGTTAGAACAGCAAGCTAACGCCCAAGGTTTCAGCAAGATTAGTGATATTTATTTAGGCGAGTATATTTCTGGTCAAGTTAATTTGTATGGTTATGCGAAATAAAAACCGTCGTTAGTTACTTTTAAACAACAGTCGCATTATTTACGTAATCTAGGAGGACCATAATTGAAAATTCTTGAGACACCGCGTTTGATTTTACGAGAAATGACACTTGATGATGACACTGATCTTTGCAAAATGTTGCAAGATCCAGAGGTGATGTATGCTTATGCCCATTCTTTTTCGGATGAAGAAGTTCGTACCTGGCTAAATAATCAGCTGCGTCGCTACAACGAAGATGGTTTTGGTCTCTGGGCTGTCGTATTAAAAGAAACCAATGAAATGATCGGTCAGTGTGGTTTAACTCGGCAAGAGTTCTTTGAACCAGTTGTTGAAGTGGGCTATTTATTTCAAAAACAATATTGGCATCAAGGTTATGCCATTGAAGCAGCAGAGGCCTGTAAACATTATGCATTTGAGCAATTAGCGCTTAACGAAGTTTGGTCAATTATTCGCGATACTAATTATGCCTCAATGAATGTTGCCATCCGTAACGGCATGCTGGTTCGCGGTCGTAAAATTAAGCATTATTACGGACTAGATATGCCGCATTATGGCTTTTCGGTGAAGCGTGAAGTTGATTTATAGTTTGGCTTGTAAGGATCAATAAGAATTTCAAAGAAAAGCATGAATGATACTTCGCGAATAAAAAAGTATTTTTTTGAGTTTTAAAAATGATTAAAGCCTTTTTTAGAAAATTAAAAAATAGGCTTATTTTCTCATTTTTTACATTGTATAATTGGAAATATTCATTGGAGGTCACGCACATGTTAATGATTTCGTCAACCACAATTGAATAGTTATTATTGGCTTAGCTATTTTAGCAAGCGTCCGTAGCAATATTAAGATACGGACGCCATGCAGACAACGTTCGTGTCTATTAGCTGGCCTTATTGGCGTGCACCCTAATAGATATGTTTATCAAATCTATTAGGTTAAGTCTAATCTCGGCTGAAATTATTATTCCTAGACTTTTACAATACCTTTTTGGATTTGACCGTTGTTTACGGCCAGAGCCAAAAAGGTATTTTTTATTTATTAGGAGGATTTAAGTTGGAAGGCAAATTAAGTAGTGAGAACGGTACGGCTAAGGCAATTTTGTATGGTGGAATCTTAATTATGTTAGGACATATTCTGCTAGCAATGCCAATTGGCATGGGGGCTTTGTTTGCTTCCATTGCCTTGATTACTTTAGGGACGGCTTATTAAAGACCAACGTGTCTGAAACAGTCGGTTCGTTATACGCACCTGGTGATTCGCGTCGTGATTCAGGATATAGCATCTTCGTGATGGGGATCAATCTAGGTTCTTTATTGGCACCATTTTTAGTGTCTTATATTGGACAAGCTTACAATTATCATGCCGGTTTTTCATTGGCTGCCTTAGGAATGGCGCTAGGATTAATCGTTTACGTCCACAATTATCAAAAATTACCAGCATTGAGTAAACTGCCTACCGATCCATTGACCCCACAACAACGTCAAAAATTACTCGTGGAAGTAATTCTGGGAATCGGTATCCTAGCGGGGATTCTACTCATTCTCAATGCTTTCCACATTTTGACGGGCAATGGCATTGTTAATACGATTACGATCATCGGTGTCATCTTACCAATTGTTTATTTTGGCATTATGTTTCGTAGTTCTAAGGTTACAGCCACAGAAAAACGTCATTTGCATGCCTATAACTATGTTTTTATTGCTGAAATTGTCTTTTGTATGGTATTGGAACAGGCAACAGTTGTTTTAACGCTCTTTGCGCAAAATCAGGTACGACTTAATATTGCTGGCTTTCACTTTCAAAGTGGTCAATTTCAATCGCTAAATCTACTTTTTATTATCATTTATTCGCCATTATTTGCGCTTTTGTGGACACAGTTAGGCAAAAAACAACCCACGGCCGCAGCTAAATTTTCTTGGAGTTTAATTTTTACGGGCGTCGCCTTTATGGTCATGATGTTACCGGTTTGGCTGCATGGCACGCATACCCGCGTTACTTTTCTATGGTTAGTGTTGAGTTGGGGAATTATGGAAATTGGTGAATTACTGATGTCACCAATTAGTTTATCGGTAATTTCTAAGTTGGCGCCACAGGCTTTTAAATCACAAATGATGAGCATGTGGTTTTTAGGTAATGCAGCTGCACAAGCAATCAATACCCAAGTTGTGCAATATTTTACACCACAAAATGAATTAGCCTACCCTTCTAGTGATTAATCTTGATTTTCGTATAAGTTACACCGGCGTCGTCAGTTGAGTCAGCATAAATCCAAAAGGTATCATTGGCGTATTCGACACAGAATAGTGAATCTATATCTGAATAGCCATGGGCAGCCAGGGTTTGGCGAAGCCATTGTTCATCTTGATTAATAATTTTTAAAGCGTAGGCACGGATTTGTCCACAATCAATTAAAATTTGTGAAAAATCATCCTTCTTCGATGTTGTATAACTAATTTGACCATTGGGCTCGATAATAATTTCATCTAGTGTGTGGATTCCGGTGACACCTTTGTTGCGCAGTAATGATTCAATGGCCTTGCTATCGGTATTAACTTTACGAAACATTTCAGGATATAGATGGCCATCTCTCATTAAGAAGATTGGTTGTCCATCAATCAGATTTCTAAGTACGCGGTGCGTTCCTTTTAAATACCGAATTGATAATAGAATTCCCAACCATATCAAGACGAAGACGAAAATATCTTTAGGTTTAACGCGTTCATTTAACAAGGTCGTTCCAGAAATTGCACCGATTACTAAGTTACCAATGGTATCAAAAGTGGTCATCGGTGCTAACTTTCTTAGTCCGGATAGACGGTTGTAAAATAAGAGTAAGACAATCGTTACAATCATTTTTTCAAAAACTAACCAGTAATTCATCTCGCCACTCCTTGTTCAGTAAAAGTCCTATCTTCGATTAGCTTGGATGTATTAAATAATCGAATAGGGATATAGGTTCTATTATGCTCACTTTTAGTATTTGTTATTATTCAATAATTTGAATCATCAGGATATCGTCATTATTGGAAAGCTCAAGGATCAGCTTCTCTTCATCGATGTTTTTGGGAACGGTTAAGGTGAACATGATTAAATACTTCCGTTTAGTTTCAACAGTTTCGCGAGTGATTTTTAAATCTAGATTTTCGATTGAAACTTGTCGTTCCTTTAAAAAATCTTGAATATAAGTAATCATTTCTTCACCGTGTTCAACTTCAACTTGTAAACGACGAATTCTTGGCAAGGGAACCAAATATGAAATAACTGCCAAAGCTAATATTATCGCAATAAATCCAGTTATTGCGATGACATAAAGTCCTGATCCTAAAGCAATGCCGACTGCAGCAACAGCCCAGACAGAGGCAGCGGTGGTTAATCCTTTGACCGTCTGTTTTGTCATGATAATCGTACCCGCACCTAAAAAACCAATACCACTAACAATCTGGGCAATAATTCGGGTTTGATCAGCAGTGAGAATTTGTATCAATTTAGGTTGAGCCTGCGCAAAGTCAACCGTTTGCGAGGTAATTTGTTCTTGAATCAGTGCTAATAAAGTCGCTCCAACACAAACCAAAATATGGGTTCGCATTCCTGCAGGTCTGCTCTTGTATTCACGCTCAAAACCAATCGCGCCGCCCATAATAATAGCCATAACTAAACGAATTATAATTTCTAGATAGGTCAGATCATAATGTTGCATCTTGCCGCCTCCGTTATCGTCTGTTTCTTTCAGAATATCATGGAGAAGTGGGGGTAAAGCAATAAAAAAGCGCAGTTAAAGGAACTGCAACTATTTTTTGAAACATATAAATAAAAGCAGCTTTCTACATTAGG
>NZ_AYYK01000013.1 GCF_001436095.1 Lapidilactobacillus dextrinicus DSM 20335 | reverse complement strand
CCATCTTGGTCTACAATCTTAACTGCACTTGTTAACTTATTGCCAATTGTAATGGTGAATAATTGATTAGATTTTCCGATAGTTTCGTTCATAGCACTTGTATTTACCGGATAATAACCATCTTCATAGTAACCATTTAATGCTTGGCCTACTGCATTCCAGCCTTTGCCGTCACTTAATACAGTACCCTGCGAACCTTTAACTGTATAATAATTACCTAAATTATTGCCATCTTGATCTACTATTTCTACTGTTGTATTTAACAATTCTTTGTCTTTGACAACACTTGGGGCCTCGGAATTGCTGACAGAGCTAGCATTCTTAGAAATCTCTGTAGTGTTTGATGTTTTCTCAGTACTCGTGCTGTCAGAGTTACTAACAGCAGTTGGTGTACTTGAGCTGCTTGCAGAACTAGTATCATTAGAAACCGCTGGTGCATTTACACTCTTCGAAGACTCTTGAACATTAGAACTAACCGTACTAGTTTCTGAAACACTAGAAGTATGCTGCACAACACTGCTAGCGTTCTTTGCTGTCGTGCTTGTAAGAGATGATTCAGAAGCAATAGGGGTCGCAGCATACACAGAATGTACATTAGCTGCTGAAACAAAGCTCCCACTTGTTGATAATAAAACAGCCGCCCATAAAAAGTATTTATTTTTCTTCAAATTTAATCCCTCCGCATAAGAAATATCTCCTACTTCTAGAAACGATAATCAACGTACCGAATCCATAAGAATTGTGATATTTATCGTTACACAATATTATTATATCCCTTGTGATTATTATACATTCTTCGTTAGATAGATATCCGTCAACATTTTTTTATTAAGAGAAAATAACTGACGAAGTCCTATTTTCATAGCCTTCGTGTGTACATAAAATTTGAACAAGGCTATTATTATCTTTAATCGACGATTAATTTTTATAAAGGTTTTCATAATCCTACTATATTTATATTGTAACTAGATATGTATTAACATTTTTTTGTGAAGTAATGTTATAATTGATTGTTCATGGATTTATCATGCCTTAAATAAATCATCATTAAATGATATCTTATCAATTGGGGGGGACTTTTTTGAACTTATTTAGTTTGATCTCCAATAATAACCTACAAGAACTGGAATTGATCGATTATTTATTGAGTCATAATAAAACAACAGTTTGTGATAAACAGCTAGTTTATAACTTGGATACTTCTAAATTTATCATTCACGAATCTGCAAATCGCTTAATGCAAAAGTTACTAGAACATCCTGAATTAGGCTTAAAATTAGCCATTGATAACTCAGAAGGTCATGATGCTTATCAGATATTAAATTCAACTGCTACTAATGTTAATCAACTCTATGACCTTTATCTTCATGAAACCTTGCAATATCAAATTTTAATGTATTTATTTGACAAATTTTCCTACAATGTTCCACAGCTTGCCGATAAATTAAATATTAGTGAATCAACTTTATTCCGTCAGACAGGTCATTTAAACCACAAATTATCTGAATTTGGTATAAAAATAAAAAATGGTCGTATCTATGGTTCTGAATTACAAATTGTCCACTTCTATTATTTATTTCTCTGGAGCACATGCTCTTTAGTCCAGTTTAAAACCCTTCGTAAAGAAAGTGAAACGCAGAATATTATAAAGAAACTTGAAACAATACTCGATACCAATTTTAGTGCGCAAACTTCATTATCTCTTGCATTATGGTTAAAAGTTTGTCAATCTCGTCTTAAACTTGTCAATGAGTTCAAAGAGAATGAATACGATGAATTATTGAAAGACGCTTTTCAAGATCCACTCTATCATAAGATCCTTCAAGCTTACAACTCAACTGCCGTCACAAATATAACTAATCTTAATAAAAAAAATAGTCTTTACTTATACCTATTCATTATCACTGATCTTATTCGAGACAATCAAAATCAACTAGTTTTAAGGAAAATTAATCAAGCTTCTTGGAAGAATCCTTTTATAGTTGTTAACCGTCACGTCGATTGGATTTTTACAACAGCTTTTAAGCAATTAAAATTATCAAATTATTTAGCTGAAGAGAACTTAAAAGAGAAATGGCAACCACTTTTTACTCAATTATTTAATCAACATTATCTTTTTAAAGGACAAATCATTTTCAGCTTTAGTGATTATTGGACGCATAAATACAAAAAATCTTGGAACCGATCAAATCTAGCAACACCACTAATCACCATCTTGAAAGACCAGTCGCTAGAAACTATTGATCAAACTACCAATAGAGACTACTTAGAATTGACTTATTCACATTTTTTCAATTTTTTCCTTGATGATGCAATGTATTATAAGTCTGATAAAAAATTAATCGGTCTCTATTCTAAACATGGAGTTCCATATTTAAAAAAGTTGAAACGTGATTTTGAGCATAAGCTTCAACCACCCAACAAGTACCAAATTGAAATTGCCACGTCCACTCAAAACTATGATTTATTCATAGCTGATTCGCCCTATTTCTTAGAAACTTTTAAATTTAAAAACAGTTACTTATTGAAGGATTTCTATTCTGAAAAGGATTTGGATAATTTAGAAACTTTCGTTTGCCAGATTGCTGCAACTGACTTTCATCAGCAAAATGTCAACCAAGAAGGTTAAGAAGACTCAAAAAACCGACAAGCACTAATACTAGTCGGTTTTTTCATGTTTTTATCTCTGAGTTTAGATTAACTTTTAAGGTTCTTTCACTTCAATCAACTGTTCCAAAACATTCGTCACACCATAATCATCATTTGAATCAGTGCGATAATTTGCATATTGAGCCATATCAGCTGCGGCATTGGCAACTAAGTAACTATATTTAACATACTTCAACATTTCGATATCATTATACATATCACCAAAGGCCATCATTTCTGAAGGTTTAATTTTTAATTTATCCCCAAGGATGGCCATGGCTGTCCCTTTGTGAATATCTTTGTTCATGACGTCAATCCACTCAGGTCCACTAATGACAACAGAATAATCATTGCCAAATTCTGGTAAGAAGACATCGTCGTTGCTGACTTCACTATCGCCATTAGGGAAATAAATCGTGTATTTATCAGCTTTAACATCAACGGCATAAATATCATCAACGAACTTAATTTTGGTATAAAACGTTCTTAAAGCAGCGTCATATTCACGTGCTGAACTTGGCACATAAGCCGCATCCAAACCACAAATAACCGGCACACCGGTAGTTTGTTCTAAAGTAAACCGCGTCATCTTCTGATAATCAGCTGTTGGCAAAGGACTCATATGAATAACTTCACCATGATAAACAATGACGCCGCCATTATCACTAACAAAGGTCATTTCTGATTTTAAATCGCCAAAAATATCTTCTAATGTATAAACCGGACGACCACTAGCAATCGCAAACTCGACCCCTAATGACTGTAGTTTATCAATATCTTGAAACAATGTTGGTGGTAGTTCATTCTTCTCGGTTAGTAAAGTATGATCCATATCACTGGCAACTAGTTTAACATCTTTCATTTATACGACCTCATCACTCAAAAATTTATAAAAACGTTTCATTGAAAATTGTAGCGGAAATAGCGCTTAATTACCAGTTTTCACAATAGATTTTCACTGTCTTTGAGTCATTCAATATCTGCCGTACAGGATTCATGGTAAGATCAAGTTAAAATTAGCAATTAATCATCGCGAAAAGAGTGATTTTGATGAAACCATTGAAGAAATATTTAATCACTATTCTCAGTACCCAATTGATTCAAAGTTTGATTTTAATTGTTTTTAGACATCATTTAACCACAGCGATGCCGACTTATTTTTCAATTACCGGCGTGCCGACGAATTATTATCATTATGACCGGCGAATTTTAGGACCGGCATTGCTTTTTTTAGCTGCGATAACGTTAGTAAATTTAGCCGTGCGTTTATGGTTACATCAACTAGCAAATAGCGGCATTCTCAATGCCAAGTTAATTGCCAACCTTGCAAAAATTCTCATCGTTTGGTTATGGGGTTTCACTTGGGTATTATTGTTTTATTTCTTTAATTTATCTGCGATCGGTCAAGTATTCATGGTTGTGCTGAATATCGGTGCTTTTGTCGCCATGCTGACGTTGGTCCGACAGTTTTATCGTGATCGCTTCAAACGGTAATAGCTTGTTAAGAAGACACAAAAAAGTCTGACCTGAATTACAGGTCAGACTTTTTCATTCAACGCTTATTTAAATAAATCTTTGGCTTTATCGAGTAAATCGCCACCATCAAGCAAGCCTTTAGCTTGTTCTAAATAGTCGCCTAATTCATCTTTGTGGTCTTCAATAAATGATTTAGCATCATCAAGGTTGCCACCACTTACTAGACCTTTAACTTTATCAAATAATTCAGAAGCATTCATTCAAACTACCACCTTTCAACTAATTACTTTTTTATTATACTTGATTATTAAGTGAAGTGGGTGATTTTTAAATAACGTTAATCATGATTAACTTGGGACAATTCTTGTTCTAAGCCTCTAAATCAACTATCATAGGCTTTGATTAATCATTAAGGAGGATGTCATGAAATTTAGAACATTAGGTAAAACAGGTTTCAATATTAGTGAAGTTTCATTAGGGACTTGGCAACTTGGCGGCAAATGGGGCGAACCATTCGATGCTAAAGATGCTGCTGAAACGTTGGCCGCTGCTTATGAATCAGGTGTCAATTATTTCGACACTGCTGATATTTATCAAGATGGCCATAGTGAACATGCCGTTGGTGAATTTCTTAAACAACACCCTGATGTTCACTATTCCACCAAGATTGGTCGCAAGTTAGAAACACATACACCAGCTAGTTATACCAAAGAGAATTTAACAACTTTTGTCGAAAGTTCTTTAAAAAATATGAGTGTTGAAGCGTTAGACTTAGTTCTACTACACTGTCCACCAACTAGTGTCTATTATGATCCCACCGTTTTTTGGACATTAGATGAGTTGAAACAAGCTGGTAAAATCCAAAACTATGGCGTCAGTGTTGAGCGGGTTGAAGAAGCTGAAAAAGCATTACAGTTCGATATTTCTGCAGTTGAAATTATTTTTAATATGTTCCGGCTGCGCCCTGCTGACCGCTTCTTCGCTGAAGCCCAAGCCGCCAATGTTGGTATTTTAGCGCGAGTGCCTTTAGCAAGTGGCTTATTAAGTGGCAAGTACACTTTAGCAACCACTTTTGGCAAAGATGATCACCGCACTTACAATCGTAATGGCGCCGCTTTTGATAAAGGTGAAACTTTCTCTGGCGTTGATTTTGCAACCGGGGTTAAAGCTGCTGATGAATTAAAGCACCGCTTAGGAACTGATAACCTTGCTGATATGGCCTTACGCTATATTCTGATGTACACGGCTGTTTCAACTGTTATTCCTGGTGCCAGCAAGCCAGAACAAATCACAGCTAATGCTCAAGCAGCTGAATTACCAGCCTTTACCGAAGATCAAATGGCTATCGTGCAAGATATTTACAACACCTATATCAAGAATCCTGTTGAATATTTATGGTAAAACCAATTGAAACCACCACAAATTAGCCAGTTAACAAGTTAGTTTAAATTTGCTAAGTTACTTTTATTAATTAAATCAGAATTCACCACCGGGTGATGCAGCGTTTATCGTACTCCATAGGTCTTAGCGGAGTGCGGTAGGCGCTGTTTTATTTTGAGGAGGAATTTTCATGACTTGGTTATTTTTATTTATTGCTGGTATTTTAGAAGTAGCTTGGGCAACCACGATGAAATTAAGCCAAGGTTTTAGTCATCTTGGTTATAGTTTAGCCACTGTACTTGGCATGATTTTAAGTTTTTTATTTTTAGAGTTAGCGGTTAAACACCTACCCCTTAGCTTAGCCTATCCCATCTGGACAGGTATTGGCGCAGTTGGCTCAATTATTGTTGGTGTCGTGCTCTTTAAAGATCAACTATCCTTGTTGACTTGGGGCTTTGTGGTGTTATTAATCATTGGCATTATTGGCATCAAATTCACCAGTGGTCATTAAAAAAAAACAGCAACTTTTTCAAGTCGCTGGCCTTTTTAATGACGTTTAATGCTAGTCTGATATTGATTGTAAATGAGTGTGACCGTTAATAATAAGACGCAACTGATAATGGGAATCAACGGAATGGCAGTCATTGTTGTACTTAATAATGGTTTGATAAATGGATCACCGGCAATCATTGTTCCAGCAGTATAAGCGATCAGTAAGCCGCCAATCCAAACAATAATTGGCAAACGATTCATAATCGCTGCAATTAACTGACTGGCAAAAACAACGATCGGAATACTAATTGCTAAACCAAAAACCGCTAACAGTGGTTGACCATCAGCCGCTCCAGCAATTGCTAAAATATTGTCCAGACTCATCACGAAATCGGCGGCAATAATCGTTCCAACTGCACTTAATAAGGTGGCTCCGCCTTTAATTTGTTCAGTTTCATCTTCAGTCGGTCCCTTTTTAACCAGGTTAAAAGCAATCATAAGTAATAAGAGCCCGCCAATAACTTTCACAAAAGGAATCGCTAGCAACTGGATGGCAATTAGCATTAACAAAACGCGAAAGATAACTGCTCCACCGGTACCAATAATAATCGCGCGTGTGCGCATTTTTCCCATTAACTTGCGTGTGGCTAGTGCAATCACCACCGCATTGTCACCACTTAAAACTAAATCTAAAAAAATAATTGAAATAACTTTACCAATTAGTGCGATTTGAAATCATCATCCTTACCTTAAATCTCTAACTATGTCCTCTAGCTTACCACTAGTTAACTGAAAAAATAAACTGGTCTAGCAAATCGTTGTGTATCAAGATGCTCCTGGTTTTAATCGTTGCTTTGCTAATTACTGATGTGCAAAATTGGCGACAACATCGTTTTGAATTAACCAGCTTAGTGAAACTTATTGCTGACGGCCAAATTCGACACGAATTTAGACCAGATCTACAACCAGTTGAGATCGCTGCCAGCATTTTTCGCCTCTCCGTTGGCGACATCTACATGTGGTTGCCTCAGCGATGGAAACTTTGGCCTAGAGCAGACCGTTGCTTTTGATTTAAAGTTGTTGCTGGATAGTATTGCAGTGAAGTGAGAATCTTAAAAATTCATTCTAAATTTTGTTTTTAACACGCACTGACATATCATAGCTAAAAGAACCTCAATGAAATAACATTTCATTGAGGTTCTTTTATGTTCACTTAATTAAAGCTCCTGGCCGTTACTTCTAATAACTTGTTGATACCACTTGAATGACTTCTTAGGATACCGAGCCAATGTACCTTGACCGTTATCATCTAGATCAACATAAATAAAACCATAACGCTTAGACATTTGACCAGTTGAAGCACTAACTAAGTCAATGCAGCCCCAAGGTGTGTAACCCATGAGATCAACGCCATCAGCGATTGCTCCAGCCATTGCTTCAATATGTTGGCGTAAATAATCAATCCGATAATCATCGGCAACATAATGTTGATCATCGATTTCATCTTTAGCACCTAATCCATTTTCAACTACAAACAAAGGCTTTTGATAACGTTGATATAATTCATTCAAAGCAATCCGCAAACCAGTTGGATCAATTTGCCAACCCCAATCACTTGCTTTAAGATAAGGATTCTTAACACCACCGATCAAATTACCAGAAGCAGTCTCGTTGGTCTCACCAGTAACATCAACAGTCGCTGACATGTAATAACTAAAGCCAATATAATCAACCGGATTAGCTTTTAAGACGGCTAATTCTTCTGGAGTCGTTTCTAAATCGCTAAAATTAAAACCGTATTCTTTCAGTAAGCTATCTGTATAGCTTGGATATTCACCACGAACTTGTACATCGCCACAAAATTGATTGAAGGCCTGATTTTCTTTTAAGGTGGCTAGTTGATTAACAGGATTAGCATTATAACTGTAAGTTGTCGCATATAATAACATACAACCTACTTTTAGTTTGGGATCTAATTGATGAGCAATTGCAACTGCCTTGGCCCCGGCTACGAATTGGTTGTGCCAAGCTTGATAGATATTCTTCATCTCTTTAGCACCATTACTTGAGACTAAGCCCTGACCCATTACGGGGAAATGCAAGGCACTATTAATTTCATTAAAGGTCATCCAGTATTTAACTTTTTGATAATAGCGTGTGAGCACCGTTTTAGCATAGCGTTCGTAAAATGAAATTAATTTTTTGTTTTTCCAGCCGCCATAGGTGGTAACCAAGTTTAGCGGCATTTCATAATGAGAAATCGTGATCACTGGTTCAATATTATATTTCAAACATTCAGCAATGACTTGATCATAAAATGCCAAGCCAGCTTCGTTAGGTTCAAGCTCATCGCCTTGTGGAAAAATACGCGACCAAGCAATCGAAAAGCGATAACACTTGAAGCCCATCTCAGCAAATAATTTAATATCTTCACGGAAATGGTGATAATAATCAATACCATTATGATTAGGATAAGTGTATTGATCTGGTTTAATTTGCCAATCAAAATCTTCTTGATTTGCAATTTTGAAACGATCAGGACCCCCAGGTAAAGCGTCAGCAATAGACAAGCCCTTGCCATCTTCTTGATAAGCCCCTTCTAACTGATTAGCGGCCGTCGCGCCACCCCATAAGAATCCTTCTGGAAATTTTGCCATGTTGAAACATCCTTTCTTTGACTAATCTATGATTTAAATAACGTACATTGCCACATCGTTTGCGGTGACAACGGTTTTATCAGCCGGTTCAACAGATACGAATTCACTGCTATTCGTTACAACTAGTGGTGTTGTAGTATCATAGCCAGCTGCTTTAATTTGTTTTAAGTCAACATCCATTAATAATTCGCCTTGTGCGACGTGTTGGTTATCTTTGACATAAGCTGTAAATGGCACGCCTTGTAAGTTGACAGTATCTAATCCACAGTGAATCAATAATTCAACACCAGTATCACTCTTCAAGCCGATTGCATGTTTGGTTGGGAAAACAGTCATAACCGTTCCAGCAAATGGTGCATAGATATGACCATCTTGAGGAATAATGGCCACGCCATCTCCTAACATTTTTTGAGCAAAAGTTGGATCATTAACACTGTCTAGACTGATCAATTCACCAGCCATAGGACTGTAAATCTTAGTTGTCGTTTGAGCGCCAGAATCGAGTTGATCATCAACATTATTAAGATCAGATGTCGTTGAAGCTGCTACAGTAGCTGGCTCAACCTCTTCATCAATGCCAAAAATCCAAGTTAGAATAAACGTCAAAATAAATGAAGCTACTAAAACAATTAACGCATTAATAAAATTAGCACTGTCAGCTTTATTAACAAATTGGGGAATAGAAACCAGTGAAGGAACGGCAAAGACATATGATTTCAAATTAACAATACCCATATATAAACCAGTGATGGCACCAGAAATCATGGCGGCATAAAGAGGCTTCTTATATTTCAAAGTAATGCCGTATAAGGCTGGTTCGGTTACACCAGCTAACAAAGCTGAAATACTAGCAGCACCAGCAACTTGTTTAGTATTTTTGTTCTTTGCTTTGAACATAACCGCCAAACAAGCAGCACCTTGAGCAATATTAGCGGCCAACATCGCTGGCAAGATCAAAGTATCCGGATGAGCTAGAGAAGCAGCCAAGAAGATTGGCGCAAAGGCCCAGTGCATCCCAGTCATGACAATCAATGGCATAAAGGCAGCCATTAATGGCATCGCTAACCAACTAGCCTTACCTTGAATAAATAAGATAACCGTTGATAATAAATTCCCAGCATAAGTTCCAATCGGTCCAACAACAACTAAGGCCAATGTTCCTGAGATGAAGAGCACTAATAGTGGTTTTAAAACACTTTTTAGTGATGCTGGACAAATCTTATCAATCCCTTTTTCAATGTATTTCATTAACCAAACCATCATTAAAATGGGAATGACTGATGAAGAATAAGTAGCTAATGTCACAGGTAAGCCCATGAAAGTTACCGACTTACCTGCCGTTACCATTGCGGCAAAGTTAGGATGAATCATAATAGCACCAACAGTAACAGCTAACATTGGTGTCACTTTAAAATATTGGGCTGCTGTATAAGCTAACATAATGGGTAAGAAATAAAAAGGAGCATCACCAAAAATTGTTAAAATGGCGTAAGTTTGACCTTTTTCACTTAACCAACCCAGCATTGGTAATAAAATCAAGACAACCTTAATCATACCGCCACCAATTAAAGCAGGAATTAAAGGTGACATACATGAAGAAATAAAACTAGCAAAGCGATTGAATAAACTATCTTTTTCTTTTGACTCTTCAACCTTGCTATCATCATTATCGTTGGTAAAATTGCCTAGTTTAGCTAGTTCGTCATAGTAATTAGCGACATCATTGCCAATAATTACTTGATATTGACCAGATTGATGATTAACACCAACGACCCCAGGAATTTGTTTGACCGCTTCATCATCAACAATACTTTCATCTCGTAATCTGAAGCGTAAGCGGGTCATACAATGGATTAATGAGATAATATTAGATTCTGTACCAACAGCCTCATAAATGGCTTGAGCAGACGTTTGATATTTCATTTTTTGACACTCCTCAACTAATAAAATAAGCATGACCAAATAGCTACCATCTTGTTGGTAGTATTAGGTCATGCTCAATTAAGATCACATTCCTATAAATTTTTGACTAACCGATTAATATGAACGGTTAAATATAATAATTCAGTACTACTTATTTCATAATGATAATTAGCTTGCACGAAGGTTTGAATTTGTTGAGCACAGGCAAACGCACGAGCATAACGTTGTTGAATAACCACTAGTAAGTCTTCATCGTCATCTTCGTAATGTTTACCAGCTAATAGACGTTGAGCAAAAAACTTCAAATGAGTAATAAACCGATAATAATTCAATGACCCTTCATCAAATTCAGTATGAAAATAATCTTTGACGATATCTTCAACCTCTTTAACGATTTTGGTAACATCATAAGCTAAATTGTTACCGTCATCGTTTTCGATTTCGGAATTAACAAAATGTAACGCGATAAAAGCAGCCTCATCATCTTCTAATTCGACCCCGAGATCATGTTTAACAACAGCTATGGCCTTCTCGCCAACTGCATACTCATCAGTATAAAAGCGGGCAATATCCCACTTCAAGGGATTCTTGATAAAAATCCCTTCCTTGGCTTGATGAATCGCGTTATGCAAGTGATCAGTAAGATTAACATAAATAATCTCATTAAATTGCTTACCAAGCTTCAGTTTGGCAAAATTGATGATCTTTTCTGCCACTAAAATTTCCGCCATTGGCACATCAATCACTAGGTCAGTAAATTTATTCAAAGTTGCTTTATCTTTAATAATAAAAGTCTTTTCAACTTTGTCTAAAATAACATCCTGCCCTTGCTTCTTGCCAAAAGCAATACCTGGTCCCATGAGTAAAACATCCAAACCATTTTTATTAACTGAAATAGCGGTATTATTGTTTAATACTCGTTTTATTTTCACACTTACCCTCGTTCCAAAAAAAGACCTACTTATCACTAGCCACAAAAAACTACTAGTAACAAATAAGTCATGCTCAAAAAAATTGATCGCACCTTATTAATTTATAGCTAAATTATCAATATAAATTTCGCTCGTGCTTACCTTAACGTAATAACACTACGATTACAAATAACTATGTTAGCAGTACTTGTATGCGTTGTCAATAGCCGTTAATGTTTTTTGTAATCGTAAACATTAGTAAGCTATTTATGAATGTTAATACTATAATTATTTTAAAGAATATACTTTTCTGGATAGTTCTATTATATGATTTATACATAATCTTTTTTAATGAAGGTGGAAATATGGAAACTAAAGATGTTATCGCAGATTTAATTAACTTTCGTAATGAGCGTCAGTGGCAAGAATATCACACGCTAGAATCATTATCTCGTGCCTTAGGAATTGAGGCATCTGAGGTTGAAAAAATTTTCCTATGGAAGAATTCGGATGATCAACTTAGCGAAAAAGATTTAAACGATCTTAAATTCGAACTTGCTGATGTTCTGACTTATGTTTATTTTATGTGTGAAAAGATGGACTTAGATCCTAATAAAATTGTTGAAGAGAAACTTGCAATCAACCAAAATCGACACTGGAAATTCGATAAAGAGGATAAATAATGTCAGAGCATTCAAAGGTCAGTGAGCCAGTAATTGAAGAAGTTCCTTTTACTTCAGATGGGATCATTGAATTAGCAACGAACTTAACAAAAAACCAGTATAGAAAAGCGCAAGAAAAATATATTCTGACCTATCCAACTGTCTACTTAATTCATCGCGATGCCAATAAAAAACTCAATCAAAATCATTACACCGTTTATGTCGGAGAAACAAATAATATCCGTCAACGAACATCTCAACATCTTAAAATCGATTCTAAATCGCGTTCAGATTGGTCAGAAATGGTTGATGATAATCACAGTAAAATGATTGTTATTGGTCATGAGCATTTTAATAAGTCGATGACTTTAGATATCGAAAACCAATTTATGTTATATCTATCAAGTATTGACACAATTGATCACCTTGATAATCGTCGAAAAAATGAACAATACGATTATTATCCAGCAAATGAGCGTAGTAAGATCTTCTCAAAAATATGGACCAAACTAAACAAAAAGCATGCTGAGATCTTTCCATTAGAAAGTGTTATTCGTGACTCCGCGTTATTTAAAGCCTCTCCTTTCCATAAACTAACTGAGGAACAACTTGATGCCAAACAGCAAATACTTAATAAGGTAAAAAGAGCACTTCAAAATAACGAAACAGGTCAATTAATCATCGTTCAGGGTGAAGCTGGCTCAGGAAAAACGGTTTTACTGAGTAAACTATTTTATGAAATTTCAAAACAACTATCATCAGATGGACAGTTATTGACTTCTGAAGACAGTGATTTAAAATCTGATGCTAAAACTGCCGATGCCTATCTTTTGGTTAATCACGACCAACAATTAATTGTTTATCAGCAGATTGCTGTTAAATTAGGCATTGATGATACTAAACATGTACACGTTACTAAACCAACCCACTTTATCAATAGTCACTCAAGTAATGAACCAGTTGATGTTGTACTTGTAGACGAGGCTCATTTACTGTGGACACAAGGTAAGCAATCCTATCGTGGCAAAAATCAACTAAAAGATCTATTAAAACGAGCCCGTGTCGTTATTGCGGTCTTTGACTTGAATCAGGTTGTTGCAATAAATGGGTATTGGGAAAATGATCAATACCAAGAAATGCTTGATACAGTGATTGCAAAAGATAATTTGATTGAATTGAACAATCAAATGCGCATTCAAGCTAACCCAGAAACACTTAATTGGCTAAAAATACTAACTCATAATCAACGAATTATACCAATTCCAGAAGATAACACTTATGATTTAGAAATAGTATCGTCACCACAAGAGTTACAAAATAAAATTAATGAAAAGGCAAAGGATACTAATCATGGTTTATCACGCATTCTTGCAACATTTGATTGGCCTTATATTGATCGCAAATCAGATGGGGGCAATCTTTGGTATGTGATAATTGGCAATTGGAAGCTACCTTGGAATTTACAAGTTAAGCCTAATCAAAAAAGTGATAAAGAAAATCATATTCAAATTAAAAAGAATCAATCTTTATCTTGGGCAGAACAGCCCCAAACAATTCGTGAAGTTGGCTCCACTTTTACTATTCAAGGTTTCGATTTGAATTATGCTGGTGTTATTATTGGCCCATCAGTAAAATATCGAAATGGAAAAATTGTTTTTGATTCAAAATGTAGTTTTAATAAAAAGGTAACACAAAAAAGAACAATTTCGGACGGATCAAAAGCAGATGTTTCAGAGGAACTGCTCAGGAATGAATTAAATATTCTGCTAACTCGTGGCGTACATGGCCTGTATATTTATGCCGTTGATGATCAATTACGACATGCCTTAATGGACGCGCAAAATAATTTTTCTAAAAAATTAGATCTTGTTGCTGAAGATAGCACAGAATATAAAAGTGATAAATAATTGAAAAATTTATCACTTTTTATTTGCACCATTTTTCTAATTCATCAAATTTCAGATACGACAAATCTAAAAATTGCCGCAATAGATCATCATTTTTACCATTTGCTAAGAATTGTTCGTTTTACTGCAGCAATTTAAAAATTGTTCGTATCTCAATTTTGTCATTTTTAAGAACTGTGTCTTTTAAATATCACCGGCCTTATTTCTCAAACACCTCATTTTGTATCCGATAAACACTAATCCCCCGACTAAAATCATAGTCGAGGGATTTTTTCGTTTATTTAGTTATTGTGCCAATAAATCAATCACTGAATTCAGATCATGGTACTTCTCATTTTCTGCGGCGCATGCGCAAATATTCTGGATTAGCGCCGGCCATTTTAACGGCTTCAGCAACCCCTTCCACAACACCATTACTAGTTTCCGTGGCACCGGAAATGGCATCGACGTTGAGGGTTTGACCGTCAACAATTTTACGCGGAATTTCTGTAAAGACGATGTCCTGTGAATCGGCCATTGCTTGTGTGGTAATAATTTCAACCTTTTCAATGCGATGCTCAGACAACGTGACCGTCATTGGTAAATCACCACTGTTACCCGGCGTAGTCACCGTAAAAGTTCCTGGATTGAAGGTGACTTCTCGGGGAATATTCAATGCGTTATTAATCTCCGCAAAGCGCTTAAAGTGCGCAAAATTCAGTTCTAATTGGGCAATTGCTTGCGGGTCGATTAAATTCCCTTGTTGATCAAAAGCTTTTTCTGGCTGACTTAATAGAAAATCATTGTTCCCCATTAGTGCGGCGTTAACCCCTGGTGCACCTAACATATCCCGTAACTCATTTTGAACCGTTAATAAATCCAGTGCTGTTTCGCTAACACTGACAATCATAACTGGTTTACGGTCTAACGGATGGACTTCAAAAGAGAGCCACTCCAACAAACTTTTCAAAGCCGCTGACACCCCGCGATTAACTGCAGGTGCGGCAATAATCAAACCATCAGCGGCTTCAATTTCCTCAGTATATTCTCTTAATAAATCGCGCTGAGCATGTTGGCGATCAGCATTAAATAATGGGACGTTCATCACCTCTAGTAAATCCAAATCAACTTCATCGCCGAAATGCTGCTGCATATAGGTCAATAACAAGCGATTATAAGACCACCAGCGATTATCTCCAACAATTCCTACTAATTCCATTAATGTTCACTCACAATAATCATTGAATTTTTAAACTATTTATTTAGACTAAGCTAAATTTCGCCTGCTGTAAAATAGTTTGACTTTTCAAGTTTAATTACCAGCCAATAAAAAAGCTTAACCAATTGATATTTGGTTAAGCTTTAATAGTTTTATCATCAGATTCCTCAGTTAATCAAATGACAAGCTAACTTATTATGCTTTTGCTACGGTAACAGCGCGTTTCTTTAAGGCACTGTATAGTAAATTCAAGCCTAAGCCAACAACTGCAATCACAATTGCCACGTAGAAAGCTTTGGTAAAATCACCATTGTTAGCTGTGGCCATATTAGCAGCAACTTTAGGACCGAAGAAAGCGGCAATTGAATAACCACAGAAGATGATGCCATAATTGACACCTTGATTTTTCGGTCCGTAATTTTCGATGACGATTGGCGGGAAGACCCCCATGACGCCACCGAAACACAAGCCTAAGATGATAATGCCTAAGGCAAAACCAACCGTTGATGACAAGGTAATTAATAACAGAAAAGCAACGACAATCACACCAAAAATAATATTCAGGGTTTGATTACGACCAATTTTATCAGAAACTGTGCCCCAAACAATTCGACCTAAACAGTTGCTTAGTGAATAGAGACTAACATAGAAAGCGGCAGTGGTTGCTGACAATTTGAACATTTGCTGACCGATTAATGAAGCGTTTGACGCAATCATTAAGCCAGAGAAAGCACCTGTAAACAGCATGAAGAAGATCAAATAAAATTGCGGTGTCTTCATCATATCAAGCCAATTCTTATTAACGAAATGACCGCCAGCTTGAACAGGTGGCACCCACCCAGCTGGTTGATAATTAGCTGGCGCCGCTTTAATAAAGAAGCTGGCAATGGCAATAATAACCATATAAGCTAAGCCTAAAATCCGAAACGCATGAGCTGCATCTTGTTGATTAATTAGGAAATTGGCCACTGGTGCAGCAATAATGGCAGCCCCACCCATACCGGCTGTAATAATGCCTGAAGCAAGTCCCTTTTTATCTGGGAATAACTTGATGGTATTACTCAAACAACCTGAGTAGGCTAAGCCTTGACCTAAACCGGCTAGCACACCATAAGTGGCATAAAGCATACCCGTGCTGGTTGCTAAGCCGGATAAGAAGAAGCCTAGGCCAAACATTAACCCGCCAATTGTAATTGACCACTTCGCCCAACCACGATCAGTGAAGAAACCACCTAAGATCATCGGAATTGGGGCAATTGCTGAGTTAATCGTAAAGGCCAACATAATATCTGGCATGCTCCAGCCCTTACTCGCACTTAAAGGTCCTGCTAAAACACTAAACGCATAAATAGCGCCTGTACATAGTAATACAATCGTTGAAGCGGCTAAAATCGTCCAACGATGAACTGTTTTAGTTTTATTCATAATGCTCCTCCATTGTTTGCGATCTTGTGATCAGTATTGACTTGAAGCATTGTTAAGCGACGTTATTTAATTATTCTGCCGCTTCAGCAATTGCATTGTGGGCAGCAATGCGACCAAAGGTGAAAATATCCGTTAAGGAGTTACCACCGAGACGATTACCAGCATGAATACCGCCGGCAACTTCGCCAGCTGCATATAAGCCCTTAATCACTTGCCCGGTTTCGTTGATAACATGAGCTTTAGTATCAATTTTCAAACCACCCATCGTATGGTGAACGGCTGGTTTACGTGGTGTAGCATAAAATGGTGCCTTTTCAACTTTTAAGTCGAAAACATCTTTACCAAATTCCGGATCTAAACCTTCATCTGCATAACGGTTGTAGTTAGCAATCGTTTGTTCGAAGACAGCGGGATCCATCCCTAATTGTTGAGCTAAACCAGCTAATGTTTCATCACGATACAATGTCCCGGCTGCAACTTGTTGGTCAATCTTTTCTTGACTGGTGTTATAAGCAGTCGCCTTAATATTGTCATCTGCGATTAAGTAGAATAAACCACCGTTATCAATTGCGGCTTGGGTTAACGTATCACGACTACCGTATTCATTAACGAATCGTTGACCTTGTTGGTTAACCATGACAAAGTTCTGTGGTGGCACTTGTAAGCCAGTAAATAATTCACCAGTCTCAGGATCAGAAACCGGCATCATTTGCGAGAAGCCCATGCCAACTAAGTCAGCCCCAACACTTTGACCTAAGCGAATGCCGTCACCAGTAATTGCTGGTGAATTAGAAGTCTGAATATCATCATCAATTTCAGTCCAATAAGTGTTGTATTGCTTCAACATTTGCGTATTGGCGCCAAAACCACCTGAAGCTAATACTACTGCTTGGGCATGAATGGTAATCTTTTGACCTTTGGCTCCAGTAGCCACAATGCCACAAACGCGACCGTCTTCGTCAATCAGGCTAGTGACGTCAGTTTCAGTCATGATTTGGCCACCGTGAGCTTTAACATAGTTGCTTAAGGCTTCAATATAAGCATAGCCAACACTCTTAGCCGGCTTATGGCCACGACGCCAAATAGCCCCAACTGGCATTGTCACTTCACTCTTATCGAATTCAACACCAATATCTTCTAACCATTCAACTGATTCAAGGGCATGATCAGTTAAAATCTTAACCAAATCATATTGACCGTGAATTTCTTGGCCGTTTAAGTCAGTACGCTTACCGCCAAGATAAGTTTGAATTCGATAAAGCAATGTTGAATCAAATAAGTAACTATTTTCATCCGTGTTCTCTGCTAAATAAGTTTGTAATTGGTCCCGTAAAGCTAAGAAATCAGGTCGATACTCAGCATCAATTGATTCAGGATCCATCGCCACAATTTCTTGTAAAGTATGGCTTTCACCAGGAATAGCTGGGAATTGCTTTTGCCATTCAGGATCAGCTGCATTCATTGGGCCACCAGCGCGAACGGTATTCCCACCAATTGCTGGGAATTTCTCAACTACGATTGGCTGCTTGCCTTCTTGTAAAGTCTTCGCCGCCGCTGTTAAACCTGCACCACCAGCACCAACAATGACGACATCAGTGGTATATTCTTCATCAGGAATCGCCTGAAGTGCGCCAGCCTTAGGACGTTGACGCAAGTAATCAGGATTAACACCGGCCATTTTAACGGCTTGTGCCACACCATCAATGACGCCGTGACTGGTAATTGAAGCACCAGAAATGACATCAACATTTAACGTCTGACCATCAATGATTTCTTGCGGGATTCGTTCAAAGACAACATCCGCAATCCCTTCTGTTTCCTTAGAAGTATCGATATCGATTTTTTCGATTCGTTTCTTGGACAACGTGACCTTCATTGGCAAGTCGCCATTATGACCAGGTGTTGTGACGTCAAAAGTACCTGGGGTAAACGTGATTTCTTCGGGAATATTCAATAAATTGCTAATCTTAGTGAAGCGCATGAAGCGAGAGAAGCAAGTTTCTAAGAAATCAATCGTCCCTTGATCCTTTAAGTTGCCTTCGTCATCAAAGGCTAATTGAACATTACCTAATAAGAATTCATTACCTGGCATCACCGCTGCGTTAACACCTGGTGCATCCAAAATCTGGCGTAAATGTAATTGTGCCCGGGACGAACCTTGGTCACTTAAACTAGCACCAACTAACATGGTTGGCTTGCCATCAAAAGGATGAACATTAAAGGACAACCATTCAAGAACACTCTTTAAAGCCGAGGGAATAGAATGATTATGTTCTGGTGTGGCAATAATTACACCATCAGCGGCAGTAATTTTATCATTGAAGGTTTGAATAATAGGACTATTGGTTTGATCGTCACTTTCATTAAACATTGGCACATCAGTGACTTCGAGAATTTCAAGGTCAGCTTCTGCTGCGAAATGTTTTTGCATGTAGTTTAACAACAAACGGTTATATGAAAATTCGGCGTTGGTACCGACGATTCCGATAAACTTCATTAATTTTGACCTCCGTTAGCGTCAAGTTCCCAACTGAATTGACGATTTAATTCAGCTTTGGCTTGATGATTTTTAACCAATTCATTATTAATCGTGACAAAGTCTCTAAATTCTTCAAAGCATTCTTCTAACTCTTGCACTTTTTCTGGGAAAACCAATTGACCATTATCATCAAAAGCCGTCAAAGAATGACCTAATAAGAATTCAGCACTCGGCATTAGTCGGGCCTTTAACTCTGGCGCATCTAAAATTTGGCGCAGATGACCTTGAGCACGAGAAGTACCTAATGAACCATGGGAAGCACCGACAATCATCACCGGCTTATCAATCAAGGGCCGAGTTGTGTATGACAGCCATTCAATTGCGCTCTTTAATACCGCGGGAATTGAGTGATCGTATTCTGGTGTACTAATAATCACACCATCAGCAGCGCTAATTTTATTTGATAATTCTTGCACAGTCGCCGGTGCAACTTTATCAGCTGGTTCATTAAAAGCTGGTAAATCTTTAATTTCGCAAACTTCAATTTCTGCTTCTTTACTGAAATATTGCTGCATATATTGCAACAATTGGCGGTTAGTTGAATGATCAGAATTCGTTCCGACAATCCCAATTAATTTCATCTTAGATTCTCCTATATGTGATATTTAGAACAATTGTTACCAAAAAAATATTACGTTTTACTTATGACCCCGCGATCTCATTGGACAGCTGTTATATAATAGGTCTATAAACTCAGCATAAAACAAAAGAACAGAACTGTAAAATACTTATTTAACTATCACTCGATAACACTTCTGTTATAATATCTTTAATAAGCGTGTGGAGGCCCTTCATGGTTCAGATTAATTCATTAAATATGCTGCAATTCTTAGAAGAACTCATGAAACACGGCAGTTTCACAAAAGCAGCCAAGAATATCTACGTTTCACAACCTTATTTAACCCAAGTCATTAAGAAAAAAGAAACCGAGCTAGGCATTGAAATCATCGACCGCCAAGCACACCCACTGCAATTAACCGAAGCCGGGCGCGTTTATTATCAATACTTGTTGGCTCTCGTTAATGAACAAGACCTCCTAAAAAAGAATCTTGCCAAATACACCTCACCTCATAAACTCATTTTGCACATAGGCGTCCTTTCTAGTTTAGGCACCTACGTCTTACCACTATTTATCCCCCAATTTTTGGCGAAATACCCCGAGGTTAAGATTGAATTAACTGAAGATGTTCCGGTTAGAAATGAACAACGCGTGCTCAATGATGAACTGGACTTTTTGGTCGGTCAAAATCCAGAAACGTTGTCCCCACAATTAACCAGTTATGATCGAGGTACTCACGGCTATTACGCGGTTATTCCTGAATCTTCGCCACTTTATCAACCTGGCATAGTTAATTTGCCGGCAGGTAGCTTAGATTTAAAAACCTTACTGCAACAAAAGTTGATTTTGACGCAATCTGGTTCTGCCATTCGGCGGCAAATTGATTACTTAATTCAAAAATTGGACATTCAACCAGATATTATTTTAGAAAGCAATAATATTTTTACAATCGGCAAGCTGGCCCAAGCTAATCTGGGCGTCACCTTCTTACCAGAAAGTGTGACTTTAGCCCCTAGTTGCGGACACTATAATCTTTATCAATTGCCTCTAGACATTGTTTCACTGAATTATTTCATCGCCCATTCCAATAAAAAGACACTCAATACCATTGAAAAAAGCCTCATTAACTTTTTCCTTGAGAAAATCGCTGAAAATATCTAAAGAAAAACTGCGTGACCAGATGAAAGCTCATCCAGTCACGCAGCTTTTTTATTGAGTTTTGATCCCTGAACTAAAAGCAATTTGACCATCATCAGTAATGGCAATTCCTTCAATTTCTGGCGTTTGATTAATGATTTGAATCGCTTCACGTGCGTTTTGGCCGAATAAGCGCGTTGTCCAAATTTCACCAGTTAATGACCTTTCAGAAACAATCGTTAAACTTGCTAGATCTGTTGTTGAAGGATAACCAGTCTGACTATCAAAAATATGATGATAAGTCTTGCCCTGCCATTTAAATTTACGCTCATAAATACCTGACGTGACAATTGATTGGTTTTGAGTGGGTAAAATTGTGACAAAGTTCCCGCGCGGCAGGAACGGATTTTGAATGCCGATCCGCCATTGCCCATCTTCATGATTGGCTGCTGGACCAAAAGTTAAGACATTACCACCTAAATCGATCAAACCTGACTTGGCACCAGCTTGTTTGAAATCAGCAATAATTTTATCAGCGAAATACCCTTTGGCTAAACCACCTAAATCAATCGCCATACCCGATTCTTGTAAAAAGACTTGGTGACTGTCATCAGTCAAACTAATTTTATGTGGGTCAATGATGCGTAATAAGGCCTTAATGCGTTCGTCAGTCGGCATTTTTGCATCGGCAAAACCAACCCGCCATTCTTGAATCAATGGGCCAATTGCAATGTTTAAAAAGCTCCCTGGTGCGACACTCTGGGCTTTACCAATTTTAATCAACTCATACAGTTCACGATCGACAACCACACCACTTTTGCCAGCTTGATGATTCACTTGCATCAATTCAGAATTCTCATCATTGGCGCTAAACCGCTTTTCATAATCACGTAATTTAGCTGACGCAAGTTCTAATAACGCTTCTGGATTAGCAGCTTCAACTTGTAATCGAATAATCGTCCCCATTAAATGAAGTGTTGTTGTGGCAATTTGCATGCTTTAAATCTCCTTATTCACAATTAACTTTTATTATAGCATTGATAGCTTTTGACCAGAACAACAAAAAACGACCTCAAAAAGGTGCCGAAATTGGCAGCCAAATTGTGTCGTTGAACAGTCATGATAGTAAAATTGATTTTACAAACTTAATGTCACCAAATCAACTAAAACATGGGCTAGCGTGGTTTATTTGTCACTAGAATCAATGCGCCGCTTTAATTAAGCGTGCAACATTTTCTGCCGTTTGAATTAAATTTGCTGTTGCTTCCTTGATTGCTTGATCAAGTGTTTGAACACCTGGTTCGGTACTAAAAATCGCATCAATACCTAAGTCATACAAGACCTCCACACCGGTACCAATATTACCAACTAATGCAATCACAGGAATTTGCCCCGCACTAGCTTTGGTTGCTTGAGCAACACCCATCGGCGTTTTGCCGTATTGCGTTTGAAAATCCATCCCGCCTTCACCAGTTAGCACAACGTCAGCGTCACTAACTTGTTCCCTGAAGTTAGTGCGGTCAAGGACAATTTCCACGCCTTTTTGCACTTGAGCATTGGTAAAAGCTAACAGGCCAGCTCCAAGGCCACCTGCTGCACCAGCTCCCGGTTGCTGGGCAATAGCGACGCCTAAATCTTGATTAATAATATCGGCATAGTGTGCTAAGGCCTGATCTAAAGTGGCGACCATTTCGGGAGTGGCACCTTTTTGAGGGCCGAAAACGGCACTGGCACCTTTAGCCCCAACTAGTGGATTCGTAACGTCAGATGCAATGGTCACATCCACCTGCTCAAAACGCGAATCACGTTGACTAAGATCAATCCGAGCAAGTTTACTTAGTCCTGCACCGCCCAAGTCAACCGGGCGACCGTCAGCTTGTAACAACTGCACGCCAATTGCTTGAGCCATACCAGCACCGCCATCATTAGTGGCACTACCGCCTAAACCAAGAATCAAATGTTGGACACCATGATCCAGCGCATCTAACATCAATTCTCCGGTGCCATAAGTTGTTGCCGTTAAAGGGTTAGCATTGTCGGCATCAATAAATTGAATGCCACTAGCAGCAGACATTTCAATAACTGCTGTCGTTCCGTCACCAAGAATGCCATAACTGGCCAGCGTCTTATGACCGAGCGGGTTAGTTACTTCTGCACTAACTAGGTGACCACCAGTGGCATCGACCAAAGATTGAACAGTTCCTTCGCCGCCATCGGCCATGGGAATTTGAACAAAGGTAGCGTCGGGGAAAACTTTGCTAACGCCAGCTTGCATTGCAGCAGCAGCTTCTTTAGCCGTCAAACTACCCTTATATGAATCTGGTGCAAATACAAATTTCATCTTGACCCTCCTACTTAAGTATCATGCCATACATAATAGTTCCGACAATTGTCATCGTTAAACCGACCAAAGCTTCATAAGGGATGGTTTGCATCCGTTGCTTAAACGACATATGCATTGAAGCAGCTGTGACGTGGAAGTAATTCCCATGTGGTAGTTCATCAATTACGGTTGCCCCGGTATGAACCATCACAGCAGCACCGATTGGTGAAACACCAAAGGCTAAGATTGATTTTGAAAACGAACCCGTAGCGAGAATAACACCAGTTGAAGTTGAAGCTGTTGCTGCTGCCATTAAAATACCCGCGAGTGGTGCTAAGAAGACACCAGAAATACCAGAATGTTGAACTAGACCAACAACTTGGCTTGGCAAATCAGAAGATGTAATCAAGCCACCAATGGCACCGGCACCAATTAAAATTAAAACAACATCTGTCATTCGAGCCATCCCGGCTGAACAATACGACAATAACTTCTTACCATGACCCATAGCTAAGGCGCCAACAATACCAGCAAAGGGTAAGATATACATCGCATCAACTTGGAATTTAATTAACAAACTAATATTTAAAAGATTACCAATTGGATTGATTAACAACAAGACAATGGCCACAATTGGTGCTACCAAAGCCGTTTTTAACGATGGTAAAACGTTTTGATCCGTAACTGATAGCTTATCTAAATCTTTTTCACTAGCAATCTCGCCTTTATTCTTAACTAAAGTGGCTAATAAAACCGTGACAATTAAACCAAAAACAGCCGGAACAAAATCAGCAATCATTAATTGACTTAACTCAACATTGAAGCCATGAGCAGCCGCAATCGTATTAGGATTTGGCGAAATAATGTTACCTGCTTTGCCGCCACCCGATAAGGCAACTAATAACGAAAGTTTAGAAAGATGCATCCGCTCGCCAACTTCTAAAGCAATAGGTGCCAAAATAATAACCGTCACTGCAATAAAAACACCAACTTGGGTAATAATCATTGCTGATAACGCCAATGATAACAAGGCAAACCGTTCACCAAGACCGTCAACAATCGCACGAGCGATCGTATTAGCAGCGCCAGATTCCATCATCACTCCGGCTAGAACACCAGCCGCCAGAACCCGCATAACCGTTCCCATCACACTTTGCGAACCGGTCACAACAATGTTAACTGTTTGCGTTAAATTAGCGCCTCCGACAATCGCACCAACAACTGCCCCTAACATCAACGCATAGACAGGATTTAATCGATAAAGAATCAAAATAATAGCTAAAGCTAACCCAACTAAGGCCCCAATCCAACTTACTGTCATAAAAAAGCTCTCTCCTCATTTATACATTTTTTCACTAATAAATCTTATAATAGCGATTTTATCAGACTTTGAGGCTAGGCAAGTGACCACAGTTTATTAGTGCACAAATAGACATACTCGCAGCTAAAGTAGAAATATTGCCCTAATTATGCTAAAGTTTTCTTTGTGCATATGCACAATTTGTTGAGTATGTGATTGGAGAATGAACGATGAAATTATCCGTTAGTTTAAGTCAGTCTATTGTCGATCGAATGATGAAACAGATTCCTTACAACATCAATATGATGAACGAACATGGTGTCATTATTGCCAGCGGTGATCCAAATCGCATCGGTAGTCGGCATATTGGCGCGGTTTCTGCAATCGAGCAAGATAAAACGATTGTACTGGCCGATGATTATGGCGAGGCTGGTAATTGGGGTGTTAATATGCCAATTAGATTTGATAACGAAATTATTGGTGTAATCGGTATCACTGGCTCCCCTGCTGAGGTTTCACCGTTTGCACGATTATTGGTCACTGCGACAACTTTACTGCTTAAACAAGATCAACAAAGTAAACGTGAAGAAACACGACATACTCAACTGGTTCGTTTCCTGAGTAGTTGGCTCCAAACTGCTGAGCCGACGACTGATTCATTCTTAAAACTAGAAGCACGAACCAATCAGATCGACTTAGAAATTCCCAGACGGGTCATCTGTCTTTCTGGGAAGGCTGCCAATAACTATCAGCTCGATGTTAATGAATTTCAACTTCCCTTTAGACCACCTTCTCAATTAATCATTGTTCAAACTAAACACGGTCTAAATCGCCTGATTAAATTTGCCCAAGAGAATGATTGCCAAATTGGTATTGGCAGCTTAACAACGAATTTACAGCGTAGTTCAACAGAAGCACGACAAACTTTATATTTGCAAAAGCTACTTTCAAACTCAGAATTAAAATACTACCAGCAAGTTCAATTTACCGATGAATTATTACAACGACGTTTGGCACTTCCTGAAATGACAACTGCCTTTAATCAATTAGATCAGCTCAATGATGGCGAATTAAATCACACTTTATTAGCGTATTTTCAACTTAATGGCCATATTGCTGATACTGCGCAGTTACTTCATATTCACCGCAATACCCTCACTTATCGTATCAATCAAGCTAAAGAAATTACCGGCTATGACTTTCATGACTATCATAATTTATTCCAGTGGTACGTGGTCTGGCTATATCATCGTGCTGATCAGAAAATGCAAAAGAGCTCAGAATCAAATTAACCTGATTCTGAGCTCTTTTTATAGGCTTAATAGTTTTTAATGTTGTGAATCTTTATATTCAAATTACGATTGAAGCCTGTCTTGCTGTACAAACTCTATTCAAAGACCATTTGATTATGGTAAAGCTCTGAATAGAAGCCTTTTTCAGCTAATAACTCTTGGTGATTACCTTCTTCAATCACTTGACCATCTTTAAGAACCACAATCTTATCAGCATTTAAGATGGTCTTCAACCGATGGGCAATCACGAAGCTAGTCCGACCAGCAATCACATTATCCATCGCCGTTTGAATTTGAGCTTCGGTTACAGTGTCAACATTAGAAGTTGCCTCATCAAGGATCAGCAAGCGTGGATTGGTAATAATCGTTCGGGCAATCGAGATTAATTGCTTTTGCCCTGCTGAGAAAATTGAGTGATCATCATCAATTTTAGTCTCATACTTATCTGGCAAACTCATAATAAACTCGTGAATATTGGCTTGCTGTGCTGCATCATAAAGTTGAGTATCTGTCGCGTCAGGCTTACCAAACTTAATATTATCAGCAATCGTACCACTGAATAGTTGTGGATCTTGCAAAACAATGCCAACATTTTCACGCAAGTTATTTAAATCTAGCTCCCTAATATCCCGACCATCAAAAGTAATCGCACCCGAATCAACATCGTAAAAACGATTCAACAAGTTCATCACAGTGGTCTTTCCCGAACCAGTTGGACCCACTAAGGCGACCATTTGCCCTTTATCGACTTCAATATTGATGCCATGCAAAATTTCTTTATACGGAACATAACCAAAGTGAACATCTTTAATATTAATTTTATCGTTAATCCCATCGATTTTTACCCCAGCAACTGGGGCCACTTCATCGGGTTGCTCCCGTACTTCATTAATTCGCCGTGCACCAGTAATCGCTAATTGAATCATGCTGTATAACGATGTTAACGAGATAATCGGTTGATAATATTGTTGCGCATACTGGACAAAAATCACGACTAAGCCTAAACCAACAGCTTGACTCATCTGGCTATTTAAGACATACCAAGAACCAAAAAAGATGACAATTGCTGTGTTTAGTAATGACATGCCTTGCATCAATGGATACAAAATGCCAGACCAAGTTTGACCTTTAAAAGTCGTTTGTTTCACTTGCTGATTATGCTTCAAAAATCCCTTAATTGAATCTTGCTGTAAACCATTGGTGATAATGACCTTTTGTCCGGTGATCTGTTCGTTAATATAACCGTTAAGTTTACCGACATCATCTTGTTGTTGATTAACATACTTTTCTGCCTTAACAATCACCACTGCAGCGATAATCACGGCTAACGGTGTCGTTGCGATTGTAATCCAGGCCAACGTTGAATTTTGGCGAAACATCATAATTAACATCCCAATAAATAAGACAATCGCATTAATCACTTCGTACAACGCTTGATTCATTGCGTTAAAGATATTATCCAAATCAGATGTATAACGAGCCAAAATATCGCCATCAGAATGCGTATCGAAATAACTAATCCGCATGCGTTGCATCTTACGAAATAACCCAATTCGCATCGTCCCCGTTGAGCGTCCCGCCACTTGCGAAATAATCAATGAGCTGATTAACATTGAAATTGAAATCAAAATGTAAAAAATCACCAAATTCAAAATAGCAGCATTAAAGTTAGCCTTTGAAGCAGCGGCCCGTGTCGCCGGATTCATGAATTCCTGCAAATAACGTGCTAAATCTTCAAAAGCCTCTCCCATGAATACTGGGGCTTTAACTTGGAAGTAAGTGCTTAAAATCGTTAGCCCAAATACCAGCGTCAATTTACGCCAATATTTACTTAAATAATGAGCGAAAAATTGACCAGCACCTTTTAAATTTTCCATGCTTACACCTCCTCTAAAGCCTTTTGTGTTTGATAGATTTCTTGATAAATTTGATTGTTCTTCACTAATTCTTGATGCGTCCCTTCACCAACTAAATGTCCCTTGTCTAAAACTAAAATCCGGTCAGCTTTTATGATTGAAGAAATTTTTTCAGCAATAATAATTGTGGTCGTTCCAGCAAGTTGATTTTCCAAAGCTTGTTGAACTAACTTCTCTGACCGTGCATCTAAGGCGCTAGTCGAATCATCCATGATCAAGATGTCAGGCTTTTTAATCACACCCCGGGTAATTGACAGGCGTTGCTTCTGTCCCCCAGAGAAATTCGCTGAACGTTCTTCAACTTTAGCATCATATTGCTCATCTAACTTTTCGATAAACTCAGCTGCTTGTGCCACGTTAGCCGCCCATTTCATGTCGTTCAACGTTGCATCCTGCTTACCTTGTTTCAAATTATGCGAAATTGTCCCCGAAAATAACGTGGAACGCTGCAAAATAAAAGAAACGGCATTGCGCAGCGACTTTTCATTAACGTCTTTGATATTTCGTCCCCCGACCTTGACCACACCAGAATTAGGATCGTAAAGGCGCGGAATTAATTGAGCTAATGTTGTTTTACCAGAACCAGTTGCGCCAACAATACCGATCATTTCGCCGGCCTTAACCTTGAAGCTAATATCTTGTAAAACAGGTTCGTCATCACCGGGATAGGCAAACGTCACGTTTTCAAATTGCACGTCCCCACTTAATGACGTTTCCGGCACATCAGGGAACGTTAAATCAGGCTTAGTATCGTAAATTTCCTGCAGTCGTCGTAACGAAACAAATGCGCGTGATGCGCCTGTCATCATGAAGCCGCCCATCACAACTGAAAAGAGAATTTGCATCAAATAACTAATGAATGCCTGGACTGCAGCAATCATGCTTGGATCTTTTGTGATCATCGTACCAACTAACATAATCGAGCCAGCAACAGCTAAATCACCGACTAAGAAAAACGCTGGCATTAGAATCGAGAATAAATTACCAATTTTAATCGTCGTATCCGTCATTTCATCTGAAGATTTTGAGAATTTAGCAATTTGATTTTTCTCTTGAACGAAAGATTTAACAACACGCATCCCCATTAAATTCTCGCGTGCTAATGTGTTGTTGTTTTCTAATTGAGTCTGAACTTTCTCGAAATATTTCCCCATACGTGTAAAAGCAAACACGCTAACAACAACAATCAATACTAACATCAGCACAATAATCCACCAGAAGCGAGGCATTGTGACAATCGCTAAGACAAAAGCCCCAACAAATAAAATCGGAATTCGCGTTAACTGTTGTAGGACACTCATAATCACTAACTGCACTTGATTAATGTCGTTCGTTAATCGAATGACTAAGTTAGAAGCGGAGAACTTCTCAATATTACCAAACGAAAAAGTTTGGATCTTCCGATACCCTTTTTCACGCATATCAGCTGAAATTTCTTGAGCTGTTTTAGCCGCATAAATGGTATTAATAATCCCAGCAATAATACCTAGAATTGCCAAGGCAATTAATTGAATTCCTAAATGTAAAACGGTTGTCTGATCTTTTTGCAAAATGGCTGTGATCATTTCTTGAAGAATACGTGGTTGCCATAAAGTCGCAAAAGCAATAATTATCACTGAAATTGTTGCAATCAAGGCATCGCCTTTATATTTTTTTAAATAAGTTACTAGTGAAGTCATAGCTCCCCCTTAAATCGTTTAAATTTGACGTATATTTTGCTTAAACGTCTGTAAATAGTGTGTTAACGTCGCCAACATTTTTTGTCTTTTAGCTGCTGGCAAGTCTGCCATCGTCTGGTGTTCTGCTGCTAAAATTGGTTGAACAATTTTATTAGCATATACTTTCCCAGATTTAGTTAAGCTAATATTCTTAGAGCGTCGGTCAGTCTGCGACTCGGTTAGAGCAACTAAACCCTGATGCAATAAACTCGTTACGATTGAATTAATCGTCTGCTTAGGCAAAAACGTCTCATTAACTAATATTTTTTGCGTACATTCGGCTGGGTCTTCATTTAAAACCAGCAAGACATCCAAAGTTGAACTGGAAATACCAACTTTTTTGGCATATTCAGCATAAATATCACCATATTCATGCCATTGATTAAAAAACATATGCAAATCTTGTAATACCGAATCACTGTCACTCATTATCAACATCACCCCACAATTAGCGCCGCTTGTTTAGTCTGTTATCGGACTATTACAGCATAGCAAAGTAACATTTTCGAAGCAAGTTCGCCCGTTTGTAAAATAAAAATTGTGAACTTAGTTTGACTGCTTCGTCGTGCTCACACAATACTCAACACGTTCCACCGGTGATTTTCTGGAACTACGTAACCATCTTTTAAGCATAAAAAATAGCACTGCTGCAATCTTAGGTTGCAACAATGCTATTCAAACTAATTTATTCGTTTACTTAATTCTTTTCTTTTTTGGTACGGTTAACATAACTTTGATAAAGAATAGCTGCCAATAAACCAAAGCCAAGCGGTCCGGCAATCATCCAAATCGTATCATGGAAACCTTGACCGTCAATCACGGGCTGAATAATCGTGAAGACATTGGCCAACAAGACAATCATGAAGACAACGACACTAATGATGTTGGTCCAAGCTTGACTCTTGTATACTTCAAAAGGCCGTTCCAAATCTTTTTTGGCTTTGAATTTAGGAAATGCATAAATCAAGAATAAGTTAGGCAAAGTCATTGAAACATTCGCCATTAACGTTAACACATTATAAAATGACGATGAATCAGGCATGGCAAATGACGCAATCAACACAATGGCAACAACAATGAAACATTGCACCCACATAGCCATACTTGGCATTCCGTTTTTATTTAATTTCGTGAAATTCTTAGGCCATAACTTCTTAGAAGTACCTAATACTAACGTCTTTAATGGTGAATAAACTAATGTAAAGAAACCACCACTGTAAGCTAAGAACATGCCGATCCCAGTGTAACGGGCAAACCAGTTACCAATTGTTACCGCAGTAGCAGTTTGTACACCAATGGCTTTACCAAATTCATAACCCAAGTTATTCATCATGACATAAGTAATATTCCCTAAGTTAGTTGAATCAGTTCCCAAAACAGCTTTCCAATTCGTACTAACGCCCCAAAGGAAGATTGCCAAAGCGTAAACCACGGACATGATTAAAGCTGATAGAATAATTCCCCGTGGGAAATTCTTTTCAGCATTTTTTGTCTTATCAACCATACTACCAACGGCTTCAATACCACCATAGGCAAAAATTGCAAAGACGGCAAAACTCAACATCCCAACTGGCGACTGATAAGTTGGATTAGGTGAGTGCATAATATGAGTTAAAGGTTGGGCCAATTGACCGTGGTTAAAGAATAAGATAATCGCAGAAATCAAAATTAAAACCACGTTCAAACTGGTAACGGCCAAACCACCCAAACTGGTGATTCGGACAATACTTTTGACCCCACGCATGGAAACAAAAGTAACCATAATAATCCATAAACAAGCTAATAAACCGACAACTTGGGTTGACGATAAACCACCCAATCCCAAACTTTGCGTCAAATCATGACCAGCAAAAGCAGTTGTGAACGGAATCCAAACCTTAGATGATGTTGAAACCATCCAAATAACATATGAAGCAAACCACATGAAGGTCCCAATAAAAGCAAACCGTGGCCCGACACTCACTTCCAACCACTTGTACATCCCACTATTACCACCGTGAATAGCTGAACCATACTCAGCCATCATTAAAGCATAAGGAATAAAGAAGGTAATTGCCGCCAATACGTAGAAGACAATTGAACCATATCCCATTAAATAAAAGGCAACTGGACCATTTGCAAAACCAAAAATGGTTGTAAAAATCATCATGGTTAACGCAATTAGCGTCATGCCACCCTTTGAACTATCAGACAAATAAACCGCCTCAATCTTTATTATTAATTAACATTAAAAATGACATTAACACGCAGCACCATGTTAACTTCTTAATAATGATCAATTCCCAACTTACTCAGCATTTAAATACCAGAATAAATTTGGACTTAGTTATAATTATATTATGTTTAAACCTAAAATCATAGTTTAGATTAAGAATTCCTCAAGCTTTGCGAATTAACCAATTATTTTAAACAGCAGTACTTAAAAGCTTAAGCTTAAATCAACAAAATTGTTTAACAAAAATTACACAAACACCTCTTTGATTTCCCCATTGAGACTGCTAGAATAAAGTTAATACAATGGAAAGGGCCCTGTTATGAAAAAATTAATCGGAATAGTCGGCACTAATGCTGCCAATTCAACTAACCGCCAATTGCTACAATTCATGCAAAAGCATTTTCAAAAAGATGCCACCATTGAATTGATGGAAATTCAAAATTTACCAATGTTTAATAAGCCTACTACAGATAAATTGCCTGAGATCATTACAGAAATGGCTGCTAAAATTGAAGCTGCTGATGGCGTAATCATCAGTACTGCAGAATATGATCACTCTGCACCTGCCGCTTTACTTAATGCTTTAGACTGGCTTTCTTACAATATTTATCCTTTCGTTGACAAACCTGTGATGGTGACTGGGGCTTCTTATGGTGCTCTAGGTTCATCACGTGCTCAAGCACAATTGCGTCAAGTTCTGGACGCCCCAGAATTACACGCCATGATTATGCCTAGCTCAGAATTTTTATTAGGTAACTCATTGAATGCTTTCACTGAAGATGGTCAGCTAAAAGATGCAACAACCATTGAGAAGCTGGAAGGTATTTTTGCAGACTTCTTATTATTCGTTGATATTGCTAAGCAATTAAAAAATGCCCACGCTGCTAATAAAAAAGCGGCTGCTGATTTTGACTGGGACAAAATAAAATAAAGGAGCAACCATAATGAAATTATTAGGAATCGTCGGCTCTGCTGCCGAAGAATCGTATAACCGCCAATTACTACAATACATTGAAAAAGAATTTGCCACCAAATTTGATTTGGAACTCATTGAAGTTAAGGACTTGCCTTTATTTGATGAAAGCAATGATCAAACTGAAAGTGTTGCCATTCAAAATTTAAATCGTAAAGTTTTACGGGCCGACGGGGTCATTATCGCTACTGCCGAACATAACCATACAATTACGCCTGGTTTAAAGAGTTTAATTGAATGGTTATCTTTTAAAATTCATCCCCTGGCTAATAAACCCGTTTTGATTGTTGGCTGTTCATTTTACGACCAAGGAACTTCGCGGGCACAATTACATTTACGTCAAATTTTGGAATCACCTGGTGTTAACGCCATTGCCATGCCCGGCAATGAATTCTTATTAGGCAACGTTAAAGAAGCCTTTGACGAATTTGGCAATCTTAAAGATGATAAGACACGGACTTTCTTACAAGCAACACTACAAAAATTCATGAAGTTCATCAGTGTAGTTTCTAAGCTTGATGAAACTAAAGATCAATTACCTGATGAAGATTTACAAGCTAGGGGCTCTGTTGCCACCACGATTCCTGATGTTGATATGTCATCTGATCATTGGGTTGAAGAAGCCGCTGCTAAAGTTCATCCAGTTAAGGGCGATACTTATGTTCAATTAGATCATGGTATTTTAACCGTTGACCAAATCGATGAATTGTTAAAATCAATGCCGTTTGAAATCACTTTTGTCGATGGTAACAATCAATTCTTATACTTTAATCATACTGAAGATTCTAAGAATATGTTTGCCCATCGTAAGCCTGAACAAGTCGGTAATCCAATTGGTAATTGTCACCCTGCACGTACTCATGAACATGTTAAACAAGTGATCAGTATGTTGCGTGCTGGAAAATTAGATTCCTTCCATATGCCCGTTCCTCATGGTCCTGGTAAATATGTGGTCCACAATTACCAAGCCTTACATGATACTGATGGTAATTATAGTGGTATTAATGAATATATCCTCGACTTCCAACCAATTATTGACTGGTACTTGAAGAAGACAGGTAAACAATTAGTTGGTGGTAAAGTTGACGCTGTTTCTGGTGCTTCAAAGAAAGATACCGTTGAAAAACCCGACGCCGTTTCTAGTGCTTCAAAAAAAGACGATACTGAAAAACCAGATGCGACTTCCGGCGCTTCTGAAAAAGTCAGTCGCCAACAACCAGATGCCATTTCTGGCGCTTCTGAAAAAGATTAATTAAGAGATAATAATTTAACCCCTAACATTGGCTTAACAGCCGCTGCTAGGGGTTAAATTTATTTGTTTAAACGTCTTAATTTTTTAACTAATTAATCTCATACACAGCACTAATTAATTGTCGGTGTTGCTCTGAAAGCATTCATTGTTTTATCCAAATGAACTTGTTGTTCACTTCCTGAATCTAGTACTGTATTTTTTTGTGCCTGGTCTTCAATTAACACCGTAATAACCTGAAGTGGCGCTGCTTCTTCAACAGTTAATAGTGAATCCACTTGTGCTGCAAAAGCAGAGTCGCCACTTTGAGCATGTGCTTCTGAAGCCACAACATTATTATTGGCAATATAGTTCTCACGTCCTGCCACAAGATGAATGATAACTGGTCGTGCGTCAACTGGCTTAATATATTCTTGATCGATAATTTCAGAGAAATGATTACCGATAACTGAATTATTATTGCCAGAGATCGTCAGCAAACCAAATAAATCATCTAGACCATTATCATGCATTTGCATCGGTGTCCACGGCTCATGATCACGCAAGAAATGATTAGTGGCAATTAAATTTTCTGAAGACCCATTTTCTAAAATAACCATCCCTGGATAAAAGGCATGTAAAATATTATTGGACAGTAGCGATCGCGTAACCTTATTAAAATGAACTGAACTAGCACCGCGCGGAAAAATATTATTAGCCGTTACCAGCAATTGTGCGAAGTTCTCAGCATAAATCGAATAACCCTTAAAACCAGCACCCATTAAATTGTCTGTCACTTTAGAAGCTTGACCCCAACCGCGCAATTCAATACAGTTACCACATTCCGCAATAAAGTTATTGTGAATTGTTAAAGCATCTGCATTATAAATTGTCAGGCCATGTTCCAAATAAACAAACCCCATCTCGGTAATTCTAAAAGAATCTTGGGCACTCCCTACATAAATACCAGTTTTACCGTTAACATAAGTATTTTCTGGGTTTGGTTCACCCGTACCATCATCTACAAAATGAACGCCATCTATGCAAAAGTTAGCAAATTCAACTGAACTAATCCGTGGATCCCCTTCGCGCTTTACATAAAAGGCAGCAGCGGCTGATTCATCATGATCATCAGCTTTTAAATCCACTAGAATGCGACTGCCTCCTGGCCATAGTTCATGTAAGTCAGGCCATTGATCTTCAGGAACATTATAACGAATACTTGATGACGTAAAACCATGACCAGCGCCCATAATCTTTAAAAAGCTAATATCAATCACAACTTGGGTCTTCAAATGATAATCAGCTGGTGGTAAATAAATAACTGCGCCTGGTTTACCGCCATTATTAACATCAGAATCCATTTGGTGTTTCTTAATATCATCAATGATGCTGTTAATCACTACGCCAATATCTTGATAAGGATCACCAATTGACCATTTTGTAACGTCATAATAGTTTGTATTGTCCATAGTTATCTCTCCTAATCGTTTAAATAATTGTCATAAGTACTACTCGTTAATAAAAACGCCCTTACCTAGTTGATAGGCTTTAATTGAAAAGCGTTCCGCATCAGAACTCGTCTCGATATAAAAATCTTTTTCATCATAAATTCGTTCTGAAAAACATACTTCACCATTATTAACAAATAATTCAACTGAACTCTTGTCCAATAATAAATGAATATCATCAATCTTAGTTACCGCAACTTCTCGAGGTAAGTCATCATTATATTTTTCTAAGATAAGCTTTTGCTTTTCCGGATCAAAACGAAGACCAACTAAAACCTGATCATCGGTATCAGTAACTTTAACTTCAACTGCAGCCGTTGTGTCAAATTCACCTAAGTATTCGACGCTCTTAGTTGGAGTCGCAAAACAGTATTTTGCTTGTAAATCAGCTTCATCTACAAGTAAATGCTCCCGCAATTGCGCAATTTCTTGAACTGGTGTCATACATAATTTATCACCGTTTAAATGCAATTCTCTAGGAAAGGTTAATGCTCCGGCCCAACCATCGGCTTGTTCAGGCATGTCACTTTCCCACATATCCATCCAACCAAATAATATTCTGCGACCATCTGGTGCTAACATGCTTTGAGGCGCATAGAAATCATGACCATGATCTAACTCTCTGAATTCATGATAATTAAGTTGTTGCGTAGCCGAATCAACAGTACCTAATAAATAAATTGTCTGGAATAAATTACGATATTTTAATTCTTGAGGCTTAATACCTTGAGGTGACATAATCAAAATATCTTGGCCGGCTAGCTTAAATAAGTCAGGACATTCCCAGACGAAGCCTTGGGTATCAGCAGATTCTGCAGTCGCTAGTGGGCCGACATAAGTCCAATTTTTTAAGTCAGTTGACTGATATTGTAAGACGCGACCTAACCCTTGCTGATCCTTGCTACCAATTACCACCAACCACTTGCCATTTTCAAAGCGAACTTTAGGATCACGAAAGTCAGCAGCATTATCAGTAGGTGGTTCAGCAATGACAGGATTGTCCTGACACTTAGTGAAATGAATACCATCATCACTAACAGCTATATTCTGATTTTGCCAATAATCATCAGGATTATTCTTATCATGTAAGTTATGGCCGGTATACATTAAGTACAAGCGATCATCTTTAACAATCGCACTACCGGAGAAACAGCCGTCTTGATCTTCTTCATCTCCTGGGAACAATGCAATTGGTAAATTCTCCCAATGAACTAAATCTTTACTACGAGCGTGCCCCCAGTGCATTGGTCCCCATACTGCAGATTCTGGATGATATTGATAAAAAATATGATAATAACCTTTAAAAAAACTAAAACCATTGGGATCATTAATCCAACCTGATGGTGCCATCACATGATAATTCAAACGATAGCGATCGTTAGTTACAACAGAATAGTTCGTCATCTTTAATTCCTCCCTAGTGTAGGTTAACTATTTTAATCATTAAGATTAATCTCTTTAAGAAAGCGCTCCCTATGAGACGATTGAAGTATATTATATATTTTTTATGATGTCAACCGGTTGACATAAAATGAAAACGGATTATAATAGAAATCGTTTTCAAATAATGCTAGCAATTATTTAAATAAAATTTTGGAGGTTTCATTGTGATTAAGTCATACGTTAAAGATTTTCATAATCCCGGCTATTTGCATAGCTCATCGTCTATCTTTCTCTTCTTCGCTTGTCAAGCAATCTGGTGGTCATTTTTCCAATTATGGCTAACTTCTACCAAAAGCGGTTTAGGTCTTTCCGGTGGTGCAGTGGGCACAATTTATGCAGCTAATTCTGCAACTACTTTAATCTTAATGTTTGTCTACGGCGCCGTTCAGGACAAACTGGGGCTTAAACGTTCATTATTAATTTTTTGTGGTGTTTTAGCCAGTCTAGTTGGTCCATTCTTTACCTGGATCTACGCCCCATTACTGCAAAATCATTTTATTTTAGGTATTATTATTGGCGCCCTTTATTTACCAACTGCATTTTTAGCAACAGCACCTTTAACTGAAACTTATGCTGAAAAAGCAAGCCGCAAATTCCACTTTGAGTATGGTCAAGCACGTGCTTGGGCTTCGTTGGGTTACGCTTTAGCAGCATTAGTAGCTGGCTTCTTATTTGTTATTAATCCATTATTAAATTTCTGGAGTGGCTCAATTTTAGGGTTATTATTCTTACTTGATCTTATTTTTTCCAAATCGGATGACCAATCAATCGTTGCTGATTCAGCTTCAACTATGGATATGCCAAAAACAAGTTCAATCCCAACAGTTAAAGATATGTTAGCAGTCGCTAAATTGCCTGAGCCTTGGGTGATGATTTTTCTAACAATGTTTACTTGGACTTTTTATACTGTCTTTGATCAACAGATGTTTCCAGAATTTTACACCCAATTATTCACCACGCCAGCTTTAGGCCAACATATGTACGGAACGCTAAATTCAATTCAGGTTTTCTTTGAAGCGGTGATGATGGGAATTATTCCACTTTTAATGCGTAAAATTGGTGTCCGCAAAACATTAATATTAGGTATGTTAGTTATGGCGATTCGGATTGGCGGTTGTGGTCTTGTCCATAATCCAGTAGCAGTCTCACTAATCAAAATGTTGCATTCTATTGAAGTGCCACTGTTCATGTTACCGATTTTCAGATATTTTACGTTACACTTTGACACACGGCTTTCAGCAACGCTATACATGGTTGGCTTTCAAGCTGCCGCACAAATCGGTCAAGTCATTCTATCAACACCATTAGGTCTATTCCGTGATACCTTTGGGTACAGCACCACTTTCCGCGTTATTTCCGGAGTTGTCCTCATTGCCACGATCTGCGCCTTCTTCCTACTCAAAAAAGATGACGAAGATGTCCATGGTGAAGCACTTAATCTCAATTAACTTTATTTATTTTAAACAATTAGGAGGATTTTATTGATGTTATTTGGCAGTATTGAAGCAGGCGGTACTAAATTTGTTTGTGCCGTTGGTGATGAGGATTTCCGTATTAAAGATCAGATTCAATTTCCCACGACTACCCCTGAGGAAACTCTGGGCAAGGCGATTGATTATTTTAAGCAATTTCACTTAGATGGCTTAGGAATCGCCACTTTTGGCCCTATCGAGATTCGCACCAACTCAAAAAAATACGGTTATATCACCAACACTCCTAAAAAAGGTTGGCACGATGTAGATTTTCTGGGAAGAATGAAAGCTGAATTTGATTGTCCAATGACCTGGACAACTGATGTTAACGGTTCTGCGTATGGTGAGTACACCATGGCTACTTTGGCTAATGAACATCTTAACTCGCTAGTTTACTACACAATCGGCACTGGTGTTGGCGCAGGTATTGTCGTAAATGGCCAATTCTTAGAAACACAAGGCCATCCTGAAATGGGGCATGTCTATTTAAAACGTCATCCTGATGATCTGGATTTCAAAGGTATTTGTCCTTACCATGGTGACTGTTTGGAAGGGCTAGTTGCCGGTCCTACTTTTGAAGCACGCACTGGCCATAAGGGCCAAGATGTCGCTGCAGATGACCCCGTCTGGGATATTATGAGTTATTATGTTGCTCAAGCTGCGATCCAAACCACCCTTACACTCCGCCCTAATAAAATTGTTTTTGGGGGTGGCGTCGTTAACGAAACCTTCTTAGCAAAAATTCGCCGCGATTTTGCCAGCTTACTCAACAATTATGTTGATGTTCCTGACTTAGAACATTATTTAACGATGCCCTTAATGGCTAATAATGGTTCCGCAACATTAGGTAATTTTGCCTTAGCTTTGAAGGCTTATCATAGCTAATATTTGACGTTAAAAATTAAATTTAACCATATAAAAAGTCACTGAAATTTCAGTGACTTTTTATATGGTTAATGGCTAGTTGATAACCTAACTGGTAAAGTGACGTTTCCAGTAACAGGCTCGTCTTTAAGTAACTTTAGTAGCATTTCCACACTCTTTAGTGCCATTTCATTGATTGGTTGGACCACGGTTGGTAATTGTGGGTAAATATTTTGAATAACCTGAGTGCCATCATAGCCAACGACTAATAATTCTTGTGGCACTTGACGCTTAAATTTTTTCGCCATATTCATAATGCTGATTGCATCAAGATCATTACTGGCAAAGATGCCGTCCACTTCCGGATTTTCTGCAAAAATTTGTTGAATGTGCTGATTTTTTTCAACATCAGTCATATTCAGATCGATTGTATAAGTTTTGGACATCATTTGATGTTCTTGCATGACATCTTCATAAGCTTTTTTTCGCAACATCGTTGGTGCATTCTTTTCAATCGGGCCATTAGTATGAATAATCTGCCGCGCACCGTGGGCAAATAAATACTCCGTTGCTAGTCGGCCGCCCTCATAATTATCACTGCTAATAATCGGAATTTGATCACTTAGGAAACGATCGATTGAAATAATTGGTAAGCCGACTGTCTGATATTCTTTGATGCCAGTATTATGAGCGCCAACAATAATCCCATCAACCTGATTAGAAATCAACATTTGTAAGTATTCGCGCTCTTTTTGCGGACTGTTCATACTATTGCAAATTAAAGCTTTATATCCTGCTAAAAACAAATTCTCTTCAATCTTAGCAATCAGTTCACCAAAAAACGGATTGGCAGTCGTTGGAAAAATTAAACCAATTAAATGCGTCCGGTTTTCAAACAATTGCCGAGCGACTTCATTAGGATGATAATTTAATTTTTCCATAGCAGCATAAACTTTCTGCTTGGTTTTTTCACTTAAGTATCCGCGATTGTTTAATACTCTTGATACGGTTGTTTTAGACACCCCAGCCTCTAGCGCCACATCGTCTAATTTAGGCTTCATAAATCACCTCAAAAAATCTTCCTTTATTTCACTAGTCACTATGATACCACACCTAGAATTATCCGTGAGCCGCACCATCGGCTTAATGACTTGTTATTGGTCTGATGTTGACTATTTATTCGTTAACGAGGCCAACGTCAACACTTTTTGATACGTGAACGCTTGTGTTTCAGTATCAAATGTAAAAATTAACGTCGATAGATTTTTAAAGCCATGGCCGAGAATTCCAGCGGCGTCAAAATGCAAGCGGGCAAAACTAAAAATTGCCCCACCATGAGAAACGATTAACACTTGCTGATTATCAGGTTGCATCATAATTTCGGTGATCGTTTGATCCATGCGTTGGGCCACTTGGTCCGCAGATTCGCCACCAAATTGCACGAAGAAATCGCCATAACCATTGTCGCCGGTAATTTTAGGATTGAGCTGTTCACTTTGACCTTCAAAAACGCCAAAGTCATATTCTTTTAAGCCCTTTAAACGCGTGTAGGATATTTGATTTTCGGTGACAATTTCTAAAGTGTCGCTGGCACGCTCTTGCGTGGAACAATAGGCATGATCAAAAGTCACGTCTTGAATAAAAGCACGCGCCTGTTTGGCCTGGTCAATTCCTAAGGCGGTTAGCGGCGAATCACTAGCACCTTGAATTCGGTGTAATTCATTGAACCGCGTTTGACCATGACGCATTAAATATAATGTTTTTACTGGCAAAACTATCCCTCAATTCTCATGATGATCAATAATATCTAGTAACCAATTTCTTTGGTTTTAGTCAAACGCTCATAAAACATACGACTATTCTTCTTAAACAGAAGTACGACGACGTTTAAGCCGCACAAAACTAAAAAGCCCGCTGAAAAAGCAATTAACGTGAAGTAAAAAGCAACATGATGACCATTGGCTGTTGTAAGCAACTTCAAAAGTTGTGGCAACAAATAATTCAAATTTCCTAAAACAACCCCATAGAGTAAAACTTGGCGTAATAATAAGTTACCTAATTTAAGCGTCGGGTCGTTTAAGCCAACTACCTTAATCTTGACGATCTTTTTACCAATGGTCGCCCCCTGATTAAAATATGGTACTAAAACAAAGTAAAGCAACACACCTAATAAATAAAAGCCATAATTACGCTGCGAAACTTCTTGAATTAATAAATTAACACCACTAAATAAAAGATTAAAAAGAAATAAATCGATCACTAGTGCTAAAAACCGACGCCAAAAACTGGCAATGGCTCGTTCACTACTAGCTTCTTGATTTAATTCAGTAATTGTTGGAAAAATTTTAACAAATATTGGCTCAATTAAATAGCCCACAAGACCACCAGAGGTATTTAAGATCAAATCGTCAACATCAAATAAGCGATAAGACCGTGGATAAATAAAGTACAAACCACTTAATTGCGTTAACTCGAAAAATAATGATAAACAAAAACTAGCTAAAACAACTTTTTTAAAGGAAACACCCCAAATATAACGTAGAAATAAACCAAAGGGCACCGTCAAAACTAAATTAAAGAACGGCTGAATAAAACCAGGTTGTCGAATCGCCGCTAAATAAGTACTTGGTTGCATTAGATTCAAGACAGTCGTATTAAAGAACTGACGCGCCGCAGTAAAAGGTAATAAATTATAACGTGGTGTCGTTAGCTGTGCCACTGCTAAACGTGATGGTAACGGCAATATAATCAAAAAATAAGCACATAATAAATAAAAAATAAAACTAAACACCACGAGCAATTTCAACTTAGAAATCGAACCATACTTACGATATTGATATAGTGCATAAGGAACGACTGCTAAGGCTGCCAAAAACGGAAAAAGAACCATCGCCGTTGTGATCGGTGTAATATAAGCGCCCATTAATTATCCCCCCAGTTACTTTAACTAAGAAAATTATAGGCCACTTGTATTACTTAGTACAACTACCAACCTTTGTTAATAATAAAGTACCCTCATAAGCTCACAACAACGTTAAAAAAGTTCGAGCAATCAATTTCGATTGTTCAAACTTTTTTAATTTGTTTAGTAGCTACTATTACCTGTACCATTTTGTTGATAAGTACTACTACTTGAAGTACTCGTAGTGGTGTCATCTTGTGTTGCTGGTGTTGTACTGCTTGTATTAGTTTGATCAGTAGTTGAATTGTAACTAGATTGAGAACTTGTGCTTGAAGAAGTTGCACCTGTGGTACCACTACTATAGCCATAATTCCCACCAGTAGTATAGCTTTGACCGCTACTACCAGTAGTATTTGATTGACCATAAGTCTGACTGCTACTTATTTGACTGTAACTAGGCGTCGTCAAGCTAGAGCTGGTATAGTCATCAGTGCTACTAGTAGTTGTACTACTGTTACTACTGCTGCTAGTATCATCAGTAGTAACACTGCTTGTGGTGTCAAGTTCACTAGCTTGAGCATTAGCGGCTGCAGTTGCCTGTTCTTGAGCAGCGGCAATTTCTGCTTGTCGATTTGCTTCAGCAGTAGCTGCTTGAGCCGCTTCTTCTGCTTCTTTATCAGCATCTTCTTGTTTGTCTAGCGCTGTTAATTTATTTTTATAAGTTTTCAGCAGCTGGTCAATTGTCGCTAAGTTGGTCTGTAATCGATCATGATCATAGACAACTTGACCTTGTGTCTTAATTGTTTTACGTAAAGTCTTTAAATGCCCAATCTTTTTTTGTAGTGATTTCTGCGTTTCTTTACTTAAATCATGACTAGTATTTTCTTTTAATTGTTGCTGATTTTGCTTTACAAAAATTGTTTGCCCTTTTTTAATTGCCTTTTGATAGGCATTTGTTAGTCGAGAATCATGATGTTCACTTTGCTGATATTTTTTATAATCTTGCTCAAGTTTTTTTAACTTGGTTAACTTGTCAGCATCACTTTTCTTAGTCTTCATTTGTTCAACGGACCTGTTAACTGTCTTTATTTGCTGGTTCACCTGAGTTAAATAAGTATTTTGCGCAGCAACCGCATTATTTTGATGAACGCGATAGGCAACACCAAAAACTGCGGCCAAAGCCACAATAACCGCCGCGATAATTAAATCTAAATTTTTTTTCATAAATCTGATTGCACTATAAAATACGCAATCCTGTCCTCCTATGGCTTAATCAATTTCTACATTAATTAAAATTTAAGTCTGTTGACAATATTCCTAAATACTTGACTGACTATTATTGTCATATTAATAGTAATACACCAAAAAGCTCAAGTCTACACAGAAAATATGATTAATGCTCATGTTATTCAAAAAATCCTCCCTATACTTTACAACTTCATAAAAAGACGTTGCGCAATTTGCACAACGTCCGAACTTATTGTCATTATTACGATTAATCTAAATCTGTACCATTATTCTTAATCACCTTTTGATACCAATAGAAGGATTGCTTGCGTGAACGTGCCATTGAACCATGACCTTCATCATCTAAATCAACGTAAATAAAGCCATAACGTTTCGACATTTGGCCCGTTGATGCACTAACTAAATCAATACAACCCCAAGGTGTATACCCCATCACGTCAACACCATCGTTAATTGCCCCAGCAATTGCCTCAATGTGTGAGCGTAAGTAATCAATCCGATAGTCATCTTGAATGGAACCGTCAGCTTCGACGACGTCTTTAGCGCCTAAACCATTCTCAACGATAAATAGTGGCACTTGATAACGGTCATATAATTCGTTTAAGGCAATTTGTAAGCCAGTTGGGTCAATCTGCCAACCCCAATCAGAAGCTTGCAAATAGGGGTTCTTAACGCCACCCATTAAGTTACCAGCAACGGTCTCATCACTTTCGCCAGTTGTTTCAGTGACTGAGGACATATAATAACTAAAGGAAATAAAATCAACATGATATTGTTTCAATAAATCTAACTCTTCTGGTGTTCGGTCTAAGTCAGCTTCAGTGAGGCCATTTTCAGCCAAATAACGGTGCGTGTAACTTGGATACTTGCCGCGAACTTGAACATCAGCACAGAAGAAGTTAAAGTCTTGATTATGTTGTAAATTAGCCAATTGATTGACTGGATTAGCATTGTAGCTATAACTCGTTGCGTAAAGAATCATGCAACCCATTTGAATATTAGGATTAAATTCATGAGCAATCTTAACGGCCTTAGCGCTAGCAACAAATTGATTATGCCAAGCTTGAAAAACATTCTTCTGGTCGTTAGCCCCATTATTGGGCACTAAACCTTGGCTCATCACTGGAAAATGAGCAGCTGAATTAATTTCATTAAAAGTCAAGAAATATTTAACGCGTTTGCCATAACGTTCAATAACCGTCTTAGCAAATCGTTCAAAGAAAACAATTAATTGCTTATTTTTCCAACCGCCGTAATTTTTGGCTAAATTCAAGGGCATTTCATAATGAGAAATGGTAATTAACGGTTCAATATTATATTTCAAACATTCATCAATTAAATGATCGTAAAAGCGTAAGCCAGCTTCATTAGGCTTTGTTTCATCGCCATTAGGAAAAATCCGACTCCAAGCAATTGAGAACCGATAAACTTTAAAGCCCATTTCCGCAAATAAGGCAATATCTTCTTGGTAATGATGGTAATGATCAATCGCCACATGGTTGGGATAAGTATACTTGTCCGAATCAATCTCCCAATTAAAATCAGGTGAGCTGGCAATCTTGAAACGTTCTGGACCACCAGGCAAAGCATCAGCAATCGATAAACCACGGCCATCTTCTTGATAGCCACCCTCTAATTGGTTCGCCGCAGTAGCACCACCCCATAAGAAACCTTTTGGAAATTTAATGTCAGTCAAATTAAATCAGTCCTTTCAAAATAGCTAGCTTACACCAACTTTACCCTTAGTCTATAATTTGTAATTTATTTTTGTAAGCAATTACATTCTAACATTTTAAGTTACTTTCGTGAAACTGCGCTAGTAAAAATTATCAAGGTTTAGTTAAAGATCACGCATAATCTTGCTGCACAAATTCAAGCAACGGGGCAATACTTTTGCGATCACAAAAATCAACTTGACCACCATAACTCGCTAAAAAGGCCTGATCCTCTGCCGTTAATTCTTCAGGTTGTTTGTGATCAATTGACATCTTTTTCATTAATTTCATCAACAGTAAGTGACGCTTAGCTAACTTTTGATAATTAATACCGCCTCTAAAATGAAAAACTTTGACTGGTTGCCGTGATGTTGCAGGTAAATTCTGCGCTAAAATTTTGCTGTAATCTGTCGTTTCGGGATTGGCTAATCCAACTGTAAATAACAAGTAGTGCTGATTGGGATATTGGCGTAACATTTTCGTCCCCAAAATTGAGCTAGCGTATAAGCCACCACCGTGGATAATGAGGTCATAATTAGCTAATTGCGCTTCTGTGAGTTGTTGGCTCTCAAAAAGATCTGCTTTTAACGCTTCTGCAATCCATTGAGCGTATCGTTTGGTAGTCCCATAATGACTCTGATAAGTGACAGCTATATTTTTCATCTTTCACAACTCCGTTATCTTAAAATGGACTTATTAAATTAAGCTTAACGGGTTAAATCCAACCGGGTCAATCAATATGAATAGCTCTAAAAAAGCCCCACTGTTGGAACTGAAGTTATAATTTGATACAGATATATAAAAGCACTTTCGAAAAAAGTA
>NZ_AYYK01000012.1 GCF_001436095.1 Lapidilactobacillus dextrinicus DSM 20335 | reverse complement strand
TTGAGAGTAGACCTCTCAAAACTGAACAAAGTTTCATGGCAGGTTCCGTTAGCTAATTGGCTTTAACCCCAATTAACCTTTTCCTTAGAAAGGAGGTGATCCAGCCGCAGGTTCTCCTACGGCTACCTTGTTACGACTTCACCCTAATCATCTGTCCCACCTTAGACGGCTAGCTCCCTTACGGGTTACTCCACCGGCTTCGGGTGTTACAAACTCTCATGGTGTGACGGGCGGTGTGTACAAGGCCCGGGAACGTATTCACCGCGGCGTGCTGATCCGCGATTACTAGCGATTCCAACTTCATGTAGGCGAGTTGCAGCCTACAATCCGAACTGAGACTAGCTTTTAGAGATTAGCTTGACCTCGCGGTCTCGCAACTCGTTGTACTAGCCATTGTAGCACGTGTGTAGCCCAGGTCATAAGGGGCATGATGATTTGACGTCATCCCCACCTTCCTCCGGTTTGTCACCGGCAGTCTCACCAGAGTGCCCAACTAAATGCTGGCAACTGATAATAAGGGTTGCGCTCGTTGCGGGACTTAACCCAACATCTCACGACACGAGCTGACGACAACCATGCACCACCTGTCTTAGCGTCCCCGAAGGGAACGTCCTATCTCTAGGATTGGCGCTAGATGTCAAGACCTGGTAAGGTTCTTCGCGTTGCTTCGAATTAAACCACATGCTCCACCGCTTGTGCGGGCCCCCGTCAATTCCTTTGAGTTTCAACCTTGCGGTCGTACTCCCCAGGCGGAGTGCTTAATGCGTTAGCTGCAGCACTGAAGGGCGGAAACCCTCCAACACTTAGCACTCATCGTTTACGGCGTGGACTACCAGGGTATCTAATCCTGTTTGCTACCCACGCTTTCGAGCCTCAGCGTCAGTTACAGACCAGAGAGCCGCCTTCGCCACTGGTGTTCTTCCATATATCTACGCATTTCACCGCTACACATGGAGTTCCACTCTCCTCTTCTGCACTCAAGTTTCCCAGTTTCCAATGCATTTCTTCGGTTAAGCCGAAGGCTTTCACATCAGACTTAAAAAACCGCCTGCACTCGCTTTACGCCCAATAAATCCGGACAACGCTTGCCACCTACGTATTACCGCGGCTGCTGGCACGTAGTTAGCCGTGGCTTTCTGATTGGATACCGTCACTATCTGGCCAGTTACTACCAAATACGTTCTTCTCCAATAACAGAGTTTTACGATCCGAAAACCTTCTTCACTCACGCGGCGTTGCTCCATCAGACTTTCGTCCATTGTGGAAGATTCCCTACTGCTGCCTCCCGTAGGAGTTTGGGCCGTGTCTCAGTCCCAATGTGGCCGATCACCCTCTCAGGTCGGCTACGTATCATCGCCTTGGTGAGCCGTTACCTCACCAACTAGCTAATACGCCGCGGGTCCATCCAAAAGTGACAGCTTACGCCGTCTTTCAATTAAAAACCATGTGGTTTTTAATATTATGCGGTATTAGCATCTGTTTCCAAATGTTATCCCCCACTTTAGGGTAGGTTACCCACGTGTTACTCACCCGTCCGCCACTCGTTTATTTTTAAATCAGTTGGTGCAAGCACCGCCTTCATTAAAAGCAAACTCGTTCGACTTGCATGTATTAGGCACGCCGCCAGCGTTCGTCCTGAGCCAGGATCAAACTCTCATATAAAAGTTTGTGACTCATAAATTA
>NZ_AYYK01000011.1 GCF_001436095.1 Lapidilactobacillus dextrinicus DSM 20335 | reverse complement strand
AGTGATATCGGTTGTCAGTTTTTGCAAGGGTTGAGCTGTATTCCAATCACGGTTAACTAAGTTCTCAAAGGTTTTATAAGGATTACCAGGCTTATTAAAACGTTTTTGCTTAAAGCAACAACCCCAGCCCATGACGTGACATAATTCTTTGAACTTTACTCACGCTACACTTCACCAGGCTGTTTTCAGTTAGTAGGGCATGAATTTTTCGGTACCCATAAAGAAAATGATTCTCAATACACAGTTGATGAATTCGGTTTTCAACTTCTGTCAGTGTGTATTCTTCATGCTTATTTAAATGCCGATAATACGTTGTTCTAGAAATACCTAGAATCTCACAAATTCTGGTAATTGAAATGTGGGTACCTAATGTCTTAATTAAGCGAATAGTAGACTGATTTACCACAACCTTTCCTTGATTAAATATTTTTTTACAACTTCTAATTCTTCCCGCATTTGTTTAATTTCTAAGTCCTTACGAACCTCATTTGGCAGTTCTAAATCGCCTTTCCTATATTTATATTGTTTTCCCTGCCCCTGTCTAAGTCGATAATATTCGCCATTTCTTAACCAACTGCGCCATGTATAAATAAGACCATCACTTTTAAGACCAAGTTGCTTACATATTTTACGTCCGCTCATACCAGAATTAAGAAGCCTAATGGCTTCTAGTTTAATTTCATACGAGTAATGATTATTAACCATAATAAAAACACCTCCGAATAAATTTTACTTTTTTCGAAAGTGCTTTTATATATTTGTATCAAATTATAACTTCAGTTCCTAAGGATATGCTTTTTGTCTTTCACTAAATAATAGTTAAGATACTCGTAAAAAAAAAAACTGAAATCGCTTGCATTTAGACTGACAAAGATTATAATTATTTTTGAACCGGTTCAATTCTGAAGCTACTAGTTAAAGTTGACATCAGCAGATTGATCATCTGCTAATTCCTACTATGCGGCGAAAGGGGATTTTACTTATCGTTAGAAAAGATATTGAGGAAAGTCTAGATGCTAATCAAGAAGAGTATACAGATTTATCGAAAAACCTGATTAAAAAAATTGAATGGTTTAAAGACCAAAAAATTGGGGTAATTTTTCATTTTGGTCTTTATTCACAAGCAGGTATTGTAGAGTCATGGCAACTCTCGAGAGAAGACACATGGGCTCGAAAATCACCATGGCGTCAGGATTTAACTCAGTTGCGCGAAGACTATTGGAACTTAGCAAAGCAATTTAAACCAGAGCATTTCGATGCAAATCTACTTGCAAAAGTAAGCCGCAAGGCAGGGTTTAAATATGCGATATTTACAACTAAACATCATGATGGCTTTAATATGTATAATACAAGACAATCTAACTATAGTATTACGGAGTATACAGGACGGGACCTTTTTGGCGAGTATGCCTATGCATTTCATAAAGAAAATATAGGTGTTGGTGCTTATTATTCAAAGGCAGATTGGCACTGCCCTTACTATTGGCAACCAGAAAGTGATCCTGTAGGACGTTATGCATCGTATGATCCGCTTAAACAACCTAAAACATGGAATAAGTTCAACAAGTTTGTTGAAAACCAGCTTTTAGAGCTGTGTAGTAACTATGGTTCAATCGATATACTTTGGCTAGATGGTGGATGGGTCAATCGAAAAAACAATGAGTTTCTGAATATGGATGCAATAGTTTCAAAACTACGAAAGAAACAACCCAACTTATTAGTTGTTGATCGAACTATTGGTGGTCGTTATGAAAATTATGTTACGCCAGAACGTAAAGTGCCAGATATTCCTCCAAAAAAGGCATGGGAAAGCAATATACCATTAGCAAAGAATTGGGGCTATGTTCCTAATGATGTATATAAATCATTTGAAGAAATTTTAGCGACCGTACTTAAAATTGTTTCATTAGGTGGTAATGTGGTTTTAGGTGTTGGCCCTAAACCAGATGGTTCTTTACCAAGCCAAGCTACTAAACTGATGAATCAACTGGGAAAGTGGTTAGGAATATTTGGAGAAGGCATTTATGAAACTCGACCAACTAATTTTAAGATTGATGGTTGGTTTTTTACGCGAAAAAAAGATATTATATACGGCTTTACACAGCGAAATGTTAATCCTAATAGTCTAAGGGGAAAAATACTAACTAAGCGTATTAAGAACATTTTACCGCTCAGTAATGACGTACCGTCAGATTCACCATATGTTGGTTATAAACTTGAACTGGATGATTTAACAAACTAAATATATTATTAACTTTTAGAAAATGAAAAGTAGAACTAAATTATTGAAATAGATTAAAGTTAAATAAAAATTATATATTTTAATTATGATTGAGGAGGCCGACAATGAACGTCATTGATAAAATTTCCGAAAAAATGTTACCGATTGCCGCAAGAATGAATAATCAGCGTCATCTAACAGCAATTCGTGATAGTTTTATTGGAACAATGCCATTAATTATGACTGCATCACTTTTTACGTTACTAAACTCATTGGTATTTTCAAATACAGCCGTGCAGAAGGTGATTGATTTATCTAGTCTAGCAAGTCTTGCAGTAATGGCTAGTAACGGCACTTTGGGAATTATCGCAATTCTTGTAGCGTATAATATTGGTGTGAATTTAAGCGAGTGGTATGTGAATAATCACAAGTTGAAAGCAGAAGGTTTTTCATCTACAAATGCTGGAGGGTTGGCAGTAAGTCTAATGTTTCTTATGATGCCAGCAACTGGAACTGTCGGTTTGACATCGGGTAAGACTGCAGAAGCAACTGGAATTTGGCTACAAAGCTTGACAGGTTCAGGGGGACTGTTTGTCGCAATGTTTGCTAGCCTTATTGGAACTGAATTATTTATCCGATTTTCTAAAATTGAAAAATTAAAAATTCATATGCCTGATGGGGTACCACCAGCAGTTGCTTCTACTTTTAATTCCTTAATACCAGAAATTCTTGTATTATTGGTTGTTATTGTCCCTACGTATATGTTGACAACTATGACTAGCTTAAGTATTCCAGATATTTTGACTGTTATTATTCAGAAGCCATTACAAGGATTAGTACTTTCAGGACCAGGAATGATTGTAATTCAACTCGTTTCTGATATTCTCTGGGTATTTGGTCTTCACGGATCAAGTATCTTATCGCCGATTACGACTGCACCACAGCTAGCTTCGATTCAGCAAAATATGGAAGCGTTTAATGCAGGAAAAACTGTTCCAAATATTGTTAATGCACCATTCATCGGAGCATATGGTTTACTTGGTGGTGGTGGTTGTATGCTAGCCTTGGTTATTGCATTATTTATTGTTTCTAATAACTCAGGACAGCGCTCAATTGCAAAATTAGCAAGTGCGCCAGTTATATTTAATATTTCAGAACCTATTATGTTTGGATTACCAGTTGTCATGAATCCTATCTTTATGATTCCCGCTGCACTACTCCCTTCAATTAATTTGACTATTGCTTATGTATTAACATCAATGAATCTAGTTGGGCGCTTTGTGGCAATTACACCCTGGATTGCGCCAATAGGTATTCAAACTTGGTTGGGAACCGCGGGTAATATACCTGCTGTACTTTTGACCTTTGCGTTACTTATACTAGATGTAGTTATCTATATTCCTTTTGTTATGGTTAGCAATAAAGTTAGAACTCACGAAGAACTTAATTAATTACGAGATTTATTTAATGTTGAAGGTCCCTTCACAGCAATTGAACGGGTTATGTTCGGATGTGAGGGGATTATGTATATCGATTAGTGATAGTTAGTGAGGGTGTAGTAATGCTAGAATATCAAGATCCTAACAAAACCATTGGAGAGCGAGTAAATGATTTACTCAGAAGAATGACTCTTCAAGAAAAGATGGGACAGATAAATCAACGATTATACGGTTGGGAATGTTTCACATTTGATCAAGCTACTAAAGAAGTACGTCTTACCAATAATTTTCTAGATCATCTCGACTGGGGAAGAGGGGTCGGGGCAATCTATGGCCTTTTCAGAGCAGATCCGTGGTCAAGAATCGATTATTCTACAGGAGTAGGATTAAAAGATGCTTGGCGAGTTGCAAATTGTGTTCAGCGGGAGGTGATCGCTCATTCACGTTTCGGAATCCCTGCATTGTTGACAGAAGAATGTCCTCACGGACATCAAGGATTAGACGGAGTTTCTTATCCAACAAATATTGGTAAAGGTAATAGTTTTGATCCTGAGTTAGTTGAACGTTCTGCACAACTTATGGCAAAAGAACTTGCGGTAAAGGGAATTAATCTTGCGCTAGTTTCTTCTTTAGATTTGGCGAAAGATCCACGGTGGGGACGAACAGAAGAATGTTTTGGTGAGGATCCATATCTTTCTGAACAAATGAGCCGCGCAATAGTTCGAGGATTTCAAGGAGATCTAATAGATCACACCATTCCATTAACCACTCAATTCGCTGCAGAAAGGCGATTCGATCAAATAGGTGTTGTACTTAAGCATTGTATTGCTCAAGGAGAGGCTCAAGGCGGACATAATTCTGGTACAGTAATTCTGGGCAATAGAGAATTTAGGGATATCTATGTTCCTTTAATATCCGGAGCACAAAATGCTGCGGGTGTTATGGCGGCATATAATGATATAGATGGTGTTCCATGTCATATTAATCCTGAACTTTTTCGTCAGATACTTCGAGAAGAAAATAACTATCAGGGTTTGGTTATGGCTGATGGTCTTGCGTTAGATCGACTGGACGATGTTTTTGATAATAAAGTGAATTCTGCAAATGCCGCGTTACAAGCAGGTGTAGATATTGGCCTTTGGGATGAAACGTATTCTCATGTTGCCGCAGGAATTAAAGCGGGCGTAATTGATGAAAGACTACTAGATGAGGCTGTAGGACATGTATTGGCGATTAAGTTTCGATTGGGATTGTTTGAACATCCTTATCTAAGCGATCCAACTGATCAAATTGATCAAATAATACAAGAATCACAGAAATGCAATGAACGGTTGGCAGAAGAAAGTGTAACACTTATTAAAAATGATGGTATACTTCCTCTGGATAAGTTGACTAAAAATATTGCTGTGATTGGACCGAGTGCCGACAAACTATATAATCTTTTAGGGGATTATACAGCACCACAAACTAAAGATATGAAGATGCACACAATATTTAGGGAAATTAAAGCAGCTCTTCCACAAAGTCGGGTAACCTATGCTTTAGGATGCGATGTTCGTGATAAAAATAATCAAAGTAAAAACTTAAAAGAAGCTATAAATGTCGCTCAAAATGCTGACGTAATTATTCTTGTTCTTGGGGGATCATCAGCGAGAAGTTTTGATATGGAATTTCTCAAAAATGGTGCTGTTTCCTCCAAGGGAATTAATATGGATTCTGGAGAAAATGTAGATGTTTCCGAACTAACACTTGGAGGTGCTCAATTAATACTTCTAGAGAAACTAGTTCAATTAAAAAAGCCTATTATTACAATAATGATTCAAGGTCGTCCCTATGATATTAGGGCTGTTCTAAAAAAAACCAATGCTGTTTTTATTGGATGGTTTCCGGGACAAATGGGTGCGCGTGCATTAACTAAATTAATTTTAGGACAATCGGAGCCAAGTGGTCGGCTAAGTATAAGTTATCCTCGAAACAGTGCTCAACTCCCCGTGTATTATTATCAGAGAGCTGCTTCTAAACAAGATGATTACTATGATGAAGCAGGTGCACCTTTGTTGACATTTGGAAGTGGAATTGGCTATACTTCCTTTAAATATCGTTCTTTACATGTAGACAGAGAAAAAAATAGGCTTAGGGTTACGGTGACCGTAGAAAATATTGGTCTCAGAGATGGGATTTTACCACTCTTAGTTTTTGCTCAAGCCCGTGGGGGACAAGTTTTGTCACATCATTGTTTACTTAAGGCATTTCAAAGAGTTAGTTTACATTCAAAAGAAAGACAAACTATTAGTTTAAATATCTCAATGGATAATTTGAAGCTGACAAACCTTGAACAAAAACAAGAACTACCGAATACAGTAAAGATCATTGTGGGTGATCTAATATCTATAGTTAGTTTGTAATGCGGAGGCATATAATAGTGGTATCAATTCGAGAAGTTGCGAAAAAAGCTGGGGTATCAGTGGGCAGCGTTTCGCGATACCTAAACGGTCAACGTTTAAAGAAAGAGAATATGGACCATATTCAATTAGCTATTGAAAGTTTAGGCTATCGGCAGAATATTATTGCTAAAGGACTAAAAAATAATCATAGTTTTGCGATTGGGTTACTAATGAATAACTTATCTAGTCGATTTAGTATGGACATTGTATCAAGCATTGAAGATATATTAGAGAAACATGGCTATGGAGTTATCATCAGTGGATTTAACGATAATAAGGACAGAGTTTCAGCCAAGCTAAGCTATTTACGGGAGCGCTCTGTGGACGGGTTAATTCTTTTTGAGGTTGGGGAAGACTGGCCAGGAATGGATGGACTAGCTGACGCTGGTATCCCAGTAGTTTCTTTACAAACTCCCAATAAGTTGGTTAATGTCGATAGTATGATTGGAAACGATCGGATAAGTGTGAAAACCGTTCTATCGCGGATGGTCACACAAGGAAATAAGAAAATTGGGGTTATTGTTGCTCCACAAAGAGATTACAGTGCTCGAGAACGTCTTTTAGGTGTTTATGATTCCCAAAGGGAGTATCCAGAAGTCGAGTTTGTTGTTTACCAAGGTGACTATTCTCGACTATCTGGTTATTGTGGTGCAAACGAGTTGATATCAGACGGTGTGGATGCTTTATTTGTATGTAACTACAATATGTCTTTAGGAACAATGGAGTTTTTTAGTAAATCGGGGCTACGGATAGATACAGATATTGCTTTTGGTCATTTTGACTATTTGGATCAACTAAATCAGCTTAACGATCAACGCTTAGTAATTCAACAACCGGCAACTATAATGGGACAGGTATGTGCTGAACGATTACTCTCACGGATTAATGGTACCGCTGAGAATATCGGTGCAACTTACATATTTGAAAATCAGATTATGGGATTTGGTAAGACTTCGATTGAGGTAACGCCAACTATTATTAAATAAAATTATGCTACGTTAACAATAAGGGATAGTGATCATTCTACCACAGAACATATTTTTATTAATATAAAATATTGGTAAAAATAGGAGGCGCTTTGGTTGAGGAATTCATATGGTTGATTCTCAATCATGAACTGATAAATATGATCTTATCAAGCTAATGATCGGTATTAGAATAGGAAACAGTATTTTAGATTTTATGTTTAGAATACCAAGTAATAGGAAACTAAATTACGTTAATTTGAATATTTCAAAAAACAGTTATTTTTGATAAACAGTGCCGGTTTGATAGGTATTGTTTAGACATAATAGCTGTTTTTAGTTAGTTTTTAAAACTGAAAGACGCGTTCAGGTGAAGCTGCGCCGTAACCAAAAACCTGTAATTGTCGGGATTGCGCGTTAATATCAATCACGTAACCGGCAAATTCGGTAATCGTGCCTTGTTGTCGATTCCAAGCACGATTATATTTCGTCGTTAATTGGTGTTTGGGCCCCATTAATGCACTACAATTCAATAAGACATACTGAATACCATCGACGCAGTAATTGTTTTCTGTGTGCAAATGTCCACAAATATAAGACCAGACTTGACCAGACTGCTGTTGACTAAAATCAAACGGTAAATCAACTGAAAAATCAGGATTAGTTGACTTGGGACACAAACGTCCCTTTAAATGCCGATTAAAGGCCACTAGCAGCTCGTGAACAGCATGACCGTTAAATTGTAAGCCTTCACTGCCATCGGCCTTCAACAGGTTAGCATGGCCCAAAACAACGATTTGTTTACCTGCACTTTGTTGCAGGACAGTAATTAGCTCCGCGATCTGTTGTTGACGAATTGCTAGGGTTAACTTAACATCGTATTTCTTCAAACCATTGGCTGTAATTAAGTAAGGCACATCACTGGTGTTCAGGACGATCACGCGGATTTGGCCCTTGTCAAAGTAACTCAAGCCTGTTTCGTAGCTTAACTGCTTAATCTGAGGTTGCGCCAATAATTTCTTATAGACGAGATTACCATAAGTATTGGCTTGGAAGCTGGGATAGTTATGGAAAAACTTCTCGTCATATTTATCATTCTCATCATGATTGCCTTTAGCCATGAAAAAAGGTGTTTTATCTTGATTGAGCGTTGCCACAATTTTACCTAAGTGAGCTTGACTAATATTACCGGGATCGGATCCGTCAATGGCATCGCCTAAGTGCCCTTTAAAATCGAGAATGCCTGTTTGATCCAGTAGGTTTAATTCTTCAATGTGTTGCTGACCATTACTGCCATAGTAAGTGTAGTTAGCGTCAGCCTTGTCATGCGTATCAGTAACCACACCTAAGGTTAATGAAGCTGGGGTTAATTTAGGATTAATCTGCTCCGCAAATGTTTGCAAATATGCTTTAACGAATTGGCGTGCGCCTAAAGGCAGTTCCGTGAGAGAATTATAACGTTTGAAATAAGAAGAGTAACTGCGGAAATAAAGGGGACCAGTTAGACCGTCGGCTTTTTGTCGGGGCAATAAAAGCTGTTGATGTTGCCGCGTTACGGCTAAGGTGTAAGGAACTTTTTTGCCATTTTCATTGGTTAAAGTGACCTTGAAGAACCCGGGATGACGGTAGTGTTCAAGCTGATTCAAACGTTGCTTATTAAGAAAATTGGAAAGTTTATTGATCATTGTTGTTTCCTAACGAATAACTTCATGAATTAATGGGGGTAATTCTGGTTTAGTTTCACCAATGGTAAAACTATTTAACACTTGAGCTTGAACTTCTTCTGGTGCTTCGGTATTGACGTAAAGGGTTGCTAAAGGTTCACCTGCTTTGACAGCATCACCTAGTTTTTTGTGCATCATGATGCCAACAGCTGGATCAACGATATCGTCTTTTTTAGCGCGGCCACCGCCGATTTTAACAGAAGCTAAGCCTAGTTCATTGGTTTCAATAGCTGTAATGTAACCAGAAGCTTGAGCGATGACGTCAACTTGACCATCTGCCTGTGGTAACTTTTCGGGATGGTCTACGATACTTGCATCGCCACCTTGATCCGTGATTAATTGCTTGAAAGCAGCTAATGCACTGCCGTCCTTAATGTGATCTTCTAAAATAGCACGCGCTTGGGCTGTAGTCTTGCTAATACCGGCAAGAACTAACATTTCTGCGCCTAAAATCAAAGTAAGTTCAGTGACATCTTCTGGACCTTCACCGCGCAAAACAGCGATCGATTCTTTAATTTCATTAGCATTACCAATGGCATAGCCTAGCGGCTGGTTCATGTCAGTTAAATAGGCCACACAGGGGACATTATTTTGCCGACCAATTGCCACTAAGGTTTCAGCCAGTTTACGGGCACGTTCTTCAGTCTTCATAAAAGCACCGTTACCAGTCTTAACGTCTAAAACTAAGGCGTTAGTGCCAGAAGCTAGCTTCTTACTCATAATAGAACTGGCAATTAAGGGAATCGATTCGACTGTAGACGTGACATCACGCAAAGCGTAGATCTTGCGATCGGCGGGGGCAACGTCTTTAGTCGCACTAATAATCGCTGTACCGTGTTCACTAACTTGTTTAATAAATTGGTCCACAGTTTCGTCAACATCATAGCCAGGGATAGCTTCTAGCTTATCTAAGGTGCCACCAGTATGACCTAAACCACGCCCAGAAATCATCGGGTTTTTAACGCCAGCGCTGGCCACTAAAGGCGCTAGCGGAATACTAATCTTATCGCCCACACCACCAGTAGAGTGTTTATCGACTTTAATACCCGGAATTAAATCTAGATTGAGGACTTCACCAGAATCTAACATCGCTTTGGCTAAGGCTGATGTTTCAGCATCAGTCATTCCATTCAAGTAGATTGCCATCAATAAGGCACTGACTTGATAATCAGGAATCCGATCAGCTGTATATTCATTAATAATGAAATTAATTTCTTCAGTCGTTAAAACTTCGTGGTCACGTTTCTTGGCAATTAAATCGATCATCCGCATCGTAAATTCCTCCTAAAGTTGTTTTGTGGAAGTTTGAAAAAGTACGGGCGTAGTGGCTGCCTGATACTAGATTACAACCCACTAAATAATGTGCTGGGCCTGATTGATAGCTTCCACGACGATTGCATAATTCTATACATATTTTAACAAATATAGCGCTTAAACGCGAACTAGGTCCTGATAAGTTTGGTTTATATTGAATTTAGCGCAGAAAAAAGCTATCTTGAAGATATTAAATTCAAATGAGGTGGATCATGTTAACTGTTCAAGAATTAAAAGCTTTACCTAAAGTTGAATTACATTGTCACTTAGATGGTTCATTATCCCTAAAAGCTATTCGCAAGTTAGCCCAAATGGCCGCCGTAGAATTACCAGCTTCTGATCAAGCTTTACGTGAGTTGGTGAGTGTGCCTGATGATATTGAAGATTTACTAGATTATTTAAAACGGTTTGATGTGATTTTGCCACTTCTACAAACCGCAGAAGCTTTAGAACTGGCCGCCTATGATGTCATTGAACAATGTGCTGCTGAAAACGTACGTTACATTGAAGTTCGCTTTGCACCTGATTTTTCAACGGAAAAAGGCTTAAGTGTTAGCGAAGCAATCGCCGCGGTGATTAAAGGATTACATCAAGCCCAAGCTGATTTTGGAGTGGAATCTGGTTTGCTGGTTTGTGCGATGCGTCAGTATTCTAATCAACGTAGTCAAATGATGTTTAAAGCTGCGCAACCATTTTTAGGCCAGGGATTAGTTGGAGGCGATTTTGCCGGTGATGAGGCTGATTTCCCCACAGAAGTGATTGAACCAGCGATTAAAACGGCCCAGCAATTAGGCATTCCGATGACACTGCATGCCGGTGAAAGTCACTGTGCCCACAATGTTATGGCGGCGTTAGCTTTGGGAATTCGCCGTTTTGGTCATGGTGTTGCTTTAGGTGGTCACGTCGATTTTCAAAAGCAAGTTAGTGAAGCCGATGGTGTTTTAGAAATGTGCCTCACCAGTAATCTACAAACTAAGGCTGTTAAAAACTTAGCCAGCTATCCAGTAGCAGAACTATTAGCTAATCAGGTTAAAATCACGATCAATACCGATAATCGAACAGTTTCCAATACAAATTTAACGAAAGAATATGATTTGTGGCAACGTCATTTTGGCATCACGAAATCACAATTTTTAGAAGTTAATTTAAATGCGATTAACGCGGCTTTTTGTTCGGCAACAATCCGACAACAAGTGATCCAAGATTTGCAAAAAGGTTATGCTGAAAACTAGTGATTAGCGCGGTTTTCGGCCAGTGCTGCTTGAATTTATGTGGCTTAACTTATATAGTTAAATGTATTAATTGACAAGGGATTGACACTTTAAATGACAACGACGAAATTTACCCCAATTTTATTGGGTAGCGATATTAATGTATACGGTATGGCTCGCTCATTTCACGAGCTAACTGGTGAAAAAATTCAAGCAATTGCCAGTGTTCAATATGCACCAACTCGCTTCAGCAAGATTGTTGAAGTTGAATTACACACCGGCTTTAATGAAGACCCGGTCTTTATCGAGACCATGCGCCAAATCGCTAAACGCTACGAAAATCATCAAGAACCCGTGATCTTGGTTTCTTGTAGCGATGGTTACACAGAATTAATTGCTAAACATAAAGAAGAACTAAGTAAAACCTTTGTGTGCCCATGTGTTGACTATGACTTCTTAAAACAGTTGAATAACAAGGAACGTTTCTACAAGATTGCTGAAGAACATCATCTACCTCATCCAGAAACAAAAATTATTACACCAGATGATTACAAACAACAAAACTTAAGCCAACCATTTGCTTATCCCGTTGCTTTAAAGCCTTCTGAAAGTGTTGATTGGTTAGACATTCACTTTGAAGGACGTAAAAAAGCTTTTACGATTCATTCCGATGAAGAGTTTAAAGACATTGTTGGTAAGATTTACGATAACGGCTATACCCACGATTTGATTTTGCAGGACTTTATTCCTGGCGATGATTCTAACATGCGGGTATTAAATGCTTATGTTGATCAAAATCATCACGTGAAGATGATGTGTTTGGGTCATCCTTTATTAGAAGATCCGACACCAGCTTCAATCGGTAATTATGTGACAATCTTGCCTGAATTTGATCAGAATTTATATGACACAGTGCAAAACTTCCTTGAAGAAATTAACTATACTGGTTTTGCTAACTTTGATATGAAGTTTGATGCGCGTGATGGTCAATTCAAGTTCTTTGAAATTAACTTGCGTCAAGGTCGCAGTAGCTTTTACGTGACTTTAAACGGTTATAACTTGGCTAAATTCCTAGTTGATGATTATGTTACTGGTGAATTGGCTGATGCAGCGACAATTTATGGCAACCAAAATAAAGCAACCCGTAAATTGTGGTTGGGCGTTCCTAAGAAGGCCTTTGAACAATATGCGGTTGATAATGAAGCTAAGCAAACTGCATTAGCGATGATTCGTGAAGATCGTTGGGGAACAACGCTGTTTTACCATGCTGATATGAATATTAAGCGTTGGGCGCTATTAACCTATGTTAACCATAACTACGTTAAGCGTTATGCTAAATATTTTGAAGCGAACAAAGGTCGCGATTTTAAGAAATAGGTTGTAGTAACTGAATTTAAAAAAATCGGTTTTGAATTAATTTTGAGTTATACTAATTGTGAGGTGAGTAGAATGGAAGATTTAGCCAACTATCAAGTTTCAACAATGCACTATTCACGGATTATGATTGCCGTTGATGATGATGATTTTGTTTCTTCACGACGGGCCTTTGATTATGCTTGTACCGTTGCCAAGGTTTACGATATCCCTTTGGCAGTGACGATGGTTTTGGAAACTGGTGATTTAAATATTTTCCAATCGTTGTCACCAGAAACGATTGAAACACGACGCGCAGAGATTACCAGAGACTTAAATATTTATTGTGACAAAGCCCGGGAATTTGGGGTAACGGATGTCACACCGATTCTAGCAGAAGGCAGCCCGAGCCATGAGATCGTTGAAACAGTCATTCCTGATTTTCGGCCAGATTTATTAGTGATTGGATCTGAAACTAAACCTGGTAAACGCAAGACGATCGGAACTCAGGCGGCTTATATTGCCCGCTACGCACCATGTTCGGTCATTATCGTTCGTTCAGATGCCCAAATTGCTCGCATGTTGAAGGACTTTGAAAAATAATACAAAATTCTAATTTATCCTGGTAATATTTTTGTAACTCCTGTTGTATAAATTGATTATGTGTTCTTACTCAATTATAATGGATGTTGTTATTGTTTTACTAGGAGGAAGTTATGCAAGGTCTCAATTTTATTCCAATTATTGTTGGTACTGATTTAAATACGTATAATATGGCTATTTCTTTTCATGAAAAATATGGAATTCATCCAATTCTAGTTGGATCAGCTCCTTTGTCATTTACTGAATATAGTACAATTCCTGGTCATATAGAGTATTTTGATAAACTACATCAACCTGCAGAATTTCCTAAAATACTGGAAATGGTCGCTAAGAAATATGCAAAACCCAATAAAAAGTTATTGTTAATTGGAACTAGCGATATGTATGTTCGCTATATTGTTGAAAATGCAGATTTTTTGAGTCAGTATTATGTTTTTAACTATCCTAGTCTGAAGTTGCTCAATAAATTGCAGTATAAGAAGAACTTTTATCAATTATGTAATGATTTAGAAATTGATTATCCGAAGACATATTTTTATAACTGTGCGTATAATGAACAACCGTTTCATGAGAAAATGATGTATCCAGTTGTTATTAAGCCAAGCAATGTTGTTAAATACTATGATATGCACTTTGAAGGAAAACAAAAGATATATCGGGTTAACTCTGAAAAAGAGGCTAATCAAGTTTTAACTTTGCTACATCATGCTCATTACGATGATGAGGCTATTATCCAAGAGTATATACCCGGTGATGATACTTATATGTATGATGGTGTTCTGTATGCTAATACACAGGGTAAGGTGCAACTAGTTGCTTTGGGACAGGTTGTTTTACAAGAGCATACACCTACAGCAATCGGTAATTATACTGCTGTCATTAGTCGTTATAATCTGCCGCTGATGCAGAAGATGCAGCTATTGTTAGAACAAATTCATTATACAGGTTTTGCTAATTTTGATATTAAATATGACAAGCGTGATCATAAATTCAAGCTGTTCGAAATTAATATTCGTCAAGGTCGTTCCAGTTATTATATTACACAAACTGGACATAATATGGCGCAATACTTAGTGGATGATTGTATTAATCATTTAGATAAATCCGTTGTTTATAATGAAAAGACGTTCTTATTTACTATTGTGCCGAAGATGGTATTGCGTCAATTTGTAGATAATACAGAGATAAATCAGGAATGTCGTCAATTAATTAGAAATAAGCAATGGGGCAATCCGTTATTTTATAAAGCTGATAAAAGTTTTAAACGCAAATTATTCTTAGCTGCACGCCAGACTAATTATGTTCGTAAATATAGAGATAACAAGTGGTAATTATAGAATTTAGTGAATTATAAAAACTCTCGTTCAAATTTATTGAACGAGAGTTTTTTGTTTGCGATCAAATGCGTAAATCCGCTAATTATTTGGTGACTGCTCACTTAAATATTGTAAGATATTTTGCCGGGTTAATAAGGCAATTGGTTGATCAGCACGTTTAATGACGACGCACTCTTGATTAACAAGTTCGGGTAAAACATCAGTTAGTGATGCATTAATATCAATGACTGTCGATGTTGGTGTTGATTGGTCGATTGGCTGCCAGTATTTGGTTAATTGACTAATCGGTTGGTTTAATAAATCTGATTGACTAGTGCTTGTTGCAAAGAATGAACGGACAAACTCGTTAACTGGATGTTCAGAAATTTCTTGAGGTGATGCCACTTGTAAGAGCTGACCTTGACGCATAACGCCGATGCGATCGCCTAACTTTAAGGCTTCGTTCATATCATGGGTGACGAAAACAATGGTCATTTGAAGGCGCTGATGCATCCGCAATAATAAATCTTGTAATTGCGTTCGCGAAAGTGGATCTAAGGCGCTAAAGGGTTCGTCCATTAAAATAACGCTGGGCTGTGTGGCCAAGGCGCGTAAAATACCCACCCGTTGTTGCTCACCGCCAGACAGTTCCGCTGGCATCCGATCACGATATTTTTCCGGTGGCAGTTCAACCTGGGTTAATAATTCGTCAACGGTTGTTTTGATTTTAGCGCGGTCCCAATGCTTCAATTCAGGAATTAAGGCGATATTTTGACCAACCGTCATGTTAGGGAAAAGGGCAATTTGCTGCAGAACATAACCAATATCCCAGCGTAAGTCACGTACTTTATAATCGGTGACGGCGCGCTTGTTAAAGTAGATTGTCCCGTTGGTTGGTTTAATTAATTGATTGATCATTTTTAAAGTGGTGGTTTTACCACTACCAGAAGTACCAACGAGAACGAATAGTTCATGTTCATTAATCGTCAGGGAAAGATCATCAACGGCCTTGGTGTCACCATAGATTTTGTTGACATGATCAAATTTAATCATTGGTGTGGTCATGTTATTTCCCCCTTAGTAAGTGATGTTTCATGAGATATTGACGAGCAACAGTAGCGGCTGATTTCTTTTTGACATTAACATCATAATTCATTTGCCGCATTTGTGCGTCAGTAATTTTGCCGTGAAGCTTGTTTAAACTTTTCACGATTTGCGGATACTTCTGCGCTGTTTCAGCACGCATTAACGGCGCCCCTTGATAATAAGGGAAGAGTTGCCGATCATCTTTCAGAGCTACTAAATGATAGCGGCGAATTTCAGAATCAGTCGAATAACCGTCGATTAAATTAACACTTCCGCGCTGAATGGCTTCGTAGCGCAATGACGGATCCATTGATTTTGTTTTAAAAGTAAGCCCATATTTCTTCTGCAGCCCTTTATAACCATCTTGGCGGTCCATAAATTCTAAATCAAAACCGGCTGTAATCTTATTTTCCACGCGCGCTAAATCGGAAATTGTTTTAAGCTGGTACTGTTGGGCAAATTTTTTCGTCACAATAACGGCGTAAGTATTGTTATAAGCCATTGGTTTTAAGTAAGTCAGTTGTTCTTGTTGCTGCAATAAGTTCTGAGCTAATTGATAGGTTTTATTTGCGGAATGGGGTACAGTTTGGCCAGCTGGTAACTTAACAAGGCCTTCAAGCACGGTCCCAGTAAATTCCGGATAAATATCAATTTGCTCACTTTTCAGAGCATTTAAGAGAAAACTAGTTTGACCAAAATTAGACTTCAGTACGACTTTTGCTTGGGGATTATCTTGTTTAATTAAGTCACGATACATATTAATTAGGATATCTGGTTCCGAGCCTAATTTACCAGCAATCGTAATTGTTGGTTGAGCGTTTTGGTAGGCGGTATAACCGCTGTAACCTAAACTACCCACAACAATTAAAGCTAGTGCCGTTAAAGAATAACGCAACTTAACCCGTTGTAAGACGCCGATTAACCAACTAAAGGCAATCGCCAATAAGGCAGCAGCAACGGCACCAATTAACGTTAAGGCACTATTATTACGATTAATGCCTAGCAAAATAAAGGTACCTAAACCGCCAGCACCAATTAAGGCAGCAAGTGTGGCAGTACCAATAATTAAAACTAAGGCGTTGCGGACACCAGCAATAATTTCCGGCATGGCTAAAGGCAGTTCAATGCGAAATAATTTTTGCCAGCGCGACATCCCAAAAGCTTCAGCCGCCTCTTTTAAGGACGGGTCAATATTGGTAATCCCTAAGTAAGTATTCTGAAAAATTGGTAAAATCGCATAAATCACTAAAGCAATGGTTGCCGGAACGTTACCAATGCCGACAATCGGGATTAGTAAGCCCAGTAGTGCCAGTGACGGAATTGTTTGTAAAACACCGGCGACTTGTAAAAAGAATTCTGCTAATTTATGATGGTTCGTTACCGCAATGGCTAAAGGAATCGCAATAAACATCGCAATCACTAAAGCTAGTAAGGAAATTTGAATATGTTGGAGCAGAGCTTGAATTAAGTCCGTGCGCCGCTCAATTAATGTTTGTCCGATCTCTGTCACAAGTTTAACCTCCGACCTCATTAAAGTCGTGATATTTTAATACTAAATATAGGTGCTTTAACTATTGTAAGCATCTGTCCGCTAAATTAACAGTAATTAGATTTTGATTATCTTTGAAATTGTTAGGTGCTAGACCAGAATTATTGAAGCAGACGATGATATTTTATTTTGGTAAACTATTGGTATTAATTAGCTAAGAGGCCTTAATATGAAAATCATTATTTCACCAGCAAAAAAGATGGTCGTTAATCCCGACGACATTGTTGAGATCACCCGACCACAATATTTCGAGCAGACACAGACCATTTTAAAAACATTACGCCAGCTTTCTTACCCTGAATTAAAAACGCTTTGGCATTGCAGTGAGCAACTAGCCCAGAAGAATTATCAGCAACTCCAACAAATCGACTTAACCAAACAATTAACACCAGCATTGTTTGCTTATTCTGGTATTCAATATCAATATATGGCACCAGATTTATTCACTGGGCCTGCTTTTAATTATGCTCAACAACACTTGCGAATTTTATCAGGGTTCTATGGCGTTCTGCGTCCTTTTGACGGCGTGGTGCCTTATCGATTAGAGATGCAGGCCAAATTATCCGTGGCTGATAGTCAAAATCTCTATGCTTTTTGGCAGCAGCGACTTTACGATGCCGTGGCGCCAACAGACGAGCCGATTATTAACTTAGCCTCACAAGAATATAGCAAATGCATTGCCAAATACACCACATCACCAAAGCAAATGATCGATATTGTTTTTGGACATTTAATTAATGGCAAAATAAAAACACGAGCCACTTTAGCTAAAATGGCCCGCGGACAAATGGTCCGTTTCATGGCGGAGAATAACGTTCAGAGTATTGAGGCATTACAAGCCTTTAATGATTTTAATTATCAGTATCAACCCGAATTATCGGCAGAAAATAAATTAGTTTTTTTGAACACCGCTGATTAATTTTTTGAAAAATTTATATTGGCAAATCAACGAATCGGCATTTTTAAGATACGAACAATTTAAAAATAGGCGCAATCACAACTGACTTGATCAAAGTCGGTCATGATTGCGCCTATTTAACTATTTATCGTCTGGTTAAATTCAATAACGACGATTTTGTTGTCATCAATTATTTAGCTAACTGTTTGTCACCATGTTTGAAAGTATAGTGATATAAACCAAAGTTGATTAAAATCAAAATACCGACAAAGATGAACATGTGTTGTGTACCAGATTGCATAACGCTAGCAGCGTTTGAACCAGAACCAGAAGCTAAGAAACTAGAAGCAACGGCCGTACCAATTGAACCAGCAAATTGATTCAACGTATTGAAAATGGCATTGGCATCTGTTTCTTGTTCTGGGCCAACGATAGTTAAGGCGTAAGTCATCGTGTTGGCAAAGGCCATATTCATACCAATAGCAAAGATTGCGTAGTAAATCAAGATTAAAACTGGTGATAAATTGAAACTAAAGATAGCAAACAAGACAATGGCTAAGAAGAATAAGGTATTACCCATTGTAATTGGTCGCTTAGCACCGTATGAATCATACATACGACCCCAAAGCGGTGTTGATAAACCAGCAATTAAGCTACCAGGTAACATAATCAAACCAGCAATGAGTGAAGTAGAGTGATCGGCAATTTGAGCATAGTTAGGTAAGACGAAGTTAATCCCAATATTAGTAAATTGAATAAAGATATAAGCTAACAGCGCCGTGACGAAGACGCGGTTTTTGAAAATTTTGAGACTAACCAAAGTACGAGTACTACGTTTAGAAACAGCAATGAAACTAGCTAACGCAATCACCATGACGATTAAGGCAATGCCGAATTGACCGTTAATCCAGCCTAAGGTGCTGACGGTATTGAAACCTAATGTCAAACTAATAAAGACAACGCCTAATAAGATTAAACGTAGCCAGTCAAAGCGTTCCTTACGTAAAGGTGTAACTTGTTCGATTGAAAGCCCCAATAATAAGCCGATGAACATCAGAGGCAATAAAATCCAGAAAATATCACGCCAGGTTAAAAAGAAGACAACCACACCACCAAAAGTTGGTCCTAAGGCTGGCGCTAAGGAAACAATCAAACCACCTAAGCCCATGAATACACCACGTTTAGCTAATGGTGCCCGTTCAAGAATGATATTGAATAGTAATGGCAATAAGATACCAGTCCCAATTGCTTGAATCATTCGACCAGCTAAAAGAATGGTAAAGTTATTAGCTAACGCACAGAAAATATCACCAATAATGGAGAAAATAGCACCAGCCATGAAAATATAACGTTCTTTAAAACGACCTTTAATGTATGAAGAACAAATGATAACTAAGGAAACAACAAGTAAGTAACCAGTTGTGACCCATTGGACTGTACTTAAGGCTACCCCGAATTCCTTAGTTAAAGTAGGGAAGGTAACGTTCATTGAGGTTTCAATGAGAATACCAATGAAAGCCATCAGTGCAGCTGCGATAATTGAAAGTAAATCGCGTTTAGACATTTTTGTATTTTGATCCATTTTTTTCTTTCTCCCGTTCGTGTGATAAGGCAGATTTTAATAATAACGATTGAATTATTTTGCGCTCTTCACTCGTTAAATTACCGAATGCCATTTCTTCGGCATGCTTCGTTGCTTCATAAAGGGGGCGATGTAGGGCTTCGCCTTGCTTGGTTAAATAAAGATGCCCGACCCGTTTATCCTTTTCATCAGGCCGCCGTTCTAAGTAGCCTAGCGCGATTAGCTTAGATACTGCCCGCGTAATCGTACTATGATCTAAAAACATCGTCCGTGTCAGTTCGTCCTGGGTAGCACCAGGGTGATCATTAACGAAAAAAATGAAAAAATAATTATTTTCATTAAGCCCATACGGTTTGACGTTCCGTTTTAGATCGTTTTGGATGATACGACTGAGAACACTAATACCTTGAACTCGATCCTTGTTGTTAGAAATCAATAAATATCAACCTCCATTTATGTGCAACTGCACATATGTAACGAATACTTAGTTTATGCTTTGTTTTCAGAAAAGTCAAATCATATTTTTGAAAAGAACCGAAACCATATTAAAAACGTTATCTCCTATGAAGGAAATAACGTTTAAACAAGCTGATTTAATCAGCTTCTAGTTAATGTTAATGGATTGTAAGAAGGGGGATGCTTATTATTTGTTTTTCAATAAATCCTCGATCGAATTAATATTAGTCATGTATTTCGGCACAGCTAAACCAACACGGGCACCCTTTAAGTTGGCACCTAAATCAACAAACTGACCTTTATAATCAGAATAGAACTTGGCTGAAGTTGTGGGTAACCAAGCGGCCACTTGGGCATCAGCAACATTAGTGGCAATTGAAGCCCACATTGGCTGCATTTCCATCGCCTGAATGGTGACTTTGTAGCCTAAACCACGTAAAACTTCGGCGACAACATTAGTTGAAGCAATTTCAGAATCCCAAGCTACATAAGTTAATTTTAGGGTTGGCTTTCCAGAGACTTTTTTAAGGCCTTTAGTCCATTGTTGAACTTTTTTGGGATTAGCTTTGAGCCATTGCTGAGCAGCTTTTTGCGGATCTTTACCGTTATTCACTTGAATCATGACTTGAGACATTTCTGCTGGTGTCCAATAGAAGCGATCCAGCATTTCATAAGCAGTTGGCTGATCTTGTTTTAAGCCTTTACGGACAATGGTATGAATGCTTTCGCTTTTACCATAGACATGTTTAGGATCCTTCAAGAACTTAATCGGGTATTTGGTAAACATCCAATGTGGTTGCCAGCCGGTAATCACGATTGGTTGTTTATGCCGAATCGCTTTATCCAACGTGCTTGTCATAGCAGCCGTTGAACTAGTTTGTAATTGCCAGTTGTCTTTAGCGAGTCCATAAGCAGAGAGTGCTTTTTGAGTCGACGCCATAATTCCAGCACCGGCATCAATTCCGGTAATCGTATAGTTAATTTGTGGCCCCAGCGCTTTTTTAGCTTGATATTTAGGCACTTTAGTACTGCAACCACTCAGTAGGACGAGCAACGTTAAGACGACGGGTATAAATAATCGTATTTTTTTACGCACGTATAAAACCTCCTACTTGTTCTTTTGCTTGTTAAAGGATTGGGTCACACGGTCTAAAATGATTGCTAAAATAACAATTGCAAAACCGGCTGTAAAGCCACTACCGGCGTCATTTCGTCCCACGGCGAAGTAAACTTTGGTCCCTAGACCCATTGCACCAATCATTGAAGCAATGACAACCATCGATAAGGATAACATCATGCTTTGGTTAACACCGGCCATAATAGTTGATTTAGCCAAAGGCAATTGGACTTGTGTCAAGGTTTGCCAACTTGTTGAACCAAAGGAATCAGTCGCCTCAATTAAATCATGAGGTACTTGGCGAATACCTAAATTGGTCATACGTACCGTTGGTGGCATGGCAAAAATAACAGAAGCCACAACACCAGGAGCCATCCCAATTCCAAAGAAGGCAACAGCGGGAATCAAGTAAACAAAGGCCGGCATGGTTTGCATAAAGTCCAAAATTGGATTGACAATTGTCCGCACACGATTACTTTTAGCCATCCAAATCCCTAATGGAATACCGACAATAATCGCAATTAGGCTAGATGTTAGTACCAAAGTTAGAGTTTGGGTCATGTCACGCCAATAACCTTGATTGGCAATATACCAAAAGCCGATGAGCTCTAAGATTAAAAGCGACCACTTTTGTTTCTTACGGTTTAAATAAAAGGTAATTGCCATAATGAGTACAACGAAGAGCCATTGTGGTAATAAGTCAAAAACCCATTGAAATGAGTTAATAATCGCATTTAAAAAGTTTGTTACACCTTGAAAGAAACCTTCAAATTGGGTTAACCAATTAACAAAGGCGTTGATCCATTTAGCTAAAGGTAATTTAGGTAAATTAAGCATTAGCTTCGCCTCCATTTCCATTTAAAGCATCCAAAACAGCACCACGAATGATGATACCTTGTAAACGTTGCTGGTCATCTAAGACTGCAATTGGCACCGGAGTATGTGAAGCTTCATCCATCATATTTTTCAGTGGCGTATCGAGGGCAACAGTTGGCACATCAGGATTGATAATACTACCTAATGACCGTTTGTCAGCGCGGATTAACTCAATGACATCGGTGGAGTCAATAATACCAACAAGATGATGACGACCATCAATTACATATAAACTTGAAATCGAGTTCTCTCGCATTCGCCGTAAAGCTAGACGTGGACCGTCTTTTTCAATATTAACTGTAACGGGACGAATCATCACTTTACTGGCCGTAAGGACTTTACTACGATCAACATCTTCAATGAAGCGTTCAACGTAATCATTAGCCGGGTGGGTCAAAATATCTTCCGGTGTGCCAATTTGTACAATTTCGCCGTCGCGCATAATCATAATATGATCGCCAATCCGTAAGGCTTCATTTAAATCATGCGAAATAAAGATAATGGTTTTGTGCATGTTCTCTTGCAGGTCTAATAATTCGTCCTGCATATCTTTACGATTTAACGGATCTAAAGCTGAGAAAGCTTCATCCATTAAAAGGATTTCTGGGTCGTTAGCTAATGCCCGGGCTAAACCCACCCGTTGTTGCATCCCACCAGATAATTGGGTTGGATATTGGTCGTTATAACCAGCTAAGCCCACCATTTCTAAGGCTTCATTAGCTTTTTGTTCACGAGTAGCTTTATCGACGCCTTGAATTTCTAAGCCATATTCAGCGTTTTCTAGAACTGTTCGGTTAGGTAATAATGCGAAGTTCTGAAAAACCATGCTCATCTTATGCCGGCGCATTTCTCGTAATTCATCTTTTGACATGGTCATAATATCTTGACCGTCAAGAATTACTTGGCCATTAGTTGGTTCGATTAACCGATTCATCATCCGAATCGTGGTGGATTTACCACTACCTGATAAACCCATAATGACAAAAATTTCGCCGTCATTAACTGTAAAATTAGCGCGATCGACACCAATGGTAGCGCCAGTCTCTTTTAAAATATCAGCTTTACTAACGCCGTCTGTTAAGAGTTTCTTAGCTTTGCTAACGCGCTTGCCAAAAATCTTCGTTAAATTTTTAACCTCAACCTTGGTCGTCAAAAAATCAACCTCCTTAGTTTCTCTTAGCCCATTTTAAAGACTAAATATACAAAAAAAGAAACTCATCTAGTTTGACGAGTTTCTGTTTTGAACGTCTATACCAGCCTAACACATATTATGGATGCTGTAAAACGATAGGGGTTGATCTGACTAGTATTTACAAAGAACTAGGGTTATTTTATACGTAAAAATAATAGATGAAATTTTGAAAAATAAAGCTGTTTAATTATAGACCGTTATGTTGATTAACCGCTTACGGAAATTAAATAAAATATACATTATCGGTGGCGATCTAGCTCGTTTATAAATTGAAGGAATTAATTCGACCCTATTAAAAAAGCCACTATTTTTTTGAAGTAGTAGTGGCTTTTATCGTGATGATTTAGGAATGTTGGGCCATAATTTTTAATGGTTTTAGATAGTCTAGAAGACAAATGAGCGTAACTTAGGAATTTAATGAAGACTCAAAAGCACCACTTAACACAATCTTACCAACTTGATGACCGCTATTTAGTGTGGTTAAACCAGTTTTTAAGTTAGTTAAGTTAATTGGTGATAACGACGTTGAAACGCTAGCGGATAATTGTCCCGAAAAATACAGCGCTAATAGTTTACTCAGAATAACACTAGTACTGTCAGCGTGGAGATTGTAATCAGTTTTGGTAAACATGCGTTCAAAGCTAAAGCTTACAGATTTTGCTAAAAGTGGACTTAAGTCTAAGGGTGCAGTCGGCTTAACAATTGTGCCGATGTGGCCGAAAGGTGCAATTAATTCGGCCATCGTTGTCATATAAGGTACAGGATTATACAAGGCCGCAATGGCATCTAATTGGTTAAAGCCACTTTGATGGACGGCTTTAACGATGTCAGTATGGTAATCAATGGCAAAATTAACGCCGTGGTCGGCTAACCAAGGATTGTTTTTAGGACTGGCCGTGGCTAAGACGGTTAAACCCGCCCAATTAGCCAGTTGTGTCAGCATCGATCCCACACCACCCGCACCATTAATGACGAGTAGCGTTTTACCTTGATTGGCATTATGTGCTGGCGTAAAACCTAGTCGTTCAAAAAGCAATTCCCAAGCGGTTAAACCAACTAAGGGTAGCGCAGCTAGTTCATGAAGTGGCGCCTCTTGATCAACTTTAGCGATTAAGTTAGCTGCCACAGCTTGATAACGCTGGTAACTACCGGCGCGTTTAGTTGTTCCGGCGTAAATAACGCGGTCACCAATAGTTAAATTTTGCACCTGATCACCAAGCGCAACAATTTCACCAACAGCATCATAGCCGAGAATTAATGACTGACCTACTAAAGAAGAACGTCGTTTTTCGTCGATTGGATTTAACGAAAAACCTTCAACTTTGACAATTAAATCATTAGCTTTGGGATTAGGTATGTCAGATTGAGCGATAGCAAAGCTGTCTTTCGCGGTTAATTCTTGGCCACCTAGGGCAACAAAGGCTAAATTTTTTTCGGTCATTATCATAACTTCTTTCTTTTAAAAATCTTACATCAAGACTTTAACGTCACTATTATGGCACAAAAAAACCAGCAGAAAAACGAATTAGTTTTTCTACTGGTTTTATTTAGCTTAATGACTAATTAACACTAAATCTTATAAGTTACGATCCATGTTGAAAGTCAATTTAGATAAAGTAACACCCTTAGTGTAAAGTTTACCCATGAATTTCTTAGTCTTTTCGCGCATAGCAGCAACTGTTTCGTGGTTCTTTTCAGTTAAGAAGTTAGTTAATTCTTCACCACTATAATTCTTAGCTTCTTCATCAATAGCAGCAACTTGAGCACGCAATTCGCGACGGCATTCGATTAAGTAATCAAGATCGTCTTGAATGAAGTGTGAGTAGTTAGATTCAACTAAGACAGAAAGGGCACGATACATCCAATGTGCATCTTCAAAGTTGAATTCCATTGAGGTGTTGTTGAATGAAGGATCAGTGTCATTAGCATTTGCATAGAAAGGAATATATGGTGTGAAAGTAGGGTAACCTAAAGTAATCCACATTACAGCTGAAATTTCTTCAGGGACGTTGTTACGGATTTGTAAAACGTGAGAGTTCTGTGTCCGGTTCAAGCCAATTGGACGGTAACGATACTTGTCAGCATCGGAACCTTTACCCATTGGATCGAATGGTGTTTCGTTATAATGTGAGCCAAGGATTTGTTCGATATCGTCTGGAGAAATCTTATGACTTGTCCGGCAGATGAATGGTAATTCACTGCTTTCAGGATCTTGTTCAATTTCTGGGTTCAAGATATGTTGGCCATACCATACACGAGGTGTGTTATAGTGACGGTCTTTTTCGTTTGAAGTACCAAAGATATGGCGGAAGTTCCAGCCAGATTGGTCCACGTTTAAATGATGTTCTTCAACGAATTCTTGAATACCTTCTGACCACATAAAGTTGTCAGTGTCATCAAAGTCAACTTGTTGGATGGAAACTTGGTTAGCAGCGATTGCATAAGCATCGTCAGGGATACGTTGAGCAACCCAGTGATGACCAGTTACGATTTCCATGTACCAAACATCATCTTTATCACCGAATAAGACAGAGTTACCTGCTGGTGAACCGAATTTCTTGATTAATGAGCCTAAATACTTAACGCCATCTTTAGCAGAATCGATGTATGGTAAAACAGCAGTTTGCATGCAGTCTTCATCTAAGCCATCTTTAACCAATGGATCAAATGCTAAAGCACGTTCGTTACCATAAGTACTTTCAGTACAACTCATGGCAACGTTCTTTTCGTTAATACCACTTTCGTCATAATAACCTAAGTTTTTATAATCAACATTTGGTGCTGCGGGGTAACGGTAACCATTCTCTGGTAATTCCATTTGGAAACCGTTAAGGTATGATTTTAAGATACGACCCTTTTCACCTTTAACAGCAGGGTGCATATAGAAACGATGGGGCGCAACGGCGTGAAATGTATCGTCATTACGTGCGATCATAGTTGAACCATCAATACTAGCGTTCTTACCAACTAAAATAGTTGTACAAGCGCGCTCGATGTTTTGTTCAGACATTTTGTAGCCTCCAATTAAATAATTATAATTATCCATACTAACATAGCACAGAAACACGACATTGTAAAAAGGATAATGGCAAATTAATTAAAATAACATGACAAAGATGAGATCTTTAAAAGTCCGTTAAGCCGCTATCTTGCAACCGTTATTTCTATAATTGGATGATTTAACTATGCTATACTAAAATTAATTCGAGATGAGAGGTTTACCCAATGAAGACACGGACCGAACTTTACGCCTATAAAATGCCAAAACGTAGTCGCTTTCTAACGTTCTTGCTGGCGTTGACGCTAACTTTTTTAGTGGGAACGTGGCTAGTTCAGCATACGATTTTAGACGATGTTTTTGTGCAGCATCAACTACAAGATAGTAAGAGCTATCAGGATTTTACTGACCAGTTTAATAAGACAATTAATGCGCAAGCAGAGCAATCAGGAATTCCTAGCAGTACTTTAAAAGACATGGTTTCAGAAACAACCGTTGAGCAAGTATTGAACACCACGATGGCCAGTATTTATGCCAAAAAAGAAAACCCGATTGATGCAACGCCAATTTTGTCAGAAATCGATCAAAAAGTGCGAGCACAAACGAGTTCAATTGCAGCGGCTTCAGGTGTTTCAACTTCAGCTATTTCAGAAACAGTTCAGGCAAAATTCCAGACGTATATTGCTGACCAAGCCCAGCCGTATGCTAATCATATGGTTAGTTTGATGGTGACTTTGGAATCAGTAGCGCATATCGTGATAATTGTGAGTGGCCTTTTATCACTGTTGCTGGCTGCGATTATTGTTTATCGTTCCCAAGGACATATTCAAGGTTGGCGCTACTTATTTTGGGGAATTTTTTGGGCAGGGTTGTTTGTAGCTTTCCCAGGAATTCTATTACGCTTTAGTGACTTAATTGTGACCATCGCTCAAAATGCTAACAGCTATTCCAGTATTATTTTAACTTTAATCTCAAGTATCTTAATGGTCTTTGTTCGCGTAGGCGCAATTGTGGCAGTGCTAGGACTATTGGGCGTCTTAATATGTATTGTGTTACCATCATTTGGCAAACACAAGGAAAAGGGCAAATATTAGCCTTGACGTTAGTTAGTTTTCCAACCATAAGTGGCAAAATCAATGTCACGTTTGCGAGTCTTTGAAACGTAAGGATTGCCTGAGACAAAGTAGCGATAATGATCGGTCCATTCTGCAGCTGTTCGAACACCAATCCGCTGACTTTGCGCTACTTGACGAGGTATTTTAGCATAATCCTGGATGATTTTAATTGAACTATCGGCAAAATGCTGATAGTTCATTTTTGTATCGTGAATATTTAAGGCTTGCATTAATTTGCCTGGACCATTGCTTAATTCGAAGCCCGGCCGAGTACGATTATGGCGCATGATAGATTCACCAATCGCCGGTTCAAGACCACGGATTAAAACCCCTTGCGGTTCGTTGTTTGCTTGCGTCACAACATCAAAAGCATAAAAGCCACGAATCGCATAAATATAAATGCTACCAGCTTCACTATATAAAGGATCATTGGCACGTCCGTGTTTACCCTGATAGGCATGTGCGCCGGGATCTTCAGTACCTAAGTAAGCTTCGGTTTCAACGATATAACCACCAACTTGACCGGCGGGACTATCATAGATTAATAGTTTACCTAATAAATCCTGAGCAATATCTGCTGTTGGACGATTTGTAAAGAACTCATCGGCGAGCACATGATAATTTTGTAGTGGCGCCATATCTTACACTCCTAAAACAGGTTACTTATCAAGATGTAATAATTCACGTTTGAATTTAAGACCGCCACGGAAATCGCCCAAACCACCATCTTTACGTAAAACGCGATGACAAGGAATAACGACGCCAACTGGGTTTTTAGCAACGGCAGAGGCAACGGCACGAAATGATTTAGGTTGGCCAATTTCAGCGGCAAGTTCAGAGTAAGTTGTTGTTTTGCCTTGGGGTAATTGACGTAAGGCAGCCCAAGTCGCTTGTTGTAATTCAGTACCACCTAAATCTTGGCTAATAGAAAGATCGCTTAAGTGATTGTTGCCATCAAAGAAGTCTTGTAGGGATTTTTTATAAGGTTTAATAACGGCTGGACGACGTGTGTAAGTATATTTATCTAAATATTTAGGGAATAATTGATCGTATTCATCCCAACCGTCGTTGGTTAAACTAATGAATTGCAAGCCATCTTCAGCTACAATAATGAGGAAATGATGCTTGTGGATCTTAACGATATCAAATGCAAAGTTCATGATGAAAAAACACTCCTATAATCAAAATAGCGTACAGTTAAGTGTACCACAGTGGTCAATTGTTACGCAGCTTGTCTAAATAATGAATAGCAATATAAAAAGCCAACCGAATATTAATTCGGTTGGCTTTTTATTAAGCAGCAATTTCGTTTTGTTTTGATTTGAGTTTTTCGTGTGATTTACGTGCACGTAACGCCCAGAGAATAGAAGTTGTATCAACAACTTCTTGTAACATTGCCCCAAACAAGGCAGGGATAATACCGGTACTAGCAATCAACATTAAACCGATACAAATGAAGATCCCAATTAAAACAGAATGTTTAGCAACCGCCATAGTATCTTGTGAGATTTTAACCGCAGTTGCAACTTTAGAAATATCATCTTTTAGAATAACCGCATCTGCAGATTCACTGGCAGCACTGGCACCATGAGCACCCATGGCAATTCCGACATCGGCAGCAGCAAGTGCTGGGGCATCGTTAACGCCATCGCCAACCATGATTAATGGTCGTTGTTTAGCTGGTGTTTTAACAATTAAATCAATTTTAGTTTGAGGAAGACATTCGGCGTGGACATTTTCAATGCCAACTTGAGCCGCAATCTTTTCAGCAGCTGCTTTCTTATCACCGGTTAACATGGCAACGGTTTGAACACCGCTGCTCTTTAAATCTTTAATCGTTTGTGGTGCTTCAGGACGTAATTGATCGGCAAAGATTAAGTGACCAGCGTATTTGCCATCAACGGCAACATAAACGATTGATTGACCTTCTGCTAATTTGACTTTAGGTGCATCAGCTTCAATGAAGTCATGTTTACCGGCGGCAACCAGCTGACCGTCAATGCGACCGACAATACCAGAACCCGTTGTTTCAGAAAAATCAGTGACGGTTTTATTTTGGAAGTCAGGTTGGTCGTTGGCATAGCGAACAATAGCCCGGGCAAAGATGTGAGCAGATTGAATTTCGACACTGCCAACTAAGTCAATTAATTGCGCTTTAGAAACGCCAGCGACTGGTTCAACAGCGATAACGTTTAAACGGCCGGCTGTGATCGTACCGGTTTTGTCAAAATAAGCAGTTTTGGCAGTGGCCATTTTTTCAATTGAAGTACCGGACTTAATAATAATGCTATTCCGACTTGAACGACTCATACCAGAAACTAAAGCAACAGGTGCAGCTAAAATTAAAGGACAAGGTGAGGCTACTACTAATACTTCGGCAAAGCGATGAGGATCTTTAGAAATAATCCAGGCTAAACCGGCAATCACTAATGAAATAATCGTAAAAGGTACGGCGTAACGATCGGCCATTCGAACGAAATGAGCTGGCTTATCTTTAGACTGTTGAACTAATTTAACAATCGTTTGGTATTGAGAATCTGCGGCTGTTTTGGTAACGCGCATGGTAATCGCAGTATCACCGTTAATTGTCCCAGATAGTAATTCACTACCAGGCTTTTTAGGAATTAAAGTTGATTCACCAGTCATCGTTGATTCATCAAAGTTACCCTTACCTTCGATGACAATACCGTCAACAGGAACAGCTTCGCCAGGCTTGATAACAGCGATTTGATCGATTTCAACTTGATCAATCTTAGTATCTACAAGTTTGTTGCCCACTTTAATATGAGCAATATGTGGTGAGTTGTCTAATAGGTTCTTTAAATCTGAACCGGCCTTATTAGCGGCGTAATCTTCAAGTGAGTCACCACCAGTTAACATGACTAAAATCATTAAACTGGCCCAATATTCACCGACGGCTAATGTGGCAGTAATTGACATAATTGCTAATAAATCGACACCATATTTTCCGGAACGAAGTGTTTTGACCATTTCAATAAACATGGATAAGGCCAAAATTGCACCGACTACCGTGACAATAATTCTGGCAATGTTTGGTTGATGAAAACCAAATTCAACAACTAAGGCAATTGCCCCAATTAATAACACGGAAAGAAATTTCTTTTGATGATTCATGACGACTCCTCCATACCTAAAATACTATTATTGTTAGAATTATTTAAACAGTCATCCAGTGACTGAATAGTATTTAAATGATTTTAACTTTTGAACAAATCCATTGTAACACAACGCATGTTATTCGTAAATTAGAATTATTCTAAATAAGGATTGCTGATTAGTGACTTCTTTTTAGAAAGTTAGCTAACCTTTGATTTAGCATGATTAACAAAATATAAACAAGAAATATTCTTATAAAAATATTTCTACAAGAATTATTTTATCAGTCTTAGGTTGTAATTTCATTTAAAATGAGCGCAGGTGCTGTTATTTAAATAGAAGTAGAGTAAAATTACCATATGGATCAATAGGAGAAGCGTTAAATTGTTTATTTCAATAAATAAAAGTTTCTATTAGTAACTTTAAGGTAATGGAGGTGTCAAACATGCTAATGTATCTTTTGATCGCCGGCTTATTTGTTAGCTTAGGATTTGGTGTTTATTGGCAATCCCAAATCGTTATTCGTGCGCGTTATAAATTTACACCAATTATATTTAGTGTCCTGATCGGATCGTGGGTGTTGACTGCTCCAATTAATGACTGGTCATTTATCATTATGTTAGCTGCGTTCTTCACATTAAACATCATGGACGGTGTTGGTGGTATCGGTGAGAAACGCTTAGTGACCAATGGTTTATTTTCACGAGTGATCGATTATGCCAACATTACAGGTATTAAAATGTTACCCGTAACATTGCCAAACGGTAAAAATCGAGTTGTTGCTGTCTTTGTTATTAATGGCCGTCAGCAAATTCAAATGAATTTCAATCAAAAATTAGAAATCTTGGTTCAGACTTTGAAAAAATTATTACCAGAATCTGTCGAAATTGATGTTGAAAAGTTAGTTTAATGAAGTTAAAAAATAACCTTGATCGTGTTTTACGATCAAGGTTATTTTTTATTAAAGTATTGGTGATAATAAGCGGGAGAAATATTGTTTAAAGTGCAACCAATGAGACTGACTGCGGATAATTTCGGTTGTCAATAATGTTGATTTCTTCATGTCGTTTTCGAAGATGTCAGTTAGTTCCTGACTGACTTTGGAATCATAGATATAAGCATTGCACTCAAAATTCAAAGCGTAACTCCGATAATCTTGATTCATCGAACCAACAAAGCAAAATTCGTTATCACAAATTGTTGTTTTGGCGTGTAAGAAGCCATTTTCGTAAACATAAATCTTAATACCTGCTTCAGTTAATAAGTTAGCATAGTATTGGGTGGCGCGATAAATAAAGGGATGATCAGGCATCTGTGGAATCATAATCCGGACGTCAATACCAGAGCGGGCAGCAATAATGAGTGAACTTAGCATCGGTTCATCAGGCACTAAGTAAGGTGTCTGAATCCAAACAGACTTCTTAGCTGTCATCAACATCTTCATCATGCCGCCTTTAAGCGTATCTTCTTCGGTATCAGGACCATCGGAAACAATTTGAATAGGCGTATGGCCAACGGCAATTTTACTAGGATTAGGGAAATACTCATTTTTGAAAGTAATTCGTTGATCGTAACGTTCAATTGAAGCATTCCAATCCATTAAGAAACGTTCTTGTAGTGCGAGCACACTGGTACCCACGATTCGAATATGAGTATCGCGCCAGTAGCCAAACTTTTTACTACGGCCGAGGTATTGGTCACCGACATTAAAGCCACCAGTCCAACCGACTTTACCATCAATAATGACAACTTTACGGTGTAAGTGATAATTTAGACGGGTTTTACGAATTAGATCTCGTGAAGTAATAAAGGGCACAACTTCGCCACCGGCATCAGTTAAAGGCGCAAACCATTTTTTGTTTGCACCAGCTGAACCCCATGGATCATAAATTAACCGAACTTCAACGCCTTGTTGTGCTTTACGAACTAGCAGGTTTAAAAATTCATTACCAATTTCGTCATTGATGAACGAATAATACTCAACGTGAATAAATCGTTGGGCAATTTTAATGTCCATAAAGAGATTTTTGAACTTGTCTTTGCCATCAGTGAAAATTCGAACCTTATTATGCTGAGTTACTGGAGAATCTTCGGAACGGTCAAAGTAATCGATCAAGCCACGAGCATCATCAGTTGTATTACTGTCCCGCTTTGATTGACTTAGTTTTTTCATATCTTGCAGAATTAATTTTTTTAAGTGAGCCAAGCCAATGTGATCCTGATGACTTAAGGCAAATAGGTTTTCTTCGGCAATACCACGCCCTAAAAAAGCGTAAAGTAAAAAGCCTACCCCAGGCAACATCACTAGAACTAATAGCCATGCCAGCGTTGAAGGAATGCTTCGCGGCCGGTGAAAAACAGTGATAATTGCACCAGTCGTGTTAATAACCAATAGCCCCATAATAATTAGCAACACGATTCGTAGACTCATTAATTAAAACCCCATAATTTTTTGATAATTGTTTATTTTATGCCTTTTTTGGTGAACAATCAATCACGATCGTTGCCCCCACCAAAGAGTAAAACCAGGCGTAACAGCTGTAGAAAAGTTGATAAAACTGCAGCAACGTAAGTTAAAGCAGCGGCAGTTAGCACACTTTTAACCATTGGTACTTCATCACTTGTCAACAAGCCGTCATTTCTGAGAATATTTAAAGCTCGCGCTGAGGCATTGAATTCAACCGGTAAAGTCACCAGTTGGAAAATCAAAACTAAAGCAAAAGCCCAAATCCCAATATTAATTAAAGTTTGATTCCAGCTTAATAACACCCCGATTAAGATAATCGGGAAGGATAAATTCGAGCCAATATTAACTAATGGGAAAATTCCGGTTCGAATTTTTAAAGGTAGGTAGCCAGTGTGATGTTGAATGGCGTGACCAACTTCGTGAGCAGCTACCCCGATTGCTGCCACCGAAGTAGAATTATAAGTTGATTCAGACAGACTTAGAGTTAAGTTGCCAGAATTATAATTGTCCGTTAAATTACCAGCGACTTGTTGAATGCTCACGTCAGTAATCCCAGCGCCATCTAAAATGGCTTGGGCAGCTTGAGCCCCGGTGATACCGCTGGTACTGCGAACCTCATCGTAGCGCCTAAAAGTTGAGTTAACGTGTGCTGAGGCAATCATTGAAATCACTAACCCAGCAATTACTAAGATAAAAGTTGGATCAAAAAAGAAACCGTACATAAATGAAACCTCACTTTCTAAAATTAATAACTGTCACCATATTATAAAAAGCGCGCCCATTTAACGACCGACTAAAGACTGGTTTTTAAAGAAACAGCCCGATCAATGACCCAATTGTGGTCTTGCTCACGTAGCGAGAATCCTAGCTGATTTAAAAGCGTCTGGCTGGGTTGTGTCATTTGATTAGAAACTAGAACAGCTTCGTTAAATTCAAGTTCAGCAAATACAAATGTCACTAAACGAGTTAAAACTTCTTCTAGTTCAGCTGAAGTGGTATCGGCGGTTAAATATAAATGTAAGTCTGCAGTTTTGATTGAAATTTGTAAATTAGTCAGACTTGCTAAGCCAACTAAATTTTTATCAGGACGTTTAAAAATTCCCCAAGTTAATTCTTGGTTACGCATGACTTTTAGCATCAGTTGACTAATTTGTTCGGCAGCATGAGCTGTGGTTAATTCGGGTTGTTCAGTGACTTGCCGCATTAAATCGGTGCTGTGATTTAATCTAGCCGTGGTTAACCAGTCGAAGGTAAAATGTGGCGTCATAATTGGATGATATTTTTCAAATTTTTCCATAGTTAGCCTCCAAGTTCTGTTTCAAGTTTAGCATATGTAGCGGATTCTCACTGCTTGCCATGCTTAATGAAATAAAAAATCCACAATCAGGGCTAAAACTTGAACAAAGTCTAGCAGTTGATCGGGGATTTTTAATTAATGTTCAAATAAGAAACGATTAATAATACTCAATACATTATCGTCATCATGCATTTTAGAATGTTCAGCGTCTTGACCGTGCACCTCAACTTCATGGAAGGCTTTAACAATCGGCGCTAGAATATAACGAATGGATTTAGCTGAAATAACGCTAATATATTTATCTGTATTGCTATTGTCATCAATGTTGCCATAAATATTTAAGACACTAACATTACTAGGAAAGTGATCACGATTTAATAATAACCGCAAGTAGTGCGGATTCATTAATACTGGTCGACCTGATGGTAAGAGGCGGTTAACATTAGGCCAATCACCAAAAGCAACAACGCCGTCAAAAGGACCAGCAACCAGAACTAGTTTATTTAGTTTAGGGAAGTTAGCCTTATGATAGTTTCGCATTTCAACGCGAACTAAAGCCGTCGCACCTAAAGAATGGCCAACAGCATTATATTCATTGAAGTGGTATTTTTCTTTTAGTTTGGGTAGCACAATATCGAGCCAATTGACAATTTGGCGAGTTGGCATCCATTTATCTTTAAAAACGAGTTGGACAAGAGGATTGGGATCGTTTGACCAACAACCTTCATAAGTTAATTCACCACGCCAGTCTACGAGCACTTTAAGATAGGTTCGTGTCTTAATTGCTTTTTGGGCGCTTAGCACCATTTTATTGGTCGTATAGTCACCGCCACGAAAGCCGTGAACATAAACAGTGGGAATTTGTTGAGCGGTTGGCGTTAAGGACTTAATGCCATGATTCGGTTGTTGGGCCTTTGCAAGCTCTTGATGTTCAATTTTAGTTTTAGCTTGATGGCGAAAGTGGAGGAGCGTACTTACAGTTGCAAAGCCACTAACAGCACCCAACATACCGCTGGCTAACTTGTTTTTGGTATGGGTAGTATGTTTCAATAATATCATCCTAAATTATCAGATAGGTGGTTTTAACGATACAATGAACATCGTTATCCATTAAGGTATTATATTAAGAAAGTATTATATTTACAACTTACAAAGGAGTTTTTATGGTTAAAGGGAAGTATTATGTTGTGGCCAAAGGTCGTAAAACTGGCATTTTTAGAGATTGGCCGACCACTAAAGCATTAGTTGATGGTTATACTGGTGCCCGTTATAAAAGCTTCTTAACAGAACAAGAAGCCCAAGATTGGTTAGCAGGCTTTAAGAGTGGTTCGAATTCAAAACCGCCGGTTAGTCAATCGGCTCTTTTAGCAACTAACGAAGTGGTCAATCAGGCTCAGCAAATTCGAGTTTATACAGATGGGGGCAATCGTAATACTGGTAATGTACGTGGTGGTCACGTTAAGGGCGACGATTTATCCGCATGGGCTTATTTAATTGTGACCCCAACAGGTCAACGTTATGACGGTACCGCCGGTGAGTACGGTGCTACGAATAATAAAATGGAACTAACAGCATTGAGATCAGCTTTAGAAAGGCTGCAAGAATTAGGGTTACAAAATGATCCGATTTTAATGACATTAGATTCTCATTACGTGTTGGATCCTATTATGAAAAACTGGTTGGCCGGTTGGCAACGCCGAGGCTGGAAAAAGTCCAATGGCGAGCCGGTATTGAATTTAGAACTTTGGCGGCAAATCAGTGCCTTATTACCGCATTTCACGCAGTTAACCATGCAATGGGCTAAGGGTCATGCAAACAATGAAGGTAATATTTATGTTGACGAATTATTAAATCAAACCATGGATAAAATGTAGTTTGAATTTCTAGCTAAAAGAATTATAGCGATTAACAATAAAAGGTCTAAATCCAAAAATAGATTTAGACCCTTTACATTTTAAATAACAAAATATTGAACAGTTAGACTTTACTCGCCTAGATAAGCAAATACTTTCTTTTCATCGTAGATGTGTAGCATCTTTTCGAAAACAAAACGAGAGAGTAAGGCAGCAGCAATCGGAATAACGAACCAGACAATTAAGGCGATGACGATATTTAAGCCAGCATTAATTGATGCTAGTGGTCCCACTAACCCTACCAAACCGAAACCAGCTGAAGCCGGTGTGCCTAAAACATTGAAAATTGCAACCGGAATAGCTGAAATAATGCTGGTTGTTAAGATTGGCAATAGGATAATTGGGTGCCGGAATAAATTGGGAATCATTAATTTCATTGCACCTAAGGCCACTGCAATTGTTATACCAGATTTATTTGTCTTCCATGAATGAACGACTAAAACAACGGTTGTCACAGCAACACCCATAGCAGCCGCACCTGAAGAAAGACCGTTTAATTGAATGGCCATACCAATGGCCACTGTTGAAATTGGTGTGATGATAATGGTTGCAAACATGCAAGTAATTAAGATACACATCAGAATTGGTTGTAAATTGGTAAATGAATTAATTAAATTGCCAATCCAAGTGGTAATTTTAGCAACATAAGGCAGAATCAAAAAGCCGATCCAACCACTACCAGCACCAATAAGGATTGGTGAAAGGACAATTTTAACTGAGCCAAACTTGTTACCAATCCATAAGGTTAAAGCAACAGCTAATGCTGCTGTCAACATCGTGTTGATTAAATCACCAGTACCAGCTGATAGATAAGTACCGGCAGTTTTAGTGGCAGGATTAATTGCTTCAGCACTAAACTTAGTGACACCAGAACCGACATAAGCGGCACCGGCAACAATTGCCATATCTAACGGTGCTAATCCGAATTGTAAAGCGATCAAAGCACCAATTAAAAGTGGCGTGGTACATTGGAATACGACAACAACGTGAGTCAGACTTAAAGCGACTGGGTTGTTACCGAAAAGTTGTAAAATTGCTGCTAAAACTGCGTTAGGAATTAAACCGACAATGATACCCGTAGCGGTGCCGGCAAGAACTTTGTTAATAAAAATTTTGGGGGTTAATGATGGGGTTGATGCTTGACTCATGGTTAATCTCCTTTATTTTGCGCCGAGAATTTGTTCCTTAGCATGAATTTCTTGCGTAATTAAAGCACAGTAAGGTGTGGCAATGTTATAGTTTTGGCCTTTTTGCCAAACAGCACCGTTAATAAAATCAATTTCAGTTAAGCGATGATTCTTAACGAGATCTTGGTACATTGAAGGATAATGAGCGGCAATTTCTGCTGTAAAAGTGGCAGCAATGTGTTGATAAACTTCTGCTTCATCAAGGTTAACGCCTTCGTGAGCCGCAACTAGGGCAAATTCATGAATAATTGTCCGTAACATTGGTTCAGCAACATCAGTCTTACCAAGTTCACCGATATTACATTCTAATAAAGAGCAAAGACCGTTTAAGGTACCGTTGACACAAGCTTTACGCCAAATTGAGTATTTAACGTTTTCGCTGTAAGCAGGATTTAAACCAGCTTTTTCGAAGGTATCAATCACTTGAAGTGTGAAGTCTTTACCAGCTGGCGTAAAGTTTTGCAATTCAATATTACCGTCACCTAATAATGACAAATGACCAGGACCAGTCATACCGGCAGTCCACATCGTAATACCTAAAATTAAATGATCGATGTTGACGAAGTTTTTCAAAATTTCTTCGTGACCAATACCATTAAGTAAGCAAAGAACATAAGTGTTCTCTGAAATGATGGGCTTAACAGCTTCAAACATTGTTGCTAATTGATTTGATTTTGTAAAAGCGATGATTAAATCAGCGTGATCACCAATCTGGTCGATTTCTTCAGGGGAATAAATTGGCAATTTTACTGTTACTGGTTGTCCATTAAAGTCAGCTTGTAAACCATCTTGACGAATAGCGTCAATGTTTGCTTGCCAGCCATCAACTAAAGTAATATCGTTACCAGCTTGATGTAACATCATACCGAAACGGCCACCCATGCCGCCTGCACCTAAAATTGTAATCTTCATTTGAATTCTCCTTTGATTAAAAATGAATAACTTTTAAAATAATTATAACTAAATTTGATTAAAATAGCTATGGTTAAAATAAGTAGTGAGCACAGTTAATAGGCGATATTATGGGATTTATCGAATTAATCAATTAGTATTCGAGATATTTGTGAATCACTTATTAATCAATAAAATGTTTTTAATGTATATTTTGTGCACATAAAAAGCTTCACAAATCTCAGACTGTGAGACTTGTGAAGCTTTTCTAAATTAAATTAACTCAATGATTTTTTACCAGTGTAAAGTTGGTAATATTCGCCTTGTTTAGCGATTAATTGTTCATGATTACCTTGTTCGATAATCCGACCATGATCAATCACTAGAATTAAATCAGAGTTAGCAATAGTTGATAAACGGTGGGCAATAACGAAAGTCGTCCGGCCTTTCATCAAGTTATCCATACCCGCTTGAACGAGACGTTCAGTTCGAGTATCAATGCTAGAAGTTGCCTCATCCAAAATCATTAATGGTGTATCGGCAACATCAGCGCGGGCAATAGCCAACAATTGACGTTGACCTTGAGATAAGTCAGAACCATCACCATCAATTTTAGTATCGTAACCTTTACTTAACTCATCAATAAATTCATCAGCATGAGCCAGTTTAGCCGCTTGCTCAACTTCTTCATCTGTTGCAGATAAACGGCCGTAACGAATATTTTCCCGAACAGTTGTTGAGAATAAATTCGTTGCTTGCAAGACAATCGCCATGGAACGACGTAAGTCATCTTTTTTGATATCTTGAATATTAATGCCATCATAAGTGATCGTTCCTGAATTAATCTCGTAGAAACGATTTAACATACTGCTAATTGTCGTTTTACCAGCGCCAGTGGCTCCAACTAAGGCAACTTTTTCGCCAGGTTCAACTGTGACATTGATATCGTGCAAAATTGTTTGGCCCGGTAAATAACCGAAGTTAACGTGGTCAAAGACAATCCGACCACGGACCGGTACCAACTGACTAGAGCCGTCAGCTTGAGGTACGCGCCAATTCCAATTGTTTTTGCTACCATCTGTCGCGGTCTCTAAAGTGACATGACCGTTATCGACTTCAACGGGACTGTCTTCCAATTGGAAAATCCGTTCAGCACCAGCCAGTGCTAAGACAATTGCATTTAATTGCATGGAGATTTGTGAAATTGGTTGACTAAAAGAACGACTTAATTGTAGGAAAGCGGCGATGGCACCAATGGTTAATGTTGACCAACCATTAATCGCAATGATACCGCCAAAAATCGCAATTAAAACATATAATACATTACCAATATTACCCATGACAGGGAATAACATCGTAGCATAAGCGTTCGCCTTAGCTGAGTCTTCTTGATACTCCTGGTTATAAACGTCAAAAGCTTCTTTAGCTTCTTCTTCATGAGAAAAGACTTTGATAACTTTTAAACCGTTTAGCATTTCTTCAACAAAGCCATTAACCTTACCTAATTGTTTCTGTTGTTCTTTGAAATAATGACTACTGCGCGTAGTTAAAGCACGAACAACACCGACACTTAACAAGAAAATAACTAAGGTAACTAAAGTCAATAAAGGACTCAGTGCAATCATCCCAATAATAACAAAAGTCAACATGAATACAGAGTTAAGAAATTGAGGGATACTTTGCGAAATCATTTGCATTAAAGTATCAACGTCGTTTGTATAGCGACTCATGATATCGCCATAATCATTTTGATCAAAGTAGATGATCGGTAAGCTTTGCATATGGACAAACATATCGTCCCGAATTTTCTTTTGGAGGCGTTGGCCCAACACTGCCATAATCTGAGTGTAGAGCAATGTGCCAATGACGCCAATCAAGTAGATGCCAGCCATAATTAAGATTGCTCGGAATAATGGTGCAAAGTCTGGCGTGCTTTGTTTTAGCATCGGGGTAATGTAATCATCAATTAAATTCTGTAAGAAAAGTGATCCACGAACAGCAGCGGCGGCACTAATGATGATACTGATAACTCCAATAATAAAAGGGGCCGGGTAAGTGCCGACAACAAATTTCAACAACCGGATTAAAGTTGTACTGCGTTTAACTTTAGGTGAGTTTTGCATTTTAGCGTCCATTAGTTCTCGTCACCTACCTTTTGTTGGAACTCATAAATTTCACGGTACATTTGATTGCGTTGAACTAATTCATCGTGGGTGCCAATATCTTGAATTTGACCGTGATCCATGACGATGATTTGATCAGCATCTTGAATGGAGACAATTCGTTGAGAAATGATAATCTTCGTGGTATCTGGTAAATCTTCACGTAAACCTTGACGGATTTCTTGCTCAGTTGTGGTATCAACTGCTGAAGTAGAATCATCAAGAATTAAAATCTTCGGATTCTTCAACAAAGCTCGGGCAATGGTTAAGCGTTGTTGTTGACCACCAGAAACATTGTTACCGCCTTGTTCAATTTGTGTATTATAACCGTCATCAAATTCATTGATGAAACCATCAGCTTGAGCAATTTTAGCAGCGCGAATGATTTGTTCGTCAGTGGCGTCTTGATTACCCCAACGTAAGTTTTCTGCGATTGTTCCGGAGAAAAGAATACTCGTTTGTAAAACCATTGCAACATTGTCACGCAAGGTCTTAAGGTCATAGTGACGAACATTATGTCCCCCGACAATAACTTGACCACGAGTTGTGTCGTAAAGTCGTGGAATCATCTGAACTAAGGTACTCTTACCAGAACCAGTCTCACCAATAATGCCAATAACTTGACCGGATTTAATTTTAAGATTGATATCTTTTAGTACGGGCCGCTTAGCGTCAGCATAACTAAAGTTAACATTCTTAAATTCGATACTGCCATCTGCAACTGTTGAAATAGCATTGTCTTGGTCAGTGATAGTTGGTTGATCGCGTAAGACTTCCACAATCCGATCACCACTAGCTTGAGAAAGTGATAGTTGAGTGAAAATCATTGCTAAGAAACTCATACTAAATAAAATTTGATTTGAGTAAGAATACATACTAACTAATTGACCAGTTTGGAAGGTGCCACCAACAATCATCTTGGCACCAAACCAAGAAAGGAGTAGCAATGAAGTATTAACAACTAACTGCATTGCTGGACCGTTCATCGACATAATTCGTTGAGCCTTTGTAAAGACGGTTTCGATGCCTTTAGAAGCAGCTTTGAATTTCTGTTCTTCTTTATTTTCCCGGACATAAGTTTTAACAACGCGAATTCCGCGGACGTTTTCGCGGACAACTCGGTTTAAAGTATCATAACGCCGGAAAACAACCCGGAATAATGGTCGACCGAAGTGAAGAATAGTAACTAAAATCACCGCTAGAATTGGAACTAGAACAGCAAAGATCAAAGCTAATTGACTATTAACGTTGAACGCCATAACGATTGAAAAAATCAACATTAAGGGTGCCCGTACAGCTTGACGAATTAACATTTGATAAGCATTTTGAACGTTGGTAATATCAGTCGTTAGTCGTGTTACTAGACTAGAACCGGAGAAACGATCGATATTCGTAAAAGAAAATCCCTGAATGTGATAGAACAAATCGTGACGTAAATTGGTAGCAAAACCGGCACCGGCATGAGCGGCCGTCCAGCTGGCACTGGCACCACAAATCAACGAAACAATCGACATGACTAATAAAATTAGTCCATAGTGAATGACATAGTTTTGGTCGCTTTTCATCAAACCATTGTCGATAATATTTCCCATTAAATAGGGAATAAATATTTCAATACCTACTTCCGCTGCAACGAATAAGGGCGATAGTAGTGACAATTTACGGTATTGACGAACAGAGCGCAATAATGTCTTAAACAATATAAAACCTCCAATACCCAAAAATAGGAACGCCAATGGTGCTTATGGAAAGTTTGCTCCGTGTGTAAGAAGGACCTGGGACAAAAACGTCCCAGATCCTTCATAATTTTTAGAATAAATCGATTAAAATTGAAAAAATATACACGGGAAAACGATCATCAAAAAACACGCTTATTACTAGCTTACTCTTTTTAAATCAAAATGTCCTGTCATAGACTTGTTAAAAATTAGTTAAAACTCGTCAATTAAACCGCTTTGTAAGGTGACTCATCATAGGGATAATGAATGATTATGCGCTCTTAAGTGCTTCCAATTCCTCAATGTCAATCAGATTAATTGTATGTTGTTTTTGAGTTAATAATTGGCGTTCGTTAAAAAGACGCAGCTTACGAGAAATAGTTTCTGGTGTAGTCCCTAAAAAACTGGCCAATTCTTTTAGTTTCATTGGTAAAACGAATTGGTTACTGTTCTTAATTTTAGCGAGATCAAGTAAGTAAGTTGCCAGACGTTGCTCAACGGAATCATGATTTAATAATTGGTTTTGCTTTTCTAAAGCGGCAATTTTTTCGGCGTTACTTTTTAATAATTTTAAGGCAATACTGGGATATTCAGCGAGTAATTGTTGGAATTCTTGAGTCGCAATCGTACAAACTGCTGATTTCTTGAGTGTTTCGACATATAGTTCTTGATTTACCACCCCAAATAAATTCTTCTCGCCTTCAAAGTCGCCATTATCAAGGACACTTAGCAATTGCTCTCTACCACTAGCAGACAGCTGGTAAGTTTTAGCAGCACCTTCGGCAATAATAACCAATTGACTGGGTGTGTTGGGGCTTAAGATCACTTCACCCTTTTGGAAGTGATGATGGACGACTAAATTAGAAACTTTGACTAATTCGTCGTGATTAAGTTGTTCAAAGATGGGCACAATCTCTGCACAAATATGTTCAGTCATTTCATGAGCTCCTTATTGGTTTTAGTTTAACGCTCAGTGTTAGTTGATTTAATTTGGTAACCATGATTGCTAATCAGTTGTTTTAGCTCATCTTCAGAAGTTTGTAGTAAGTTAAATTGAATCACTAATTTTTGCTCTTTAAAAATAACGGCGACTTCACCAACACCAGCGTGATTTTCAATGATGTCCTGTAAGTTAGCAAACTCACTTAATTCTGTCATTGGTTCAAGGATAATGGTTAATTTTTCCATGGATAAACACCTCTGCCTATAATTCTAGTCCAAAAAGTGGTTAATGAGAAATAATTAGTTTAAACACTAAAAAACCAGAATTGTAGTTACAATTCTGATTTAAAAGAAATGGTCTTAATTTTTGAAAGTTTTAAAACTCGATCATTAGAACCAACTTTGAACAGTTTCAAAGAGGCTCTTGAAGAAATTACCAATAGCGATACCGATTTTTTGAATGAAATTACGATTTTCTTCAGTATTTACTTTATTGAAAATATCTTTGGCATTATTTTGAATATTATCGGCAACTTTAGCCGCTTGGTCTTTGAAACTTGAGGAGTTTAATGCGCCTGAATCACGAATCTTAATCAGCATATTAATAATGGCTGTCTTTTGATTATTGGTGATAATGTTAGTTAAATTATTGTTTTCAATTTGGTTGTTAACAATCGTGGTAATTTGATTGTTAGTCACATTATCGCCTTTAGCAGCCATTTCTTTTTTAGCTTCGGCAACGGCATTGTTAAGTTGCGCATCAGAATAACCGTCTTTATCTTTATTGGCCTGTGTGATATCACTCAACGTTGACATTTCGTTTTGCGCTGCAGTTACTTGGCTTTGGCTTAAAGAATCGCCGTTTTGTGCAAAGGCTGCATAGACACCAGCTAAGGCACCAGAACCGTCAATAGGTGTTGCTGAAGTGACATAAATATTGGCATCGGAAACGCCCGCTGTTACAGCCGCATTCTTGTATTGGTTTGCTGTAATGGTGGTGATATTATTTTGACCGTTATAGCTAAGAATCTTGACGTTGATACCAGAACCAGCACTAGTTTTTTGAACCATCGCACTGGACCAAACCCCAGAATTAGTTGTAAAAGTAGCACCTGAAGGATTTAAATATTTAACTAGTGTTGATCCGTCTACGGTAATGGTACTGTAATCAGCACCGTTAAGGCTAGCTGTCAAAGTATCTAAGGTGCCTTGTTTTTGACTAGCTGTTAGTGAAGTACCTAATGTAACAACTGGTTCAGACCACTCGTCACTTGCAGCTTGAGTCGTCTGTGTTTGATTAACAGCAAAGCTGACAGCGCCAATTAAGGCTGTGGTGAAAGTTAAGAGTAATTTTTTGAACTGCATGATTTTACCTCATCATTTTGAATTTATGAATGATACTCAATTGAGTATTATTGCTTAAAGCTATTATAGCAAAGCTTAAAAGATAGTGTAGAGACTAAGGTTGCTCCTTAAGGTCTGCTTAACAAAAATCGGTCTTTAGATCGAGTGATTCTCCGTCCTTTGCACAATAAAAAATTCATTTGTCCTCCAAGTAAAAGCCCATTGTGTTTCAATAATAACTTTGAGGAAGTGGCAAGAATCATATAAAATAAAACAAGTCTCGCTCAAATTAATTTGAGCGAGACTTGTTTTTGATTGGATTTAATTATAGTAATCGTAAATGATCGTGGTTTTTTGTTAAAAGTTGTTGGAAAGGTTTTTGATTAATGGTTTGTTGATAACAACCTAGGCGATCTTCAACGATTTGATCGAATAAGTCACGTCCAACCCGACCTTCAATCAGAACGCCATCACCATCAACATTATGGCGATAATCAACAAGCACTGTTGACGGTGTACGGCGGACATTTAATTCACTGGCTAATTGTCGATCAGCTTCACAGAGATCTTTAACTAACTTACTTTGCCGATCTTCAGTAAATGTTTTAAGGTCGAGTTTTGCTTCAGCTGCGGCAATACTCACGAGTTCATCAGAATATTTCTCATGATCCTTGTTGATATGTCGTTGTAAGTTAAGCAAGAACTCACGTGCTCTACGTTTACCCTGGAATGATGCCGCTTTGTAGTCTAATAATGATTGGTAAGTAATGTTAGCAATGTGATTACGTAATTGTAAATCGTGTAAATCTAAGTTTGACCGTTTAAGATAGTCAGTGACAATTTGCAAATTAGCCAATGGCACGACATTAATCCGTGCTTTTTGTTGGTGACTGTTAAGACTTTGAAGGATATTGCGTTCTGTCTCAAGACAGACGCCACCAATCGGATTAACGAACATAAAAACTTCTAACAAAATGTTTCCTCCAATATAAAATGAAAAACCAATTAAATAAGTAATAACCCCAATGAATAAATGCAATTAAATATCGACAAAAGCTATTCTAGCGTGAATAGCAGGACATTTCAATTTATCTGTCTGTAAAAATTAGCTATTAACAAAATCTCCTACTCGAGCTTGAATCAACGCTTAAAGCTGATTTTGGGCAGCGCGAGCAACCTTATTGATTACAGGTGCTCGGAATATTTGGTGTTGCTGTAAAAGCTCAACGAAAAATTCTTGAGCCTCTCTAGGCGTGTTGGTTTCTAATTCTAATTCATAATCTTGATGACCGTTAGGATAATTAGTCTGATCCAACGTTAGTTTGCCAACATTAAGTGTTGCTATCTGGCGCGTCGTTGTTGCTGCGGCAAAAACTTTAAGTTGCGCTAGCGAAATCTGTCTTTGGGCCAAAGCAGCTGCCACTTCACCAGTTTTTAAAAGTTGTTGATTAGTTGCTAGGTCTTGAGGGAGGCGATCAGTGATTTCCAGTAGCTCATGTTGATTGGCAGTAGCTTGTGCTGTGGAAACTTTAAGGGTCTGTTCCGCATAATCGTTAAAAATTCGAATCCGCAAACCACAATGTTGCTGATATAATTGCTGATCTGGTGTGTCAAAATAATAATTGGTTTGCGTAAATGCCTTTGCAAACTCAAATTGCTGTTTAATTTGTCTAAATTGATCTGCCGTGAGCAAATTTTTTAATTCGATTTCTAACGTTGCCATAATCAACCTCCAACCGTATTCTAGCATGTTTGTTTTAATTTTAAAGGAATCTGTTTTATCTGACTAGTTTTCGTCCTAATAGACAAGCCAACTGTGTTTGGCGTTGGTGATTTTTCTTTTTAAATCATTGATGTGTTAAAATGAGTAGTGAATGTCAAGAATGAGGAATTGAAATGGAAAAAAATTGGTCCGAATTTTTAATGCCTTATAATCAGGCAGTTGATGAATTAAAACTTAAATTTAGAGCCGTTCGCAAACAATATCAGACAATGGGTGAACATTCGCCTATTGAATTTGTGACCGGACGCGTTAAACCAGTCAATAGTATTATCGAAAAAATGCAACGCCGTTATATTCGTGAAGAATTATTAGAAACGGATATGCAAGATATTGCTGGTGTCCGCATCATGGTGCAATTTGTCGATGATATTTATGAAGTGGCTAACTTAATTCGCCAAAGAGAAGATATGCGGGTCCTTGAAGAACGCGATTATGTTTCTAATAGTAAACCGAGTGGATATCGTTCTTATCATATTGTCGTGGAGTATCCGATTCAATTACTCGATCATGAAAAGAAGATTTTGGCAGAAATTCAAGTTCGAACATTGTCGATGAACTTCTGGGCAACGATTGAACATTCGTTGAATTACAAATATCAAGGCGAATTTCCTGAAGATATTAGTGCTCGCTTAAAACGAACTGCTGAAGCTAGTTTTATGCTGGATCAGGAAATGTCTGAGATTAGAGAAGAAGTTCAAGAAGCGCAACGAATTTATGCCGCAAGTCAAGTTGAAAACAAACAACTGCCAAATGATCATTCGACTAAAGAATCATCAGAAAATCAAACAACTAAGTCTTTAGATGATAATAAAACAGACGGAGATAAATAATGAAAATCGCAATCATTGGTAATCCGGGTGCAAAATCTCGCCGCGTTACGGCTGAATTAACGGAGAAATTACTGGCATCAGGGCATGAGCTAGTGCAAACGTCACCCGAACTTGTGATTAGTGTTGGCGGCGATGGCACGCTACTTAATAGCTTTCATCGCTATTCGCATATTTTAGATCAAGTACGTTTTGTTGGTGTCCATACAGGTCATTTAGGTTTTTATACGGACTGGCGTGATTATGAAGTTGATCAATTAGTTGAATGTATCAATGAGGATAGTGGTCAAAGTGTCAGCTATCCACTTTTAGATGTTCACGTTAACTATGCTAATCAACCAGATAGCAGTCACTTTTTATCACTGAATGAATCGACATTGCGGCGAAATGCCTTAACGATTAAAACGGATATTTATATTCGTGACGCTTTTTTTGAGAGCTTTCGAGGCGATGGTATTTGTGTCGCCACACCAACTGGCTCCACAGGTTACAGTAAATCACTGGGCGGTGCTGTTTTACATCCGCGTCTTGAAGCTATTCAAATGACGGAGATTGCTTCAATTAACAACCGTGTTTTCCGGACGTTATCTTCACCAATTGTTTTGGCACCTGACGAGTGGATCACAGTTAAAACCCAGAATGCAGCTGATTATACACTAACAATTGACCAGTTAAGTAGTCATAACCGCGCAATTACAGAAATTCGTTACCAAATTGCCCGAGAACGCATTCGCTTTGCTAAATATCGTCATATGCATTTCTGGTCACGAGTTGAAGATTCCTTTATTGGTAATTTACGACAACAGGATGAATCACAACATGATCATTAAGTGGCAGTATTTGGCATCAGATTTTCCCGAAGTACCACAAATGATTTTGCAAACCTTTTTGAAGTATAAAGGGTTATCTAAGACCCAGATTGCGCGCTTAAAGTTTGCTGGTGGACAAGTATTTGTGGGACACCGGCAACGGTATACAGATTATCCGTTACGTGATGGTGATATTATCCGTGTCATTCTAGCTCCAGAGAAAGCGGCTGACACGATTAGCACGAGTTATCTTCCCATTGAAGTAGTTTATGAAGATGAATCATTATTAGTCGTCAATAAACCGCCACATTTACCTTCTATTCCATCACACAGTCATCCGGTAGATACATTAGCAAATCGGGTTAAAGGTTATCTGGAATTACATCAGGCTGAGAGTTTAGCCATTCATATTGTGACGCGATTGGATATGGATACCTCAGGCTTGGTTATTTTTGCTAAAAATTCCTTTGCGCACGCTTTACTTGATGAAGAGAATGCACAGCACCAGTTAAAGAAATATTATTTGGCTTTAGCATCAGGACAATTCCAACCAACGTCAGGGTTGATTGATCTTCCTATTCGCCGGCGGGAAAAACATGGCATGGCTCGCATGGTTGCGCCTGATGGTAAATCGTCACAAACAAGATACCAAGTTGTTCAACAATATCAAACCGGAGCTTTGGTTCGTTTACGATTATTAACGGGTAGAACACACCAAATCCGGGTTCATTTAACGGCTTTAGGGCATCCGTTATTTGGCGATGCGCTATACAATGGTCCAATTAGTGAAGTCGCTCAAAGACAAGCGCTCCATTGTGCGCAAGTTGAGTTGATTCAACCGTTGACACGCCAAACAATTAAATTAACGGCGCCACTTCCAGCTGATTTTGTGGCGATTCAACAAGAACTAGCTTAGCTATTAAGCTTTTCTTAGAATAAGTCAGCAAGTGATATGGGTAATTTTTGTTAAAGAGGTGAATTCCATGGAAAAAAATAATAATCGTGCTGAAATTTCGCGCGCACAATTGTTGCGGACATTGGAAAATGGGGAGACGAAGGTTTTTCGAAAGCGTTTCTTAGATATGCATTTTTACGATCAGGCACAATTTTATTTATCCTTGGATGAAGCGCAACGACAGAAATTATACCGGGTGCTAAATCCTCATGAAATGGGCGATTTCTTTGATACAATCGAAGATGATTTGCCACAAATGTCGGATTTATTACGAGAAATGGCACCTCAATATGCTGCAGATTTGTTAAATGATATGTTTGACGATAACGCGGCTGATATTTTGGAACATTTGCCTAAAGAAGACGTTAACCGCTATTTATCCTTAATGTCCAAGCCAGATGCCATTGAGTTACGCAAGTTATTGCATTATGACACTGAAACTGCCGGCGGTATTATGACGACAGATTTCGTTAGCTTGAGTGCAGATTTAAGTGTGGGTCAGGCTTTAGCTGAATTGAAGCGCGAGGCTGCTGAAGCGGAAACTATTTATTATGTTTATTTAGTTGATGCAGATCAGTTACTCGTTGGTGTTATTACGTTGCGTGATTTAATTGTTAATGATAATCATACGAAGTTAGCTGATGTGATGACGGTAAATGTTATTACGACTAGTGTTCACGATGAACAGGCCGATGTTGCCCAAAAGATTCGTGATTATAATTTCATTGCCTTACCAGTTGTTGATGACGATCAAAAATTGGTCGGTATTATCACGGTTGACGATGCCATTGAAGTTATTGACGATGAAGCTTCTTCTGATTACTCAGGTTTGGCCGGTGTCGATGTCGATGACGTTTCAGAGAATCCCTTTAAATCAGCTTCCAAACGATTACCTTGGTTAATTACGTTGTTATTTTTGGGAATGTCCACTGCAACATTAATCAACCATTATGAATCATTGTTAAGTGAAGCTAGCATTTTGGCAGTCTTTATTTCTTTAATTACAGGTACTGCAGGTAATGCCGGCACACAAAGTTTGGCCGTTGCCGTTAGACGTTTAGCTTTAGGTAATGATAAAAAACCACGTTTGTTTAAATTAGTTTTTGGTGAAATTCTAACTGGCGTGGTAACAGGTGTGATTACTGGCTTAACGGTGATGGTTATTGTGGGAATTTGGAAACAGAATTTAATGCTTGGGTTAACCATTGGTTTAGCGATGGCCGCTGCCATTACTGTTGCTAATTTAGCGGGTAGTTTAATCCCTATGTTAATGGATAAATTAGGATTTGATCCAGCGGTTGCAAGTGGCCCCTTTATTACAACCTTAAGTGATTTAACAAGTGTCTTGATTTATTTCAGTATTGCGCAATTATTTATTCGGGCGTTTATTGGGTAAATCTAATTAAATAGTAGTAAGATCGGACGATTGATTTTCAATCGTCCGATTTTTTTGCGCTTTTTCAATGAATTTGAACATCTTTACTGAAAATTTACATGAAATCTACAAGAATTTTATATCAATTAGTTACACTGATTTTGTTCTTAAGATAGTTAATATGATGGATATGAGGTGTAAGAAATGAAAAAGCAATTGGTAATTGGATCACTGTTTTTATTAGGGTTAACGTTATTAGCTGGCTGTGGTCAACAAAAGACAACTTCATCAACAGAAAACACAACTAAGTCAACAAAAGTAATCGCGGTTGGCTCAACGGCTTTACAACCGTTAGTAGAAGAAGCAGCTAAAAAATTTCAAACCGATCATCCTAAGACTTCAATTAATGTTCAAGGTGGCGGTTCTGGTACTGGTTTGAGCCAAGTTGCCCAAGGTGCTGTCACGATTGGTAATTCAGATATTTTTGCAGAGGCTAGTCAAGGTATCGATGCTAAAAAAATAGTCGATCATCAAGTTGCTGTTGTCGGAATGGCACCGGTGGTTAATCCTGATACTAAGGTTAAGAATGTGTCGTTGGCGCAACTTAAACAAATTTTTACTGGCAAGATAACCAATTGGCGAGAACTCGGAGGTAAGGATGAAAAAATTGTTGTCGTTAATCGTGCAGCTGGTAGTGGGACGCGGGCAACTTTTGAAGCGTCAGTTTTAAAAGGTGCTCAAGCGGTCAAATCACAAGAACAGGACTCTAATGGTACGGTTCAGCAAATTGTAAAATCAACACCTGGCGCTATTAGTTATTTAGCATTCTCTTATTTTAAGTCTGGTATTCAACCGTTGGCAGTAGATGGGGTTCAGCCAACTGCAAAAAACGTTGCGACTAACCGCTGGCAAATTTGGTCCTATGAACATATGTATACTCAAAAGAAGATCACATCAACAACGCAGAAATTTATCAAATATATTCAATCCAGTCGATTCCAGGATACAATTGTTAAAAAGTTAGGCTATATCAGTATTCACGATATGGAAGTTGTTAAGGATGCACATAATCAAGTGAGTGAGAAGTGATCAGTATGAATTTAGTTGAACTAAAATCACCCTCAAAGGAAATTAGGCAGGATCATTGGGGTAAGATTCTTTGTTACGCAGCGACAGGTGTTTTGTTGCTGTTACTCTTAACCATGATGTATTTTGTTTTTAGCAAAGGGATACGGACATTTACTGTTGATGGTGTTAAAGTATGGAAATTTTTAACAACCAGTCAATGGGAACCGACTAGTACCACACCTAAAGTTGGTGCACTGGCATTGATTAGCACATCATTTTTGACAACTATTTTAGCTGCAGTCATTGCTGCACCAATAGCAATTATAATTGCTATTTACGTGGTGGTCATTGATACCAAGATTGGCACTAAACTGATCCAACCTATCGTTGAATTGCTACTAGGTATTCCGTCGGTTGTTTACGGATTTGTTGGTTTGACGATGTTAGTGCCGCTTATTCGCCGCTCATTTGGTGGTACTGGTTTTGGTATTTTAGCTGGGATGCTTATTTTAGCGCTAATGATTTTACCAACGATCACCTCATTGGCTATTGAAAGTCTGCGTGGGGTTGATCGCTCCTATTGGAATTTTGCCTATACATTGGGCGGTACAACTTGGCAGGTGATTACGCATGTTATTTTGAAAATTGCTGCCCCTAATTTAATTATTGCCGTCATTTATGGGATTGCTCGCGCTTTTGGTGAAGCATTGGCCGTCCAAATGGTGATCGGTAATACCATTCAGATGCCGATAAATTTGTTAACGCCAACCGCTACTTTAACTAGTAAATTAACGACTGATATTGGTAATACTGTGGCAGGTACGCTAGCCAATGATGCATTATGGTCTTTAGCTTTAATTTTGCTGTTAATGTCTCTGGCATTTAATTTAATTGCGAAAAGATTTGCTAAGCGGAGGGTCAAATCATGAATCGTTATTTGATCGATCGTGTTACCCGCCACTTAATACAATTACTAGTGGGGTTAGTGGTTGCCTTAATTCTAATTTTTCTAGGTTATTTAATTTGGCAAGGTCGTCATCAAGTTACTTGGACCTTTCTAACAACGTCTAGTGAAGTGGGTTTAGGCATTCGGGATCAACTTTTTAACTCCTTGTACTTACTTGTTTTAACTTTATTATTATCATTTCCCATTGCTCTAGGTTCAGCGGTAGCATTAACGATTTACGCTAAACAAAATATTTTCACGCGCTTGGCGCAAATGGCGATTGAAGTTTTAAGCTCATTGCCGTCGATTATTGTAGGTTTATTTGGCTTCTTGTTTTTAGTGCTTAAAGTTGGTTTAGGTTTTTCAGTTTTGTCAGGCGCGATTGCTTTAACTTTCTTTAACTTACCGATTTTGACGCAAAGCATGATTTTGGCTTTAAAAAATGTTCCCACTAGTCGTTTAGAAGCTGGTATTTCTTTAGGCGTTTCGCAATGGCATGTTCTGTTAAAAGTCATAATTCCTGAAGCTATTCCAGGTATTATTTCAGGAATTGTTCTCAGTGCTGGACGGGTCTTTGGTGAAGCGGCAGCCTTGATATATACTGCAGGTCAAAGTGCGCCACAACTTGATTATCATAATTGGAATATATTTAGTGCGAACAGTTTTTTAAACCCTTTGCGGCCTGCTGAAACGTTGGCGGTTCATATTTGGAAAGTTAATACAGAAAACATTGGCATAGATGCAGATAAAATATCTCGCGGCGCAATTGTCATACTTGTGGTGGTTGTCTTATTATTTAACTTCTTGGCGCGCCGTTTATCGAATTATTTACAGCAAAAAAACGGAGGTCGGTAAAATGGCAGCAATGAAACAGGCGGACCTAGCTGGCTATTTAAATTTTCCTAATCAGGATATTGCGTTGCGTTGTACGGACGTTAACGTAGACTACGCAACGGAGCGAGCGATTTTTGATTGCAATTGTGTTTTTCCAAAAAATAAAATTACAGCTTTAATTGGACCGTCTGGTTCGGGCAAATCGACGTTATTACGTTGTTTAAATCGAATGAATGATGGGCGCGCGCAAGTGAGTGGGACAATTGATTATGAGGGGACTAACCTTAATGATCAGCAAATCAATGTTTATCAGTTACGTCAAAAAATAGGCATGCTTTTTCAACAACCCAATCCGTTTGCCCGCTCAATTTATTTCAACTTGGCTTTTGGTATTCGCGAACATCAAGCAATTAGTAAATCTGAACTTGAACAGCGGATGCGTGAAGTACTAGAAATGGTGGATTTATGGTCAGAGATCTCAGGAGATTTACAACGTCACGCTAACCATCTCTCTGGTGGGCAGCAACAAAGGCTGTGTTTGGCGCGAACATTAATGTTACAACCGGACATTCTATTGCTTGATGAACCGGCAAGTGCTTTGGATCCAATTGCCACGGCCAAAATTGAAGCCAATTTATTAGCTTTAAAAAAAGATATTACAATTATCATTGTGACGCATAATCTTGAGCAGGCGGCACGAATTAGTGATTACACGGCCTTCTTTTATCAGGGCTATTTAGTTGAATATGATCGTACGAAGCATCTATTTTTAAAACCACATCAAAAACTAACAGCAGATTATTTGGCAGGGAATTTTGGGTGATAACGATGAAATCCGAACAATTATTGCGTGTAGAGGGTATAAATGTTAAATATAATAACAGGGAAGTGCTGCATAATCTTTCTTTGACTTTTCCTAAGCACCAAATTACAGCGATTATGGGACCATCTGGCTGTGGTAAATCGACTTTTTTACGTTGTTTAAATCGCAGTAACGATTTACTGCCAGAAGTTGAAGTTCATGGTAAAGTTTGGTTAGGCGATCAAAATATTTATCAACCTCGAACTAATATTTATCAACTACGAGCGCGGGTGGGAATGGTTTATCAACAACCGGTACCTTTTCCGTTTACGATTTTTGAAAATGTTGTGTTTGGTCTTAAAATGGCGGGACAAACTGACGCTAAATTGTTAGCAATGCGAGTTGAGTCAAGTTTAAAAGCGGCGGCAATTTGGGACGAAGTTAAGGATCGACTACAAGAGCCAGCCCAAGCCCTATCAGGTGGTCAACAGCAACGCGTGTGCTTAGCTAGTGTCTTGGCGATGCAACCTGAAGTTATCTTGTTAGATGAGCCAACTAGTGCCCTAGATCCAACATCTAGTGCTAGTATTGAACAAACGTTAATTGCATTAAAAAAAGATTACACAATTATTATTGTGACACATAACTTACAACAAGCTAGTCGCATTTCTGATCAAATTGCCTTTATGCTAAATGGCGATTTAATTGAAACGGCTCCAACCAAGACCTTTTTCTTACAACCACAGCAACCACAAACTCAAGACTATTTAGCGGGAAAATTCGGATAGGAGTTAATAATGAAACAATTTAATGATGAATTAAAAAAACTGCAAACGAATTTTATGGACATGGGAATTACTGTTAGCGAGCAAATTTATCAATCAACAAAATCGTTTATTGATCATGATAAGCCACTTGCGCAAAAGATCGTTGCACAAGATCCACAAATCAATAAAGCAGAGATTGATTTAGAAAAACAAGCTTTGTACTTAATGGCTTTACAACAACCGTTGGCGACAAATTTTCGTCAGGTGATCTCTATTCTTAAAGCCAGTTCTGATTTGGAACGAATTGGTGATCATGCTGTTGGGATCGCGCAAGAGACGATTTATATTAAGGGTAATCCGCGTATTCCGGAAATTGAAGTGTTAATCGCCAATATGACAAGTAATGTTCGTAAAATGCTTGAAGAAGTATTAGATGCTTATTTCCGTGGCGACGAAATTGCCGCGCAACATATTGCTCAAACAGACGAAGAAATTGACCAACAGTTTTCCCAAATACGCCAACAATTAACTTCTGGTTTAGAACAGAATACAGATCTTGCTGCAGCTAGTGCCAGCTATTTAATGGTTGCCAGATTTTTAGAGCGAATTGGCGATCACGTGGTTAATATTTCGGAATGGACAGTTTATAGCGAGACTGGCGATATTATTGAATTGAGTGATGATCAAAAGCGAGTAAAAGGACACCAAGAGACGATCAATCGGGCCTAATTATCGTTTTAGTCAATGACAACTAAGATTCGTTCATGGGATACGTGGTGAAACATGCAAAAACAAATTTTAGTTTTAACAAAACAATTAAAAATTTTCATTAGTTTAAATGAAACACTATCTGCACTTAATTATTCACTTTTAAATGTCACCACTATTGATAGTGCTCATCAGGCAGTGAACACGCAAGAATTAACCGGGATTATTATTGATCTTAGTTGTGGTTCTTGGTTTGAAGTCAGCGAACTACTTAGCGATACCCGTCAACAGCTTCGCACCCCAATTATTGTGATTAGTTCAAAGTTTTCTATTGCTGAATTACAGCAATGTTTTGCTTTGCATGTTGATGATTACGTTGTTTGGCAGGAGCCCGCTCAAGAATTGTTATTAAGATTACAACAACGACTTTGGTTTTATGAGCAAACAGCGGAGATTAACCAAACTGTTAAGACGCATGAGCAAGAAACTTCCGCTAGAATTCAATTAGGCGATTTAACGATTGATCTGCAACATTTTCAAGTTTTGCGAGATCAATTGGATTTAGGGCTAACACCGAAAGAATTTAAATTATTAATGTATTTGATTAAGCATAATGGCCAAGTTTTGGCGCGTGAGCAAATTATGACTGAGATTTGGGGGTATGATGAATTAGATTCTTCGCGGATTGTCGATATTCATATTAGTCACTTGCGCGATAAAATTGAACTTGATTCTAAAAATCCGCAAATCATTACAACGGTGCGTGGGTTTGGTTATTTATTTGAAGATAAAAATTTGAAAATTGCTTATAAAAATCAACCACGAACAACAAACGATTGATTTCATAATTAGCTGAAGTATCTCTGTCACCAGTTATTAGGTGGCTTTTTTGTTATAATGAAAGTGCTTAATTCAAATATTAATTAGTCATTCAAACTTAGAATTTTTAGGAGATGTCTTCATGGTAGAGAAAATTGGTTTTATCGGTACAGGCGTGATGGGAACAAGTATGATTAAAAATCTGCTTAAAGCTAATTATCAGGTCACTGTTTATAATCGAACACAAGCTCATGCACAGGCGGCAATCGACGCTGGTGCAACATGGGCCTATACGCCAGCGGCTGTAACGCGTGTGAGTGATGTTATCATTACCATGGTTGGTTTTCCACAAGATGTTGAAGAAGTTTACTTTGGTAAACATGGTATTTTTTCTGTTGTTAAAAGTGGTCAAACATTAATCGACATGACTACGAGCAAGCCGTCCTTAGCCAAGAAGATTTTTGCAACGGCGGTGCGTAAAGGTATTAATAGTTTAGATGCTCCAGTTTCTGGTGGCGATATTGGCGCCCAAAAAGGTGAGCTAACAATTATGGTTGGCGGTTCGCAAGGCGTTTTTGCTAAAATGTTGCCTATTTTCCATGCTATGGGTAAGGATGTTAATATTTTTGGCGGCGCTGGTAGCGGTCAATCCACTAAAATGGCTAATCAAATTATGATTGCAGGTACCATGACGGGATTAACGGAAATGTTGGTCTATGCTAAAAAAGCTAATCTAGATGTAGAAAAAGTTTTAAAAACAGTCGGAGGCGGTTCGGCTACTAACTGGTCTTTAAGTAATTATGGCCCCAGAATTTTGGCTGGTGACTACACACCAGGATTTTTTGCCAAGCATTTCTTAAAAGACTTGCGGATTGCGTTAGATGAAGCAAAAGCAATGGATCTAGACTTACCAGCAACCCAACGTGCTGAAGAATTATACCAACAATTAGTCGAAGTTAAGAAATTAGGCGACGATGGCACGCAAGCCTTAGTTAAATTGTGGTGGCCGGAAACAAAAGACGAAGAAAATAAATAGCGGTAATTAATTGCTGTCGTTATAACGATCGTGATCAATAAGAAATCACCTTTTACAATCTATTTGTTGATGATGTACGTTAGTTTTGTGCTGTAATTGACTTGTATCAGACTTAGCACTAGTCTATATTATTGAGTATTCACTAAAAACTATGAGATTTTCTTCAGAAATGAGGATATTACTTGAAAGAAATGCCTAAATATATGATCATTGCAAACCAGTTACGTCAACAAATATTGGCTGGTGATTTTGCACCAGACGGTCAATTACCACAGGAATCTCGATTAACTACTGCTTATAATGTTAGTCGAATTACAATTCGAAAAGCTTTGGACATTCTTGTGACAGAGAATCTTATTTATCGAGTCCAAGGTGCGGGAACATATGTTAAATACTCCAATGATAAGGGACAATTGATTGATCAAAATCAGGCAGAGCTATTTAATTTTGATGAGTTGGAAGCTACCGTTATTAATTTCAGTGTGGTAAATCCACCAGATAGGGTTGTGCGGACGCTCGAAATAAATAAGTTTGATTTAGTTTATGTGGTTGAACGTGTTTTAACTAAACTTAAGGAACCAGTAATCTATCAAAAACTTTTTTTCCCAATTAAGTTTATTCAAGGTATGCGAATGGATGCATTAAATGGATCAATTACCGATTTCATGCAAAACGAATTGGATGTTAGTATTACTTCGACAATTCGACATTTTTTATTAGGCCATTTAAATGAACAGAGTGCTGAATATCTTCACATAAATCCGCATGATCCGTTGTTGTTGATAGAAGAAAAAATGTATCTAAAAAATGGTGTTATCGGAGTTTTTGATCAAAATTGGATTAATACTGAAAAATATAACTATGGTGTAAGAATCTTATTGGGATAAATTATAAATGAGGCGGGAAATAACCGCCTTTTTTTGTGGCTTTCTTAAAATTTGTTATGACAATTTTAAAAAAGGGTTTACAAATATAATAATGAGTGGTTTAATCGTAAATGTAAACGCAAACATTATTTGGAGGTCTTAAAATTGTCAAAGATTAAAATTGCATTCTTCTGTAGTGGCGGTATGTCTAGTAGTTTAGCGGGGAAACATCTCCAGGAGTTTTATGAAAGTCAGGGAAGGGATATACAGGTAGACGCCTATGATTTTGGCATGATGGATGATGTCACTGATGATGCGAATTTGATTTTACTTGCACCACAAATATCATGGGCATATGACGATGTTAAAAGTAAATTTCCTGATAAAAAGGTTGTAAAATTATCAATTACGGAGTTTGGCAGCATGAGTGGTGAAAAAATCGCTGAAGCCTTGAAAAAGGAAGGAATTGAATAATAATGGTAAAAAAAAGCTTTTGGTCAAATTTTCAACAGAACTTTACTAAAACTGCTGGTAAGATTGCTGCAAATAAATTGCTTCTAACTTTACGTGACTCTTTTGTCTTAGTGGCATCTACGACTATGATCGCAGGGTTCGCATTACTTATTCAAAGTGTTATTTTGGATCCTGTTGGAGGCCTTGTTTTCGGGCAACAAGGTTTACATATTGGTCAGCTTATTTCAGGATCAGAAAAGGCTTGGGAAGCTTCTGTGTTTGCTCACGGGTTATCTTCAGTTGCTAATTTAATTGCCTTAGTTTCCAATGGTTCACTTAATATTTTTTCATTACTTCTAGTTGTTATTTTTTCATATGAATTTTCGCGTAAATTTTTCCCTAAAGCTAAAGAACATTTAACCTCTGTTTTGTACGCTTTAGGTGCATTCTTCATCTGTTTACCATGGCATTTCAGTTATATGCCAGCGAATGCTAAAAAAGCTATTGATGTCTTGAGCCATGTTGACACAACATTCTTTGGTACTCAAGGTGTCTTCTCTGCTTTATTAATTAGTGGTATTGCTGTTTGGTTATACAACAAAGTAATGTCACATAACATCACAATCAAAATGCCAGAATCAGTTCCACCAGCTGTTGCGCGTTCTTTTGAGTCTTTAATCCCAGGACTAATTACGATGAGCTTCTTTATCATTTTGACTGGTATTAGTACAACAATTACTGATAAGACTTTACCTGAACTATTGCTTTCAGTATTACAAGCGCCGGCTATGGCGGTTGCAGCAACAAGTGCTTTTGCTTTTGTAGCAATGTTTACTTGGCCACTTTTGCAATGGTTTGGTATTCATCCTACTTCTATTTGGGGTCCTATTTTTGGCTTAACTTGGAATATTAATGATACTCAAAATATGCTTGGCCAAGCACACCATGTTCTTTCAACAATGTTCATGAACTTTTCGGCTATTGCATCTGGTGCGTTTGGGTTAGCACCTGTACTTGCTATCTTGCTATTTTCTAATCGTATTGCAGCTAAAAAAATTAGTAAAATTGCGATTATGCCAGCAATTTTTAACATTTCAGAACCGATTACTTTTGGGTTACCAATTATTATGAATCCAGTTTATATTGTGCCATTTGTTGCAGCTACACCGGTGGCATTTTATATTGCTTATTTTGCAACTAAGATTGGTTTCATTGCACCTATTTCTAATAATGTACCTTGGACAGTACCACCTATTTTATCTGGTTTATTATTTACTGGGAATATCAAAGGTGCAATTGTACAAGCAATTATTTTAGTAGTAACAACTGCAATCTATATTCCGTTCGTTAAGATGGACAATAGAATTAACGCTGATACAGAATTATAAAGTGAGGAACATAATAATATGGATGAAAAACAATTACAAAAAGCAATGAATTTAATTGCCTATGCTGGAAATTCACGTTCTCAATCTGTGATTGCGATGAATTTAGCTGAAGAGGGTGAAATTGAAAAAGCTCGTCAACAATTAGAAGCTGCTAAGAAGGAATTGCATCAAGCACATAATATTCAGACTGCTTGGATGAGTGCAGAGATGAATGGGGAGAATGTTGAAAAATCTCTTCTCTTAATTCACTCGCAGGATCACTTTATGGCGGCGGATATTATGCTGACAGTTGCAGAAAAATATATTAATTTAAATCAACAACTGAAGAAGCTTGAAGAACATGACTAAATTATTACTTGATGAGATTTTTAGTGGTAGTCCGGTATTGCCTTTGGGGAAGCCTTTCCGAATTTCTGGACAGACGACGCCTAATAGTCAGGTAACTGGTAGCGGTGCAAATCAAATAGTTCAAACAAATTCGGATAATATTGGCAATTTTTGTTTAAGATTCAATCCGGTTTTTACTAAAAAAGTAGACTTTAAAATTGAAAGTAGTGATGTGGTTTGTAAGATTACAATTCAATTTGGTCAAGTCTTCTTATTTTCTGGACAGTCTAATATTGAGTTTAGATTGCGAGATTCTCAAACTTACCAGGAGACACTTAATGATTTTCCTGAATTAACGGCTTATTATTTTGAAACGCCACAAATTGAATACGTTGATGAAATGGGCAATAAGACTCCTAGTAATATGTTACCTGGTCAATGGCAAAAAATAACACCAGAGAACTGTGGTTTAATGTCTGCCGTTGCATTCTATGCGATTGCAGAAATACAAAGGCAAAATCCCGGTCTTATTATTGGTGTAGTCGATTGCTACAAAGGAGGAACGTCGGCATCTTCTTGGTTACCCAACGATGTCTTGATGAAACACCCCAGACTTGTTGAAAGATTTATAAAACCATATAAAAAAGCAATTGCTGGCAAAGATAAGGCAGATTTTGATGAAGAAAATTTGGCCTATCGAGCAAGCGTCAATCAGCATAATAAGAAATTAGAAGAATTTCTATCTCGAAATCCAAAAGTTAGTTTATCAGATGCAAAAAAAACTGTTGGACATACACCTTGGCCACCTCCAATGCAACCAACCAGTTTTTTACGTCCAGGGGGGTTGTTCGATACAATGGTAACCCAAATTATTCCGTATACTTTTAATCAAATGGTTTGGTATCAAGGGGAAAATGATGCTGATAATCCGGATGTATATACTGAATTACTTAGGACGTTGATTACGACGTGGCGTTCGAGATTATACGATGATTCTTTACCAGTATCGTTAATTCAACTACCAGCATATGAAGACGAGCCTGATTTTGCATGGGCAAAGATTCGTCAAGCGGAACTTAAAGTAGCTCTGAATTTACCCTACGTTAATTTAATTTCGATTATTGATACGGGTGACCGGCATAACATTCATCCGATTGACAAGAAACAAATCGGTCTTCGAATAGGTAAATTATTAAACGGACCGAAAAAAACGACACCAATTCCTAAGATTCAAGAGTGGTCAACTGAGCGATTGGTCATTAGAGTACCCGGTGTTACCAACTTAATTGTAAAGGGTGTACCTGAATTTGAGATATTATTGAATGGTCACCTAGATAAAGTTATTGCAAAAGTTGTGGACAACTATATCATAATAAATAGCGATTTTGATGAGGTATCTTATCAATATCAGAATTACACACAACCGACAATCTTTGACGAAAATTGTCTACCGTTAGCTGCCGTTAAATTGAAAAAATCAGCTGATCAATATGGTTTAGGAATTACAGATTAAATTATGATCCAATTTATGGATGTTAAAAAGGGACATATTTATTTCAATAAGGAACTGCAACTATTTTTTGAAACATATAAATAAAAGCAGCTTTCTACATTAGGTAATTGATTTTCTGTAGTCTACAGGAGATTGATTGCCTAATTTTGTAAATATACGTTTATTATTCCAAAAACTAATGTAGTTTTTGACCATTTCTATTACAATGTTATTGGAACCTATCGGTTCCTTATGGTTGTAGAATGTTTCAACCTTTAGGCAGGAGTGAAACGATTCTATTGGTGCGTTATCCGCTGGTGTTCCTTTACGGGACATACTGCGGATAACGCCTTTTTTGCGTGCCATTTCAAAAAATTCGCGTGATGTATAAGTTGAGCCTTGATCACTATGCAAAATTGTGTTTCCCGATAAATTGTCTAATTGCTCTAATGTATTCAAAACTAACTTTGTGTCCGGATGATCCGAAATTTGATAGGCAATGATTTCCGAATTAAAAGTATCCATTATTGTTGATAAATACAACATTGTCTTCCCAAAGGGAAGATAAGTGATATC
>NZ_AYYK01000010.1 GCF_001436095.1 Lapidilactobacillus dextrinicus DSM 20335 | reverse complement strand
GATATCACTTATCTTCCCTTTGGGAAGACAATGTTGTATTTATCAACAATAATGGACACTTTTAATTCGGAAATCATTGCCTATCAAATTTCGGATCATCCTGACACAAAGTTAGTTTTAAATACATTAGAGCAATTAGACAATTTATCGGGAAACACAATCTTGCATAGTGATCAAGGCTCAACTTATACATCACGCGAATTTTTTGAAATGGCACGCAAAAAAGGCGTTATCCGCAGTATGTCCCGTAAAGGAACACCAGCGGATAACGCACCAATAGAATCGTTTCACTCCTGCCTAAAGGTTGAAACATTCTACAACCATAAGGAACCGATAGGTTCCAATAACATTGTAATAGAAATGGTCAAAAACTACATTAGTTTTTGGAATAATAAACGTATATTTACAAAATTAGGCAATCAATCTCCTGTAGACTACAGAAAATCAATTACCTAAT
>NZ_AYYK01000009.1 GCF_001436095.1 Lapidilactobacillus dextrinicus DSM 20335 | reverse complement strand
TCCTGTAGACTACAGAAAATCAATTGCCTAATTTATAGAAAGCTGCTTTTATTTATATGTTTCAAAAAATAGTTGCAGTTCCCTAATATTCATTCTTTTTTTATATCCAATCTTCAAAAAATAAATTAGTCTACTCAAACAACTCTAAATAAATTAGCATTGACAAATAGAACATACGTTCGTAAAATTAAATTAAGATTTCTTTTTGGAAGTGATCAAAATGGATTTATATGATAACGAACCTCATGGCGTTTATTTTTTAATCGATAACAAGTCGTTCTATGCTTCTTGTGAGGCAGTGGAACGGGGCTTAAATCCTTTAAAAGTTCCCCTAGTCGTGCTATCAGAAGCCGACAATACTGGCGATGGACTAGTGCTAGCGACTAGTCCAGAGGCCAAACGGTTATATCATTTACAGAATAACGTTTCGCGTAAACGCGATCTTCCAGCTGATCCGCGGTTAATTATTGTACCCCCACGGATGAATCACTATATCAAGATGAATCTCGCAATTAATCAACTCTTTCTTAATTTCACTTCTGAAAATGATTTAGTTGTTTACTCAATTGATGAATCAATCTTAAACATGACTCATTCATGGCATCTTTTTGGCGCTTCACCTCGTCAAGTTGCCCAACGCATTCAACGCACAATTCGAAAAAAATTGGGACTGTACACAACGATCGGAATCGGCGACAATCCCCTCCAAGCTAAAATTGCCCTAGATATTTATGCCAAACATGCCCAAGATTTAATCGGTGAAATTCATTACGAGACAGTTCAGCAGAAATTATGGACCATCGAAAATTTAACTGATGTTTGGAGCATCGCTAATCGGACAGCGGCGCATTTAGAACGACTAGGTATCCATAATCTTAACGAATTAGCCCATGCCAATCCTTATCTACTTAAACAAGAAATGGGGATCATTGGCGAACAACTTTTTGCCTTATCTTGGGGAATTGATCGCACCAATGTTAATGTTCGACCTAAGGTAAAGTCAGCCAGTATTGGCAATTCACAGGTACTACCACGTGATTATCATTTACAAAGCGAAATTGAACTGGTGATTAAAGAAATTGGTGAACAAGTCGCCGCTCGTTTGCGTCATCATCATAAAAAGACCACGGGTTTATCTTTAACGATCGGCTTCTCAAATGCTGAACAAGAAAACGATGGTCGTCACGGTTTTAGTGGTACCACGAGAATTGAGTCGACCAATAATGATCGTGATATCACTAAAGCGCTCATTTCTCTTTTTCAAAGCCTTTGGGATGGGCAAAGTATTCGGAATATTGCCGTTTACGCTTTTAAATTAGTCACTGATAATAACCTGCAACTCAATCTATTTATCCAGCCTGAACAGCAACTTAAAAATAACCAAATCGGCCACGTTATTGATGAGATTCATGATCGCTTTGGGTTCACCTCTTTGGTCAAAGCGTCAAGCCTGTTGCCGGGAGGTACTGCTATTAATCGGGCTAGTTTAACCGGCGGTCACAATGGAGGAAATGCTTATGAATAATGACTTGAAAATTATTGAAGAACGATTAAACAAGCAATTTAAGCGTCAAGCAAACACACTATATTGGCTAGACATCGCCAATAATATTTATGCGCAAAAATTTAATTTTTTCCTTTCAAGTCAATTCAATAAACTACCACAACGATCAATTCCACTGCATTCTATCGACCATTATCAACTCGACTACCTAGAAAAAATCATTAAAAAATTAAAACAGGACACCCAACTCACGTTTAAATATTATGGCTTCGTAAATTTGGTTTGGCCAAGCTCACAGCGGATCATTCAAAGACAACGGCACGGTGAAGAATGAAAAACGATTATCATTACGACCTCAACCTTGTTAAACAATTTTTCAAATATGATTACCGCGACCGCGGTATGTTAAAGTGGCAAGGATTCTATTTATCCGACCATACGGCTGCACTCAAGAAAACAGCAAACACAGCTAAAGCTCATGAACACGTCCAAGTCCACGCTCAACAATCACTAGCAGATATCTCTGAAATCTTAGCAAAATCATTTGCGGAGCATCGCTTAGTTCAACTCCAATTAAATATCCTTAATAAAAATGATCAGTTTACACAAGATATTACTGGTTTTGTGACCGGATTTAATACAGATTCGATTTGGTTAACTGGTCAAGACTTTCCTATTCAGATTCAGGATATTCGGCATATTATTATTTCGTGAAAAATCAGATACGACCTATTTAAATATTGTTCGTATCTCAAATTCCCCATTTTAAAAGAGACCACGTATTTGAAATATTTAAAAATAACTCAACTATAAAAAAAGACATCCACAAAAAAGTGGCTGCCATGTAAACATTGATATATGAATATATTAATGTTTTGAGAATAAGGTAAAGACAAAAAAGTTAGATTCCTCGTACGCTAAGACACTGACTGCCCTCAAAAAATCTATCCGCTGCTGGTTTAACAAAAGCTGTAAATGAGTAGTTGCTCCATTTGTATAAGAAACGCCGTCATAAGTCTACCCTTTCCTTCTATTATAAATCCCTAACCCTTTGAGAAAATTACGCATATACTCATCCCCACAGGGTTTAAAATTACGCTGTCCTTCTCTTCTCAAGAAAGCCCCGATCTCCCCCTTTGAGGGGTAAAGCTCAACTTCGGCGAAAATGGCTAAGATGTCTTCACTAGTCATAGAAAGTGCGATTTTTAATTTCTTCAGTAAAACATTGTTGATATGTTTAATTTCCTTGCTTTTTTGCGGCATAGCCTGTGCTGGTTTATCTTTTTGCGGACCGCGGGCCAGAATAATTAAGCCATTTAAGAAAGCATCAAACACTTGATTATTGATGGGCTTTTCATAAATATTCTTCTTCTCATTGTCCCCCTGCTTGTCTTGGATTTTTGTCAGTATCGCCTGGGCTTCTTCTTTCGTCACAGGTACGCCACCCAGCTCAAAAGCTTTGATTAGATCCGTATCCTTCAGGTCGATTGCATAACGCAAACGTAGTAATCGGTCATTATTATTCATAAATACCTCCATGTTTTGTGTGACTTCCTTAGATATAGTAACACGTTCTCGAAAAGAACAGTGGCGCATGTCGGTAAACCATTGAACACCACCGCAGCTTTTGAAATTTCTAATTTCTCACTCTTCCAAAAGATGGCATACTCGGCTTTTCTCCTCGTGATACATCTTCACAACACTTTCTTTAAACCAGTTAGTGTATCGTTTTATTAAAAAAACTACTATTCTAAGTAATTTAATTATGACATATCTGTCTAGAATTAGATGTACCAAATACTAGGATAGGAGCACTGGGTAATTGTAAGCAGATAAGCCGTCTTTTAATCTTTTTTTAATTAGTGTTACACTTGGAGTTTAAATTAAAGGCATAAAAAAACACCTTCCATTTCTGGAAAGTGTCTGTAACCGTTGGTATAACAACGATTAACGCTTACTAAATTGTGAAGCTTTTCTAACTTTCTTAAGACCTGGTTTTAAGGTCCTAGGTTTTACTGTATATTAAAAAGTTATAGAATCAACATTTATACAAAAATAAATTTAAAAAATTTGAATGAAATTGAATTAATTTGATAAATTGGTACCAATTTTGGTACCAATTATTCGCAACGTGAGGCTTGAATCTTTTCGTTCAAATGAACTATAAAGGCAAATGATGATTAATCGTTTGTCTTTTTTGTATATTTCATATAACCTTTCCTGATACTATACCTGATCTTTTAAAAGGTTGTATATAGAGACCAGCGTTAATTATTTGTAGGGTGAAAAACTACAGTTTCGTGTCTTAAGTCAATTGGAGAAAGATTAGCAATGGCAGAATCTAATAATTCACTTTGTTCATTTGAATGTAAATTTTGCCATATTCTTTTAACTTCATTGGGACGTTTTAGTAAAATTTGAGCTGAAATTTTATGAATTAAATTTTCTGATTTAGTAAGTTCTAGCAATTTCCCTAGATCATCCAAATCAATCTCGCCGTTTTTTCTTAAACATATCTGACATCTAAAAATCAATTTTTTTGAGTGACTAACACCGGGACTTATCATTTTAAATATGGTATTCGCAAGTTTCAGAAAATCCTTATTCTCTGAAATATCAAAATTGGTAATCAATGAGTCAACATAACCCAAGTAAAAATCAGCAATATCTGTTGATTTATAGTCTACTGTATTAAATCCGTCTAGTATCGTGTCAAAAGAAAACGTAGGATATTCAAAAAGCCTGTCTCTAATCAGAGTATATGGATTTACTTGTCCCTTATAATCACCAACGGTAATATATAGGCGAAATTGCTTAAATATATCAGGAGAAAAATAATTAATAATCTCCCCATTATAAAACCAAAATGCATAACGATCTTTTTTTAGAGTAAGAATGTATTTCTGTAGTTTTGACTTTATGGAATTTTTATCTTGGCAAATTGCAACAAAATTATTAAAGTTTTGGGCCTCTTCAGAATTAAGTGTGTCCGGATCAAAATCAATAAGAATTCCAAGGTTATTCATTAGCGTAATAATTTCGGTCAAATTATCAATTTGATTATCGATAATCGATGAAAATTCTTGAAATTTTTTTAAATCATTACTTTTTGTTTCTCTAAAATATCCTAAAAATTTTTTTAAAAATACAGCATCACTCATTCTTTGCTCATAATTTCCATGCGCAGTAAATTTTATTTGTATTTCAGTCGAATTAAAATTATTGTTTACTATTTTTGCAACTATTTGAATACTATTTTCATTACCAGCCAACATTTCAATACGTTCATGCGTATCATCTTCAACGAATTTTTTTGTTACAGCAGGTATAGCTGTTCCATCCGGTGCATATAGAGAAGTTTTACCAATTGTAAAAAAGTCTTTAACTTTTGCTGGAGCATATGGAATAGTTATTGATTGTCCAGTGACTTGATTAACCATTTTTTGATATATATAAGTTCCACTCTTTACAGTTTCCATCAGATATTTCGGATTAGAACTAATAGTTGTATAAAAGCCAGAAGTTGTATCACTTTCCACAGCTAAGTCTAGAAGATAGCGGGGTTGCAATTCACATTGTTTATGAAAGTCATTTAATATATTTAGAAAAAGATCTGGATTTTCAGGTATTAAGTAAAAGGATATTAGCTTAGTTTTTTGGTTAGGCGTTCGAATTCTCATCAATTCTTTCAAATCTAACGGCGCTAATTTACGATAAAATATCTTTGACGTGTTATCTTGTATGCTCACTACAAAAAATATTAAACCGTTTGTATGCTTTAAAAAAAATTCAATATCAGCATATGAGACAGAATATTTATTCTTATTCTTTTTTGTTATCGATTTTGTAGTACCCTTGATTTGTAAATCAATACTGTATAGTAGATTACCCTTATTATATTGTTGACCATTATTTAAATCATAGACATCAAGTTTCCCATCAACTGCGGGCGTTTTATCGTTTGAATTTATATTACCAGCATCTACCTGATCCATTTGATTAAAATATGTTTGAAGTGCCAGAATTGCACCATCTTCAATTTTTTTCTGAACAAGCATCGAATCACTCCGCCTCGTTAGCTTTTTATAATACAACAACTGAATGTCTATTCATATTTTATCCCTTTAATTCTTTTAACTCCACTCATACTAGACCTAACCAATAAGTTTCTCTTTACCCTATAATCAAATTTATCATACTAATTTATACTTTAAATTGATTTAATATAGGAGGTTTCAAAATTGAAAGTAAAAACTAAAAAGTTCTACGCCTGGATAGCCTTAATGACTATCCTTTTTTCTGCCCTGATTGCACCTGCTCAGGCTTTCGCCGCAAGTATGAACAACGTCAAAGTTGGTGACTGGGTTTCAACTTGGTCTTTAAAAGCATTTGGTGGTCAACACTGGACCGATGCTGGTTACTATAAAAAACTTGTCGATGGTAAAGACGCCTTTTGTATCGAGCATGGTGTTGATTTAGAAATGTCTGGTTCAGGTTATGATCCTAGTGTTTATGAATCTAAGCTGAAAGATCGTCTAGCATTGATTGCTTATTATGGTTATCAAAATAATCCATCCAATGTGAATTATGCGGTAACCCAATCGATGATTTGGGAAGAGCTTGGTGACACGCTATTAACCACTAACATTCCTAATTATCAATCCTTAAGAAAATCAATTCTAAACAAAGTAAATTCATTCAACGATAAACCTTCATTTAATGAGCAGACAATTACACTGAATGTTGGTGACTCGATCACCTTAACTGATACCAAGAAACGCTTATCAGAATTTAATGTTCAAACTGCCAACACTGCTGGTCTACAAGTTTCAAAAAGTAGTAATACCTTGAAACTAGCCGCAACTAAAGATTCTAAAGCAAGTGGTACGCTCGCCTATGCCATTGCTAAAGCTGCTAATGTTGGTCAATCTTTCGTTTACACCAAAGGTCAACAACAAAAAATTGTCCATTTTAAACTAGCTCAAGCTGGAGAATTCAAATTAAACATTAAAGTAAATCATAACGGTAATGTACGCGCTAAGAAAATTGACAGTGACACTAATACTGCTTTACCAAATACAAAGTTAAAATTCGAATACGACGGCAAGGCTAAAGAAGTCGTTACTGGTAAAGACGGTTATGCCGCTTTAAATGATATTAAAGCTGGTACTAAAGTTAAGATCACCGAAGTTACGGCGCCAAATGGTTATGTTAATGCTGGTGAGCTAAAAGAAGTAACCATCGAACCAAATAAGACCATTGAAGTTATTTTAGGCAATAAGAAACAACTTGGCAATGTTGAATTAACTAAGATTGGTCGCGAGTTTGGCACCACTATGTATAACCAATACTATTCCTTAAATGGTGCTGTCTATGGCATTTATACTGAAGCTGGTAAAAAATTTGGTACCATTACCACCGATGAAACTGGTAAAGGTCATTTAAATGGCCTAGCCTTGGGCAAATACTACGCACTTGAGGAAAAAGCACCAGTTGGTTATTTACTCAATACTGAAAAGCTACCATTTGAATTAAAATACGCTGGCCAAACTGCCAAAGTTTCAACTGCTTCAATTAAAGGTGTCGATCAAGAACAATTTGGTAATGTGACCTTAATTAAAGAAGATGCTGAAACTGGCGATAAGTCTCAAGGCTCTGCTAGTTTAGATGGTGCCGTTTATGAACTACACCGTGTTTCAGACGACAAAGTAATTAGTGAAGTCACGATTGAAGATGGTCAAGGAACTGTCGAAAATATTCCCTTAGATGACTATTACTTCTTAGAAACAAAAGCACCTCACGGCTATTTACTTGATGATCAAAAGCATGAATTCAAGCTGGAATATGCTGGTCAAGATAAAGAATTAGCGATTACTTCTTTAACAGTTAAAGAACAAGTCATTACTGGTCACTTTGACTTGGTTAAACTTGAAAGTGATCAAAGTGCTGTTTCTAAACTAGAAGAACTTGATCCAGAACAAAAACGTCAAAATTCAATGAAAGATATTGAGTTTACGATTACGAGTAAGACAACTAACGAAGTTGTACAAACTGGTCAAACAGACGCTAATGGTTATCTTAAATTCTCAGACTTGCCTTTCGACACTTACATGATTACTGAAACCAACACACCTGAAGGTTACGAAGGTGTTGAACCATTCCAAATTGCGATTACTGAAGATGGTCAAACCTTACACTATCAAGTGGAGAACAAGAAACCAGTCGTACCAGAAACACCGAAGAAACCTGAACAACCAGTAACACCACAAAAACCTACAACACCTGAAAAGCCGGTTTCACCAAAAGAAACACCGGCCGTAGAAAAACAAATCTCCAAAGGCACATTACCTCAAACTGGTGAAAGTAAAAATATTTTACTCACCATTGTTGGTGTCATCATTTTATTAAACGTAGCGGTTTTAATTGGTGGTTATCACTACCAAAAGCGCCACAAACAATAAAAACTAATCAATGATATGAACTAACCAGATAGAAATCCTATCTGGTTTTTTAATACAAAAAATAGAAAAGAGGAATTTTTCATGGAACTAAAATATGTCATCCCTAAGGTTAAAGAAACATTCGGTACTTTATATTTTGGGAGCGAAAAAGCAGAACTGCGTGAACGTGGTCGGAACGGTAAGGTTATTTCGCGTACCTATAACTTATTCTCTGATGTTCAACGCGCTGACGATGTAGAAGTTACCCTCCCAGCAGAAGCTGGTGATAAAGAAAAAATACTAACAACTGAACAGCGAATCGAACTAGTGAATCCTAAAATTACAGCAGTTGGTTATCGAATTGGCGAACAAGCCTTTGTTCGTTACGCCTGCTATGCCGATGATATTAAAGCATTGAACACTCACACTAAATAAGAAAAGAGGAATTTAATATGCGTTTACCTAATGGTATTGTTTTAGACTCAGAAAAGACTTTCGGAATGTTGAAATTCTCGGCATTACGTCGGGAAAAATTTGTCATCGATGAAGATGGCTCACCAACAAATGAAATTGTTGAACGGACATATGACCTAAAAAGTATTGGTCAAGGCTTAATGATTCAGGTTTCTATTCCCGAAAAGGCTGGTATTAAAGAGTTTGCTTATAATCAATTAGTCACTTTAGTTAATCCTGTTATTGATACGGTGGCTAACGCTGACTACCGTGGTGCCACAACAGCTTGGTATATCAAAGCAGATGATATTGTGATGCCAGGAGAAAAAGGAAAATCCAACAATGATAAAAAATAATCAGATTGATATTACTTGTAGATCACCTACTAGAAAGGAGCTTTACCATGAAAACCGCAGACATCGAAATCATTCATCAAGAAGAATTTTATCAAGACTATCAAGAAAACATTCTACCTAATTATCAACGAAATATTGAGGATCTATTTTATGAAATCATCACGGCATCTGAAGAAATACCTGAAAGCTATCAATATGTCTTTGTAGAAGCCGAACACTGTATTGATCATATCGCTAAACGTTTCACCTTCACTAGCTTTGAAACTGAAACAGGATTAGAAGTTCAATACATGGGAGTTATTGATGAGTAAACTATGGCAATATCGCGGTCACAAAATTCGACCTAAAGATAAGAATCTGATTTTTAATTTAATTTGTAATAGTTTTCTTCTATTAATATTGTCCGGATCGGTCATTGTTTATCAAAAGAATTGGCGGGCTATTTTAAAAAAGCAATTAACCTGGCAAGAAATTAAAGGATTAGCTTGGTCTTGGCAATATTTAGTCTATGTCATTGTTGGTTCATTAGTATTACTTGGCATAGTATTCTTACTCCTCTATCATTTCCACTTTGATTATCTGAAACAGATTCAGCATCGCCAAAAAATAGCAAAGATGATACTCCAGAATAAGTGGTATGAAACTGTTAAAGTTCAGCAAGAAAGTTTCTTTAAGGATCTTAGTAATAATCGAAGCAAACAAAAAATCAGCCACTTTCCTAAAGTCTACTATCGACTTAAAGATGGACTGATTCATGTTCAATTTGAAATTGTGATGTCATCTTATCAGGACCAGCTGCTTCATCTCGAAAAGAAATTAGAATCAGGTCTATTCTGTGAAATCGTTGATAAAATTCTACACGACTCTTTTGTGGAATACACCCTACTCTATGACACGATTGGTAATCGCATTACCATTGATGATGTTACTTGTCAGAACGGTGAACTCAAATTGATGGAAACGGTTAGTTGGCAATACGATTCTCTACCACATATGTTAATTGCTGGCGGGACTGGTGGTGGTAAAACTTACTTTATCCTGACAATTATTGAAGCTTTGGCCAAAACCGATGCTAAACTAACAATTCTTGATCCAAAGAACGCCGATTTAGCTGATCTCGCCGAAGTTTTACCTGACGTTCATTATCAAAAAGATGACATGTTGGCAGCACTTAATGACTTTTATCAAGACATGATGGCCCGCAATACCGAAATGAAACAAATGCCTAATTATAAAACCGGTGAAAACTATGCCTATTTAGGTTTACCTGCACACTTTCTAATCTTTGATGAATACGTGGCCTTCATGGATATGTTAGGTCGAGATTCAATTGAGGTTATGAGTAAACTCAAGCAAATTGTCATGCTAGGACGTCAATCAGGATTCTTTTTAATCCTAGCTTGCCAAAGGCCAGATGCCAAATATCTAGGTGATGGCATTCGCGATCAATTCATGTTTCGCGTTGCGCTTGGGCGCATGTCTGATCTTGGTTATACCATGATGTTTGGTGAAACCAATAAAGACTTCTTCCAAAAACCAGTTAAAGGCCGTGGTTATGTGGATACTGGTGTTGGTGTGATTAGTGAGTTTTATGCGCCGTTAGTGCCAAAGAATCATCAGTTTCTTTAAAACGAAGGTGAGAAAAAATCCGTTTTATACTCACAACACATGATGATTTGAGTATAAAACGGATTCTAATTTCCTTATAACATTAATTATATGAATATCTTCATACTTTTATCAGTTCCAATTTATTTCATTCATCAACTGAATCACTGCATCACAGGTATCTTTCAAACTAATATCCTTCGCAAATATATTATCTCGTTGATAAATTTGCCACCGATTATTCATGTCCGCATCTTCCAAAATATCAGCGATTGTTTTCTGATAATCATTAATCTCTGCCATTGTCTTTCGATGAGTTGCGGTATTAATCAATGCTTGTTTTAATTGCTCAATATCAATATTTTGATGTTCAAGTTTCGTGAGTGCGTATAGATCATAAAAATCCTTTGATCTTGAATTAGTGGATCCACGACTAATAATTGTCTCTAACTTTTCAGCTAAGATTGTTTCAATATTATAGGCCGCAACAGTAATTACCCTATCTTCAGTAATTAAATGATGTTGATAATTAATTGCGCTGGGTGTGATTTTATCACCTGTAGAAACATCAATTTTAAACCTTGGCTTTATCTTGTCATAAATTAATCCTTCAAAATGCACACGATAACCGCCGTATTTATCATCATCACGAATTGGTTCAATTTTAATGGGATGTAATTCAATAGGATCATCCTCAGGAATGATTTGACAGATCTCTGTGAAAACAGCCATTAATTGATTGGGATCGATGGGCATACCAACAACTGTTGTATCTAAATCATGAGTAGAACGCGTATCTATTCCTAACAACGACGCAATCAAAAAGCCGCCCTTTAAGACCAGATTATCACGATATTGAGAAAGTGAAATACGCTCAAGTAAATCATCAAGTACAAACTCTTGAATCAACAAACGAGGATCGATGTTATTCAGTGAAGCCTGTTTCTTCACGTAGGCCTTCATCTGCATGGCATTAGTAAACCGATTTTTCATAGTAACACTCCCATGTAGGTTTTGATTTTCGCATCAACCTTCAATTCTTTAGCATACCTTACCAAGCGATTAAGATTCTTTTCCGGTCGCTTTATGTAAGCTTGCATCGCATTTCGAATAACTTCTTCTTGTGCAACATGTGGCGGACGAATAATGTCACATAAAGTTCTTTCAACATCATAGACCTGTACCTTATTTCCGTATGGGGTTTTGACGGTGGTAATTCCCATGTCATGAAGAGAATTAACTTGGCGATAAGGCTTAATTCGTAATTCATCAAAATAGTTTGACTTATATCCTTTAGGAAAATTCATCTCCATAAAGTTCGGCGTTCGATCAGTCATATCATATAGGTATAAGGCAGTTTCCTTACAGAAGATTCCTTTGCTTAAACGCAACTGGGCAACTAAAAACTCATCCTCAAATGATGCTGGATCAATATAAATCCCAGGTCCCACCCGTTCAATCAATTCTTCTTTAACCATTCTTGTTAATAAAGAATCAGAAACCTCTTCAGATAATGCCTGCTTTCTTGTAAAAGTACCATTATATTTAACTAATAATTTATCAACTTTATCAGATAATATCATTCAATCACCATCTTATTTGCTCTACACATTACTTTACTATAAACTAATGTGTAATTCAAACAAGATAAGTCTCATGTATAAACACCAATTTATTAATGCACCCTGAAATTATTTTGATCGTCTTTTATCAGTTACTTTTATATACACATAATGTAACCTTTTGTATATAAAAGTAACAAAGCTAGTTCAATTAGCGATCCATATTCTACTAAAATAATTCCTATCAATTACTGGATCTTCCTTTAGTCCTCTCATTGATAAATTCATTTACTATTATTTCTATCTAAGTGTTTCCCTGATGCCTAGATCTGTTATTTCTCGTTTATCTTGACCAAAATCAAATCCCAGTTGATTGGTTTCTATATGGTAACAATCTCCGCATCGCGCCGTGCAACGCGAAAGGCGCGTAAGCGGATTGGTCGGCGGTAGCCGACCACTGAACCCCCTATTTCTAACAGGGGGGTAGTAAATAACAACAATCATCCTGTACTGTCGCTTAAAATTGTGATTTATCAATTAAATATCGTCAATCTAACGAATGTAACTTCAAATAATGAAGTTACATTTTTTATTTTCTCAAAGAAAGAAGGTACAAACCGATGGTTATTTCTGCAGAATCTATTAAAGTTGGTCGAAAAAAACTAGGCTTTACTCAAAAAGAATTTGCGACAAAACTTGGTATATCTAGTCACTACCTAAATCAAATTGAAAATAAGAAGTGCCAACCGAGTGTTTCCCTATCGAAACAAATTGAAAACTATTTTAATCGGGATCCAACTGAGCCTGAACTAAACCTTATCTTCGATTATGTTCGTATTCGTTTTCCAACTGATAATGTTGATCGCTTAATTAAAGAGATCCTACATCTACACAAAGAATATATGCTTGAGGAAGATTGGGGATTTTATGGTTACTCGTCGCAATTAGTTTTCTCACATATTCAAATTCTTTGTTCAATGCCAAATAGTGAGTTAGGGACTTTACTGGAACTCAAAGGACAAGGTTGTCGTGAGTTCGAAAGTATTCTATTAGCTAACAACTTAACTTGGTACGATTTCTTCCGTGACTGTCAAAAATATCACGCGGTCTTTAAACGAATTGATCTGGCCATTAATGATACAGTTGGCATCCTTAATATTCCCGAACTAATCAAAAAGTGTGAACGCAACGAATGCATCTCAATCATGCGTCAGTTTGAAAGCACCAACTCCGCTAAAATGAATACTGAAGATGAAAAGTTCATTAAGGGCAACACTCTCTATATCGGTTCAAAATCCAGTGATATTTATTTTTGTATCTATGAAAAAGATGTTGAACAGTACAAAAAAGTAGGAGCCGTCATTGAGACAGCCCCTATTAAAAATCGTTTTGAAATACGTTTAAAGAATGAACGTGCTTTTAAGGCGATTGAAGATTTCTTAATTTATCGTGATGTCGAAAAAACAGCTTTTGGTATTATCGCGCGTTATTTACAATTCGTTGATACCAAGAAAAATATTGAACGAAACAAATGGCCAATCAATCCAAGATGGGCCTATTTTTGTGGTCAAAATCGGCAACCACTGCGTTTAACAGTCGCTCCAGAACCATTTGATCTTCAGAAAACTAAAGCTTGGATTCAAAAACAAGTAGCGCCGATGCTGAAAGTCTTACTCAAAATTGACGGTTACAATGGCACGACTGACACGATGACTATGATTAAAAATACTAAGCTTCAAAAACGACATCTTAAACTTTTAGCCCAACAAACAACTGGCATTGATGAACTGCTCCATAACTCATAATTTTATTTTAACCACTCACCTATCACAGAAAGGAACTGATCATTTATGAACTTCGGACAAAACTTATTTAATTGGTTTACATCAAATGCACAAAGCCTAGTACTCATGGCAATTGCAATTATTGGTGTTTATCTTGGTTTCAAACGCGAATTCTCAAAGCTAATTGGTTTTCTAGTCATCGCGTTAATTGCTGTTGGTTTAGTCTTTAATACCGCCGGTGTTAAAGATGTTTTACTTAATTTATTTAATCGAGTCGTAGGAGCGTGAACAAATGACACCTGATGAATTACAAGTTTATATTGTTAATCTTGGTAACTACAATCAAGGAAAGGCTGATTCTGGACGTTGGTTTCACTTACCACTAGATTTTGATGAGATTCGAGAAACACTACAACTTGGTAAAAACGGCCAAAGTGAAGAATATGCTATTCATGATTACGAATTACCTGTTCGTATTTCTGAATATGAAAGCATTAGCTCGCTGAATCATCTTTACGAAAATCTTCTCACAATTTCTGACACACCATTCTATCCGATTATTCAAGAACTACTCGATGAATGGTTCAATAATGTTGAAGAACTTGCCGGAAATATTGATAATCTTATCTACTATGACACAAACTCTATGTCAGAATTAGTTGCCGAAGAAATTGGTGATGGCACTCTTTTCGGTGAACTGCCTACCAATGTTCTTTATTATTTAGATTATGAAAAGATTGCCCGTGATTTGGAGATTGAAGGTAATTACCTTGTCACCACACATGGCATCGTTGAATATGTCAATTAATCACTCGAAGCTGATTCTGAATTAAGGATCAACTTTCTTTTTATAGAAAGGAGTTTGATATGAAAAAGGTTAGAAGTTATACCTCAATTTGGTCAGTTGAAAAAGTGTTATATGCCATTAATGATTTGAACTTACCCTTCCCCATTACATTTACACAAATGACTTGGTTTGTTGTGACGCTATCGATCATTATCATTTTTGGTGAATTACCACCTCTAAATCTTATACAAGGTGCTTTTCTCAAATACTTGGGTATTCCTGCAGCGATCACTTGGTTCATGAGTCAGAAAACGTTCGATAATAAGAAGCCACTTGGCTTTTTGAAGTCAGTATTGTCTTACCTCTTTTCCAATAAACTTACCTTTGCTTATCAACCAATCAAAATCACACAACAACAATGGCTAACTCCAATCACTTGTGTCACAAGGAGGTCATCATGAAATTCCCCATCAAATATATCGAAGACAATCTGGTCTTTAATACCGACAATGAATGCTTTGCTTATTATGAATTGATGCCTTATAACTATTCGTTTCTTTCTCCAGAACAAAAACAACAAGTTCACGAGAACTTTCGTCAAATGATTGCGCAAAATCGTGATGGTAAGCTGCACCTGATTCAGTTAGCAACGGAAGCAAGTGTACGCGATACGATGACTAGATCAAAAGCTTTATTAAAAGGTAACCTCAAAGAAATTGCTGAAACTCATATAGACGGTCAAGTTGAAGCATTGACTGAATCCATTGGCGATAATCAAGTTGATTATCGCTTTTATATTGGCTTTAAACTACTCCTTAATGATAAAGAAGTATCCGCAAAAAGTATTTGGCAAGATTTGATCTTAGGTGTTGATGATTTCATTCATGGCTTTAATGAAACATTTACCGGTAATTTTGTTGTGATGAACAATAGTGAAGTTGAACGATTTAATAAAGTTGCGCAATTCTTAGCTGATAAAATCGGCCGTCGTTTTAAAATTCGACCACTAACAAAAGATGATTTTGGTTATTTACTAGAACATCTCCATGGCATGAATGGCCAAGACTATGACGACTACTATTATCATCTCCCTAAGGAACAAGATGACCAACAAACCATTATCAAAAAGTACGACTTAATCAAACCGACGCGGGCCATGATTGAACAAAAGCAACGCTATTTAGTGTTAACTCACGATTCGGACCAATCTTTTATCACTTATTTAACTATGTCAGATATTGTTGGCGAATTGGAATTTCCCGGTAGTGAGATCTTTTATTTTCAGCAACAACAGTTTGATTTCCCAATTGATACTTCACTCAACATTGAAATTGTGACTAATAAAAAGGCGCTCACTAAGGTTCGCAATAAGAAAAAAGAATTACGTGACTTAGATAACCACGCCTATCAATCAAACAATGAAACTTCTCGTGGTGTGGTTGACGCATTAGATTCAGTTGACGAACTTGAAGCGGATCTAGATCAAAGTAAAGATGCGATGTACAAAATTTCCTATGTTATTCGCGTTAGTGGCCGAACTCTTGATGAAATGAAACGTCACGCAGATCAAATTCTAGATTTCTATGATTCCTTAAACATTAAATTAGTACGTCCCTTCGGTGATATGTTAGGGCTGCACTCAGAGTTTATTCCTGCTTCTAAACGCTATATGAATGACTACATTCAATATGTCACCAGTGACTTTATTGCTTCACTGGGTTTCGGTGCAACCCAATCCTTAGGAGAAAAAGAAGGTATTTATGTTGGTTACAACGTGGATACTGGCCGTAATGTTTTTATTAAACCGGATATCGCTGCGCAAGGTCTCTCGGGAACAGTGACTAATGCTCTTTCAGCAGCTTTCTTAGGTTCACTGGGCGGCGGCAAATCATTTAGTAATAACCTACTAGTCTACTATGCTGTTCTTTATGGCGCCCAAGCATTAATTCTTGATCCTAAGTCTGAACGAACAAATTGGACTCGAAACTTAGATTTCATGGCGGATAAAATTAACATCGTTAATCTAACCAGTGAAGAAAAGAATCGTGGACTATTAGATCCATACATCATTTTGAAAAATCCCAAAGACTCTGAAAGTTTAGCCGTTGATACCTTGACTTTTCTGACTGGGATTTCTTCACGTGATGCAGAACGTTTCCCAACACTACGCAAAGCCATTCGTAATGTCACCCAGCAAAAAGAACCTGGTCTTTTAAAAGTCATTGATGAGTTGCGTCGTGAAGATACCGATATTGCGATTAATATTGCTGATCATATTGAATCCTTCACCGATTATGACTTTGCCGCTTTACTTTTCTCAGATGGCACTGCTCGCAATTCAATCGCCTTAGATAAAAATATTAACATCATTCAAATCGCTGACTTAGTTCTACCTGATACTGATAAAACCCAAGAAGAATACATCACTGCGGAAATGTTATCAGTAGCTATGCTGATGATTATTTCTACTTTCGCAATTGATTTCATCCATTCAGATCGCTCTCGTTTTAAGATTGTCGATTTAGATGAGGCTTGGGCGTTTCTTAATGTGGCGCAAGGTAAAACCCTCTCCATGAAACTAATTCGTGAAGGTCGTTCAATGAATGCTGGTGTTTATCTGGTTACTCAAAACGCTAATGACCTGTTAGACGAAAAGATGAAAAACAATATCGGGATGAAGTTTGCCTTTCGCTCAACAGATATTAACGAAATCAAACACACCCTGCAATTCTTCGGCCTTGATCCTGAAGATGAAAGTAACCAACAACGGCTGCGCTCGCTAGACAATGGTGAATGTCTCTTTCAAGATATTTGGGGTCATGTTGGGGTACTTCACTTTGACTATATTTTCGAACATCTTTATCACGCATTCGATACTCGACCACCACAAACGCAAGTGACTGGAGGCGATTGATTTTGTCGATAAAACAAAAGCGACTGCTTAGATTTCTCTCAATCAGTTTATTGATCATTCTGTGTATCATACTCACCAACACTTCGACCGTTCATGCCAGTGGTCTAGTTGACGAAACAGTGAACGCGAATAACGAGTTCTCAAAATATCCCGTCAACAACTACCAGCTAGATTACTTCGTTGATTCTAGTTGGGATTGGTTGCCGTGGAACTGGGGTGACGGTATCGGCAAATCAGTGATGTATGCCGTTTATGCCATTACTAACTTTCTCTGGTTAGTTTCAGTTTATCTCTCCTACGCTACCGGTTATTTGATTCAACAAGCCTACTCGTTGGATTTCATCAAAGATACGACTGACGCGATTGGTCAGAATATTCAAAACCTAGCTGGTGTATCTCCGTCTGGATTTTCTACGGACGGTTTTTATCCTGGTATGTTGTTACTGCTCATCATCATTTTAGGAATCTACGTTACTTACACGGGACTTTTGAAAAGGGAAACTTCTAAAGCTATCTCAGCTATCGTGAACTTTGTCGTCATCTTTATTACCTCGGCAAGTTTCATTGCCTACTCACCTGATTACATTAGTAAAATCAACGAGTTTTCATCCGACATGAGTACCTCTGCATTAAATATTGGGTCAAAGATGATGATGTCGAACGCTACTGCAACATCAGAAAATGGTGTTAATGCAATCAGAAACACCCTATTTAATATTCAAGTCAAACAGCCTTGGACACTACTTCAATTCGGTGACTCTGACACTAATAAAATTGGTGAGAAACGTATCGACGAACTGGTAAAGACTGATCCCTTCGAGAAAAAAGGTAAAGCTAGAACTGAATTGGTTAAAAGTGAAATTGAGGAAAAAGATAATGATAATCTTTCAGCAGTTAAAACGATTAACCGCCTTGGTGTCACAACCTTTGTCATCATCTTTAATGTGATCATCACCATCTTTGTTTTTATGCTGGTGGCAATCATGATCTTCAGCCAAATTCTGTTTATTATCTACTCGATATTCCTACCGATTAGCTGCCTACTAGCCATGATTCCAGGATTTAACTCAATGATGAAGAACACGATCATGAAGTTGTTTAACGCGATTATGATGCGTGCTGGCATTACTCTAGTCCTCACCATGGCTTTCTGTATTTCCACTATGATTTATTCCTTGTCGGCTACTACCCCATTTTTCTTAGTTGCTTTTCTACAAATCGTTACCTTTGGTGGCATTTGGTTCAAGCTCAGCGACTTAATGGGCATGATGCAATTGAAGAGTTCTGATTCGCAAAGTGGTGCACGGCAACTTGCTCACCGTGGCCAACGTGCCTTTCGTAATATTGCCAGTGGTGCAGTTATGGGCGGTGTGGTCTCAAGATCTATGCAAAAAGCTCACCAAAAAGAAAGGTCTAAAGAAAAAGCGCCGCAAATAGAGCAAAAATCCAAAAATGTGATGCCTAAGAAAGAAAATCGACCAATTAATCCTGTGGAAAAACTTGGCCGAAAAATTGGTAATACGTTAGATACTAAGCAAAAAATAACTGACCAAGCTAAAAAGGCCACAGAAAATATTGTTAATACGCCGACTAATGCCAAATACAACCTTCACCAAGGTAAGAAAAGTATCAAACATGGCGTGAATGATTTTAAAAACGGTATCACAAAACAACGCAGTGATAATCAAACTCAACGTGAACAGGCCCAAAAGAAACGTCGTGAACAATTAGCTACACGTAAGTTAGCCATCAACCCAAGCCCCAAAAAGTTCACCCAAGAAGCTTCAACAATCAGACCAATGCCAAGCGTTCGAAAACTTAAACAGTTACAATCATCAACCGAAAAACAGCCAACCGTTAATCTTAAACGACCACTTCAAAAATACAAGATTAAACAACCAACACAAGAACCAATTAAACGTTCCACAACAGATCATCAACTATCTGAAAAGAAATCAGCTAAAAACAATTCATTAGAAACAACATCGAAACAACGATCAGCGACCAACAAACCAAAATCACCACAACTTGTTCAACATCAAAAATTAACCCGACCTCAAGCCAAGAAGTATCAAATTAAAGCCTCTAAACGAGGTGGTCCTAAATGAAATTAACTAAATGGTTATTAGCTGGTACACTGCCACTCGTCCTGATTGTTGGTTTGTTATTCACTGTCGCAACTACTAGTGAAGACGATGAAGAATTAACAAATGACATTGAAATCTTTGATCCGGATAGTACTAATCTATCTTCTGACGTCCTGAAGTATCAATCGTTAGTTGAAAAATACTGCCAGCAATTCAAAATTCCTGACCAAATTAATGTCATTCTTGCCATCATGCAAGTTGAATCTGGTGGCAAAGGTAATGATGTGATGCAATCTAGTGAATCACTCAATCAAAAACCGAATAGCCTTAAACCAGAAGCCTCAATTAAGCAAGGCGTAAAATATTTCGCTGGTATTATCAAGCAAATGAAAACTGTAAAAGTCGATTTAAACGCTGCTATCCAAAGTTATAACTATGGCGGAGCTTTTATTGATTATGTGGCCAATCATGGCAAAAAATACACCCAAAAAGTTTCTAACGAATTCGCTAAAGCAAAATCCGGTAGAAAGAAAGTCAATTATGATAACCCAGTTGCTAAAGACAAATGGCGCTATGCTTACGGTAATATGTATTACGCTACTCTCGTCAATGACTATTTAGACACAGGTACACCAGTCGAATTCAATGACAAAACAGTTCAAAAAATCATGAATGAAGCCCTGAAATATAAAGGTCGTGCTTATGTTTTTGGTGGTAGTAATCCAAGTACAGGTTTTGATTGTTCTGGATTCACTCAGTGGAACTTCAATAAGGCTGGCATTAGCCTGCCCCGTACTGCTCAAGCACAATACAATGCCATGAAGCATCTCAAGCTTAAAGATGCCAAACCTGGTGATTTAGTTTTCTTTCATTCCACTTATAACACCGCTGATTACGTTACCCACGTTGGTATCTATGTTGGCAGGATGAAGATGTTTCATGCAGGCGATCCTATTGATTATGCTAACCTCAAAAATTCCTATTGGCAAAGTCACCTAATTGGTGCTGGTCGTATTAAAAAGTAGAAAGAAGGTTATCACGTGAACAAGAAACAACAGCAAAAAAGCGCTAAACCACGTATCAAACGTGTTGGTTTGCGCCATACAACGACCATATTTTGTTGGTTACTGCTATTAATTAGCGTTGGTTTTGGTATTTATAAAAGTTTTACCGCCGTAGATACTCATACCATTCAGCAAAAAACGATTGTTAAAACGAAGATAGTTGATACCAATCCTATGACAACCTTTGTCACCGATTTTGCCAAAATTTATTACGCATGGGAACCAAAGCAAGAACACCTTGACCAGCGACAAGTGCAGTTAAAACAATATCTATCCGATCAGTTAATCACACTAAACGCTGAGACGATTCGCACTGATATTCCCACTAAATCCACGGTTAGGGCGATTAAGATCTGGCAAGTTAAACAGCTGAAGAAAAATAATTATCAGGTTCTCTTTTCAGTTGATCAAGATATTGAACAAAACAAAGGTAAAGACAAAAAGATTACGCCGGTGTCTGCCTCATATCTCACGACAGTCTTCCAAAATAAACAGAAAGATTTAGTCATTACCCAAAATCCAACAGTTGCGGCTTCCCCTACTAAAGCTAACTTGAAAGAAAAAATTCAGCAAGCAGATGGTTCAGTTAATACCCAAACAACAAAACGAGTTGAAAAGTTTCTGACAACATTCTTTACGCTCTACCCTAAAGGAACTGAAAATGAGCTTCAATATTACGTTGAAGGTGGTACTAAACCATTAAACAAAGATTATAAGTTTGTAGAATTGATTAATCCTATCTTCAAAAAATCGGGTCGTAAGCTTGAAGCCATTATAACCGTTAAATATCTAGATACAGTTACTAATATGACACAGTTATCTCAATATCAGCTTATTTTAAAGAAAACGGCTGATAACTGGATTATTAAAGCAGGACTATAATTACCAGTGCAACAAATTATTCTTAATTTATAAACCTATAAAATTAAGAGTAAGTACACTATCAGTAAAATATTGCAGTGTATTTACTCTTCTTTACATATTTAACTAATTACTTTTTAAAAGCATTCTTTTCCCAATTTTGAGCAGCAAGTTGAATCGCATCCCATGGTGATCCAACAGGAGGTGAATAAGACAAGTCTAAATCGTTGATGTTACTCACAGTCATGTCATTGTAAATTGCAGTTGCAAAAATATCGTTACGTTTGGCGACCTCACTTCCGTATTTCCCAACCAATTGGGCACCCAATAACTTACCGGTATTCTCGTCTCCGGTAAGCTTAATTTTAATTCTATTAGAACCAGGAAAATAAGCCTTATGGTCATCTACATCAGTTGTTACAGTTAAGGGAGTAAATCCAACATTCATAGCTTCTTTTTCCAATAACCCTGTGCGAGCTACAACAAGATCGTATACCTTTAAAACCTGTGTCCCTATACTGCCTTTGTATGAACGTGGAACCCCTGCAACGTTAAACCCAGCAATACGTCCCTGCTTGTGTGAGGTTGTTCCTAATGGTAAGTATGTCCAATCTAATAATAAATGTTTAGTTTCAACTAAATCACCAGCTGCCCATATATCAGGCAATGTTGTCTGCATATAGTTATCGACTTTAATTGCACCGTTTACTCCAGTTTTGGCACCTGCTTCAACTAAAATATCAGTATTTGGTTTAACTCCAATCACAATTAAAGCCAAATCAAAACTAAATACATTATTGTTTTCCCGCATATCCGTACCAATTATATCCACAGTTGTTTTATTTTCCTTAATCTCTGAAACTGTCAGATCTGTAAGAACCTTTATCCCGTTGCTAACTAATTTTTTGTGAATAATCTTTCCTAAATCTGGATCAACTGTAGATAATACTTCTGAACCACGCTGAAAAATAGTAACGTTCAATTGTCGCCTTTGCAACGCTTCAGCCATCTCAATGCCAATATATCCTGCACCAACAATAGCTATATTTTTGATACTATTGGAAGTTAATTCGTTTTCAATTGCAAAATAATCATCCATCGTATGCAAGACATGTATCCTGCTGTTTTTTTGCTCAATCCTTTTTAAATTGAGTCCAGCAAGACTATCTAGCTTTGGAACAGCTCCAGTTGCTACGATTAATTTATCATAATAATATTTTTGAATTGTATCATCGTTCAATCTAGCAACAACAAAATGTTCGCGAGATTGTATTTTTTTGACAACAGTGTTCATGTGAAATTCAATTCCAGTATCTTCTAACTCTTTCAAACTCCGATGCGCTAATGAATGCCAATTTTCAACTTCACCACTGACCGCATAAGGTAATCCGCAGATTGATAGATTGGGAAATTCATCGGCAAGCAAGACTTGAACTTTTAAGTTTGGCTTTAGCTCTTTAGCTTTTAGAGCGGCTGAAATTCCTGCATCACTACCGCCAATAACTAATAATATTTCGTCCTTATTAACCATACAATTAATTCCTTTCACTTTTGCAAACTAGTAAAATTTTATAAATATTCAATAGTACCAGATAATTAACATAATTTTCCTTATCATCCAAAAATACTTAATGATAACCATAACCCGAATAGCGAAATGAACAAGACAGGAATTGTAACTGTAATACCGATTTTAAAGTATGTTCCCCAGGCAATTTTAACATTCTTCTGTGCCAAGACATGTAACCACACGAGCGTTGCTAAAGAACCAATTGGTGTAATTTTTGGACCCAAGTCAGACCCAATTACATTGGCATAAACTAAAGTTTGATGCATCAATCCTGATACATTTGCCGCTTTGATTGATAAGGCATTTATCATAACAGTTGGCATATTGTTCATTGCTGAGGAGAGAAATGCCGCCAGATAACCCATCCCCATTGTTGCAGCAAAACGACTACCAGTTGCCAACTTGCCAATTATTCCGGCAAGCAATGATGTTAAACCAACGTTTTGAAGGCCGTATACTACGACGTACATACCAATTGAGAAGAAGACAATATTCCATGGTGCGCCGCCTTTGATAACCGCTTTGGTATCAATTTGCGAGCTTTTACGAGCTACTAATAGAAATATTACGGCGATTAAAAGTGCGATAAATGATACAGGGATATTTAAAAAGCCACTACTAAAATAACCGAGTAATAGTGCTGCTAATACAAACCATGAGAACTTAAATAATCGGTGATCTTTAATTGCCGTGCTTGGTTTAGCAACTTGTGAGATATCGTAATGCTTGGGCAATGCTTTACAGAAATAAAGATATAAAATAACGATACTTGCGATCAGTGAGAACAAATCAGGTAACCACATTCTTAACGCATATTCAGAGAATGTAATGCCGAAAAAATCTGCTGAAACAATATTAACCAAATTACTTACGACTAAAGGCAATGAGGTTGCATCTGCGATAAAACCACTAGCAATGATAAAAGGAAAAACTCGTTTCTCATCAAAGTGTAGTGCCCGAACCATTGCAAGAACAATCGGTGTTAAAATGAGCGCGGCACCATCATTAGCAAATAAAGCTGCCACAATTGCGCCAAGAACCGCAATAAGAACAAACATCCGAATGCCATTACCTTTTGCAAGCCGAGCCATATGCAACGCTGCCCATTCAAAAAAGCCAATTTGATCAAGAATTAAAGAGATTAAGATGATTGCGACAAATGATAGTGTTGCATTCCAAACAATGCCGGTTACTGTGCCAACATCTTTAAATGTTACGACTCTAAATACCAATGCTAAGACCGCACCGCCAATGGCAGTCCAGCCGATTGATAATCCTTTTGGTTGCCAAATAACGAAGACCAAGGTCAATAAAAAAATAAATATTGCAAAAAAGACTTGCATAGCTCCTCCAAACTATCAAAAATCAAGGCATTTCTGCCTTGATTAAAGAATAACCACATATATTTTGATATTTAATACTTTTAGCTTATTAAATTGTTAGTAATACCTTTTCAAAATCAGGCTGCCATTGTTCAACTGCAAAATGATTATTTGAAAGTTCTTTTACTTTTTCAATCCATTCAACTTCATTCTGTGCTCTGGCTTGTAAACAAGGGTTGGTAGTATTGGTTGCAAGCATACTCTGGTTAACCAACCACCATGTGTGTGCCATCTGTGCCCGATCAAGATCATCATTTAGGCGCATTGATTCATAAACGGGGGTCGTTTCTGGCAAGGTTACCATCACGATTTCGGTTTGGCTTGGATCTTGTAACCGAGGTAATAAATCAATGATTGCTTGTGGAACTTCACCAGAAGTTCGCTGTACTTCTTGAGCGTAGCTTTGTGTAGAATCAAGTAATAACAGTGTATGACCAGTTGGAGCGGTATCAATTACGACCACATCGCTATCATCTTGAGCAACAATATTGGCAAAGGCACGAAACACTGCAATTTCTTGAGTGCATGGTGAACGTAAATCTTCAGCAATATAATCAACATCATCAGATTTCATGGTTTTCTGTGCACTTGCTAAAACTTCATCCTGATAATCCTTTAAAACTTGTTGTTCATCAATATGACTGACCGTAATATCAGGGTCATCAGTCTTAAAAAGATTTAGGTGATCTGCTGGATCTGTAGTAGCCAAATGAACAGTCTTATGTTGGGCTACTAATTTTTTGGCGATTTGAACAGCAACTGTTGTTTTACCAACGCCACCTTTGCCCATGGTGAAGATGATTTTTTTATTAGATTTTACTAGATCATTAACGATGACATCTAAATTAGGATAGTCGTTTTTGATACTTGGCTGAGGAGTTAATTTTGGTTGTTCAGATTGTAGGACTAAACGTAATTTATCCAGACCAGTAACATTATAAGGGCGTAAAGGCACTTCAAACTGGGCAAGTTCTTTCAATGAAGCCGGCATTTGTGCAAGGTCATTTTGTTGCTGTCTAAAGATTGTCTGTGATGGTAAATCAGTCGGATCTTTTAATGTGCCATTAATAATGAGTTGTTGGTTCTTAATGCCAATAGCGGCAAGTTCTTGTGCAGCGCGATCTGCTTCTAATAAGGATGCTTTCTGTGGGCGGGTCACTAACATTAATGTCGTCAATTCGGGATCATTTAAGGTAACGACGGCTTTCTCATACATTGCCTTTTTGTCATCCATTCCGGCAAGTTGTCCAAGACAAGAAGCGCCACGATCATTTTCATCTAAATAGTTATTCCAAGCTGATGGCAGTTGAAGCATTCTCAAAGCATGTCCAGTTGGAGCAGTATCAAAAATAATATAATCAAATTTTTGATCAACCTCTGAATCAGTTAAAAAATTAGCAAATTCATTAAATGAAGCAATTTCAACTGTACATGAACCAGAAAGTTGTTCGGCCATATTATTGATGGCAGTTTCTGGTAAGATTCCGCGATAAGGTCCAATGACACTTTCACGATATTCGGCGGCAGCAGTTACGGGGTCAAAGTTCGCAACAAACAATCCGGGAACATTCGCAATATCTTTAGGTTTATTGGTTAACTCTGTATCAAATACATCTTGCAAATTACTGGCTGGATCGGTAGAAGCCAACATTACTCGTTTACCAGAGTCAGCTAGATTAATTGCTGTCGCACTAGCAGTTGTTGTTTTACCAACACCGCCTTTTCCTGTAAAGAATAAATAATGAGTTAATTTTGTTGATTGAGGTTGATAAGTTTGCATATTATTTTCTCCTTAGATAGACGGTCATCTATATATAGTACAAAAGAAACGGCTGTGCCATTCTTACATCAAGTAGGAATTAGCAGCAGCCACTACCGCCACAACAACTATTCTTTTGTTCAGCAGGAACGAAAACCAAGCCAGTGTATTCGGATAGTTCATCGATTGTTGGATATGTGCCAGTTTTAACGATTTCGTCGTCAACGACTGTAATAGGTAATACTGAGTCAGCATCATCCTTGATAGCCGACAAAATTTCAGGTCGTCCACTAAAAACATCGGGGTTATTACTCAAATTGTAACGATTTGCTTCAACATTCGTAACACCTTGCATTGCCTCAAAGGCTGATGTGATTGTCAATAAGTCCTGATTAACACTGGGTCCGCAAACACCTGTGGAACAACACATAGCTGGTTCAAATAATTCAATTTTTTTCATTAGTAATGGCAACCTTTCCTGAAGAACAATTTGGACAATCAGCATCCGAATGACAAATACATTGGTCGTCACTAGTTAATAGCAGATCGGTGTCTTTTTTAAAAGACGTCATAAATTCTTCGTTAAGGGTATAATGTTGCCACTTACCGTCCTTGCGTGCTGATACGATGCCAGCATTCTGTAAAACTTTCATGTGATGAGATAAAGTTGGTTGTGAAAAGTTGAAATGCTCTAAAATATCACATGCACATAAAGACCCACAAGAAAGTAAATCTATGATTTTTAACCGATTAGGATCAGCCATTGCCTTTAGTATTTGTACGTAATTTTGATAGTCCATTAAAAATTCCTTTCTTATACATAGACAAACATCTATATTAGTTAGTATAGACATCCATCAATGTATTGTCAAGTATCCTTTTTGTTATTTAGATATTTAGATTTCTTATAATATTCTTGATAATTATTGATTCATAGACTTAATTGTACGAATTAGACTACACAAAACAAGGAGAGTGTCCAATGAAATATCGAACTTACAAATTTCCTGTTAACAATGGCAATGAAGTTGCTAGAAATTCTCTTTTTGGAGCTTTTATTCAGTTAATGGATCAAAAGCCAATTAACCAAATAACAGTATTGGAACCACCACCAAAATTAACTCGTATATAAAGATGATAATTTTGTAGAGTTGATTAATCCTATCTTCAAAAAATCTGATCATAAACTTGAAGCGAGCATAACTGTTAAATATCTAGATACAGTTATCTCAATATCAGCTTTTTTTAAAGAAAACGGCTGATAATTGGATGATTGAATCTGGCATATAAAAAATACCGCCAACATTTAAGTGTTGGCGGTACTACATAATTATCTATATTCTCTTCTACTTATCAATCACACCATTAACTTGCGTAAAACAACTCATAATGTTAGGTATGCGTATGATCGATATTTTTAATCAATTTTCTCTGAATCAAAATACTTCTTAATTTCTCTTTCCGAATTAGCTGTAAATCCCCTTAATAGCTCAACATCATTTTGCTGTGCAAGTTGCGTAAGAACCGGTAAACTATCTTGAATCGTACTCGATGCACTCGTTGTAAATGGAATTATTTTTTTACCTTTTAAATTAATAGATTCAAAAAAAGTGTGAATTAGCATTGGGGGTTGATACCACCAAGTAGGAAATCCAAGATAAATCAAATCATAGTCATCAATATTTATTGACAGCGAAGCTAAAGCCGGATGAATATCATTATCCTTTTCAGATTCTGCGCGCTTGCCGGCTTTTTCATAATTATTGGAATACGGTGTACTTGGCTTTAAAGATTCAATATCAAAGTGTTTGATTTCTTCTATTTTCTCTGCCACTTTTTCAGTATTCCCAGTTAAAGAGAAATATAAAATTATTTTTTTCATTGGAAGGCCTCACTTTTAACTTTTCTCAAACCTTTATATGCTTATTAAGCTAAGCTTTTATATTATTGACATTTTATTTCTAACCCTGACCATCTTTAAATGCTGGATAAAGTGTCATTCCACCATCGATAAATAGTGTAATTCCAGTAACATAGCTAGACTCATCAGATGCTAACCAAGCTTCCCCAGCGGCAACTTCCTCTGGTTTACCAATTCGATCCATTGGTACCATTTTGACTGTCTGTTCATACTGAGCTGGATCAGCAAACTTTTCAGCATTAATTGGTGTATTGATTGCTCCTGGTCCAATCGCATTAACCCGAATATTATCTTTAGCATATTCCATTGCAATCGTTTGGGTAAATAATTTAACACTGCCCTTTGCAGCAGCGTAACTAGCAAAGGTTGGCCAAGGAATTCGTTCATGAACAGATGACATATTGATAATATTTCCCTTTTTATTATGGTCTTTGAAGTATGCTAATGCTGTCCGAGAACCAAGAAAAACGCCTGTCTGGTCAATAGCAGTTACCTTGTTCCAATCATCAAGTGACAATTCATGTGTTGGTGACTTAATTTCCATACCAGCATTGTTCACCCAAACATCTAAATCGCCATAATTTTCAATAGCAGCATCAAGTAGTTTTTGTACCCCTTCTTCAGAAGTAACATTGGCTTGAACAATCACTGCTTCACCGCCGGCCTCAATAACCGCATCGGCAGCTTTCTGAGCGCCAACGGGGTCACTATTATAATTAAGTGTCTTCGGAATATATAGTGGAATTACTTTCTTAATAGTTTAAAAACAACTGGTGTTTAAATCGGATTTTCTGGTGGGATGTTAGGATAATCAATAGTATTTTATAAAAGTATCAATCACATACGAGTGATACTTTGGGAAAAAAATAAAATAGTCCAATTTACTTGAACGTGTACTATGGTACACGGTTTATAATATTCATGGGGTGAAATAAGATGATTTATCGCATTAGTGAGTTTGCAGATAAATGTGGAGTTAATAAAGAAACGATCAGATATTACGAGCGAAAAAATTTATTACAAGAACCTCACCGAACGGAAGCTGGTTATCGGATATATTCATATGATGACGTTAAGCGTGTTGGGTTTATTAAACGAATACAGGAACTTGGTTTTTCTTTAAGCGAGATTTATAAATTACTTGGTGTTGTAGATAAAGATGAAGTTCGTTGTCAAGATATGTTCGAATTTGTTTCTAAAAAACAAAAGGAAGTGCAAAAACAAATAGAGGATTTAAAACGAATTGAAACTATGTTAGACGACTTAAAACAACGATGTCCAGATGAAAAGCAATTACATTCGTGTCCAATAATAGAAACATTAACATGAGAGATTAATTAACGAAAGGAGCTTTTTTATGAATAAATTTAAGGTAAACATTTCAGGAATGACTTGTACGGGTTGTGAAAAACACGTAGAATCAGCACTTGAAAAGATAGGTGCTAAAAATATTGAGTCTAGTTATCGTCGTGGTGAAGCAGTATTTGAACTGCCCGATGATATTGAGGTTGAAAGTGCAATAAAGGCGATTGCTGACGCAAACTATCACCCGGGCGAAGCAGAAGAAATACAAGTGCAATCGGAAAAAAGGACAGATGTAAGTTTAAATGATGAAGGTAACTATGATTATGATTACATCATCATCGGTTCTGGTGGAGCTGCCTTTTCATCTGCCATTGAAGCCGTTACTTTGAACGCAAAAGTGGCTATGATTGAGCGTGGAACGGTGGGTGGAACTTGCGTTAATGTCGGATGCGTTCCTTCTAAGACCTTATTAAGAGCAGGGGAAATCAATCATCTAGCAAAAAATAATCCATTTGTGGGATTACACACTTCGGCTTCAAATGTTGATTTAGCGCCATTAGTAAAACAAAAGAATGATTTAGTAACCGAGATGCGAAATGAAAAATATGTGAATTTAATTGATGATTATGGTTTTGAATTAATAAAAGGTGAAGCAAAATTCGTAAATGAAAATACAGTTGAAGTAAATGGCAATCAAATCACAGCCAAAAGATTTTTAATAGCTACAGGTGCTTCTTCAACTGCACCTAATATTCCCGGATTAGATGAAGTAGATTATTTAACAAGCACTAGCTTATTGGAATTAAAGAAGGTTCCAAATCGTCTTACCGTAATTGGTTCAGGATATATCGGCATGGAATTAGGACAACTATTTCATAACCTCGGGTCAGAAGTCACTTTGATTCAAAGAAGCGAGCGTCTATTAAAAGAATACGATCCTGAAATTTCAGAAGCCATTACTAAGGCCTTAACAGAACAGGGAATTAATTTAGTAACAGGTGCAACCTATGAACGAGTTGAGCAAGATGGAGACATTAAAAAAGTTCATGTTGAGATAAATGGTAAAAAGCGAATTATTGAAGCAGAACAATTGCTAATTGCCACTGGAAGAAAACCAAATACAGAATCATTAAACTTACATGCAGCAGGCGTTGAAGTTGGTTCCCGTGGTGAAATTGTCATTGATGATTATCTTAAAACGACCAATTCCCGAATTTATTCAGCTGGAGATGTCACTCTCGGTCCCCAATTTGTTTATGTAGCTGCTTATGAAGGTGGACTTGCTGCTCGTAATGCAATCGGAGGACTAAATCAAAAGGTCAATTTAGAAGTGGTTCCAGGCGTTACGTTTACTTCTCCATCGATTGCAACGGTTGGTTTAACGGAGCAACAGGCAAAAGAAAAAGGATATGAAGTGAAAACATCGGTATTGCCGTTGGATGCTGTTCCAAGAGCGCTCGTTAATCGGGAAACAACAGGTGTTTTCAAATTAGTGGCAGACGCGAAAACATTGAAAGTGTTAGGGGCGCATGTAGTGGCAGAAAACGCAGGAGACGTAATTTATGCAGCAACATTAGCTGTGAAATTCGGTTTAACTGTTGGAGATCTGAGAGAAACGATGGCTCCATATCTAACAATGGCTGAAGGGCTAAAATTAGCTGCACTTACGTTCGATAAAGATGTTTCGAAATTATCTTGTTGTGCAGGCTAAGGGAACTTTTTTTACAACTCCCTATTCAAGTGAACCAGCTAATACTGTACTAAAGGTGTGCAGTAGTTTAGCAAAGTCTACAAAAGATTTCGGTTATTCACATTAGCTCCCGAATAGCTAAGCGAAAAAAAGATATTGCTTTTAATAAATTTTACTCTAAACAGCAAGATAGTATGTTTCAAGATAGTCAAGCTTTAGAGATATTAGAAGAACTTTATGTACAACATCCTAATGCTGTTTGTCTGCCTATGTATAATCAAAAAGTTAAGTTATTAGACCAGTATGGGCTCATAACAAAAGCTTCTAGTCAGGCTATTGTTGATATGAGTGACCCTGCTTTCCCTTATATTCTTCAGCCTATTGCTGAAGATCGATTGAAAAAAATGCATTCAACTATTAGAATGCATTTTTTTGTGGTTAAGCTAACACTAGCTTGCCCCGCTCGGGTAGAGTTCTGCATGAGATGCGCTTGCTATGCAATAGCCCGTCGGAGGTTTTTCTAGCCGGATAATAGGCGCAGAAAAATAGCAGTTCTCCCAGTAGGAAGGGAGAACGCTACTACCTCGTAGAGCCCACGCTTTACCATGTAAAGTATAGTGGGTTATACTTTACATGAAAGTAATCACCGAATTCCAGTTAGAAACTATTTTATAACTACGTTTTGAGGAGGAGTAAAATGCTTTCTTACGTCCGGCATTACCCACTAGCGATAGCTAAATTAATGTGTCTGTGCTCCCCTAAAATCTGCTGATTTATTACTGACTAATACAGGAGGTTTTTTTATGGGACAGACAATCATATCTGCTATTGGTGTTTATATTTCCACCAGTATCGATTATTTAATTATGGTAGATTGTAAAATTAAACCGAACACTTGAATAAAAAAGCCGCAGCGCCTTTAATGGTAATTGTCCAAAACAACCATAAAGGAACTGCGACTCATGACTAGTTTATCATCTCAAGAACGTACTGTCATTCAAACTTTGCTGGAATTGAATTATTCGATTCGTGCCATTGCGCGCTTTATTAAACGCTCTCCTTCAACCGTTTCGATTGAAATTCATCAAGTTACACCCTATAAAGCTGAGATTGCTCATGCGTTGGCATTGAAAAAACGTCATCTACGTGGTCGTCATGACACGCTAACACCAGCTATCGCTGTCTTTTTGAATCACCACATTGGTATATTGAAGTGGTCACCAGAAACCGCTGCGCATGTTTTAGGGTTACCTTTCAAAACGATTTATAATTGGCTCAATGCTGGTCGACTCAAACTATCATTGGCTGATTTACCTGACAAAGGTATCCGTCAAAAACGTCAATCTGATGGTAGACGACAAGTATTTGTTCATGGTCGTTCGATTGAAACGAGACCTGAAAGTGTGAAAGCACGACAAACCTTTGGACATTTTGAAGTTGACACCATGCAATCGGGTAAAAGACGTGGCGATGTGCTGGTGACAATTACTGAAAGACTAAGCCGACAACATATCGTGAGACGGGTCACTGGGCGCAATAGTCAGGCAGTGACACCAGTCTTAATTCGTTTTTTTCAAGGGATCAAAAATGCCAAGTCAATCACTGTGGATCGTGGGCGAGAATTTGCAAAATATAACGAAATCGAGCAAAAACTAGGCATTCCAGTCTATTTTGCGCACCCATATTCACCAGAAGAACGTGGGAGTAATGAGATATTAAATTGATACGTCCGTCGTTTTATACCGAAAGAACGCAAAATTGAAACAGTTAGCGCCAAAGAATTAGATCAAATTAATCATTGGATCAATGCGAGACCAATGAAAACACTCAACTGGCAATCACCACGAAAGGTTTTTCAGCAGTTCGCAGTGTTCGGTTAATTCTTGCAATCTACCATAAGTTAAAGGAGTCGTGAGGTTCTGTTGCAAAGTTTTAAATCTACTATCAAATAAGGTAGAATAATAGAATGTGTAACAAACTAACATAACTAAATATCTATTATTCCGTTTATGGATCAATTTAAAAAGGAGTTTTTTTATGAATTTAATTTTAACCATTCTCTCCGCTTTAGGGTCTTTTATAGTAACCAATATCGATGACATTTTTGTCTTGATGTTGCTGTTCTCTCAGGCAAGTTCACAAGCTAAAGCAAGTAATGGACGAACGGTGAAGGGAAATCGTATTTATCCTAAAGATATAGTCATTGGTCAATATCTTGGTTTTGCACTTTTAGTTTTAATCAGTCTTTTAGCTACATTTGGAGTAACACTCATTCCTGATCAATGGGTGGGTTTATTAGGACTAATCCCGATCTATTTAGGAGTTAAACTGTTTATAAAGGGTGAAGATGAAGATGAAGGTGCTATTTTTTCTAGTTTAAATAAATTTAATAAGTTCTATTTAAGTGTAGCATTTATCACATTTGCCAATGGTGGAGACAATATTGGAATTTATGTTCCATTCTTTTCTACTTTAAATAACAACCAACTGGTCATTACAGTTGTTACTTTCTTTATAATGGTTGCGGTTTGGTGTTTAATCGGCTATCGTCTAGCAAGATTTAGATATGTTTCTGAAACACTTGAGAAATACGGCCGATGGGTTATTCCAATTGTGTTTATAGGATTAGGATTTTATATCATGGCAGAAAATAATATATTTTCTAACCTGTGGTCTGACTTCGTAAATTTAAATTCCTAATTAACCGTAATAGTTCAAAAATTTTATTGTTATATCCCCTTGCTCCTATCCTAGTATTTGGTACATCTAATTCTGGACAGATGTGTCATAATTAAATCACTTAGGATAGGAGTTTTTTAATGAAACGATATACGAACGAATTCAAAGGAAGCATTGTCAAAATGCATCATGAAGAGAAACGCTCGGTACGTTCTCTTTCAGAGGAGTATGGTGTTTCTCCAGCCGCCATTCATAACTGGCTAAAAGATGCCAAATCAGTTGAACTATCTGATGGTTCTGAAGTGACAGCCAAGGAATTTAAGCAACTTCAAAAAGAAAATCAACGACTTAAAGAGGAATTAGAAATTTTAAAAGCTGCGGCGGTGTTATTGGGAAAGCGTTAGGCCGAATAAGTGGACTTGCCTTTATTAAGGACCAACTAGTTAAACACCGCTTGTCCATTATTTTAACTGCTTTGAAGCTACCATGAAGTACTTATTATCACTGGAAAGAACACCGATCTAGCCAGCACGAATGTGCTGATGTGAAATTAAAAGATCGGATTAGATCGATTTGGCAAAATAACTATAAGGCTTATGGCTATCCACGAATAACTATGGCTTTACAAAGTTTAGGTATTAAAATCGGCGCTAAACGCGTTTTTCGCCTGATGAGAGAAATGGGAATTCATTCATTAATGAATCGTAGATTCAAGAAACCAGGTACCCATGTCGATTACTCACAACGTCCTAACTTTGTCAAACGTTATCCCGAAGCAAGTGTATGGCGTACTGATATTACTTATCTAGAATTACGGCCAAGTACTTGGGTTTACCTTAGTTCTGTTTATGAGCCGAGGGCTCATCGTGTTCTTGCTTTTAAGATTAGCCGCCAAATGGATGCAAAACTAGTCGTTAACACGCTTAACCAAGCACTCGAAAACTTTAAAAAACCTGACTTCATTCATTCCGATATGGGATCATAATATACGAGTAACGAAGTCGAGACACTGCTTGAGAGGCATCAGATTGCCCACTCATATTCAAAACAAGGTTATCCCTATGACAATAGTCAAATCGAATCTTTTCATTCATTATTAAAACGAGAATTCGTGTTTCAAACTCACTTTTCAAGTTTCGAAGATTTGGTTGTCAGAACATCAAATTATATTAATTGGTTCAATACGAAAAGAATTAGAACAGCTGTCTAATAAAAAATGTACCAAATATTGACTTAGGAGCACTTTTTATTCATTAAACTTAAATTTTCTGTCTATAATTGACGCAAAAATAACTAACTGATCGCATTTACTCATCAAAAACATATAAATAAACCGATAAGTCGCAATTTTTTTAATATCATCTCACCTATTTTCATATCGAGCCATAAACAGCTTATATTTTAATCATATGGACTTACCGCATTGCTAAAATAGAGCACTTTAAGTAGAGTGTGTTTCATATTAATCCAGATTTAGAGCTTAGCTTTATGAAACAACCTTTTTTGATATACGATTTTGGAACCAAGTATATATCTTAAATTCTAAGAAGATAGAATTAACACTTATTTTTAGTAAGCTGTCGTGAGTTAAATTTTTTAAAAGACTAAACAAATCATGGAGAGTGTCCAATGAAATATCGAACCTACAAGTTTCCTGTTAATAATGGCAATGAAGTTGCTAGAAATTCTCTTTTTGCAGCTTTTATTCAGTTAATGGATCAAAAGCCAATTAACCAAATAACAGTATTGGAACTCTGCCAGAAAGCAAATATCTCTCGGTCTGCTTTCTACTGGAATTTCAATTCAAAGGAGGATATGCTACGCAAATATTTCGATGGTCAACTCTATTCAATGGTACGTCACCTGCATAAAGCTGATAATACACCCCATATCAATACATTGGAGTATTTAGTTAGATACTTTAGTCTCAATCGAAGACTAATTGATGATTTAATAGATAATCATCTGGAGAAGATTTTAACCGAACACTTAGTTCTAATTGTTCATCAGATTATCAAACAAAATGTACTTCCCGTTCAGAATCATCCTGTATTTCAAGAAAACTATATCGCTGGTGGCTTAACCGCGGTTATTAGAACTTGGTCTGAACATCATTATCAGGAAAGTAATCAAGAAATTATGATCATTATTCTCGGTTTAGTAAAATAATTTTTTAATGGGTTTCAAAAAATGAATAACTTGCATCTTTATATAGTGAACAGGAAATTCTAGCAATTTCACTACGTTTAGGAGGTAAGTCATTTGAAAACTGAAATTGAAGTCACTAAAATTTTTGTTTACTACGTCAGAAGTGCTCTCATTCGCCGGTCATTCCAACTATATCGCGAACAACTAAATCAGATTGAAGCTATTCCTTATGATACATGGCTGATTGAAAAATTAATGAAATCAGAAACACCACAATTGTTAGAACGTATGAGTTTCAATGATATCTGGCATATGGAGGATTTTGTTGATAATGACCAGCTCTCAATTGCACTATCTGAACTAAATATTCGTCAAAAATTCATCCTTTACTGGAAGTTCGTTGAGAATGCCTCTGACTATCAAATTGGCGAGCTTCTTGGTGTCAGTGGTCAGACAATAAGCCAACAACGTCGTTATGCGCTGAGTATTCTTGCAGATCGCTATTTCAGTTCATGAAAGGATGATTAAGACATGGAACAGATCAATTTAGTCCCAACGATTTTAGCAGCACAAGCCGGTAATGAAGAAGCAATGGTTGAACTACTATTTCGTTTTGATCCGATTTGTATTCGACAAGCTAAATATGGCCGTAAAACCTTTGATGAAGATTGCTATCAAGAGTTGCACTTACATTTAATCAAGGTCATCCGTAATTTTGATGTTGAGAAGTTTAAAAATAAATGAAAAAGAGTCCTCTATGGGCTCTTTTTATAATTCATATTATTTTTAATAACATCAGCTAATTACATTAATGACTTTCTTTAGAAAAATAATTTTAAAAATTTCACTCCGCAAAAAAATATAGAAACTTATTCTATCAGAAATAAAAAAGCTATTTATTGCTAGACGTCAGCAAAATCGTGCGATAAAGTTCTTGTAATATGTCTTCACGAAAAGCAGATAGTTTAAAAGTCTCGAAATCCTTTTTTGTTGCAAAACTTTTATCATATTTTAATTCATAAAGCATACTTAATAATCTTTTTCTTGGAGTATTGATTTGAATATTTAACTCCTTAAACTTAGGATATTTTTCATAAAATTTATTAATTTTGATCTTTTCTTCATTTTCCTGCCGTATTCTCAGCTGAATTCTCTCCTTTTTCTCTCTTTCTTCTCTTCCATTCTCCCATTCTTTTTTCGCTTTAAGAAAAGATTCACGTTGACGATTGAATTCTTCTATTTCTTGATCAATCTCATTTATCTTATCAATACATCGTTTAGGAAGTATTAGCTTAACACTATCTAGTACATCTTGAGCTTCTTTGGGATTTAAATATGCCCGATGGTAACAATTCATCATCCATTCTTTTCCTAACGGTTGATTCTGAGCAATAAACCAATCTTCAATCATTGGAGAAATATAAGTTATGTATCCCGGAAAACCAAATTTTCCATTGGTTTCTTTAGCAATTAAGGCATGCAAGATTAGATGCTCAAATAAATCACAAAATACTAGCCTTTCTTTTCTCTGTAGTTCAAATGGATAATTATTCTTTCTAATATAATTTATATCACTTAAATTTAAATATTTATCCTCATCGATATGATGGCAATATAGTCCATCAGCTGTTCTAGTAAATTTACCTTTCGTAATAGATTTTATTTCTTGATTAAAAAATCTATTATATGATTGCTCTCGGTAATAATCATCTGTACTTGCCCCATGTAAACTTAACAGCTTATTAATAGCATCACCATAGGTTAACTTCATCAAATCATTATAATATTGGATTTTGTCATTCATAATAATTTCTCCTAAAATCTAAAAATCTGCATTTAAAAAGGCTTATTGTGAACTACATAACATTAATTATAACCTAACAAATTATTTTTAAAACACCTTATATCATTCAGATACACAGTTATTACGATTAAATATTTTTTGAAATTATTTTTATTCTCGGGTTTCAAAAATCGAAATTTTTGCATCTTTATATAGTGAAGAAGAAATTCTTCGCTATATTTTTTTACTTAGATCTTTGACAACTGAATACCAATTACTAAAGACTTTATATTCTTGAATGAGCTGATTGATTTCTGCGCCAAGACCACTGCGAGCGAACGACAGATAAGATCAAATATTCTAACCAAATATGCCAGGACTTCAAGAATTGATAATGATACTTCTGCGAAGCTCCGACGTCACAAGGGAGAGGTGAAATGCCTATGTATCTGTTTGGTCACAGAACTTTAGTAATGGCTAATATGCAATTGAACTACCCTGCTGCTTTTATATATCGTAAGAACTATTAATCAAGGTTGTAAAGAAGGTGTTTAACATCAGTAATGATATTTCAATTTGTATTAGTGATGATCAAGTAGATAAACTTCAATCTGAGCTATATACATTGATGATGGATCAAGTAGTAAGAGTTCGTCAGGATGCTGAATTAAACATTCGCTATCTAAAGAAAAATGAAACTTGTAAATATCTACGGGTAACAAACAACACTTTAGATAAATGGATTAAAATTGGTCTCCCAAGAGTTGTTATTGGTAGCTCTGTTCGCTTTGATCGTATCGCCATTGATGACTGGATGACTAAAAATATGAGAGATGGTAATATGAGGTTATAGCCTTACGTTGCCAACAAATTACTTCTCAATTTCTTGGAGGTAACTATAATGGCAATTACAAAAACAGCAGCAGGAAATTATCGTGTGGAGGTGTTCTATCCAAAAGAAGTCAGATCAATTTTAAAAGTAAAACAAACTCGTTACCGCAAAACCTGTAATACTTTGAGAGAAGCTCATCAAGCTGAACGAGATATTCAATTCAAAATTGATAGTGTGCAACGAACTGGTAAAGGTCATCTATACGAAACCAAAGGTCAAGTCACTTTTGAGGATTTTTTCAAAACAGTTTTCTGGCAAATGTATGTCTCAGGTTCAACTGGTCGAACCAGAACCGTACCAACGAAAGCTACTCAAATTAATACGCTTAATCTATTCAACAATCATCTTATTCCGATGTTTGGCCAATATACACTAGCTGAATTAAACGAGGATAAAGATTTCGTGGTACGTGAATTGGTTACTTTTTCTCAAACCTACGCAAATATTCGAACAGTTAAGAGTTACGTTAGACAAATGTTTGAAACAGCGGAAGTTTTGGACTATATCGAATATGATCGTTTAGAAAAACCGTTACGTTTCATCAACTCGCCCAAGAAAGATCGATTAAAGAAACGACGTGAAGCTGAGGGTGAGTCACTAACAGCACAAGAGCTTTTAGAGTGGCTAGACGCTGCTTTTGAGGACTATCAAAATGGTAAGCTCAACTTACAAGACTATCTCCTATTCATGCTGACATTGCATCTAGGTGACCGTAAGAGCGAATCCTATGCTTTAAAGTGGCGGAATGTTGACTTAGAAGAAGGTAAGATATATATTACCCGCGCATTAGATCGTTATGGTGAAGAAAAGTCTACTAAAGGTCGTAAGCTCAGTGAAATGACGCTACCGAAAGAATTAGTCCCACTCCTGATCGAATGGAAAGAGCAACAAAAAGAAGAACTGAAATACTTCAACATTAGACAGAGTAATAGTCAGCTTCTTTTCAGTTATACAAATACTCATGGTGGCGTCAATCAACCTCTCCATTCTGACTACCTTAATTACCGGATTAAATCGATTAAGCATCGCCATCCTGAATTAGCGCCACTTCATCCTCATAAGCTCCGTCATACCTTTAGTACCCTTGCAAGACAAGGCGGCGCCACGATGGAACAGATCTCTGAATCATTAACCCATTCCGATGTTAAAACAACTAGAATTTACGTTAATACACCAGATATCATCAATCCAGAAGTTCATCGAATGTTCGTGAATAGATTGGAAAAAGAGCGGCGAAAAAAGGCCTGAAAATCTCTTAAAATTGACCAAAAAAACTCGTACCAATTTCGTACCAATTTGACCATAAAAAAAACACCTTCCATTTCTGGAAAGTGTCTGTAATCGTTGGTATGACAACGATTAACGCTTACTAAATTGTGAAGCTTTTCTAGCTTTCTTAAGGCCTGGTTTCTTACGTTCTTTCATACGTGAGTCACGAGTTAACATGCCTGCGCGTTTAAGAACATCACGGAAATCAGGGTCAACAGTTAACAATGCACGAGCGATACCGTGACGGATTGCACCTGTTTGACCAGAGAAGCCACCACCATGAACGTTAACATTAACGTCATAGCTACCTTCAGTTTCAGTCATAACTAATGGTTGCTTCAAGTCTAAAATTAAGTTAGCAAATGGCAGATATTCTTCTGCACTCTTTTTGTTGATCGTGATTTTACCTGTTCCAGGAACAAGGAAAACACGCGCAACTGAATCTTTACGACGTCCTGTGCCGTTATAAACAACTTGTTGTGCCACTTTTATTTCCTCCCTAGATTAAGTTTGTAATATCCAATACTTCTGGTTTTTGTGCTTGTTGCTCATGTTCTGCACCAGCATAAACATGTAACTTCATAAATTGGCTATGGCCTAAAGAGTTCTTTGGCAACATACCCTTAATAGAAAGTTCAAGCAAACGTACGGGATTATTTTCACGCATTTCGCCAGCAGTACGGCTCTTCAAACCACCGGGATGATTACTATGATGGTAGTAAATCTTGTCAGTTGCTTTCTTACCAGTTAATTTGACTTTTGAAGCGTTAATAATAATGACATTATCACCTGTGTCGATGTTTGGTGTGAATGTTGGCTTGTTCTTACCACGTAAGATTGCAGCAACAGCAGCAGAAACACGTCCTAAGGCGATATCTGTTGCGTCAACAACATACCATTTACGTTCGACATCAGCTGGTTTAGTTAAAGGGGTTGTACGCACGATAAATTCCTCCATAAATAATTTTGTTTGACACTCAATAAGTTTCCGGGGCCTATCGTGGGGCAAACAAATACCAAGAACTAGTGTACCTAATCTTTTGGGCAAAGTCAATCATCTGAACGGCTCAGGATGCTTTTTTGCACCTTTTTTCCGCAAAAGTTTGATAAAAAGCTGAAGTTTTAAATTAAACTAATTTTCTGAACATCTTTTTCTTCGCCAGGATAATAAACCTTCTTCAAATATAAACCACTTGCTGGCGCAGTTCCTCGTGCTTGTTGGCGATCTTTAACTTCAAATAATCTTAAAAAATCATGTTCAGCACGGCGCCCATTGCCAATTTCTAACAGTGTTGCCACTAAGATGCGCACCATATTGTATAAAAAGCCATTACCAACAAATTCGAAGATAACTTCATCATGTTGTTCATCAAATTCAACCGTTGCGCGATAAATCGTGCGGACTTTATTTTTAATAACCCCGCCACTAGCCGCAAAACTTGTGAAATCATGTTCTCCCAATAAATCTTGTAACGCGGTCTCAATTCGCTGCTGATTTAAGGCATAGGGATAATGGCCTGTATATAGTCGCTTAAAGGGATCGGTAAACCGACCACGACTTACCCGATATTGATAACATTTAGCAATCGTATTAAATTGCGCGTGAAAATCGGGTTCAGCAATTTCGCTAGCAATAACTTCAATATCTAAGGGCATGAGACTATTTAAGGCTAACAGCATATTACGTGCGGGAATTTCTGAAGGATAATCAAAATGAATCACCTGTCCCAATGCATGAACACCAGAATCAGTGCGCCCAGAACCATAGATCCGAATAAATTCGCCTTTGTTCATTTTGGTTAGTGCAGTTTCAATCGTTCCTTGGACAGTACGCTGATTCGGTTGACTTTGAAAACCAGCAAATTTCGTCCCATCATAGGCGACAGTTACTTTATAACGCGGCATTTTCTTCCCACTTTCTAAAAAAATCACTGATTTTATGATACACAAATCAGTGATTTAAACCAAGTCTTATTCAATTTAATTGATGACTAGAGAACAGCAACAATCGCAATAATCACAAAAGTTACTAGCGTCCAAGTATCTTGGCGCCGCCACTTAAGAATACGATAACGCGTCCGTCCTTCCCCATCACGGTAACCTCGTGAAATCATCGCCGTTGTTAAATCCGTAGCAATATCTAAACTACTCATCATCAACGGAATCAATAATGGAATTAAGGCTTTTACCCGCTTAATTAAACTACCATTATTAAAATCAACGCCCCGTGCCCGTTGCGCGTTCATAATCTTAGTTGTTTCGTCCATTAATTTCGGCACGAAACGGAGGGCAATAGATAGCATTAAAGCCACATCATTAACTGGGAAATGAACCACTTTTAATGGTCGCATTAAATATTCCATCCCGTCAGCAATCGCCAATGGCTGCGTCGTCAAGGTCAATAACGTCGACATAAAAATAATCAAGAGAAATCTAAGGGCAATATACGTTGCATTGATCAACCCTTCTTGGCTAATTGAGAGAACACCCCATTGCCAATAGACATGTTGACCACTGGTAAAGAATAACTGTAAGCCAACTGTAAATAATATCAGCCATAGCATCGGCCTCAAGCCCCGTAGGAAGAATCTTAACGAGACTCCCGATAATAGTACCCCAGCCAAAACCACACCGCCTAAAATCAAATAATCGTACCAATGCTTAATCAAAAAGATTAAGACAATAAAGATAATATTAATGATAAGTTTCAGACGAGGATCTAAGCGGTGAATGAACGAGCCGCCGGGATAATAACGACCAAAAATCATTTTATCCATTTTCTGGCCCCCGTTCTAATTGCGGTTTTATTGCCGTGATTAATTCGGCTTCAGTCAAAGGCAATCGTTCAAACTGAAATCCTTTTTTGATGAGCTGCTGAACTAATTGGCCCGTGCTAGGCAATTCTAGATTATGTTCGTTTAACCATTGTAAGTCAGCAAAAACCTCTTGAGGCGTGCCAAATTTAATCACTTCGCCATGTTCTAGGACGGCAACATCATCAGCGTAATTAACCACATCGTCCATTTGATGCGTAACTAGAATTGTAGTTAAGTGACGTTTTTGATGAATACTTAAAAAGAGATCCATGATCTGTTGCCGACCTAACGGATCTAAACCAGCAGTGGGTTCATCTAATACCAATACTTCTGGTTCCATCGCTAAAACACCAGCAATCGCAACTCGGCGCATTTGCCCACCAGATAGATCAAAAGGCATTTTATTTTCTAAAGATTCATCAATGCCGACTAAACGTAATGCTTCTTTAGCAATCTGATTGGCTTCATCTTCGCTTTTACCAAAATTCTTTGGTGCAAAGGCAACGTCTTTTAAAACCGTCTCTTCAAATAACTGACTCTCAGGAAATTGGAAAACTAAGCCAACTTTACGCCGTAAATCATAGAGTTCTTTATTCTTCGTCGTTGGCGTCACGACTTGTGAACCAACGACCACCTCGCCACTAGTCGGGCGCAACAACGCATTAAGATGCTGTAATAAGGTTGACTTACCACTACCTGTTTGACCGATAATTGCAGTATAGGTGCCACTCCTAAATTCCAAGTTAATATTTTTTAAACCCACCGTTGCTAACGGTGAATTGGCTTGATACGTATAATTTACATTTTTGAATGTAATGTCCATAATTCATCCACCAACTGTTTATCATTTAAATAGTGATCAGGTAGTGCATAATCTTCAGTACGTAATTTAGCACTGATACGCTCGCTTAACGGCACAGTGAGACCATGTGCATGTAATTGCTCTGGATAGCTGAATAATTCACTAGGCGAGCCCTCAGTGACCAATTTGCCATCGTCAATTAAGACCAGTTTATCTGCTAACGCTGCTTCATCAACATCGTGAGTAATTGAAATAATCGTAAAATTACCAGCTTGCCGTAGTTGCGTCATTAAACTAATAATTTCACGGCGTCCTTGTGGATCTAGCATACTCGTCGCTTCATCTAAAACAATCACCTGTGGTCGCTGCGCTAACACACCGGCTAAAGCCACACGTTGTTTTTGACCACCTGAAAGACGTGCAGGCTCTTGATGACGATAATCCCACATTCGCACCTTGCGCAAAGCCGCCTCAACACGCGGTAGCATCTCTGTGCGCGGAATACCATTATTCTCCATACCAAAAGCAACATCATCAGCAACTGTGGCACCCACAAATTGATTGTCAGGATTTTGAAAGACAATTCCTAATTTACTGCGTACGTCAAAAACAGTTGCTTCATCAAGCAACTTGCCAGCAAAATAAATTTCACCAGCTTGTGGTTCGATTAAGCCATTAAAGGTTTTAGCCAACGTACTTTTACCACTACCATTATGACCAACAATGGCAACCCATTGGCCGGCTTGAATATCTAAGCTAATATCATTAAGCGCTGCTTGCTCAGCATAGGGATAACGATAGGTCACATTTTTAACACTAATGATCGATTGTTCAGTCATCTCATAACTTCCTTAAATAAACATGCTAACATTTTACCATAAATCATCAGAGTATGGCGTAGCACAGGTTGGCCATCATGATTTAAATACTTTGTTCAAATCAAAATAGCTTACGATTTTAAAGACAATCACATGTTAACAACCCGTAATGAATAACAAAAAGGCCTAGGAAATTAATCCTAAGCCTTTTTGTTTACTATGTACAATAATCATTCACAGATGGGAAGCTCAAGATTAACTCAAATGAATTAATCAGCTTCTAAGCTAGACTTGGTGGGTTCCCATCATCGTAACGCTCGCACTCACATCTGTGAAATGAAAATTGGCCGAAATTAATCGTGCTGTTTAAATTATACTAACTCAATGATAACCATTGGTGCGCCATCACCGCGACGTTGACGTGTCTTTAAGATACGTGTATAACCGCCATTACGATCAGCATAACGTGGTGCAATATCACTGAACAATTTTTGCAAAGCAGATTGAACAATAACATCGTCACCGTCTTCGCGAATGTCAGCAACTTCGTTACGAACAAAAGCGGCAGCTTGACGACGTGCATGTAAATCACCGCGCTTGCCTAAAGTAATCATCTTTTCGGTTGTCCGACGGATTTCTTTGGCACGAGTTTCGGTAGTTTCAATGCGTTCATTAATCAGCAAATCGGTTGTTAAATCGCGTAACATAGCTTTACGAGGAGCAGATGCACGACCTAATTTACGATAACTCATGAATGTAACCTCCTTTTAAACAAAATTAATCATCTGAGCGTAATGACAATCCAAGATCATGTAACTTAGCTTTCACTTCTTCAAGTGATTTGCGGCCAAGATTACGAACTTTCATCATATCGGCTTCAGTTTTATTAGTCAATTCTTGAACGGTGTTGATTCCAGCACGTTTCAAGCAATTATAAGAACGAACTGACAAGTCGAGTTCTTCGATTGTCATTTCTAATTTCTTCTCTTTTTGCGTTTCTTCTTTTTCGACCATAATCTCAGTATTCTTAGCCTCATCAGAAAGGTCAATAAAAATATTAAGATGATCTGAAAGAATTTTTGCAGCAAGACTAATTGCTTCACGTGGCGAAATCGAACCGTTGGTCCAAACGTCTAATGTCAGCTTATCAAAGTCATTACGCTTACCAACACGGGTACTTTCGACCTGATAATTAACTCGGTTGATTGGGGTAAAAATTGAATCAACTGCAATGACACCGATTGGCATATCGCCATTCTTGTTTTGATCAGCAGGGACGTATCCACGACCGTTGCTAACTGTCATTTGCATGTGAACATGGCCACCCTCAGCGATTGAACAGATATATTGTTCTGGATTAAGAACTTCAATATCGTCATCAGCCTTAATATCTGCGGCTGTAACAGTCGCTGGGCCATCCACGTCGATTTCAATAACCTTTTGTTCTTCCGAGTGATTTTTTATGGCAATTTTCTTAATATTCAGGATAATCTGGGTAACATCTTCCATGACCCCATCGATGGTTGAAAACTCATGAAGCACACCATCGATTTGAATACTTGAGACAGCAGAGCCAGGTAAAGATGACAATAAAATCCGTCTCAATGAGTTGCCAAGCGTGGTACCATAACCACGTTCTAGCGGTTCAATCACAAACTTACCATAGTTGGTGCTTTCATCAACTTTTGTAATGTTTGGCTTTTCAAATTCGATCATTCAATCTTTACCCCTTTCAAAACGTGTCGTGTGTTGATCGTTTAACGTATCTACAACGCTGAATATGAACAACGGCCACTAAACACGACGACGCTTTGGAGGACGAGATCCGTTATGTGGCACGGGTGTGACGTCACGAATAGCACTGATTTCAAGACCAGTAGCTTGTAACGCACGAATAGCAGCTTCACGACCTGAACCAGGTCCTTTGACTGCAACTTCGACAGACTTCATACCATGTTCCATAGCTTCTTTAGCAGCAGCTTCTGCAGCCATTTGAGAAGCAAATGGTGTAGATTTACGGCTACCTTTAAAACCTAAAGAACCAGCAGAAGACCATGCAACTGCATTGCCTTGAGGATCAGTAATCATTACTAAAGTGTTATTAAACGTTGAATGAATATGTGCAACGCCGGATTCAATATTTTTCTTGACACGACGCTTACGTGTTCCTTTACGAACTGCCATGAATTCACTTACCTCCTATCTTAATTAAATTATTATTTCTTTTTACCTGCGATAGAGACTTTTGGTCCCTTACGTGTACGGGCATTGTTCTTCGTATTTTGTCCACGAACTGGTAGACCTTTACGATGACGGATACCACGATAAGAACCGATATCTTGGAGACGTTTGATACTACGTGAAATTTCACGACGTAAGTCACCTTCGACACGAATCTTGTCGACTTCTACACGAAGCTTATCTTCTTGATCTGGTGTTAAATCTTTAACACGGATGTCTTCAGAAATACCAGAATCTTTGATGATTTTTTCTGCAGTTGTGTTACCAATACCATAGATATAGGTCAACGCAATCACAATCCGTTTTTCACGGGGCAAGTCAACACCTGCGATACGAGCCATTAATTACACCTCCTATTAACCTTGACGTTGTTTATGCTTTGGATTTGCAGAGCAAATGATCATAACGCGACCCTTGCGCTTAATAACTTTACAATGTTCGCACATTGGTTTTACGGATGGTCTAACTTTCATTCTTTCTAAGCCTCCTGATAATATACGAAATCAATTGACACGACTTACTAACGATAACGGTAAGTAATACGGCCTTTGGTGAGATCGTACGGTGATAATTCGACTGTAACTTTATCGCCAGGAAGTATACGAATGTAATGCATCCTGATCTTACCAGAAACGTGAGCTAACACTGATGCTCCATTTTCTAATTCAACTTTAAAAGTTGCGTTAGGAAGCGTGTCAGTAACAGTTCCTTCGACTTCAATTACGTCATCTTTTGCCAAAAATTAATTCCTCCTAATTGGTTAAACGAGTGGATACAGAAAAAAACTAGCTGTGACAATTAAGTAAAAACAATCTTCATTAAAATTTGCTTTCATCATTCATAAAGTGAATGATGCACAATTTTTAAAGCAATGCCACAACAACTTGGCGTAAACAAGGACTAAGTTTATCACAAAGTAAATTGCATTACCAAGAAATTATCTTTACTTTATACCACTGAACCAAGAGTTAGTTCAATTTTGACAAAATTGACTTAATTTCATCAAAAACCAGATCAATATCTTGTTCACCATTGACGGTATAAAGTAAATCTTTACCGCGATAAAAATCAAGTAACGGTGTATTCATTTCAATATTGACTGCAAGACGATTCTTAACAGTCTCAGGTTTATCATCTTCACGTTGATAAAAATCATGACCACCACAACGATCACAAGTACCAGCAACTTTAGGCATATGGTATAACTTATGATAAGTTGCACCACAAGTTCTACAAATGAACCGACCGGATAAGCGATCAACCAGTACTTCAGGATCGACATCAATGTTAATTACAGCATCAACAGGTTTATTTAAGTCCTTAGAAATTTCTTCAAGCGCATTAGCTTGATCAATTGTCCGAGGAAAACCATCGAGCATGTAACCAACATCAGTGTCTGGCTTTTGCAAACGTTCTTTAACGATTGCATTCGTGACTTCATCAGGAACAAGATTACCATTATCAATATACTTTTTAGCTTCTAAACCGATTTTCGTTTGCTCAGCCATAGCTTCGCGGAACATATCACCAGTAGAAATGTGTGCTAAGTGATATTCATCAACGATCTTTTCTGCTTGAGTACCTTTACCGGCACCAGGCAGACCCATCAAAATCAAATTCACCTTACGGATACCTCCACTTAACGAATAAATCCGACGTATTGACGCTTCATCATTAATCCGTCTAATTGTCTTGAAGTTTCCAGTGCAACACCAACGACGATCAATAAACTAGTCCCACCTAAACCAATTGATTGAGGTAGTCCCCAAATATTTGCAGCTAATTGTGGTAACAATGCGACAGCACCTAAGAAGATGGAGCCAACAGTTGATAAACGCATTAGCAAGCCAGAGAAGTACTTTTCAGTTTCTTTCCCAGGCCAAACACTTGGAATATAAGCACCTTGTTTTTGTAAATTCTCAGCTAATTTTTCAGGATTAACCTGAACAAAAGCATAGAAGAACGTGAACAGAATGATTAAAACAGTATAAACAATTGAACCAGTTGTTGTTTGCATACTGAAAATATTGCTCAACGTTTGATACCAACTATCTTGACTGTGATTCTCTTGGAAAAACATTAAGATAGTTGATGGCGTAATGATGAACGAGCTCGCAAAGATTACGGGGATAACGCCAGAAACATTCACTTTCAATGGTAAGTAACTTTCGCTACCACCACTTGCTGCCCGACGTGTATATTGAATTGGCACTTTACGATTGGCTTGTTGGACAAACGTAACCCAATAAACAATAAACAAGACAGCAACGAGTAAAACAACCATCCAAACGATATTCATTGGACGTTCACTGTTCGTAGCGTTAATGATATTGTCGTTAAACAATTCGTAAATACCTTGAGGTAAACGAGCAATAATACCAGCAAAGATAATCATTGAAACACCATTACCAATACCCTTATCAGTAATCTGATCACCAAGCCAAGTCAATAACATCGTACCACCAGTTAGAATAATACCTAAGACGATATAAGTCTGGACACTTAAGTTTTCAACTAAAGCTGAACCACTTAAGTAATTTAATCCCGCTGTGATACCAATTGATTGAACAAATGCTAATAGAATTGTTAACCAACGTGTTGCTTGATTTAACTTACGACGACCAACTTCACCTTGTTTACTCCATTCAACAAACTTAGGGACAATATCCATCTGTAACAATTGAATGACGATTTGGGCAGTGATAAATGGTGAAACACCCATTGAAAATAATGAATAGTTGGATAAACTACCACCACTGACAGTATCCAACAACGAAACCAAGGAACTAGATTTTGTCAATGCTGCAGCATCTACGCCTGGCACTGTGATTTGTGCACCTAAGCGATAGATAAACAAAATCAACAAAGTGAAGAGAATCTTTTTACGAATCTCTTTTACTTTTAATGCATTACGCAGTGTCGTGAGCATTAAATCACCTCGACAGATCCACCAGCAGCTTCAACAGCTTCTTTTGCAGCTGCAGAATACTTAGCAACTTTGACATTGACCTTAGTTGTCAATTCACCATTGGCTAATAATTTAACACCATCAAGTTGTTTCTTGATGATACCAGCATTAATCAATGCTTCTGTCGTAACTTCAGCACCATCTTCAAAACGATTTAAATCGTTAAGATTGATGATTGCAAATTCTTTACGGTTGATGTTTTTAAAGCCGCGTTTAGGCATACGACGGAACAAAGGCATTTGGCCACCTTCGAAACCAAGACGAGTCTTGCCACCTTGACGAGCTAATTGACCTTTAGTACCTTTACCGGCAGTTTTACCTTGACCTGACGAAGTACCACGGCCAACACGCTTACGGTTGCGACGTGAACCTTCACTAGCTTTCAATTCATGCAAGTTCATGAAGTCTAGCACCTCCTTGTAATTTATATAATATTAGTCGTTAACTTCTTCGATTTCTACTAAGTGAGAAATTTTGAAAATTGCGCCACGGATTGCAGCGTTATCAGGCTTAACAACACTACTGTTGATGCGGCCTAATCCTAATTCCCTAACAATTTTTCTCTGAGCAGGAATGCGATGAGCGGCACTATGTTTTAACGTGATTTTAATCTTAGCCATCAACAAATCCTCCTAATCTTGTAAGTCTTGAGCAGAAATACCACGAAGACTAGCAATTTGCTCAGCAGTTTTTAATTGAGCTAATCCATCCATTGTGGCACGGATAACATTAATTGGTGTGTTGCTACCTAATGATTTAGAAGTAACATCGGCTACACCGGCTAATTCCATGATAGCACGAACGGCACCACCAGCAGAAACACCAGAACCTTCAACGGCAGGCTTCAACATGATAACACCAGAACCGAAGTGACCATACACTTCATGAGGAATTGTTGTACCAACCATAGGTACTTCAATCAAACTCTTCTTAGCATTTTCACTAGCCTTACGAATAGCTTCAGGTACTTCTTGAGCTTTACCAGTACCAAAGCCAACGTGTCCAGCTTTATCGCCAACAATTACGATTGCAGCAAAACGAAGACGACGTCCACCTTTAACAACTTTAGTAACACGGTTGATAGAAACAACATTGTCTTCTAAATCTAAATGAGTTGGATCAATATAAGTCATATGTGTGGTTTTCTCCTTTCTAGAATTTAAGTCCGTTTTCACGAGCTGATTCAGCTAAAGCTTGAACACGGCCGTGATAGAGATAGCCACCACGATCGAAGACAACTTCTTCAACGTTCTTAGCTTGAGCACGTTTAGCAATCAATTCGCCAACTTGTTGTGCTTGTTCTACTTTAGAACCTGATGCATTTAACTCTTTATCAAGAGTTGAGGCACTTGCAAGCGTCACACCCGCTACGTCATCAATAATTTGAGCGTAGATGTTTTTATTAGAACGAAAAACGTTCAAGCGAGGGCGCTCTGCAGTACCAGAGATTTTGCCACGGACACGCGTATGGCGTTTTTGCCGTGTCTTATTTTTGTCTGGTTTTGAAATCACAATGTTCACCTCATAGATTAATTTGAATTACTACTTACCAGTCTTACCTTCCTTACGACGAACAACTTCATCGACGTAACGAATACCTTTACCTTTATAAGGTTCTGGAGGACGGATAGCACGAATTTCTGCTGCAAATTGACCAATCTTTTGCTTGCTAATGCCGCTCAAATTGATTTCTGTGTTAGAAGGAACTTCAATCTTAATACCCTTTGGAGCTTCCAATTCAACTGGATGTGAAAAGCCAACATTAAGAACTAATGCTGTGCCTTTCATTTGGGCACGATATCCGACACCGACTAATTGCAACTTCTTAGTATAGCCTTCAGTAACACCGACAACCATGCTGTTTAAGTTAGCACGTGTTGTACCGTGAATGGCCTTGTAGTTATCATTTGGACGTTCAAATGAAATAACGTTGTTTTCTTCTTTAATAGTAATTGCTGGATCAAAAGTACGTGTTAATTCACCTTTAGGTCCCTTAACAGTTACTTGATCATTTTCAACAGTAACAGTAACGTCTGCTGGAAGTTCAATTACCTTATTGCCAATACGACTCATCTAACAAAACACCTCCTGACCTTTAAGGATTACCATACATATGCTAAAACTTCGCCGCCAATGTTTTTAGCGCGAGCTTCTTTATCTGTAATAACACCTTCAGATGTAGAAAGGATTGCGATACCTAAACCGTTCAATACCTTAGGAACATCATCAGCTTTAACGTAACTACGCAAGCCTGGTTTTGAAATACGTTTCAAACCAGAAATGACGCGTTGACGGTTTTGACCATATTTAAGGAAAATACGGATCATACCTTGTTTGCCATCTTCAGTAACTTCGTAATCGCGAATGAAACCTTCACGCTTCAAAATTTCAGAGATGTCTTTTTTGATTTTTGAGGCAGGAACATCTAATGATTCGTGGCGCACCATGTTGGCGTTACGAATGCGAGTTAGATAGTCTGCAATTGGATCAGTCATGACCATTGATTAATTTACCTCCCTTTCCTGTCTTATTAAACTACCAGCTAGCTTTTTTCATGCCTGGGATTTGACCTTCATGTGCTAATTGACGAAGGCAAACACGGCACAGCTTAAATTTGCGATAAACAGAATGTGGTCGGCCGCAACGTTCGCAACGAGTATATTCTTGTGTTGAGAACTTAGCAGGTCGATGATTCTTTACAACTAAAGACTTTTTAGCCAATTGTTCGACCTCCTTTATTTAGCAAATGGCATACCGACTTGAGTTAAAAGTTCACGTGATTCTTCATCAGTGTTGGCTGTTGTTACGATAACAATATCCAAACCACGAACACGGGCAACTTTATCAAAGTCGATTTCTGGGAAAATGAGTTGTTCTTTAATACCTAACGTGTAGTTACCACGACCATCGAATGAACGTGTGCTAACACCGTGGAAGTCACGGACACGAGGTAATGAAACATTGATTAACTTGTCAAGGAATTCGTACATACGATCTCCACGCAATGTAACCTTAGCACCAATAGACATACCTTCACGAAGACGGAAAGTGGCGATAGATTTCTTTGCTTTAGTAATCAATGGCTTTTGACCAGAGATAAGGGTTAATTCTTCAACGGCGTTATCTAAGTTCTTAGAATTAGAAACGGCATCACCAACACCCATATTTAAAACGATTTTTTCAATCTTTGGAACCTGCATAACTGAAGTGTAGTTAAACTTCTCCATTAAAGCAGGAGTAATTTCTTTAACGTAGCGTTCTTTTAAGCGACTCGTCATTTAAGCCTTGTCCTCCCTTCTTCTTACTTGCTTGTCTTATCGGCAGCTTTGTCGATGGGTTCGCCAGTCTTTTTAGATACGCGAACTTTTTTACCATCAATTACTTGATAACCAACACGTGTTGGTTGATTAGTTGAAGGATCGATTAACATGACATTAGAAACATGAATAGCACTTTCTTGATCTTTAATACCACCTTGTGGGTCGGTATTTGATGGCTTAGTATGTTTCTTTGTGACGTTAACGCCTTCGACAATGACACGGTCTTTTTTAGTAAGCACCTTAAGTACTTTACCTTCTTTACCTTTATCCTTGCCGCTAATTACTTTGACTTGATCACCAGTTTTTACGAACATCGTCTGATGTGCACCTCCTCATAGGCAATTGTGTAATGGATGCGAATTATAAAACTTCCGGTGCTAATGAGACGATCTTCATAAAGTCATTATCACGAAGTTCACGAGCAACCGGCCCAAAAATACGAGTACCACGTGGGCTCTTATCAGGGTTGATGATAACAGCTGCGTTTTCGTCAAAACGGATGTATGAACCGTCAGCACGACGAGCACCTGAACGTGTCCGAACGATAACTGCTTTCACAACATCACCTTTTTTGACAACGCCACCTGGTGTTGCTTGTTTAACTGTAGCAACGATGATATCACCAATGTTAGCTGTCTTGCGGTTGGAGCCACCAAGAACCTTAATTGTTAAGATTTCACGAGCACCTGAATTATCAGCAACTTTAAGTCGACTTTCTTGTTGAATCACTTTAGTATCCTCCTCTCGTTATTCTTAACGTTCTTTAAATGATAACTGCCTTTTCAACAACTTCTAATAAACGGAAGCGTTTCGAACGAGATAACGGACGTGTTTCCATGATCCGAACAATATCGCCAACTTTTGCTTCGTTGTTTTCGTCATGTGCATAATACTTCTTTGAATACTTAACACGCTTTCCATAAACAGGATGTGTATGGTATGTTTCAACTGAGACAGTGATAGTTTTGTCCATCTTGTCAGAAACAACGCGTCCTTGATAAATCTTACGATGATTACGTTTGTCTTCGCTCAAGTTGTAAATCTCCCTTCCGATTATTTGTTAAGTTCTTGCTGACGAAGAACCGTTTTGATCCGAGCAATGTTTGTACGAACTTGCTTCAGACGAGCGGTATTTTCCAATTGACCAGTAGCCTGTTGGAAACGTAAGTTAAACAATTCTTCTTTGTATTGTTTTTCTTTGTCAAGCATTTCGGCAGTGGTTAACTTTGTAATTTCACTAGTCTTCATTAGCTTCGCCACCTACTTCCTCGCGTTTTACAAACTTAGTCTTAATTGGTAGCTTGTTAGATGCTAACCGTAAAGCTTCACGGGCAACTTCTTCAGGAACGCCACTAATTTCGAACATAATTTTTTCGCGTTTTACAGGAGCAACCCAGCCAGCAGGTGCACCTTTACCAGAACCCATACGTACGCCGACACCTTTTGCAGTGTAAGATTTATGTGGGAAAATTCGAATCCAGACACGGCCGCCACGTTTCATGTAACGTGTCATTGCGATACGAGCGGCTTCAATTTGCCGGTTTGTAATCCAATGTGATTCAAGGGCACGTAATCCGTATTCACCAAAGTTAAGTTCCTTACCGCCTTTTGCAGCTCCACGCATTTTACCACGGAACTCGCGACGATGTTTAACACGCTTAGGTACTAACATTGATTATTTTCCTCCTTTCGCACTTCTGTTGTCATTTCTTCTGTTATCACGACGACCGTTATCACGGCGGCCACGACGGTTGTTACTCTTCTTATCGCCAGTATCAGCGTCACGGACAACTTTTTGGCCAGGAAGGATTTCGCCACGGTAGATCCATGTCTTAACACCTAATTGACCATAAGTTGTTGTTGCTTCGTTCCATGAATAGTCGATGTCTGCACGCAATGTATGCAAAGGAACAGTACCATCTGTATGCCATTCACGACGAGACATATCTGCACCATTTAAACGGCCAGAAATTTGTGTCTTAATACCCTTAGCGCCTGCACGCATTGTACGTTGTGTAGCTTGACGTTGAGCACGGCGGAAAGCAACACGAGCCTCTAATTGACGAGCGATTGACTCACCAACTAATTGAGCATCTAAATCAGGTTGCTTGATTTCGACGATATTAATGTGAACTTGTTTGCCAGTTAAATTGTTTAAAGCCTTGCGTAAGTTTTCAACTTCAGCGCCGCCTTTACCAATAACCATACCAGGTTTTGCAGTGTGAATTGAAACATTAACACGTTTTGCAGAACGTTCGATTTCTACAGTAGAAACAGAAGCGTCAGCAAGATTTTTTGCGATGTATTTACGGATTCTTAAATCTTCGTGCAAATAATCAGCGTATTCTTTGTCAGCATACCATTTTGCATCCCAGTCGCGAATGACGCCAACACGGAAACCAGTTGGATTTACTTTTTGACCCACGTTTTTCCCTCCTATTCTTCTCTTTCTTTAACAACCACTGTAATGTGGCTTGTACGTTTGTTGATTGGTGAAGCTGAACCTTTTGCACGAGGACGGAAACGTTTAAGTGTTGGTCCTTCGTTAACATATGCTTCACTTACAAACAAGTTTTGTGCGTCTAAATCATAATTATGTTCAGCATTGGCAATAGCTGATTTCAATACCTTAGCAACAACTGGTGAAGCACCACGTTGTGTGAATTGTAAAATAGCTAATGCTTCCGCAGCACTTTTGCCACGAATTAAATCAACTACTAGGCGAGCTTTACGAGCTGCAATGCGAACAGTCTTAGCTTCAGCTTTAGCTGATGTTACTTGATCTGCCATCGACTAATCTCTCCCTTCTACTTACCAGCAGTTTTCTTATCATCGTTTCCGTGACCACGGAATGTTCTTGTTGGTACAAATTCACCTAACTTATGACCAACCATGTCTTCTTGAATGAAAACTGGTACATGTTTACGTCCATCATATACGGCAATTGTGTAACCAACGAAACTTGGAAAGATCGTGGAACGACGTGACCAAGTCTTAATAACTTGTTTCTTTTCACTATCTGCCTGAGCGGCGATCTTCTTTAAAAGATGCTCGTCAGCAAAAGGTCCTTTTTTAAGGCTACGACCCATTATACTACCTCCCTTGAACGCAATTAATTATATTTATTTACCCTTACGATGACGAATAATGAACTTCTCAGAACGAGCTCTAGAGTTACGAGTCTTCTTACCCATCGTCTTCTTACCCCATGGAGACATAGGAGATGGACGACCGATAGGAGCTTTACCTTCACCACCACCATGAGGGTGATCGTTAGGGTTCATAACTGAACCACGAACTGTTGGGCGAATACCCATCCAGCGTTTACGGCCAGCTTTACCAATACTGATCAATTCATGTTGTTCATTACCAACTTCACCAATTGTTGCGCGGCATACAGAAAGTACCATACGAACTTCACCAGAAGTTAAACGAACTAATGAGTACTTACCATCATGACCAAGCAATTGTGCTGAAGTACCAGCTGAACGAACTAATTGGCCGCCTTTACCAGGTTTCAATTCAATGTTATGAATTAATGAACCAACAGGGATGTTGATCAATGGTAATGCGTTACCAGGTTTGATATCAGAGTTAGGGCCAGAAACAACTGTTTGGCCAACTTCAAGTCCCTTAGGAGCAAGAATATATGACTTGATACCATCCTCATAATGTAACAATGCAATGTTAGCTGAACGATTTGGATCATATTCAATTGCTTTTACAATTGCTTTTACATCGTCTTTATTACGTTTGAAATCAATAACACGGTACTTTTGTTTATGACCGCCGCCACGATGACGAACAGTGATGTGACCGTGAGCATTACGACCAGCAATATGGCTTTGTGATTCTAATAAAGTCTTTTCAGGTGTCGTCTTAGTGATTTCTGCAAAGTCAGAACCAGACATATTACGACGGCCGTTTGTGGTCGGTTTGTATTTAACAATCGCCAATGTTTTTCCCTCCTGTTATAAGTTTTGAATTAAATTAGTCTTCAAAAATCTTGATTTCATCAGAATCGGGTGTCAAAGTAACGATTGCTTTACGGCGTTTCTTTGTATAACCTTCGTAACGACCATAGCGTTTCTTCTTACCACGAACATTTAAAATGTTGACTTCTTTAACTTTTACACCGAAAATCTTTTCAATTGCCTGACGTACGGCAACTTTATTTGCATGAACGTCAACTTCAAAAGTATATTTCTTTTGATCCATGATGCTCATTGATTGTTCGGTAACGATTGGACGAATAATAATGTCATGTACTGCCATTATCCAAGCACCTCCTCAATTTTTGAAAGAGCGGCTTGTGTCAAGATAAGCTTTTGATTATTCATAACATCTAATACATTGATGCCATCAGCTTCAACGACAGTAACATTTGGTAAGTTACGTGCTGACAATGCAGCCATATCGTTATCTGCTTCTAAGACAACTAATGCTTTAGTTGAAACTTTTAAGCCAGCCAAAACTTTTGCAAATTCTGCAGTTTTTGGTTGTTCAAAACTTAATCCGTCCACAACAATCAAATCACCGTCGATAACCTTTTGGGAAAGGACTGATTTGATTGCTAAACGCCGAACTTTTTTAGGTAGCTTATAAGCGTATGAACGAGGTGAAGGACCATTTACGACACCACCACCACGCCATTGTGGAGAACGAATTGAGCCTTGGCGAGCACGACCAGTACCCTTTTGACGCCAAGGTTTACGTCCACCACCACTTACAGCTGAACGGTTTTTTGTTTGACTTGTACCTTGACGTAATGATGCGCGTTGCATGATTACAGCGTCAAAGATTACATTGTCGTTAGGTTCGATACCAAAAATTGCATCGTTTAATTCAACAGTGCCATTTTCAGTTCCGTTTTGTTTATAAAGTGTGACATTTGCCATGATAAAATCCTCCTTTCTTGATTATTTCTTTGATGATTTAATAGCGGATTTAATTGTTACAAATGATTTCTTAGCTCCAGGTACATTACCCTTGATCAAGATAACGTTATGGTCTGTATCAACACGAACAACTTCAAGATTTTGAATTGTTACTTTGTCGCTACCCATACGTCCTGGTAACATCTTACCCTTGAATACACGGTTAATGATTGCACCCATTGAACCAGGGATACGATGGTAACGAGAACCGTGGGTTTCAGGACCACGTGATTGACCAAAGCGTTTAATGTTACCTTGGTAACCATGACCTTTCGTAATACCAGTAACATCAACGATATCACCAGCGGCAAAGATATCAGCTTTGACCTCTGAGCCTAATTCATAATCTCCTAGCTCAACATCACGAATTTCTCGAATGAAGCGCTTAGGAGTCGTGTTTGCTTTAGCAGCATGACCTTTAGCTGGTTTGTTCGACAAAACTTCACGTACATCTTGGTAACCTAATTGAACTGCTTCGTAACCGTCGTTTTCAACAGTCTTAACTTGTAAGACAACGTTGTTGCTAACTTCGATAACTGTTACAGGAATTAATTCACCGTTTTCAGTGAAGACTTGGGTCATTCCAACCTTTTTCCCTAAGATTCCTTTTCTGGTCATGACTACACCTCCATTTTTTTGAATTTATTATAACTTGATTTCGATGTCAACGCCGCTTGGTAAGTCGAGCTTCATCAAAGCATCAACTGTCTTAGCAGATGGGTTAACAATATCGATCAAACGCTTATGCGTACGGATCTCGAACTGTTCACGTGAATCCTTGTACTTATGTGGTGAACGTAAAACAGTGTATAAGCTACGTTCAGTTGGTAGTGGAATTGGACCACTAATTGAAGCACCAGTACGTTTTGCAGTTTCAACAATTTTTTCAGCTGATTGATCTAAGATACGATGTTCATAAGCCTTCAACCGAATACGAATCTTTTGTTTTGCCATGGAATTTACCTCCTTTTCGTCTCATAAATGGACAAGCTCCGCAGAAATTCCCGCCACAACCGTCGTGGCAATGCAACCGGGTGTGTCGCAACCTTCTGTTTCTAAGCCCTAGTTCTTGTACCCGTTCAGGAGCGCATTACGCCCTTGTTTACAAGCACTTTATCTATAATACATGATGATTATTGATAAATCAACACTTTACACTGATTTTCTGAAATTTTTTTGAACATTTTCAAGATTTCTTTTTTGACAAGTTTATTACGCGTATAAACCATCAACTCCACAAAAAAACGCTAAGTCCAATTGGACTTAGCGTAAAAACATTTTTAATTATTTAGCGTTACCACCGTTTTTTTCGATGATTTCAGCTTGGATAGACTTAGGAACAGCTTCATAATGATCAAATGTCATTGTGAAGACACCACGGCCTTGAGTTGCTGAACGTAATGTTGTTGCATAGCCAAACATTTCTGACAATGGTACGAATGAGTGAATGACCTTAGCACCGCCACGATCTTCCATACCTTCCATACGACCACGACGAGCTGTAATTTGGCCAATGATATCACCCATGTATTCTTCAGGGACAGTAACGTCAACCTTCATGAGTGGTTCAAGGATAACAGCACCAGCGTCTTTAGCAGCGTTTCTTAATGACATTGAAGCGGCAACTTTAAAGGCAGCTTCAGAAGAATCGACTTCATGATATGAACCATCATATAACTTAGCTTTAACATCAATCAAAGGATAACCTGCAAGTACACCGTTAGCCATTGATTCTTTCAAACCTTGTTCTACTGAAGGAATGTATTCACGAGGAACAACACCACCAACGATAGCATTTTCAAATTCGAAGCCTTTACCTTCTTCGTTAGGTGAGAATTCAACCCAAACGTCACCATATTGACCTTTACCACCAGATTGGCGAACGAACTTACCTTGTGCAGAAGCTGTCTTCGTAAATGTTTCACGATAAGCAACTTGTGGTTCACCAACTTTAGCATCAACGTTGAATTCACGTTTCATACGATCGATATAGACATCAAGTTGTAACTCACCCATACCAGCGATTAAAGTTTCGCCAGTTTCTTGGTTAGTTTCAGCTCGGAATGATGGATCTTCTTCAGCTAATTTTTGAATAGCAACGTCCATCTTAGCCTGATCAGCTTTTGATTGAGGTTCAACGGACATTTGGATAACTGGTTCTGGAACTTCCATTGATTCAAGAATTAATGGATGATCTGGATCAGTTAATGAATCACCAGTTGTTGTATTCTTCAAGCCGATTGCAGCAGCAATATCACCTGAGAAGACTTCTGGGATTTCTTTACGTTGGTTAGAGTGCATTTGCACCAAACGACCAATACGTTCACGTTTGTCCCGTGAAGAGTTAAGAACGTATGAACCTGATTCCAAAGTACCAGTATAAACACGGATAAATGTCAAACGACCAACGAATGGATCAGTTGTGATCTTGAAAGCTAATGATGCAAAAGGTGCATCATCGTTAGCTTTCAATTCAACTTCTTCGCCAGTTTCAGGGTTTGTTGCGTTGTATGGTTTAACATCAAGAGGTGATGGTAAATAATCAACAACTGCATCAAGCATCATTTGGACACCTTTATTCTTGAAGGCAGAACCAGCAAGAACTGGGAATAATTCCAATGCTAAAGTACCTTTACGAATAGCAGCTTTAATTTCAGGAATAGAAATTTCTTCGCCTTCAAGATACTTGTCCATAATGTCATCATCGATATCAGCAAGCTTTTCGATCATGATATTACGACGCTTTTCAGCTTCTTCTTTGTATTCTTCAGGAACATCAACAGTATCCCATTCTGTACCGAGTTCGTCTTCGTCGTAGATATCGGCTTTCATTTCAACTAAGTCAATAACACCTTCGAAGTCGTCTTCAGCACCGATAGGCATTTGAATTGCTAAGGCATTAGCATTCAAACGTTCGCCAAGTGAGTCAACTGAAAAGTCAAAGTTAGCACCGATCTTGTCCATCTTGTTTGCAAAAACAATCCGAGGAACATTATATTCAGATGCTTGACGCCAAACAGTTTCAGTTTGTGGTTCAACACCTGCTTGTGCATCTAAGACAGTTACGGCACCATCAAGGACACGTAATGAACGTTCAACTTCCATTGTGAAGTCAACGTGACCTGGGGTATCAATGATATTGATACGGTGGTCTTTCCATTGTGCAGTTGTTGCGGCAGATTGAATTGTAATACCACGTTCTTGTTCTTGTTCCATCCAGTCCATTTGTGAAGCACCATCATGGGTTTCACCGATTTTATGGATTTTACCAGTGTAGTATAAAATACGTTCAGTGGTTGTTGTTTTACCAGCATCAATATGAGCCATGATACCAATATTACGTGTCTTTTCCAATGGGAATTCACGTTTGTTTGCCATTTGAGTAACTCCTCTCGAAAATAGTTCAGATTATAAAAGTGAGCGGCAAATTAAAGGCCGCTCACAACGAATAATTTTACCAACGATAATGAGCAAAGGCACGGTTGGCATCGGCCATCTTATGTGTGTCTTCACGTTTCTTAACAGATGCACCAGTGTTGTTAGCAGCATCCATAATTTCGTTAGCTAAACGTTCGTCCATTGTATGTTCGTTACGAAGACGAGCGTAGTTAACGAGCCAACGTAAACCAAGTGTCGTACGACGTTCTGGGCGAACTTCGATAGGAACTTGATAGTTAGAACCACCGATACGGCGAGCCTTAACTTCAAGTACTGGCATGATATTCTTCATTGCTTCTTCAAAGACTTCAAGTGGTTCCTTGCCTGTCTTTTCCTTAACAATGTCGAATGCGTCATAAAGAATTGTTGAAGCAGTTCCGCGCTTGCCATCAATCATTAAGCGATTGATTAAACGAGAAACTAATTTTGAATTATAAATAGGATCGGGTAAAACGTCACGTTTTGCCACAGTACCTTTTCTTGGCATTGAGTAAACCTCCTAGTAATGGTCAATTAATTGTATTGTTTAATTATTTCTTAGGGCGCTTAGCACCATACTTCGAACGGCTTTGTTTACGGTCAGCAACGCCGGCAGTATCTAAAGCACCACGAATAATATGGTAACGAACACCAGGAAGGTCTTTTACACGACCACCACGAATTAAAACAACACTATGCTCTTGTAAGTTATGACCAATACCAGGAATGTATGCAGTCACTTCAAGCAAGTTAGACAAGCGAACACGCGCATATTTACGTAACGCAGAGTTAGGCTTTTTAGGTGTCATTGTGCCGACACGAGTTGCAACCCCACGTTTTTGTGGTGCAGGATTATCAGTTAAAGATTTCTTTTTACTATTGTAACCAAAGTTCAAAGCTGGTGAATTCGACTTTGTTGTCTTTGATTGACGGCCTTTACGTACCAATTGGTTAATTGTTGGCATCAAAGATCCTCCTCAAATTATTAATAGGTTTTAAGTACACACATCCAGGCGGTTCTTTTTTTCGTAAAAAATAATAGCCCAGATGAATATTGGCTTGGAATAGAGCAGCACGGACGTCGAAACGTCGAACAATATTCAATAAGCACCTTTAATAGGTTATCACGATGTCATAGTTGTGTCAATTAATCATTATGAAAAAGATTTATTATTTTCAGTAAAGTTTTGGTCTGATTAAGTGTATTTAAACTATGGAGGTAGTCAACATGATATTTATTTTTCAATTTTTACTTTTTTTAATGGGTGCAACGTTAGCTTCTTTTTTTCAATTATTGGCCGATCGTCAACCACTTGGCCTTGATGTGGTGTTTACACCCTCTTACTGCGACAGCTGTTTTAAACAACTTGCTTATTATGATTTAATTCCTATTTTTGGTTATTTACGACAACATGGTCACTGTCGCTATTGCGATCATAACATTGCACCTGATTCTTTAATTTGGGAATTTATTGGTGGTTTTAGTATTTGCTGGATGGCTTCTCAAAATTATCTTTTTAACGGGCATTATTTATTGGTCCAGATTTTAATCTTACAATTGGCCATTTTTGACGCTCAGCATTTTTATGTTGATCAACTTTATTTAACACAACTATTTATCATCGTTATTTTGTTGTGGGGATCTAGTTTAGTAACCAATCTCATCCCTGCTATTTTGTGTTTTGTTGTTTTAACGCTTTTAAGCTATCTTTCAAAGGGATTAGGAAATGCCGATGTGCAATTAATTAGTCTGGCACTATTAGCCATTGGTTTTACGGCTACGCTTTGGCTTTGTTTACTGACCAACCTTTTTATCTTGATTCACTTTCTTTTAAGACGTACACAAACCAAATTCCCTTTTATTCCCTATTTTTACATTGCACTCCTTACCTTGCCGTTATTACCAATCAAGTAACACAACAAAAAAGCAGCCGCGAGAATATTCTCACGGCTGCTTTAAATTAGACTAACTATTTATCATTATGGTTAGCTTCTTCAGTTTCTTGCATTTGTTTTTCAATATCAGAAATTGAATAAATACTTTGTGAAGAAACCCCAACCTTTTCTGGTTCCATATGACGATACTTCGCCATACCAGTACCAGCAGGTACGATCTTACCGATAATGACGTTCTCTTTCAAACCAATTAATGGATCATTCTTACCGCGAATTGAAGCATCCGTCAAGACACGAGTTGTTTCTTGGAATGATGCAGCAGATAAGAAACTATTAGTTTCAAGAGAGGCCTTAGTAATACCAAGCAAGACTGGACGACCAGTTGCAGGAACACCACCGTTGACCAAAGTCTTTTGGTTTTGTTCTGTAAAGTCAGCAATATCTAACAAAGTACCAGGTAAGATATCAGTATCTCCAGGATCAAGAACACGAATCTTACGTAGCATTTGACGAACCATAACTTCAACGTGCTTATCACTGATTTCAACACCCTGCATCCGGTAAGTCTTTTGAACTTCGGAGAGCAAGTAGTTTTCAGTTGTTAAGACATCAGTTACGCGAATTAATTGCTTAGGATCAATTGAACCACCAGTTAACTTAGTACCACGCTCAACATGGTCACCTTCAGCAACAGCAACACTTGATGCATAAGGGACACTGTAAGTTCGAGTATCAGTTTGGCCTTCAACTGTAATTTCACGAGTATGTTCTGCAGGATTCTCATCGATTGCAGTAACAGTACCGTTAACCTCAGTGATAACCGCAAGACCCTTAGGATTACGTGCTTCAAAAATTTCTTGGACACGAGGTAAACCTTGAGTAATATCTTCGCCACCGGCAACACCGCCAGAGTGGAAGTTACGCATGGTCAACTGAGTACCGGGTTCGCCGATTGATTGGGCAGCAACTGTACCAACAGCTTCGCCGACTTCAACTTCGTCACCAGTAGCTAAGTTATAACCATAACATTTCTTGCAGACACCATGTTTTGTATTACATGTGAAGACGGAACGAATTGTTGCTTCTTCAACACCAGCATCAACAATGCGGTTGGCAATGTCTTCATCAACTAATTGACCACGAACAGCAATAATTTCGCCAGTTTCTGGATCAACGATTGATTTTTGCAAGTAACGACCAACTAAACGATCAAACAATGATTCGATTAATTCGTTACCTTCGCGAATTGCTTTGATTACGATACCGCGATCAGTACCACAATCTTCTTCACGAACAATAACATCTTGAGCAACATCAACCAAACGACGTGTCAAGTAACCAGAATCGGCTGTCTTCAAGGCCGTATCAGTCATACCTTTACGAGCACCGTGGGTAGACATGAACATTTCCATGACGGATAAACCTTCACGGAAGTTAGAAGTAACAGGGACTTCCATCATACCACCGTTAGGAGCGGCCATTAAGCCACGCATACCGGCTAACTGCGTAAAGTTAGAGATCGAACCACGGGCACCAGAATCACTCATCATTGAGATTGGGTTAGATGGGTCAAATGAGTCGATCAATTCTTGTTGAATTTCGTCCTTAGCATCGTTCCAAATCGTAATAACTCGATCATGACGTTCTTGATCAGTAATTAAACCACGACGGAATTGCTTAGAAACGTTGTTAACTTTCTTATGAGCATCGTCAATAATCTTTTCTTTGTCTGGCATGGTTGGTACGTCAGTAACGCCGACCGTAATACCAGAAAGTGTACAAACAGTGTAGCCTAATTCTTTCATGTCATCCAACAATTCAGAAGTTCGTTGTACACGGTAAACTTTGAAGACCTGAGCGATGATATCTGATAAGAAGCCTTTCTTGAATGGGTCGATCAATTCAGCCGTTTCCAAACGATCATGAATATCTTCGCCTGGTTCAAGATAATAAGCTGAAAGATCAGCATCAATTAAGTTTTTAGCAGTTGGTTCATTCAAATATGGTAAATCTTCAGGCAAGACCTGGTTGAAAATGGCCTTACCAACAGTTGTAATTAAGATACCATTACGATATTGATCTGGGAATGGTTTCTTTGGCATTGAGTTAATCGCAATACCAATACGAGAGTGATAATGAACATCGCCATTTTGCATAGCTGTCAAGACTTCACCGAAGTCTTTAAAGATCATGCCTTCGCCTTCGCGACCACGTTCTTCAAGCGTTAGGTAATAGTTACCTAAAACAACGTCCTGAGAAGGTGTAACGATTGGCTTGCCATCTTTAGGTGCCAAGATATGATGAGCAGCTAACATCAACATCCGTGCTTCAGCTTGTGCTTCATCAGATAATGGCACGTGAATAGCCATCTGATCACCATCAAAATCGGCATTGTAAGCTTCACAAGCTAATGGGTGAAGACGCATTGCTTTACCATCAACCAAGACAGGTTCAAATGCTTGGATACCTAAACGGTGCAATGTAGGGGCCCGGTTTAAAAGAACTGGACGTTCTTTAATAACATCTTCAACAACATCCCAGACATCGTCATCTTGACGTTCAATTTTACGTTTAGCATTCTTAATATTTGAAGCAAGCTCACGCTTAACTAATTCATGCATAACGAATGGTTTGAACAATTCCAAAGCCATTTGTCGTGGCAAACCACATTGATAGAATTTCAACGTTGGGCCAACGTCGATAACTGAACGACCAGAGTAGTCGACACGTTTACCAAGTAAGTTTTGACGGAAACGACCTTGCTTACCTTTCAACATATGTGACAATGACTTCAATGGACGATTACCAGGACCAGCAACTGGACGGCCCCGACGACCATTATCGATCAAAGCATCAACCGCTTCTTGCAACATCCGCTTTTCGTTTTGAACGATGATATTAGGTGCGTTTAAATCCAACAAACGTTTCAAACGATTGTTACGGTTAATCACACGACGATACAAATCATTCAAATCAGAAGTGGCAAAACGGCCACCTTCCAATTGAACCATTGGCCGTAAATCTGGTGGGATAACTGGAATAGCATCCATAACCATCCATTCTGGACGGTTACCAGATTGACGAAAGGCATCCAAGATATCCAAACGGCGAATAGCGCGCGTCCGTTTTTGACCTTGAGCACTCTTCAATTCTTCTTTTAACTCAACAACTTCTTTTTCAAGATCGACTTTTTCAAGTAATTCTTTGATTGCTTCAGCACCCATTTTGGCGTTGAATTGACCATTGAATTCTTCCATTCGTTCCCGATATTCTTGTTCAGTTAATAATTGTTTATATTCAAGTGTTGTATCAGCAGGATCGATAACAACATATGATGCAAAGTAGATAATTTCTTCCAAAGCACGTGGGCTCATGTCTAAGACAAGACCCATTCGGCTAGGAATACCTTTGAAGTACCAGATATGTGTTACTGGTGCAGCAAGTTCAATATGACCCATCCGTTCACGACGAACTTTTGAGCGTGTCACTTCAACACCACAACGGTCACAAACAATGCCCTTATAACGAACACGTTTGTACTTACCGCAGGCACATTCCCAGTCTTTTGTTGGTCCGAAGATGCGTTCGTCGAACAAACCATCACGTTCTGGTTTTAAAGTCCGATAGTTGATCGTTTCAGGCTTTTTAACCTCACCGTAAGACCAACTACGGATCTTATCAGGTGATGCAAGTCCGATCTGCATGCTTTCAAACTTATTTACATCGATCAAAGATTTAGACCTCCCTGTTATTTTCAGTCAACTAACATTATTTATCTGAGTCAGCGTTTCCTTTGCCAGTTAGTTCGGCTAACGCCTTACGGGCAGCCTCTTCTTGACGTTTCTTATCTTGTTCATCAGAGAATTTTTGAAGTGCGTCATTGTTAACATTGTCGTTTTCATCGTCATCCATATCACGCAATTCGATCTCTTGATGATCAGCATCAAGGACCTTCATATCAAGACCAAGTGCTTGTAATTCTTTAACCAATACTCGGAATGATTCAGGTACACCTGGCTTAGGAATTGGTTCGCCCTTAACGATGGCTTCATAAGTTTTAACACGACCAACAACGTCATCTGACTTGTAAGTCAAGATTTCTTGTAAGGTATAAGCGGCACCATAAGCTTCAAGTGCCCAAACTTCCATTTCACCAAAACGCTGGCCACCAAACTGTGCTTTACCACCTAAAGGTTGTTGCGTTACTAATGAGTAAGGTCCAATTGAACGAGCATGGATCTTATCGTCAACCATGTGGGCTAACTTCATGTAGTACATAACACCAACAGATACACGGTTATGGAAGGCTTCACCTGTTCGACCATCATAAAGAACTGTCTTACCATCGCTAGCCATACCAGCTTCTTTAACAGTTGCCCAAAGGTCATCATCATTAGCACCATCAAAAACAGGTGTTGAAACATGAATACCTAAGTTACGAGCAGCCATACCTAAATGTAAGTCTAAGACCTGACCAATGTTCATACGAGAAGGAACACCCATTGGGTTCAATAGAATGTCAACTGGTGTACCGTCTGGCATATATGGCATATCTTCTTCAGGAACAACGATTGAAACAGTACCCTTGTTACCATGACGTCCGGCCATCTTATCACCAACTTGGATCTTACGTTTCTGGGTGATATAAACACGAACCATCATGTTAACGCCAGGTGATAATTCATCGCCTGCTTCACGAGTAAAGATCTTAACATCTTGAACGATGCCGCCGCCGCCATGAGGAACTTTCAATGAAGTATCGCGAACTTCACGAGCTTTTTCACCGAAAATAGCATGTAACAAACGTTCTTCTGCAGAAAGCTCTGTCACACCCTTAGGCGTTACTTTACCGACTAAGATGTCACCATCGTTAACTTCAGCACCAATGCGGATAACACCGAATTCATCTAGGTCTTTAAGTGCATCTTCACCGACGTTAGGAATTTCCCGAGTGATCTCTTCTGGTCCTAACTTCGTATCACGTGCTTCTGATTCATATTCTTCAATATGAATTGATGTGTAACTATCATCTTTAACTAAACGTTCAGACAAGACAATGGCATCTTCGAAGTTATACATATTCCAAGTCATGAAGGCAATCAGTGGGTTTTGGCCTAATGCCAATTCACCCTTTTCCATTGCAGGACCATCAGCGATAATTTCACTAACATCAACATGATCGCCTTTTGCAACGATTGGACGTTGGTTATAGCACTTACCAGCATTAGAACGACGGAACTTCATTAATGGATACTTATCAAGCGTACCATCTTCACGACGAACCCGAACTTCTTTGGCGTCAACAAATTCAACAGTACCAGGATGTTTAGCTAACATTGCTGTTCCTGAATCGTGTGCAGCAACATATTCCATACCAGTACCAACTAATGGTGCATGTGGATTAACCAGAGGTACGGCCTGACGTTGCATGTTGGCACCCATTAAGGCACGGTTAGAGTCATCGTTTTCCAAGAAAGGAATGCAGGCAGTGGCTACGGCAACTACTTGCTTAGGTGAAACGTCCATATAATCGACTTTTTCAGGGCTGATTTCAATGTTGTCATCTTTATGACGAGCCAAAACAGTGTCATCAACGAAACTACCATCTTCATTTAATGGTGAGTTGGCCTGAGCAACAATGTAATTATCTTCTTCATCAGCAGTTAAATAATCAATTTTGTCTGTAACCTTATGATCAGTCCAAGCAACACGACGGTATGGTGTTTCAATGAAACCATACTTGTTAACAACGGCATAAGAAGCCAAACTGTTAATCAAACCGATGTTAGGACCTTCAGGTGTTTCAATTGGACACATACGACCATAATGCGTGTAGTGAACGTCACGGACTTCATATCCGGCACGGTCACGAGTCAAACCACCAGGCCCTAAGGCAGATAGACGACGTTTATGAGTTAACTCGCCTAATGGGTTCGTTTGATCCATGAACTGTGACAATTGAGAAGAACCAAAGAATTCTTTAATTGAAGCAACAACAGGACGAATGTTAATTAATTGTTGTGGTGTTACAGTAGCAGCGTCTTGGATAGACATCCGCTCGCGAACAACACGTTCCATCCGTGCTAAACCAATACGAAATTGGTTTTGCAATAATTCACCAACAGAACGAATTCGACGGTTACCCAAGTGATCAATATCATCAGTTGAGCCTAAGCCTTCACGTAAGTTCAAGAAGTAATTAATCGAAGCAATAATATCTGCAGGTGTAATATGCTTAACATCTTCAGGAATATTACCGTTACTAATTAAACGAACTTCACGTTCTGGATCATCAGGAGAAACAACTTTGATGGTTTGAATTGTCATTGGTTCAGTGACAACACCTTCATCAGAAGGTTCAAAAGTTTGTGTCTTAAAGTCATCACGTTCAAGATATGGACTTAATTTATCCATAACTTCACGGTCAACTAAACTTCCCTTAGCTGCAATAATTTCACCTGTATCAGGATCAGCTAATGTTTCAGCTAATGTTTGGTTAAGCAAGCGATGCTTCATACCAAGCTTCTTATTGATCTTATAACGACCAACTGGTGCTAAGTCGTAACGCTTTGGATCAAAGAAACGTGCATAAAGTAATGAACGAGAACTGTCAGCCGTCTTAGGTTCGCCTGGGCGGAGACGTTCGTAAATATCCTTTAAGGCTTCAGTGACACGAGAGTCTGTTGTATCCTTATGGATATCTTTTTCCATCGTTAACATTAGGCTTTCGTTTTCGCCTAAGATATCGATGATTTCTGAATCAGAGCCAAATCCTAATGCCCGAACTAAGACGGTCATTGGTAACTTACGAGTCCGATCAATCCGTACGTAAGAAAGATCCTTAGCGTCAGATTCATATTCCAACCAAGCACCACGGTTAGGAATAACAGTTGTGCCATATAAAGTACGGCTGTTTTTATCAATGGAAGAATTAAAGTAGACACCTGGTGAACGAACTAACTGTGAAACAATAACACGTTCAGCACCGTTAATGATAAAAGTACCTTGTTGCGTCATTAATGGGAAATCACCAAAGAAAACATCTTGAGTTTTGATTTCATTTGTTTCATGGTTAGTCAATTTTAAAGTGACGTGTAGTGGTGCAGAGTAGTTAGCATCGTGTTGACGTGCTTCTTCGACTGTATATTTTGGTTCTAAAAGTTTATAACCCACAAACTCTAAAGAAAGGTTACCTGCAAAGTCATCAATTGGCATGATATCTTGGAACATGCTCTTAAGGCCTTCATCAAGGAACCATTGGTAAGAATTTGTTTGGATCTCGATCAAATTTGGTAAATCAAGCACTTCTTTAATACGTGCATACGAACGACGTGTCCGATGTTTACCATATTTCACGATATGTCCTGTCAAACCGTTCACCCCTTCAAAAAATTCAGTAACAAATAAGATTACAGTTAGGTTACAAAAGTTACATTTTCATTAAGAACACTATTTTCGTCTTTTTTGAGCAAAAAAAAGACAAAAACAATGCGTTTAACGAATTGCTTTTGTACTTTATAATCACAAACCGGACAATAGATCGGCGTGATACTGCAATTATGCTACAGTTCTTTTAGACTAAACAAGTATAGCCTAATTTCACAAATAATGCAACAGAATTAGCTTTAGTATTCAATATTTTCAGAAAAATCCTTTTGTTTTTGCACGAGTTATTTTTCTTCGTTAGCACGAACAAAATCGCCCGGCTTAACTGGTGCGTCACAGGTGAAATGAACAATCTGCATCGCATGTGGTGCCCGTTCAATTGCTTGATCTTTATCATCAAATAGGTCTGTCACCTTTTGGGTATGATGAGCAAAGTTAGGACCATAGAATTCAATCGTATCCCCAACGCCGAAGTTATTTCGTTGTTGAACCGTGACTTGCTTAGTTACTTCATCATAAGCTAAAACTTCACCGACAAAGGCATAACGTGGCATCCGGCGACGTTTACCAAATAATTGGAAGTTCTCGTCAGGCGTACCATAATAAAAGCCAGTTGATAATTCACGTTGAGCAACTTTCCACAACTCATCAACCCAAGCCGGATCTAATTGATAGTTTTCTGGATCTTCGCAATATGAGCGAACCGCTTTTGAATAAACGTTAGCAACAGTTGAAACATAATGCACAGTCTTCATACGGCCTTCAATTTTTAATGAGTCAACGCCAGCCTCGACTAAATCAGGAATGTGTTCGATCATTGACATATCTACCGCACTCATCGAGAATTCTTCTAACTTGCCATCAGGACCATGACCAAGTAATTCTCGTTTCTGACCATTATCAGGAATATCAAACAGATCATATTTCCAACGACAGTTTTGCGCACAACCACCACGGTTAGCATCACGCAAACTTAAATGATTAGACAATACACAACGGCCAGAATAGCCAATACACATTGCACCGTGTACAAAAGCTTCAATTTGGACATCTGTATGTTGACGAATCTCTTTGATTTCGTCGATACCGACTTCACGAGCTAACACAACTCGTTCAAGACCCTCATTTTGCCAAAAATTCAATGTTTCATAGTTAGTTGCTGAAGCTTGTGTTGATAAGTGAACCTTCAAACCTGGCGCTTCAGTAATTGCCGTTTCAATCAAAGATGGATCGGAAACGATAACAGCATCAATTCCAGCATCACGAACCTGACGGTAGAATTCACCAGCACCAGCTAAATTTTGTTCATGGGCAACAATATTAGCAGCCACGTAAACTTTAGCATTGTGTTGATGGGCATATTCGGCCCCTTCTTTCATTTCATCAAATGAAAAGTTACCAGCTCGACTTCGTAATCCGTATGCATCACCGCCGATATAAACAGCATCAGCACCGTAATCAATGGCAATACGTAGTTTTTCTGGTGTACCAGCGGGTGCTAGGACTTCTGGATGTTTAACTTTAATTGCTTGCATTATTTCACCTCATTTGGATCGATATCAAAGAAGCCACGATCAAGTCCCCGTTCAGGTGCTTGATTATCATGAACAATTTCGTCTAATTTTGCTAGTTGTTGATCATCTAATGCTTGTTGTGCCATTAGATCCCGTGCTTTGGCAAAGGCCTTAACAATTTCAACGAATTTTGTTTCATCGGCATATAGTCCATCAAGTTTCCAACGGTTCAATTTTAACTCGCTTAATTTTGGCAAGACTGACATTAAATCAACATCATTGTTTGCAAAAATATGTGTGCCGTTAATATCTTCATAAATAGAATAATGGGTTTCCGGATGATGCGGTGCAGAAATGAATAAGCCCCGTTGACGATCGGCCTGATCCAAATGCTCTTGAACAAAATTAGAATAGTTTGTCACCAACGGACGACCTGATTGATGGATAACCGTTGCACCATAAACCAAAACTTCAACGGGAATCGTGATTACCTTTGCTAAAGGAACCATTTCTTCATAAGGAACTTCCCGAGCTAAGACAGCAGCACTAGCTTGATGCTTAGCCCAAAAATTAATTTGCCGAGAACTTGTTACTAAATCCGACGCATCATAAATATAAGGTAAATTGATTTGTTCTTTTGTTAGTAAATAAATAGCCCCAGGATCACCAATGCTAATTTCATCAACATTGATTGATTCCAAGAAACGTAAATATTCAGCGACCTTTTTAATACGATCACTATGAAAAATAGCATTCACTGCCACTGTCACTTTTTTACCATGTTGATGGGCAAGCTCAACCACTTGAGTCAGCTCAGCACGTTCAAAACTATGAGGTAACCGCAAGCCAAAGTAGTCTTCACCCAAATATAAACGATCGGCACCAGCTGCTAATAATTGATCAGCTTGATCAAGGCTGGCCACTGTCGTAACTAATTCTGTCATATATAGACCTCTCCAAAAAAGAATTCCCAACAAGCATAGCATAAAATAACACTAAAAATCTAGCCAAGTTAAGCCTGGTATCGCTCGCTAATAAAAACAACCTTTTGCTGCTTTTTTATTAATCAGTTTAAGACAATAAAAATAGGATCATCAGCTGATCCTATTATTTATTTCGTATTAACTTTTAACGGTTGCCCGGGGTTCAACATCATCTTGATGAACATTAAATGTGATTTTACCTTTGCTAGCACCGATCGTTAACTTAGCACCACTTTGTAATTCTTTGCTAAGTAACATTTCACTGACTTTATCCTCAATATCACGTTGCAAAGCTCGACGTAACGGACGTGCACCGTATTCAGGATTATAGCCATCGGACGCAATAACGTCCATTGCTGCTGGCGTAATCTTAACTTTAATGTCTTGTTCACTTAATCGTGCTAACAATCGTTTAGCAAGAATCTTGACAATAACGCGTAATTGTTCGCGGTCTAAGGCGTGAAAGATAACTGTTTCATCAATCCGGTTTAAAAATTCTGGTCGGAAGAATTGCTTTGTTGCTTCCAAAATCTTAGCTTGCATTGCTGCGTAATCATTACCAGTTGAATGACTACTAAAACCAACGCTCTTATCATCACGTAAGGCAGTTGCCCCTAAGTTAGAAGTCATAATCAAGATTGTATTACGGAAATCAACTTTTCGGCCTTTAGAATCTGTTAAGAAGCCGTCATCTAACACTTGCAATAATAAGTTGAACACATCTGGATGAGCTTTTTCAACTTCATCAAATAAAACAACAGAATATGGCTTATTACGCACTTTTTCGGTTAATTGACCACCTTCATCATAACCAACATAGCCAGGAGGTGAGCCGATTAAACGTGAGGTTGTGAATTGTTCCATGTATTCTGACATATCAATTCGAATCATGTTGTCTTCAGAGCCAAACATTGCTTCTGCCAACGCTTTAGCTAATTCAGTTTTACCAACACCCGTTGGTCCTAAGAATAAAAACGAACCAATTGGCCGACTTGGATCTTTCAAGCCACTGCGTGCACGACGAATTGCTCGTGATACAGAAACAACAGCTTCATCTTGACCAACAACGCGTTGATGCAAGATTTTTTCTAAATCAAGCAGTCGTTCACTTTCTTTTTTCTGCAATTGAGTTACCGGAACACCTGTCCATTCGGCAACAACTTGCGCAACATCATCAGCTTTAACTTGTACATCAGCGCGAACATGCTTTTCATCGTCATCAAAATTATCTAATTGCTTTTTAACGGACTTTTCTTGTTCACGAATCGTTGCTGCTTTTTCGAAGTCTTGTTGTTCAATTGCCTTTTCTTTTTTAGCAACTAATTCCTGCAACTGTTGTTTCATTTTTTCTTCAGGGGTCAGTGTACTATCCGTTTCATTTAAGCGCACTTTAGCTGCAGATTCATCGATTAAATCAATCGCCTTATCAGGCATAAAGCGCCCTGTAATATAACGATTAGCTAAAACAACGGCTTCATGTAATGCTTCGTCAGTAATCGTAACACCATGATGCATTTCATAGCGTGGCCGCAAACCTTGTAAAATCTCCTCAGTTTCAGCTGGGGTTGGTTCATCAACCATAACCGTTGAAAAACGTCGTTCTAAGGCCTGGTCTTTTTCAATATACTTCTGATACTCGTCTAGTGTTGTGGCACCAATTAATTGTAATTCACCACGAGCTAATGCTGGCTTCAAAATATTAGAAGCATCAATAGCACCTTCTGCACCACCAGCACCAATTAGAGTGTGTAATTCATCAATAAAGAGGATCACTTGACCATCTTGATAAATTTCATCGATGACTTTCTTTAAGCGATCTTCAAATTCACCACGATACTTAGTACCCGCAACTAATGAGCCCATATCTAGCATCATCAAACGCTTCTCTTGCATGTCAGCTGGCACATTGCCAGTTACAATTCGTTGTGCTAAACCTTCAGCGATAGCAGTTTTACCAACGCCTGGTTCACCAATTAAAACTGGATTGTTCTTAGTTCGCCGACTTAAAATCTGAATAACTCGTTTAACTTCTTGATCACGACCCACGACTGGATCCATCTTACTTTCACGAGCTGATTGCGTTAAATCTCGTGCTAACTTATCTAAAGTTGGCGTCATTGATTGTTGATTATTTTTTGGTGTTGTGGTGGTTTGATTACGGTGCTTTAATGAACTTTCAGAAAGCCCCATCTTTTTCATTAACAACTGCTTTGTTTTAGAAAGACTGAGACCTAAATCCGTTAAAATTCGTGAAGCTAAGATATCATCTTCACGCAATAAGCCCAGTAAGACATGCTCCGTACCAATTTTAACAGCACCTAATTTCTTAGCTTCATCTCCTGCGTAAGCCAAAATTTGCTTAGATTTAGGTGAGTATGGTAAATAACCATCAGCATCCTCATTAGACTGTTGTGATGAACCATAGCCAGTTAGGCGTTCAATTTCTTCTTTAACATAATCAGGCGTAATCGTTAATTGCCGTAAAGTTTTACCGGCAATACCGCTTTTTTCCATTGTCAGTGCGAGTAACAAGTGTTCTGTGCCAACAGCATGATGATGAAAATAACGTGCTTGCTCTTGGGCAATAACGAGTACTTGACTAGCACTTTCTGTAAATAAATTATCCAAGTTAACGCCTCTCTTTCTCTATGAACGTTTATACCGCAAACTATTTAATAAGGCAATTAATAAGTTAGCACGTAACGTTTCTTCTGCTTCTTGATTGGAAACATTTAAGGTTTTATGTTCACCCATGATTGCCATAATTTGTGCTTCACGCTTGGTTAATAGTTGATTATCATAAAGTTGTTGCAAAAACATTTGTAAATCCTGCTCAGTTATTTGGGTACCAACTAATTCAAGTAGTCGAGTCAAGTATTCGTCTAAATCGGTTGACTGTAGTTTTTCAATACGAATATAGCCGCCACCACCACGTTTACTCTCAACCCAATAACCTTGCTGTTCATTAAAACGAGTTTTAATAACATAATTAATCTGTGAAGGAACACAATTGAACTGTGCTGCAATATCTGAGCGATTAATTTCAATTTGTTGTTGCTCTGCTAATATTTGCTTTAAGTAAGCTTCAATAATATCAGAAATATTTTGTCCAGTCATTGCAAGATCCTTTTCTTTTTATCAAATACGTTCTCACGAAAATCATGATTGACCTTCATTGACCATTATTATAAGAGATAAATGATTGCTTGCCAACCAAATGGACTCGAATTTTCTTAATTTCAAAAAAATAGAACTCAGCCATGATTACTGAGTTCTATTTTTTAATCGGAAAAACAGGATTTGAACCTGCGACCCCTACGTCCCGAACGTAGTGCTCTACCAAGCTGAGCTACTTTCCGTCGGTCTATTTTTTAAACAATAAAAAAAGCCCAAAAGCTAACTTTTAGACTAAAAGCGGAAGACGAGATTCGAACTCGCGACCCCCACCATGGCAAGGTGATGTTCTACCACTGAACTACTTCCGCAAAAACTATTTAATTATTAGAACTTTGATACCTTATGCTTGGTATCATCGGGAAGACAGGATTCGAACCTGCGACCCCCTGGTCCCAAACCAGGTGCTCTAC
>NZ_AYYK01000008.1:294-266713 GCF_001436095.1 Lapidilactobacillus dextrinicus DSM 20335 | reverse complement strand
AATGTAATAAACCCTGCACATTACTCGAAACTTTGTTCAGTTTTCAAAGGCCTACTGTGTTACTAATTGATAAGCAAAACATGTTTATCGCTATCAGCAACATGTAATATATTACCAACTTCAGCAGTATTCGTCAACTATAAATTTGAACTTTTTTCAGAAAAGTTTTAAATCCTTATTATACCGGGAATTCAGCCCACAAAAAAATGTTGCAGCGTAATTACGCCACAACATTTTTAACTGTTTCTATTAGTTTTCAGCAATCAGTTTTGTAACACCATTCATATATGGCACTAAAGCTTCAGGAACTGTTACTGAACCATCTTCGTTTTGATAATTTTCTAAAATAGCAGCAACTGTCCGACCAACTGCCAAACCAGAACCGTTCAATGTATTCAAATACTGAACCTTACCATTTTCATCGCGATAACGAATTTGGGCACGACGGGCTTGGAAATCAGTACAATTAGAACAACTTGAGATTTCACGATAAGTGTTTTGAGCAGGTAACCATACTTCTATATCATAGGTCTTAGCTGATGAGAAGCTAGCATCACCAGAAGCTAACGTGATGACATGATATGGTAGCTTCAACTTCTTGAGAATATCTTCAGCATCTGCCGTTAATTTTTCTAGTTCATTAAATGAATCTTCTGGCTTAACGTACTTCACCATTTCAACTTTATTAAATTGGTGCAAGCGAATCAAACCACGAGTATCACGACCAGCACTACCTGCTTCTGAACGGAAGCATGGTGTTAATGCTGTCAGATAAATTGGTAATTTAGCACCATCAATAATTTCATGACTGTAATAGTTAGTTAATGGCACTTCAGCAGTTGGAATTAAAGTTAATGGATCCCCTTCATTGATAACTGTATAGACATCTTCTGTAAATTTAGGGAATTGACTCGTACCAAACATAGCATCGTTATTCACTAAATATGGCGGAATAACTTCTTCATAACCTTCTTTACTATGTTCATCTAACATAAAGTTATAAAGTGCCCGTTCTAGCTTCGCGCCAAAACCTTTATAGTAGACAAAACGTGCACCGGCTACTTTAGCACCACGTTCAAAGTCCAAAATCCCTAAGTTTTCCCCAATTTCCCAATGTGCCTTAGGTTCAAAATCAAATTCACGTGGTGTTGCCCACTTGCGAATTTCTACATTGTAATCTTCGTTTGGTCCAACTGGAACAGAATCGTCAGGAATATTAGGCAAGCGCACTAAGATATAAGTTACCTTTTCATCTAGTTCTGCAACTTCTTGATCCAACTGTTTAATTTGAGCGCCAACTTCACGCATATCCTTGATTGCTTGACTAGCATCACCTTTTTCGCGCTTAATTTGCGCAATTTGTTCAGAAACGTCATTACGTTTCTTCTTCAAGTTTTCATCAGCAACAATTTTAGCGCGACGTTGTTCGTCTAAACCTAGTAATTCATCGATTTCTTCAGCAGTAACCCCGCGTGAAGATAATTTCTCTTTAATCCAGTCTGGTCTTTGGCGAATTAATTTTAAATCTAACATATAAAACATCCCTTCTATTATTCTGATTAGTAAAATTAAGTACAAAAATAACCAGTTTATCCCCATAAAGGGACGAACTGGTCACTTCGCGGTACCACCCATTTTCAAGCTATGCTTGCACTCAACTGATTAACGACTAGGCCGTGCGGTTCATCACCGCCCACTAGGAAAATGGAATAGCTTAATAACAGCTCACACCAACCGCTGTCTCTCTGAAATCGGCTTAAATTTTTCCTCAACGTGTTTGAATACATATAATGTAACATTTTTTTATTAGAAATGCCACGTTTTTCGGCACAGTCTTATTAGGAAGAAAGCAATAAAAAAATTGTGCTAAAAATTAGCACAATCTCTATTTTAGTCAAATTGATAGATAAATTTGGCAATGCCCAAATCTTTGTTTTCGTCAGCTACAGTAAAGCCAACTTTAGTGAACAAATTCTTAATTCGCTTAAAGTCATCTTCGCCATCAAAAGAAGATAACGCGGCATCAATCGTGGTAACATCCATTCTCTGTGCGAGTCTAATTAATGCTCGAAGTGAAAGTTGAGCTAAACCATGATTCTGATAATCAAAAAAGGCAAGTTGCGATGCTGAACCTAATGTTTCTAAAACTGTAATATGAACTTTCTTTTCCCAACCATTGTATTCAAACAATAATTGGTTCTGAAAATCAGTTCGTGTTCGGCCTTGTGAATCTAGATTCATCCAAGGCGTATATACAAAAATCGAATTCGTTTTTTGCATTTTATTATCGAACTGAAAGTCGGTATACACTAAATATTGTTGGATATGTCGGTTATCGTCAGCTAGCGGCACGTCATTATTTTCACTACGTAATAGGCGCAGTTCCGAATTAGCTTCGATCTCTTTCATTCGTTGTTGCATCGCATCATTATCCGCCATGTTATCACTCCTATAAAATCCTCACAAACTAGTATAGCACAGCAAAATGCCTAGTCTAGCGCAATTTATCTCGAAACCGTTGCCATCTGCTAGGCGTCAATAAATAATATTTTTCATTCGCTTGCTCAATAAATGGAAAAGGCATCTGAACATCGTACTTAAACTCAAACCCTATTTTTTGTAAAAAGTGCGCAGAACGGCGATTATTTTCATAATGTCCTGCCCAAATTTCTGAAATTTTCATTTCATCAAAAGCATGATCAAAAACTAACATTAATGCCATCGTCATATAACCTTGGTCCCAAAACTCCTTTAATAAAATAAAGCCAACTTCACGGGTATCAGCTAAATGACTTCGCTCATCAATTCCACGTTCGTTTAACTCAATAAAACCAATCGGTTGATTCGTTGCTTTCAGGCAGATGACATAGTCGTTAGGATGTTTTTGATAAATTTGTAAAATTTTCTGTGCCTCTTCAGCCGTGTGAATTGCCGCAAAGCCTGCCGTTTGCCGATAAAGATCGTCTGACCCTAGTTTCAAAATAAAAGCCACATCAGTATCTATAAATGTTCTTAAGTAAATTGTTTGATTTTCCAATTCATCAACCACCTCAGTAAAATAACCACTACTCTTTATTTTACATAACTTATGCTGATAATACTCAAAGTAACTCAACAAAAACGACTGGAACTAATTAAGCCCCAGTCGTTTTAATTAATTAACGAAGTAAATTTAAAAGCAATTGCCCACCATAAACCAAAACAAAACTGTAAGCAGCAATGGTAAATGGCTTAAGTAAAATGATAATAGCCGAAAACTTTGTCCAAGTCATCTTAGTCAACCCAGCAATCATTACCAAGACGTCATCTGGTGCCACAGGCAAGAAAATCGCTAGTGCAAAAAATAAATCAAAAGCTTTTTGGCTACGAAATTTATTTTTATTGAAGTACTTTTCAAAAGTCTTTTGCGGAATCATATGCAAAATGAAGTTTTGTCCATAACGGCGCGCTAAAAAGAAATTAATAAATGAGCCAATGACAATACCTACGTAATTATAAATAAAACCGTAAAGAGGTCCAAACAAGATCACACCCACACCAGTACTCACACCGCCAGGAATTACCGGAATAACCACCTGAATAATTTGAATCAAAATAAAAATTAGTGGTCCAATAATATGCCGTTGATGAATATACTGATCTAACGCTGCCTGACTACGAAAAATTCCTAAACGATACCAATATATCGCTAAAGCAATCATAGCCAATACTGAAAGCAACGATGCAATATTAATCAAGCGGCGGCTTGTGCGATCGCTCATTGGTTATCCCCCTTTAACTTCATTAAGTTGATAAATAATGACTTAAAACGATTATAGCAATTCCCCTCTTTTTTAGCATGAATAACCCATCATCTTGAGCGAACACTTTTGTCACTTCAAATCGATATCTGAATAGCAATCCTTAAAGTTCTTAACAGCGCCAATTAAATTAGCATCATTAGAGAACCGGCTTGTCTGAATGTCAACAGTCGGTTCAGACAGACCAGCCCACTTCAAAAGATTAGTGACGCGATGAATTAAAATATCAGCTAAGTCTGGACGTGCAGAAACACCACCAGCAAGAATAATCCGATCTGGATTAAAGCTACTAATTAAATTGTACAAACCAACGGCATTATAATGATAAAACTTCTCAACTTCTTTTTGAGCTAACTCATCACCGGCATCTGCCCGATCAAATAATTCAGTACCATTAATTGCAGCTTCGCCGCTTTGATCATTATAACGTTGTACAGCCGTAACAACGGTCCCAATCTTGCTCCAAGTTTCTTCAGGTGTCATTTGCATAAAACCAAATTCGCCACCAACTAAATTACGGCCGCGAACTAATTGATGATTCATAATAACCGAGCCGCCAACGCCTGTTCCTAAAGCAATTACCATGGCACTATTAACGTCATTAGCACTTCCCAGCCATAGTTCAGCAAGAGCGGCACAATTAGCATCATTTTCCATCGCAATTGGTAAATGATCAAACAACTCAGAAAAAGCAGCCTTAATTGGAAAATTATGAATATAAGGAATCGCACTTAACCCACGAATTTCACCTTTTTCATTATCAACAACTCCCGGCAAAGACAAGGCTACCCCCTGAACATCTGACACTGTTGACTTCAATTGTGTAAAAGTAGCCTGTAATTGTTTTTGCATCTCTTCCCAAGTTGCTGGTGTCTTAAAGGAACCATTTTGACCAAGTTCATTTTGTGCCCAAACACCATATTTAACACTAGTACCACCAAAATCAAAAATTATAACTGCCATTAAAATTGCCTCCAAATATATTGTGTTTCGTTTTAACTGACTTTACTCTTTAAATAATATCATAAAATGGCAGCGTTTTCGGATAGTTGTTTAAACAATTGGCAGCGTTTTACCGTTCTAAAATTAATAATTCGAATCGATAATCCAAAACGCTCTTCAATCGACCTTGATTTAACTTTGGCCTTATTTTTGTTTGTAACCATTCAAATTTTTCTGACGTTATTTCCGGATAATCTCGTAAGTAATCCCACAATTCTGTTTCTGATAGTTCTTCTGTTAGTTGATAGTTAAAGAATTGCATCTGACTATGCTGAAACTCCGGCTGTAATATTGTCTGATATTGCACCATTAACTCTGATTGAATCTCTGGGCGCTCTGGCGGTAATGCCAATTTAGCTAACAAAGGGGTTAATAGCGGATCATTAACTTGAGTCAAGCGAAATATCAATAGCTTTTCTGTAATCAGTCGACTAATCTGTAACATTTGTTGAGCCGTTATGTCTGGTAACATACTTATCCAAAGCACTGGTATATCTTGACTTTCCTGGACTAATTGTTGCCACGATGCCTTTTTCGTTACGATTAATTGCGTTAAATTCTGATGTGTCGCTCTTTTTCTTAAAATTGCTAACATTTTTTTTGAGAAATCAACAGCCGTAACTCGTACACCTGCTTGGGCAAATGGCAAGGTAAAGCGTCCCGCGCCACTACCTAAGTCCAATAGTTGCTGAGGTAATAGTTGCGCTTGTTGCAGATAGCTTAAAACGTCTGTAACATAAGGCAATTGACTAGCTTGCTCCGTAGCATAATATTCTTCTGCAAAGTCATCCCAAGCCGCTTGCTGCTCAATTAAATCATCCATATCATCAACTCACTCTCAAGAAATATTTGCTTTTATTGATTAAATTCAATACTGATGACGACGAAATATTGCATTTATTATGCCAATAAAATTGTCACTAAGCAATTCATAAAAAATAGCTATGAACAAATTATTGTTCATAGCTATTCATGATAATTAAGCTTACCAAATATTAACACGGTCTTCTGGCGCTAACCACATACCGTCTTGTTCAGTGACATCAAAAGCTTGATAAAAATCATCCATATTTTGTGCCTGAACGTTAGCACGTAATGGACCAGGCGCATGGACGTCAATTGATAATAGCAGTTGCCGATATTCATTAGTAGCCTTAATCCGCCAAACTTTAGCCCAATTATTGAAAAAGGCCTTTAAATCGACATCGTCATCTTCTTTAGCTGCTTCAAGTGCACAACTCAAGCCACCGCCATCAGCAACGTTTTCACTGATGACCAACTTGCCGTTTACTTGAGATCCTGCGTAAGAAATACCATCGAACTCTTGAATCATCGCTTGTGTGCGTTCTTCAAAAGCTGTGTAGTCAGCATCTGTCCACCAATTAACCATATTACCTTGCTCATCAAATTTAGCACCATTATTATCGAAAGCGTGGGAAATTTCATGGGCAATAACCGCACCAATGCCGCCATAGTTTTGAGAATTAGTTTGCTCTAAGCTATAGAATGGTGCTTGTAAGATGGCTGCTGGGAACGTAATATCGTTAAAACTTGGATCATAGCACGCATTAACTAAATTACCAGGCATTGCCCAACGTGTGCGATCAACTGGTTGTTTAATCTTCGCAAAATTATCCAAACGGAAAATCTTAGCTAGATTCAAAATATTATTTAATAAATCGCCGCCTTCAGCAGCTGTTTTAATTTTTAATTGGCTATAAATAGCCCGAACTTGATCAGGATAGCCGACTTTAATCACAATATTGTTTAATTTAACAATTGCTTTATCCTTCGTTGCTTGAGATAACCAAGCATTATTAGCCAAGCGTTGCTTATAAACATTGATCATAGTCTTAATCATGGCCGTGACATCTTGACGAGCAGTATCTCCAAAATAAGTTGCGCCATAATACTGACCAACAACATCAGAGAAGTAACCATTTGCTAAACGATAAGCATGTTTTTCCTGATTGGCTGCTTCCTTTTGACCACTAATTGCTCGACCATAAGTTCCACCTAACTGGCGTAATTCCTCACTTAAAAAACCAGTCGTGCTTAAAATTTCATTGACAATTAACCAGCTCTTATATTGGTCAAAAGTTGCTGGTGTGACTAATTTACTCAGATTTTCAAAGTACTTTGGCTGAGTTAACACAATCTTTTCTGGCGTGCTAGCCAGGATTTCTGGAATAGCCGTTGCAAAATCAATTTCAGGTGTTAATTTCAAAAAGTCAGCAAACTCATACGGATTGTATTGCTTTGTATAATCAGCTAACTCTTCGGAATTCTTAACAAATGGCACAATAGCAGCATCAAAGGCTTTGGCTTGGTCAACTAATTGTGTTGCTTGAGTCTCATCGTAACCAAATTTTTGTAAAACTGCGATTGCCATTTCACTCCAAACGGCTAATAACTGTTGACCACTCTCATTGTCAGCAGCATAGTAAGTCTTATCTGGTAGAATCAATCCCGGAACATCGACATATAATAGATAAACGGATGTGTTTTTCATGTCTGGTTCCACGCCAAGACTAAATGGCAAGGCCGTGCCATCTTTAATTAAGTCAGCCAAATGCTGATTCACATCAGACCAATTTTGTAATTTATCAAGTTTATTTAACATGGCATCAGCAGGTCGCGTGCCATCTTCGTCACGTTTCTTAAAATCTAATGCCAATTGATTAAGCTTAACAGCTTCTTGAAGTTCTGGTGTTCTAATTTGTGTCAAATCTTGACGAAATTTAGCAAAGTCTGTTAATAATCGTTCTTCAACACCAACAGCTAAATCTGCAAAACCGCCAGTAGTAGAACGATCTGCTGGAATTTCAGCAGTTTTAGCCCACTCACCATTAACAGATAAATAAAGATTATCTTGTGCACGTGTTGCTTCAGCTGCTGTTGTATCACCAGCACCGCCACGCACAAATAAATGATTCGATTTCATTGGCTAACAACCCTTCTCAATATAATTTCAATAATTAAAACGATTGTAACATTAGAGGTTTGATTAAACAAATATGAGAATGCTGCTCTATTTTTAACACCACTAAGGCCTAAAAATTCCAGTTGACAATTTGTTCTTTCATTCTATATACTATTTATTGTTAATGCCGTCTTAGCTCAGTAGGTAGAGCGCATCCATGGTAAGGATGAGGTCGGCGGTTCGAATCCGCTAGACGGCTTAATGTAAAAAACTCTGGATGTAATTGTCCAGAGTTTTTTTATTGTTCGAATGAGTTAAAAATAAAACCCGCGGCCAATATTAGCCGCGGGTTTTATTTTATTGATCTTCAAACTCATCTTTGTCTTCTAAATCAGGAACTTTGATGTGTTTAAGTTCTTGCTCTTTATGCAAGCGTGAATGCAATACTCGTGCTTTTTCACGGTTTAAATAACGTAAACTTAATGGTTTAGTTTTACCGAGAATTAATGGCACTTTTTCGACAATAACATCCGCAAACTCCAAGCCAAACCAAGAAGCAGGATTGCTGGTGATGTTTTGTAAACCAACCCGCAAGGAAATAATCGCCCGTTCAAAAGCACCAATTTGCGTTTGTGGTGAAATAACATCTTGAACGATTACGAAACTAAAGTCGCCCACATCACGACCACGAATTGTCGTGTATTTCTGTGGTTGTGGATCGATTTGGCCACGTGCAATCATTTCATGAACAATCGCCCGTAAGTAAACATTCACACGTTGTTCACGTCTGAAGCCTAAGTACAATTGAACGTTAATAACATTACGTGTGCCCATCGTATCGACGCTATACTCAGCAGTATAAGGATCATCTGTGACATTAACTGTGACGAACCAATAAGCTTTAGCCCGTTTAGGACGCTTATCGAGAATCGAATATAATATTTCCCGTTTAATCATGCTGCCCGGCTTAACCTTAGCCATATAAACAACATTATCACTGAAAATTGGCATTGAATCATCATTGCTTAATTTAACCAATTGATCTTTATAGTCGTTAAGACTGATATAGGCTGATTGGAATTCTTCTGTGTCGCGAATTCGATTACCATAGTACCAAATATACATGACCAGAAGAATTAAACCAGCGATGATGGCTGTTACATAACCACCATGGACAAATTTAACCAATGAAGAAATCAAGAACATTGTTTCAACTGCGCCAAAGAAAACAACCATGGCCCCTGCCCAAATCATCTTCACATTACTTTGACGTAGGAATTGGTATAACAGTAACGTCGTCATTAACATCGTTACGGTAATAGCTAAACCATACGCTGCTTCCATATGAGCTGATGTCCGGAAGAACAAAATAATGATAATACAAGCAACCCATAAAATAGAATTAACTAGTGGGATATAAATTTGCCCATGCTTTTCTGATGGGTAAATAATTTTCATTCGAGGGAAGAACTTTAAGCGCACAGCTTCAGAAACTAAGGTATAAGACCCAGTAATTAAAGCTTGTGAAGCAATAATGGCCGCTAATGTTGCTAAAACAATCCCAATTAAGCGCCATTGACCTGGTAACATTTCAAAGAAAGGATTAAATGTTGCGTCATGACCTAATGCGGCATTATTTGCATTGTTCATCACCCAGACACCTTGGCCTAAATAATTAAGCATCAAACTAACAAAGACAAAAGGCCAACTGCCATAAATATTCACTCGACCAACATGGCCAACGTCTGAATAAAGCGCCTCAGCACCTGTTGTCGCCAAGAAGACACTACCGAGTATAAAGACACCTACATGATTGTCTGGACTAAAGAAGAGCAGTTTAACTGCGTAATAAGGGTTCAATGACTTCAAGATAGATAAGTCAGCCAACATGTGTAAAAAGCCAGTGACGCCCAAGAATAGGAACCAAATAAACATGATGGGGCCAAATGCACGACCAATAACACCAGTGCCAAAGCGTTGGATCATAAAGAGCACTGATAGAATCACAATCGTAATGATAATAACTTCTTGCTGCGTTGTGACAAACGTTATCCCATTAAAGTCAATTCCCTTTAGACCTTCAATGGCAGTAGTTACCGTCACAGCTGGCGTTAACATACCGTCTGCAAGTAAAGCGGCACCACCAATTAAAGCTGGATAGATTAACCATTTAGCACGACGCCTAACCAAAGCATATAGTGAGAAAATCCCACCTTCACCATGATTTAATGCCTGCAACGCAATCAGAACATATTTAACGGTGGTTAATAACATAACCGTCCAAAAAATTAACGAGATACTCCCCATAATCATTTCACGAGTCGCCGTTGTTAAACCACCATTGTCGCCAATGATTGTCTTCATAACATATAATGGTGACGTACCAATATCACCATAAACAATCCCGATTGTAATCAATAATCCCGCAACGGAAATGGTACTCCGCTTCTTTTTATTCAAACGCATTTTAACTTCCTCCAACTTAGCAAAAAAGCGATGATAACTCATTGTAGCGCATTTAAATCACAAATAACATTACAGGAAGAATACATGTCTTCGATCAATTCAACGGTGAAACTTTAACTATGATATTCACCCACTAGGGGCTTATTCAAGGCCACTTTGTCATTTAAAAATGGTCTTTATGTATAAATCTTAACTAATCGAGCCATAATAAGAATCCTGTAATTAGTCATCAGAATTAACATGCGTCCATAAAAAATAGCCTGTGATAACTAAGTGTTGAATTAATGTATCCTATCACTTAATATTCAAGCCAATGACGCCACTTTACAAGATAAATGCTTACGTGTCAACCCACTTTAAAAAACAGTCTTCACCATCAAGATCAAAAGCCGATGCTAGCAGTGTTTTCAAGGCATTCAAGCGCAGATTTAAGCCATGTTTTAAAGTTAGTGATTCTATATTTTTGAAACTATTTAAAGTTTGCCAAATACGTTATAATAAGAATACAAGTCATTGCTGGAGGTCGGCTGATGTCACCAAATCAAGAAAACTATTTAAAAGCAATTTATGAGCTATCACATGATCGGCGTAAAATCACCAATAAAAACATCGCCGATATCTTACAAGTTAGCGCACCCTCGGTTACCGAAATGCTAACCAGTCTTTCTAAAGAAGAGCTCGTTAAACATACACCTTATAATGAAATCTCTTTAACTGAAAAAGGTACTAAAATTGCAACTAACTTAGTTCGGCGTCATCGTATTTGGGAAGTTTTTCTCCACGACAAACTGAATTACAACATTAGCGAAGTCCATGAAGCAGCAGATGCTCTAGAGCATGCGACTGATGGCATGCTCATTCAACGTTTAAACGATTTTCTACAAGATCCCAAGCGTTGTCCTCATGGTGGTTTAGTGCCTGGTAATGCCGATTTAAGCGACCTAAGTGATCAAGTATTAATTGATACTGCCGACGGACAAACTGTTCAAGTTAAACGCGTCATTGATAATCATGAATTTTTGATGTACTTTGAAGGGTTGCATCTCCCACTCGGTTCGATCATTACCATTCAACGACATGAACCGTTCGAAGGGCCAATCGTCGTCACAACTGAAGATCATCAAGAAATTTCAATTAGTTATAAATCTGCAAGCTATATTTTTGTTGATGCAATTCCTCAAACAAACTAAAAAAAGAGTAACCATTTAAGTGGTTACTCTTTTTTTATTATAGACGTCGACCAAAACTTGGGCGATAGCCACTAATTGTACCAACGGATACTTTTTGACCTGGACGAGGCGCATGAATATAACTGCCGCCGCCAATATAAATTCCGACATGGTAAGCAGAGCCCACACCACCCCAGAAAACTAAGTCACCGGCTTGTAAATCGCTAATAGCAACATACGAACCTTGTGTACTCTGTGCACCAGATGTTCTTGGTAAAGAAACACCGGCATGTGCTGCGGCATACCACACTAAACCTGAGCAATCAAATCCAGCTGGTGTTGTGCCACCATAAACGTAAGGTGTCACACCAACAAATTGGGCAGCAACGCTAATCATTGAACCACCAGAAACTACTGGCAAATCAGCAGTTGTATCTTGGTTTGAGTCATTAGTTTTAGTTGTTGTTTCAGAAGAATCAGTAGTAACTGAACTTGTATCTGTAGTGGCCTTAGTACTAGAACTACTTATCGCTTGACTCGTACGACTTACAGACGCTGAGCTTTTACTTGACGCTTTAGCTGCTGTTGAAGCAGCTTTTTGGGCAGCCTTAGCTGCAGCAGCTTCAGCGGCTTTTTTAGCTTGAGCTTCCTGCTCTGCTTTTAATTTAGCTGCAGCTGCTGCAACAGCTGCATTTAATTCTTTTTGAAGTCCTGCTAGCGTCGTCTTATTATCATCAAGTTGCTTTTGCAAACTATCTTGAGCAGTTTCTGCCTCTTTTTTGGCGGTGACTAAGTCTTCTTTTTGCTTAGTTAACTTATCTTTAGTTGTCACTAAGTCTTGCTTCTTAGTTTCTTGCTCCGTCTTTAAAGATGCTAATTTCTCTTTAGCAGCCGTAACTGCATCCATAGCATCTTTATTGGCTTTATTTAACTTACCCACAGCAAAAGTCCGCGAAATTAAGTCAGTGAAGTCATCGCTATTTAAAATAAAGTCAATATAAACATTACCAGAGACACTATTGGTTGATTTCTTTTGCAATTCAATCAACTGTTCCCGCAAAACGGATTTCCGTGCTTTTAATTCTGCCTCAGCCTGACTGATTTCACCATTAAGTTCTTTAACCCGGCTTTCAACTGACGTAATTGATTTTTGTGTCTCATCAATAGCCACGACTTTATTAGAAACATCATTATTTAATTGGTCAACTTTTTCTTGTTGTTTGTTAATTTGAGCTAATAACTTCTCTGAATCACTTTTGTTATTAGAAATTGCCGATTTAGTTTCCGCAACCTTATCAGCCTGAACATTATTTGCTTTTATTAAAATTGGGCTACCTAATAGAACTATTGCAATAGCTGCCCATAAACGATTTGTTAATTTCCCCAAAAAATTACACTCCTACATCTGTCATTAATTGCCAGTATAACTAATTCAGGTTACACACATATTACAATAGCATAACAATCAATCTTATTATTGATCAGAACATTCAAGTTAAAGTCTCTATTGATTAGAATGCACTTTTACCATCATAACAAAAATTGCCAAAACAAACTAAACATTTGTTCTGGCAATTTTCATTGAATATTTAAATTAGTCAGCAATTCGTACCAATGTGTATTTCTTCTTACCTTTACGAATAATCACAAATTTACCATCAAAGGCAGCATTAGTATCAACTTCAAAATCAGTTTCATTTTGGCGTTGTCCGTTAACGTAAATAGCGCCATTTTGAATATCTTCACGGGCTTGACGACGACTTGGTTCAATCTTCGTTAAATCAACCAAGAACTCTACTAAATTAATTTTAGTTGGTGCAATTGTAACACTTGGCATACCTTTAAATCCTTGTTCAATCTCTTCAGCAGATAAATCTGTTAAATTACCTGTAAAGAGTGCCGCAGAAATGTGTTCTGCTTCTTCAACAGCTTTTTGACCATGAACAAAGTTCGTTACTTCGCGGGCCAATGTCCGTTGGGCTTCACGCTTTTCAGGTTCAGTGGCTACCTTTTCGGCCAAAGCCTCAATTTCATCATGTGACAAGAATGTGAAGTACTTCAAGTATTTAACCACATCGCGATCATCTTGGTTTAACCAGAATTGGTAGAACTCGTATGGTGTCGTCTTTTCAGCATCTAACCAGACAGCCCCACCAGCAGTCTTACCAAACTTAGTCCCGTCAGCTTTCAACATTAGAGGAATGGTTAAACCATAAACGCGTGCTTCTGAGCCTTCAAGTTTATGAATCAAATCCGTGCCGGCAGTAATATTACCCCATTGATCAGCACCACCGATTTGTAATTGCACATCATGTTCCCGATAAAGCGTTAAGAAATCAATTGATTGTAAAATTTGATACGTAAATTCAGTGAACGAAATACCAGCTGATAAACGGGAAGCCACGACTTCCTTATTTAACATGACATTAATTGGGAATTCTTTACCGTAAATACGAAGAAAGTCCAATAAGCTAATTTTAGAAAGCCAGTCATAGTTATCGACAATATCGAAGTTATCAGTTCCAAACAAGCGAGTCATTTGTTTCGTCAAAGCTTCTTTATTGTGTTGCACTTGATCCATTGTCTGTAATTGGCGTTCTGATTTACGACCTGATGGATCACCAATTGAACCAGTTCCACCACCGATAACAATGATTGGATGATGCCCGGCCATTTGGAATCGTTTCAAAATCATGAAGGGAATTAAATGGCCAATATGCAATGAATCACCAGTTGGATCTGCACCACAATATAATGAAACTGCCTTTTCTTCTGTTAATTTTTGTAAGCCATCAAGATCAGTTACTTGATTGACTGCGCCACGCCACTCTAAATCAGCTAAAATTTCATTTCTTTCCATTATAAAAACTCCTTTATTGATTTTTTCTTCCCTATACTTAACTTATTCATTGGTTCGTTCATCTGCAGATACTAAAAAATCCCTGATCAAAAAATGATCAGGGACGATAATTTACCGCGGTACCACCCAATTACCTGCTAATGCAGACAACTTTAAGTTCTTATGGTGAACAAAGCCAAATAAGTGTCTAGTGTAATTCGTTGATTAAGAAGCGACTGATTCACAGCGACCATCAGCTTTCTGAGCGACCTCTTAACAACTACTGGGAAAGACTTTAATTATTAAATTAGCACCAGCGTATCATTGTTCTAGGACTAAAGTCAAGAGCATGATGACGCTTTTTAAACGAGCGTGACAACAACCATTTAAATCCATAAATCTTAAAGTTATGATTTATTTTGCCAAATTTGATCATACAAACGTGCGCTAGCAATTGTTAAATCATGTGGTACCAGAACGCTTTGTAACGCACCATTTTGAACGCAGTCCATCACTTCTTGAATTTGATAGACAAAACCATTAGTCGTTTCAGTGTCTTGATAATGTTCAACCAATTGCCCTTGATTATCATATAACATCGCTTCAGTGGCACCATTAGCGTGAGGTATCACAACTTTACCCCGCTCTCCATAAGCCACTAAATCGCCGCTTAAACGTGTCAAAAAGCTTGCTGTCATTGTTGCTAAAGCTTCTGAATAGTGAAGTGTGACATGATCGGTTGCATCAACACCATGGTGCCAAATTGTAGCGACATCTGTCTTATAATAATCATTGCCCATTAACAATGTTGATAATTCAAACAGATAAACAACCAAGTCATAAGTTGCACCACCGCCTAAATCGGGGTTAAAAAAGCGATTATCGGGATTATCTTCAGCAACAAATCCCATATCATAGTTGGTTAATTTTAACTGGCCAATTCGATCATCTGCTAACCAATTTAAGACTTGGCGATAAACAGGTAAGAAGCGGCTCCACATGGCCTCCATCACAAAAACCTTTTTTTCTTCAGCTTCAGTTAAGGCGTCAATTGCTTCATCTGAATTCATAAACATTGCTTTTTCACAAATTACAGGCACCCGGTGTTTCAAACATAATTTGGTTAAGCGATAATGTACATTCGTTGTTGTAGCGATATAAACAGCATCTAATTGCTGCTCAACCAACATCTTTTCAAAATCATCACCATAATTAGGAATTTGGTATTTTTTTGCAAATAAGACAGCACGCTCAAGATGACGATTAGCAACAGCTACAATTTCACAGTTATCAACTAATGCGACGGCTTCAGCAAATTTATTGGCAATTCCCCCAGTTCCCATAATCCCAAACTTAAAGTTAGTCATTAATCTATTCCTCCTTAGATTATTAACAGCACTATTATTTCTTCTATATTGTATAGCTTAGACATCAGCCCTGTATATGTTTTACTTTCTTTGTTAAAAAGCCTTAAGTTCAAGTAGTGAGCACTGATAACGCTTGTTGTTCAACTTATTATTTGTTATATTAAAACATACGTTCGATTATTAAGGAGCTCTTTTATGAGAATTTTTCGTTATATTGCAACAGCATTAACTGCTATTGTCTGGATAATTTATATTTTTGCCCATCAATATTTAGTACTCAGTCAACAAAATACCATTAAGGCCTGGTTAATTATTGCTGCCTTGGGTTTAATCGTTTGGTGGGGAATTTCAGCCTATCTCTACTTTTTTGATTTTCGTCGAACTAATTTAAGACGCATTGATAAAATGTCTGGTCTTGATTTTGAAAATTATACAGCTAAACTTTTAGAAAAAAGTGGTTTTGAAGATGTCGTCGTTACGCCAGCAACTCGGGATCAGGGCGTTGACATCACTGCGATGTTAAACGGTGAAACTTACGGTTTTCAGTGCAAGCGTTACGAGCATCCCGTTGATAACAGTGCCGTTCAAGAGATTTTTACTGGTTGTGCTTTTTATCAGTTACAAAATCCCGTGGTCATTACCAACACCACTTTTTCACCTGGCGCCCAAGAATTAGCAGCTGGTGTCGGAGTTGAGTTGGTTGATCGCGATATTCTTAGTCAATGGTTAGACAAAGTTAAGCGTCAATAAAAATGACATAATAAAACACCCTGAAAGATTCAGTAGGCTTTTCAGGGTGTTTTTGTTAATCGATATTCTTTAATTATCGGTTGGCTTGGAATTTTTATCTGGATCAGGAGTATCTTTTGTTTCTTTTAAGGTAGACTTGCTTTCTTCAGCTTTTGGTTCATCGTCATCATCTTTTTTACGACGTTTCCAAATGATAAGTAGAATGATTAATATTAATAATAAAAGACCTAGTAATAACCAGATCCACCAATAATTTGGCTTCTTTAAGTTGACAGCTTTTTTATTAACCTTTTCGGCGCTTGCTGCCGCAATTGTAAAATTACGCGTGAATTTCCAAGTTTTACTCCCAGACTTAGCAGTTAAATATAGCGTATATTTACCGTTTTTGAACTGCTCACGACCCCAATCAATTTGATAGTTAAAGTTGGAGAGTGGGGCCATCGACAGATTGGTTCGTTTAGCCGAATGCAAAACCTTATCACTGCCACGCCTCGTCACCTTAGCATCAATCGTCATTTTACCGAATAACGATGGTTTAGTGTTTTCAATATTGGCTAAAAGTGTGGTTGTATTCGCAACCAAAGCTGGTTGAATATCATTTAATTTTAATTCAGGAGAAACATAATCTTTAGACATTTGTACTGTCGCACCAATAATCATGGCATATTTATTTTTGATGTTTAGCCCTTTTTTAGCTTGTGTTGTTACAGCATCGCTGGTAGACGTTGCTCGGAAACCACCATCAATTAAACCAGAAAAAGTATCGTTGGGCACTTTCAAAGTGAAATTAATATTACGGGTGCTGTTTGCTGGCACTTCAATTGTCACTGAATTGGGCGAAACTAAATCAGCCCATTGATACTTAGCAGCGGTTTTCGCCGAAGTAATATTGGTCTTGTAATCAATAATCCCGTTGTTATTCGTATAAGCTGATACCGGTGTAACTGTGATTTTATTAGGCTTATTAACTAAATTTTTCAGTACAATCGTCAATGTTTGTTCTTGCTTGGGTTTAACTAACAGATTGAAGTAATTAGTGTTCTTTTCAATCTGATTTGTGGGTTGATCAATTCCCATTGTAAAACTTGTTCCAGCTGCACTAACTAACTGTGACTTTAAGAAACATAGACCTACTAAAATAGTAGTCAACAGTAACAGCACTGAATGTTTAAAGCGTCTAACTCTCATTGTTCATCTTCTCCTAGGATACTAAAAAGAAATCCTTAAATAAAAAGGCTGAATCAAACGTGATTCAACCTAAAAGATATCTTATTAAATTTGGAATAACTTATTTAGCAGCATTAGCTGGTGCTGTACTTGATAACGTCCAAGTAACAGTTGATTGATGTGTACCGGTAGTAATTTGACTAGCATCTTTAACACCTGAAAGGTCTAAAGTTGCAGCCGCCTTACTATCATCTTTTTTAACGTCAGCAGTTGTAACACCCATAGCTGGGGCACCGTCAAGTACATCTACTGCGTCATTAATAACATCGCTATCAGAACCAGGTGTTGAAGTCGCTGCTGTTTTAGAACCATTAGTAGTTTTAACATTTTGTGGTGCAATATTCATTTTGACACCTGTCATTCCGTCAAAAGCTGTTGCTTTCGCTGTTAAATTCCAGCTAGCAACAGTTGCATCATAGTTGGTAACCTGAATAACACCTTCTGTTGGTGCCTTAGCAGTTGTTTCACCCGCAACTTGTTTGCTAACTGAATTGTTAGCTAGTGATAATGAGGTTGTTTTACCTGATAAAACATCGGCAATATTAACTTTACCAAATTGTAAATCTGGTGCTTTATCCAATGTTAACGTACCGTTTTCAATTGAAAATTCAGCAGTCGTTGTTGCCGTTGTATCATCAGTAGCTGCAGAAGCCTGTGTTGCGCCTACACCAGTAACTGCGAGTAATAATGCTAAACTTGAAACTGTCATTAATTTAGTAAATTTCATATTTTTGATCTCCTTTTTAATTGCTAATTTTTTCATATATTTAATAATTTACATTCATTTTCAGCCAGAGTAAATTATAAGTCAAAACTTACAGAAAGTAAACAACCATTTGTTATTTTGAAAACACGTTTATAAAACTTACTCACCAAGGGTTAGCTGCCAATCTAATCCTACTATTGCCGCAGTTGAAGCTAGTGTCAGCGGCACCTTTACCTGAAAACCAGTTAATTGATACTTTTCCACTTTAGGTTCCAGCGGATCTTGAGCGACCGCCAAAACGCCATCAATTGGCACCGACTTGCTAAATAATTCTAAATTATTAGCCAAATAAATAGCTTGATTATTAGAAATGAACTTAAATCTCTGTGCACCTAAAAATACGTTCGTCTGTTCATTTTTGGGTTCTGTTTGATCGGCGGTTGCATCACTTTTCAGTGTTAATGAAAAGTCTGCTTCTAAGTCATTCGACAACACTAATTCAGGCGTTTCTTTAGGCGTTGCTAGCAAATCCCCATCACTATCCGTTTTAAGTTTTGAATAATCGATTGAAAAGTCAATCTTGTCGGGTACAGCTAATGTAAAATCCGCGGTAGATGTTGCAACCTGTCCTTGCCAAACAGCATCACTAACATCCGTTAATGTCTTTTGATTGCTCTTAACGAGTGCAAAAGAATAAGTCTTATTACCTGTAGTCTTGAAGATTTGTTGCGTTCCGTTACTGCCATCAACTGTTAATTTCACATCTTTACCTGGAGAAAAGTCTGCCGAAGTATATGTCTTATTACCATCGTCACCTGTTTTGATATCGGTGTTAATATTGGTCCAAGTTGTTCCATCAGTTGAACGATACAATTCGGCGTCAGCATAGCCTTGCCAACCAATATCAAATTTAAGCGTATCGTTATACTTGAAGTCACTTAATGTTTGCTGATCATCCTTAAAAGACTTGGTTGAGGCAGAACCACTAGCAGGCACTTTAGTCACATCAGCCTTGGTTATTTCATCTGTTTCAGTGCTTCCACCTTGATTATTAGGATCACCAAATTCCGGTGGATTAAAGACACCGTCAGAACCTGAGGATGTCGTTCCGTTAGTCATCTCAATATTTTTAGCATAGGCAGCACTAAAAGTTGTATTAAGTTTGAGCCCCTTAATTAACACAGTCGCTGCAGGAGCAAGCAATGTTCCGACAAAATTTTGTTGAATACTTAAATCAGAGGCATTGGGAAAATTCATTAAAATTCGGCTCTTATCGGTAATGCTAGTTTGATTCGCCTCATTTGCTCCATAACTAACATTCAATAAATCATCGGCCTGCTCTAATGATAAGGTCTTCAAATTAGGAAAGTTCAAAATCACAATGGGATTAACTGCCTTTGTAATATACTTAATATTAACATGCAGTAGGTACCCGTTATATTTCAATTGATCTTCTGAAGTAGCTGGAATATTAACGATTAAAAATTGATGCGTACCTGAATCCGTTATTGTTTTATCAATTCCCTTTTGTGAAATCATATCACTATCTGTTAGATCAACAATCTTAACAAATTTATCAGAAAACACTTTCGTAACTTGATCGGTAGATGCATAAAAGTCACTCACTGATTGTAATTGTTCACTCGTTTGAGAAAACGAACTTATACCTGTCCTAGAAAAATCGGTAACTGTATTTAATGAATCCGGGTTGACATCCTCACCATTAGTATTCTTTAATACCGGAGCCGTAGAACTCTCCGCAGCATAAATTCCAGTTGTTTTACTTGTTGCAAATTTTGTGCCATACGTACCTTGAAGCGTATTTGCAACTAGCATATGAGTGTCGTCACCTTTTGTTCCGGTTGTCCACCCAAGAGTCACCTGAGAATCCGTACCATTAAATGTATTGGCACCAATTCTTGCATTTGGAGCATTTCCACTTAATTTAAGCGTATCGGTTGCAAATAAGTTAAAGTTTGACGCAGCCCCCAGCGCATATCCGTTTGTTACTAATGATGAAATATTAGTCGGGTCAACTTTAGTTATGGGTGCCGTAGCCCTTGTTTTCTTGTCAGTATCACCATTCGAACTTTTTACAGTTTTATTTGAACTACTGCTTAAAAATGAGTTGTTTAGGCTGCCGGACGTCGCTGATGAGGAAGACGTAGAAGACTTATTTAATGTGCTTTGTGAGCTTGATTTATTATTTAATTCCGACGTTTTTTCTGAAGACGTTGTCACACTAGTTTCCTGAGTAGACGTACCGTCCTCCACGACTGCAGAAACAATGACAGGACTTAATGTAGATTGAATTATTGCTAAACTAAAAATAAATGAAACTATTTTGACAATTTTTGAAAACAACTTATTTTTTATCACTGCAGCCATCATCTCCCTTCAATCCACGATCAGTATAGCACGTTTTAAACTAACAAATTATTATGCTTACTTCCTATGTTATTTCTAAAATAGATAAATAACCAAGCAAATAATTTTATTTAAATTATCACACAAGGCCATATCTAGATAATTATAAGTAACTGTTATCGGTAAATCAATCAAATAATTATGGCTTGCGTAAAGTTTTTAACCAAATTAAAAAGGTTCACTCATCAAATGAGTGAACCTTTTTTGATAATTGACAGTTAATATTTAATTGAAATCGTAATGATCACACATGGGTTTGTGTTTAGTTCAAGAAATAATCATAGCGTAAAGCTGGATTACTGACTATATCTTCTTATCGATCATCCATTGATGTTGCTCAGTCATAAAGTTAATCGCAAAAACACCACAAAAAGCAAGTAGCACGATCGTTACAGGTGTACCCATTTTAGGAAAGATCACTTTGGGGATGATCACAACTAAGAATGAGGCAGCTGCCCAGACCCAACGATTAATTTTAATGCCGTGTTGCTTTAAGAACTTCAATAAGAAGTTACTTGCAACCAATAGAATAATAAAACCGATAAAAACTAATAGCCAATATAGCATATTACACCTCTAGAAGTTTGCGTTAGCAGTTTGAGCTGTTTCATTTCCTTCTTCAGCTTCGCCTGCTTCTTGTTCCATCATATGTTTATCGTAAGCTTTAATAAATGGATAGTAAATCAAAGCAGCGATAACCATATTGATTAAGATTAAAACAACAACGCGCCAGTCGTTACCAGCTGATAGATAACCACCAATTGGTGCAGGTAATGTCCAAGCAGGTAATGTGGTAAAGCCATTGACCAAACCACCCTTAACGGCAAGATAACTAATTGTTGTTAAAACAAGTGGAACAACGTTAAATGGAATAAACATGTATGGGTTAAGCATCATAGGAGCACCAAAGATCATTGGCTCGTTGATGTTAAAGATACCAGGAATAATTGAGAAGCGACCAACTTCTTTTAAGAACTTAGAGTGGCAAACAGTTAAGAATAAGATAGCAACGACTAAAGTAGCGCCGGCACCACCGATAGTAACGGTCCATTGGTACAATTGTTCTGGTGCGATATAAGGTAAGTTAGTTGCAGCTTTACCAGCAGCTAATGCCTTAGCATTATCATCCAACATGATCAACCACATTGGGCGAACAAGTGAACCAATAATACTCATACCATGAATACCAAATGACCATAAGATATGGATCAAGAACATTGGTAACAAAGCACCAAATAAGTTATTACCTAAAATACCTGTGATTGGTTTGAATAATGCCATTAAAGCTGAGTTTAAATCAAAACCAGCAACATCACGAACCAACCAAACGGCAGTAATAATCACAAAGCCAGGAATTAAAGCTTCAAATGAACGTGAAACTGCAGGTGGTACTTGATCAGGCATTTTGATGGTAACGTTATGCGTCTTAAACCAGCGATAAACTTCAACGGCAAAGATCATTGAAACGATACCAGTAAACATACCTGAAGCACCAGTATAAGCCATTGGTAAAACGAAACCAAGTGGTGCTGATTTTGGTGTTAAGACATTAACAGGTACTTGGAACATAAAGAATGTACCTAATGACAAAATACCACCAGTAACAGCATCTAACTTATACGACTTCGCTAAGTCAGCCCCCATAACGAATGTGGCATAAATTGCCATTAAGCCCATCGTCATTCGGTATGGCAAAACGATTGTTGCCGTATATGGTGCCAATGCCTTAGCAAAGGCTGGGATTGGTAAGTTGATGAAGACCATGAAGAACGTACCAATCAGAATTAATGAAAGTGAAGATACAACACCATTACGAATAGCTAAAAGGTGACGTTGTGTCCCAATTTTGGCCATTGGTGGTACTAATTTATCTTCGACCCATTTCATGATTTTATCCATGAAAATCACTCCTCCTATTTTTTGTTACAAAATAATTGCAAGTTGCTCCGGCGTGTATCCGCCTTCAAAAAATATTATAACATGGTGAAATTTAATTTCAACATGTTATTGTAAAAATATTTTATTTTGATATATTTTTTTATTTGATTTAACTAATTCACAAATATCAATACCAGTTAATCGCTAATTTAAAGATTAGTCTAGTATCTTTAAGTTAGTAAAAATCACATGACTAATTATTGGAGACTTGAATCAAGTACAAATACCATCGACAATCTTTAGCTCAATTACGCCGATTGAATTCAAAATTAATGATTCCGCAATTAACCAAGCAAATAATAACTTTGAAATTTTATTTCAACATGGTTTCTTTATATTCTTGAACAATAGCATGCGAAATATCCAAAGCCTTAGCACTTTTATCAAAAGTCTTACTAACGAAGAAATAAAAAATGATATCAATTAGCATGAATTGTGCAAGTAATGAGTTCGTGGCTGCAATCCGATTAGAACTTTCCATTGGTTGCGAAGTGTGAACACTAATATCAGATAACTTAGCCAGACTATTGTTGCCAAAACGCGTCAAAGAAACAACTTTAATATGATATTTTTTAGCTGTTTGTGCAGCAAGTAAAACTTCTGGCGATTCACCAGAATTAGAAATAACCCACAGAACATCTTTTTTACCTGCGTTGACTATTTTTGGCAATAGTGCGTTTAAATCGTTATCCGCTACTGTGGGATAACCAATCCGGTTCCACTTTTGCGAGATGTTTTCTACAGCCAAGTAAGAAGCGCCGATTCCAAAAATAAACAAGCGTTGTGAATGAATAATGGCGTCTACAAGATGATTAACCTCGTCTTCATTAACTTGATCTGTCGTTTCGCGAATTGACTGTAATGCACTGGAAAGAAGTTTATCTTTAATCGACGACAACGGCTCATTTTTCTTAATGTCTTCATGGTCTTTCGGATCCGTTCGATTCTTCGTTAAATCTGAAGATAATAAAATTCGGAGTGTTGTAAAACTATCAATATCTAAACGTTTGGTTAAACGAATAACTGATGCTGGACTGGAATTGGCTGCTTTGGCCAACTCTTTAATCGTCATTTTTAAAACTTGTTGTTGATGCGTCAGAATATAATCTGCAACTTTACGTTCAGCTTCTGACAAATCTCCTTTGGCATTCAAAATTCTGCCTCTAACTGACATATTAATCACCATCCTAGTTTTTATTGTCATTTAAAATTAAATCAAACTAGCAGTTAACGGATAAAACAACCTGCATCTTTAAAGGCTAAAAGACGCAACAAAACCAGGTCAAGCAAAATGCCAACCTGGTTTAAACGTGTCCCAATAACCTGTTATTGGGATTCACCTAATTATTTTCGTAAATATTTAAGTGCAGCAGCGATAAAGCCATCTGTCGCAGCCAAAGCAGTAACGGCTGCTTCGTAATCAACATCACCATTAATCATGACAATGGCAATTTTCGGTTGTTGATGAGCAGCAATAAAGAACTTTTCAGCTGTTTTGTAATCAACACTGGTTGCATCAGCAATAATCCGTTTTGCCCGATCGACTAATTTTAAATTGGTTGGTTTAACATCTACCATTAGATTACCATAAACCTTACCCATTTTAATCATCGCTGTTGTAGAAATCATATTTAAAATTAATTTTTCGGCCGTGCCAGCCTTCATTCGTGTTGAGCCAGTCACAACTTCAGGACCCACAACGGCTTCAATTGCATAGTCAGCATGGTCACTGATTAGTGCACCTTGGTTACAACTTAACGCGCCAGTTTTAGCACCGATTTCTTTTGCGTAATCTAAACCGCCAATAACGTATGGTGTTGAGCCACTAGCAGCTAAGCCCAACACGAAATCTTTATCAGAAAGGTTGCGAGCAACTAAGTCCGCACGACCACCTTCAACAGAATCTTCAGCGCCTTCAACTGCTTCAGTCATCGCCTTTTTACCGCCAGCGATTAATCCTTGAACCATTTCTGGATCAGTACCAAAAGTTGGTACACATTCAGCAGCATCAAGGATTCCTAAGCGACCACTTGTCCCGGCACCAATATAAAAGAGACGCCCGCCTTTTTTGAAACTCTCAACAACCGTATCAACAATTTGAGTAATCATATTTAATAGTTCTGGTTGACCAATAGCAATCGGAACTTGCTGATCCTGTTGATTAATTGTGGTTAAAATTTGCTGAGTCGACATTTCATCAATTGCCATTGTGGCAGGGTTACGCATCTCAGTTGTCCGTTTATTCATTTACTTTACGACCTCGTTTTCATTTACCATGAGCCAATTAAGCACCATGCGAATTTGTTCGTTCCAATAATCCCAATCATGATCACCAGGCCCTTTGTTATAAGCCACTGTTAGACCAAGTTGGTCGACTAAATAATCATTAAACATATCGTTAGGGTGCTTCATAAAATCTTGATCCCCAATTGCATGATACCAACGCAATTGACGTAAAGACTGTAAGTCAGCATTTTGAGCCATTGTTTGCAATTGATACTCCGGTTTAGTAATACCCGTTTTACCAAACACTGCTTGATAATCAGGCATAATGCTTGGTACGACACTTAAATCAACGACTGGTGAAATAGCTGCCACAGCACTAAACCAGTCAGTTTTCTTGAGTGCTAACTTTAAAGCACCATAGCCACCCATTGAATTGCCAGCGATATAGTTAGTAGCGGCTTCTGTACTAATAGGTAAGTAGGCACGCATTTGTGGGATTAGCTCTTGTGTCAAATAATCCCAGTAACGACCACCATAAGCCATATTTGTATAAAAACTACGACCACCGTCAGGCATCACAATACAAAGTTGATATTTGCTTGCTAATTGCTCAAGATTTGTCTTACGTTGCCAGCAACTACCGTTATCACCTAAGCCATGCAACAACCACAGCACAGGTAATTTCCGGCCCTCAGTTAGTTGATCCGGTATAATTACTTGTACCTTTGTTTGAGTCTCCAAAATTTTTGAAGAACGTGAAAGAGTTAAAAAAGCCATATTTGTCTTCCTCACATAATTAAAAAGGTATAACTCATTTATAAAACAAAAAATCATTTTTTTCAATTAAATATTGAAAAAAAATTCCAACAATTTATAATTAAGGTTGTAATGACAGGCAAAATTCACTGAAATCAATCAATAATTTTTTTATTTTTAAAAAGATTTGCTTGAAATGGTGGAAATAAAAACTGATAAAGAGGCATCCTTAAATGAAATATGTAATTGGCGTTGACAGTGGTGGCACCCATATTGTGGGACAAGCACTGACTGATACTGGTAAAGTTCTTTTTGAAACACAAAGTGGTCCTGGTAATATCCTATTAGACGAACCGGGAACTTACCGAAATCTCACTACAATCCTAACAACTATCTTTGAAAATATGCCCCAAGCTGATTGTCAACATGTTTTAATTGGCATTGCTGGTGTCGAAACAACCGGCAATGCTACTGAAGTCGCTAACTACTTCACTAAGAAATTCGAAGTCAAAGTTGATGTTATTAGTGATGCTCAATTAGCACTGTTGAATGGTTTAGAAGGCGAAGATGGTACTTTAGTTATCGCTGGCACTGGCTCAGTTGTTTATGGCCGGCAAAATAAAAAAATGATGCGTTACGGTGGTTGGGGTTTTCTACTTGGTGATACTGGTAGTGCTTATAAAATTACAGCCGAGGCCATGATTAATGCGCTTAAAGCTCATGATCTAAATCAAGCTAATAGCCTCATTGAACCATTAATCAACTGGCTTAATGCCACTAATATTAAACAAGCAGTTCAAAAATACTATCAGCTCAATCGTAAAGACGTCGCTTCACTTGCTGCTAAAATTGCAGAATTAGCTGAAGAAGGTGACCAAACTGCGCAACGAATACTAATTGAGCAAGCAACGGCTTTAGCGGGCGAAGTGCTCGGTTTAATTAAGCAATACCAAGCACCTATTCCGGAACGAATTGCTTTTTCTGGATCAGTTTTAGTGCATAACGACTTTTACCGCGAAACTTTGTTACAACAAATCAATCATGTTTATCCTGAAATTAAAGGGCATGTTGTTTCAACAAATAATGGTCGCGGTGCCATTTTTTGGGAAGAATGGCAGTAAAATTGTGAAATAATAGTTTCAAAAAATTATTTTTTTGCTAGACCGCTTTCATTTTTTGAAAATAAAATATGCACTTCTAATTAACCTCGCTTTAACTGGATTAACATAATTCAAACAAATCCTCATATAGCACTTAATATCTTAACCAAAAATTGATATAGACCAATTTTTATTATACATTTTTATCGCTTGATTTATTAAATATCAGCGTGTCATAATGATAATTGTTCATTATGTAATCGCGTTCATAATTAATTTAACACGCGTAATTTCAAAGGAGTGATTCAATTGACAATGCGTCAATTAGGTTTATCTATTTATCCAGATCATAGTAATTTTGAAGATGACAAACATTACCTTGAATTAGGTCACAAATATGGTTTCTCCCGTATTTTCATGAGTATGTTGGAAGTACAAGGTTCCGTAGAAGAAACAAAAACAAAATATCAAAAAATTGTTGATGTTGGTAACGACTTGGGCTATCAAACAATTATCGATGTTTCACCACGAATTTTTGATCAGTTAGGCATTAGCTATTCTGACTTGAAATTCTTCGCTGACTTACATGTTGCTGGTATTCGTTTGGACCAAGGTTTTGACGGTGCAACTGAGGCAATGTTGTCTTACAACAAATATGGTTTGATCATTGAATTAAATATGAGTAATAATGTTGATTACTTGAACAACATTATCAGCTATCAAGCTAATGAATCATTCATTTATGGCTGCCACAACTTCTATCCACAAGTTGGTACTGCCTTACCATATGACTTCTTTATGGAATGTAGCAAACGTTTCCGTGACTTTGGTATCCACACCGCTGCCTTTGTAGCCAGCCAAGTTGGTAACATGGGCCCATGGAACGTTAACGATGGCTTGCCAACAATGGAAGTTGACCGTCGCTTACCAGTTGATGTTCAAGCTAAACATTTATTTGCAACTAACATGATTGATGATGTCATCATCGGTAACGCTTATGCTTCTGAAGAAGAATTAGAAGCTTTATCTAAATTAAATCGTTATCAAGTTCAATTCCACATCGACTTTGTTGATGATGTGAACGATATCGAAAAAACTGTCGTTCTTGATAATCAACACTTCCGTCGTGGTGATATGAATACTTTGGTTATTCGTTCAACTATGCCACGTGTTTACTATAAAGAAGTGCCTAATGCACCACATGACAACACCCATGAATTCCAACGCGGCGATATTGTGGTTGGTAACGATGACTTTGGCATTTACAAGAACGAATTACAACTAGTTCTTGAACCCCACTCTGACACTCGTAAAAATAAAGTCGGTTCAATTTCAGCTGACGAATTAATCTTACTTGACTTCATCAAACCTTGGAGCAAGTTTAAGTTCTTAGATTAATTGTTAAATCTAAAAAAGACTTCGAGAATTAATCTCGAAGTCTTTTTTGTCGTCTTTATTTAAAAGTTATTTACTTTCATTGTTGAAAATGTAAATAACAGCTTCTTCGCGCCTCCGAGAAATACGCTGCGAGCATCGATTTAAGCCGAATAAAAATCAATTCGTCTTAAATACGAGCTTTGTTGTAAGCAATAAATTGCTAACAACAATTTCTCGGCTGACCGCAATTTCCCTTCGGCACTGACGAAAGAGATTTGGTGAAACTTAACTGCAGCTTTACACCTCTAAAAATTGGAAGTGACTTAACCATAAATTTATCAGCTCTGGAGCAAAGTTGCCATCTTGCTAACTAAGTGGCGGAAAATAAATACCGCTCAGTAGTGAAATTATTATAGGCGATTTATCGCCTACAATAAGGCTTACCTTGGAGACAATTTTGAAAAAATTAGCTTCAAGCAACGCCCACTACGTTCCAGCGATAAGTATTTATTTTCCGCCACGATCCCCACCACATTTCCTATGCAACTTTGCGGAAGCGCGAAGAAGTTCTAAATAACAGTTTCAGTTATCACCGTCCAAAGCAAACGGATAATTTCGAGAACAATTATTATTTATTTTTTAAAAATAGTTCGTGTTTAACCTTGATTATTCAATGGCAATTCGTTATGATAAGCATATATTTCAAGAAAAGGGGAACATTATCTAATGGATCGTTATTTTAAGCTCACGGAAAACCGAACAAAAATTAGCACCGAGCTCATGGCCGGTGTCACTACATTTTTTGCAATGTCATATATTCTTTTTGTTAATCCGTCTGTTCTTTCATTAACCGGCATGCCTTCTCAGGCCGTCTTTTTAGCTACAATCATTGCTTCAGCAGTCGGTACGTTATTCATGGGATTGTTTGCCAATGTTCCATATGCATTAGCTCCAGGAATGGGGCTAAATGCCTTCTTTACTTATACGGTCTGTTTTGCCTTAGGTTTTAGCTGGCAAGAAGCTTTAGCCTTAGTTTTTATTTGTGGATTGATCAACATCTTGATTACCGTTACGAAAGTTCGGAAAATGATTATCAAAGCCATTCCCGAAACATTACAACAAGCTATGGGCGGCGGAATTGGTGTTTTCATCGCCTATATTGGGATTAAAAATGCAGGATTCTTACAATTCACTTCCGAACCTTCAAGTATTGTTAGCATCAACAATCAGGCCTTTGATGCTGCTCAAACCACTTTTAAAGGTGGCATTACTAGCATTGTTTCAAACGGTGGTATTGTGCCAGCACTGGTTAACTTTTCGCAGTCCGGTGCTTTATTAGCCTTACTTGGTCTAGCTATTGTGATTATTCTACTGGTAAAAAAAGTTCCTGGTGCTGTGCTTCTAAGTATTATAATCACAACAATCGTTGGTATTCCCATGGGCGTTACCAACCTGCATGTCTCTGGTGCCAACTCATTAGGTAATTCAATTTCACAGCTACACACTACTTTTGGTGCTGCTTTCGGTGCTCATGGAATGGGAGCTTTATTCAGTAACGCTGATAAGTTACCCCTAGTGATCATGACAATTTTTGCCTTTAGTTTCTCAGATACCTTTGATACGTTAGGTACATTTATTGGAACCGGACGACGAACTGGGATTTTCTCTGCCGAAGATGAACAAGAAATGGAAAACGGCCACGGATTCTCCTCAAAAATGGACAAAGCTTTATTCGCCGACTCAATTGCTACTTCGATTGGCGCTATCTTTGGTACTAGTAACACCACCACTTACGTTGAAAGTGCCGCCGGAATTGGTGCTGGTGGTCGTACAGGCTTAACCAGTGTCGTCACCGCTTGTTTATTCTTATTAAGTAGTTTATTTGCACCATTTATTTCAATTATTCCAACACAGGCGATTGCACCTGCATTAATTGCAGTCGGCGTAATGATGATGGGTACGTTTAAAGAGATTGATTGGAACAATCTAGAAGAAGCAATTCCTGCATTTATGGCCTCAATTTTTATGGGACTTTGCTACAACATTTCTTATGGTATTGCTGCCGGATTCATCACTTACTGCTTAATCAAGACGATTACTGGCAAAGCAAAAGAAATTCATCCAGTGCTCTGGATTGTCACAATCGGTTTTATTGCAAACTTTGTTATTCTCGCCATTATTTAAATTATTTTATTAGGTTGCCCCAATACAAAATAAAAAGATCTTAATCTTAGCCTATTAAAAGCTAAGAATAAGATCTTTTTTAATGATTATTAACTTAAAGCAACATCCAAGATCATCATGATAATAAAGCCAACCATCACGCCAAAAACTGCCGTATGATTTTTACGTTCAACACTTTGTTGGGCTTCAGGAATTAATTCTTCAACAACGACATAGATCATCGCTCCAGCTGCAAAGGCTAGCGCGTAAGGTAAAATAGCTGTCATTCTACTAACAAGTAATGCCCCTACAACACCTGCAATCGGTTCAACAATTCCTGAGGCCTGTCCATATGCAAAAGCACGAGCACGACTTAGGCCGCCTTGACGTAAAGGAATCGATACTGCCGCACCTTCGGGGAAGTTCTGAATACCAATACCTAGTGCAACCGAAATCCCAGCAGCTACTGCTACTGCAGGGTGACTAGCTTGACTTACCGCACCAAAAGCTACACCAACTGCCAAGCCTTCAGGAATATTATGCAACGTAATTGAAAAGACCAACAAGATTGTCCGTCGTAAATAAGAAGGAAAGTCTCCCTTATCGCGGTCCTGACCAATTGGTAAATGAGGGATTAACTTATCTGCTAAATATAAAAATAATCCTCCGGCCGCAAAACCAACCGCTACAACCAACCAAGCAATATCACCATTTTCTTCCGCCTGCGCAATAGCAGGATCCAATAATGACCAAAAACTAGCAGCAATCATGACACCTGAGGCAAAACCCAGCATTAAATTTAAAACGTTTTGGTTAATCGTTTTAAAGAAAAAGACTAAACCTGCACCTAATGCTGTCATGCCATAAGTAAATAAAGTTCCGATAAGTGCTTGTTGCCATGGTGCTAATCCTACAAAAAAATCGACCATCATGTCTCACACTCCTATCCGGTGTGAAAGCATGGCAAGCCAATTAACAACAATTCTTTAATTTTCGCAAGTGTTGTTATCAAGGTTGCCTGCCTCTTCGCACCTGTCTACATTCCTACTTTATCATGTTATATTTCAAAAAGACAGCAAAATGTTAGCTGTATTTAATCAGATATTTAGATTGGCCTAATTTAAATGATCCTGTAAATAATTCGCCAACCAGCGAGGAATTGTCTCATTAGTTGCCGCTAAAGTAGCTAATTGATCTTTTTTGAATAGATAGGTAAAAATAATTGGAAAAGTCTGTTCCAGTTGTTGTGGATTAAGCTGTTCATGATAATCAACGTGGATCGAAAAAAATGATAAAACTTGTTGGCGTTGTGTTGGTGTTAATTTTTGTTCAGCAGCATACTGGTTAAAAGCCTTTTCGTAAGCCCTAATATGAGGTTCAAGTCGCGCTAACATAGGATTGGTTAAATCTAGCAACGCTGATAAAGTATTGGCCGTTAATAATTGCTCATCTGATACATCACGAATTGCAATATCATAATGAGCCAGCGGATAAATTGTTTCAACATGTTGTTCAGCTAAAATTTTAGCAAAGGCTAAACGCAAATAGGGTAGCCAAGCAACTTTTAATACTGCTAGATCCGAATGATTTTTAACTGTCGAATCTAATTTAATATTATCAATCAATCGTTGTAGATCAGCTAACTGTAATAACGGGTGTTTTTTGCGAAAGTCTGAATCGTGTAGCCGACTGATTGCAAAGCGGCGCCAAGCCTGACGTTGAACAATAAAAACAGTAATGCCTACTAATACCAGTATGGCTAAGGAAATTAGTAATCCGACCACTAAAAAAGCCAATCTATTATCTCCCAACATAGTCATTTAACCTCCTTAAACGGTTTTATCACCGACCACCAATTTATTTTTCTAGATCGTCATGTTCTTGGTGCCAACGTTTGATTTGTGCTAAGCGCTGAGCAAATTTAACTTCGCTGCCTTGTGAAGTTGGCTGATAATATTGATGACCAACCAAGTTATCTGGCATTGTTTGCATGGTGGTTAATTTATCTTCAGTATCATGGGCGTACTGATAATCAGCACCATAGTTCAATTCTTTCATTAGTTTGGTCGGCGCATTCCGAATTTGCAAAGGTACTGGCTCAGCCTGGGTATTTAAAGCGTCTTTTTTGGCAGCTGAATAAGCCAAGTAAGCCGCGTTAGACTTCGGCGCCAGTGATAGATAAATAACCAATTGAGTTAGATTAACGGAACACTCGGGCATGCCAATAAAATGACAGGCCTGGTAAGCCGCAACTGCCAATTCCAAAGCTCGACTATCTGCCAAGCCAATATCCTCACTGGAAAAACGAACTAAGCGTCGTGCTACATAAAGCGGATCTTCACCGCCCTCAAGCATTCGCGCCAACCAATAAACCGCCGCATCTGGATCACTATTACGCATTGACTTATGCAACGCAGAAATCATGTTATAGTGTTCTTCACCTTTTTTATCATAGAGCAATGACTTTTTGCCTAGTAATTGTTGCAAGCCTTTTTTAGTTACGGTCGTCACTTCATCGGCGCGCTGCCCGTTTAAAACGGCCATTTCTAGCGTGTTTAATCCGATTCGAGCATCGCCATTAGCAAAATCAGCAATAATTTGTAAACATTCATCCGAGATTTCAACCTTTTGGCGACCATAGCCCCGTGGATCTGTTAGGGCATTTTTCAGCAGGCGAATAATATCAGCGCTAGTTAATGCCTGTAAGACAAATACTTTAGCTCGCGACAGCAACGCTGAATTGATTTCAAAGGATGGATTTTCAGTAGTGGCCCCAATCAAAATAATACTGCCCTTTTCAACATAAGGTAAAAAGGCGTCTTGTTGCGCCTTATTGAAACGATGAATTTCATCAATGAATAAAATTGTTTTTTCACCAAACTGGCGATTTTCTTCAGCTTGTTTCATAATTTGGCGAATATCTTTAATACTGCTAGTAACCGCACTTAAATTAATAAACTTAGCCTGCGTTTGTTGAGCAATGATCGACGCTAAAGTTGTTTTGCCAACACCAGGTGGGCCCCAAAAAATCATAGAAGGAATTTGATCGTGTTCAATTAATTCTCGTAAGACTTTACCTGGGCCAACTAATTGTTGTTGCCCGGCAAACTCGGTTAAATTCCGTGGCCGAACGCGATTAGCAAGTGGTTCAAAATCCGCATCTGCACCACTAAATAACGAAATTTCACTCAAAGTCGTCACCTTCTTTACTTTTCTAGTATAACGAAAAAAAGTAATAATAGCGGCTAAATTGATTGTCATTGGCTACTAACTAGCTATAAAAAAGCCTTGAGTTTTTCAAACGACTGTCTGAAAAACTCAAGGCTAAAATCTTTATTTATTATTACGGTTAAAATATTCGGCAATCCGATTTTGATCATGAATACTTAATTCTCGTAGCGGACTAGGACGATGATATTTTTGCCAATTTTTCCAAAAGTCAAATTGGCGGACAAAATCTTGTAAGAAGCCCAAACTATTATTGCGAACCAATACATAAGCCATTGTTGCTAGCCCTTTATCAACCTTGTTTGGATTTTCTTGATAAGCCTGATTAGCCTCATCAAGAACTCCCTCTGGATCTTGACGATAAGCATCGCGAAAATCTAATAGTTGCGGTTGTCCTAACAACGGTTCGATGGTAAAACCCGTAAAGTCTGCCGTTAAGCCTGAATCTTTACGTAGTACTTCATAAAAGAACATAAAAAAGGATAAACGATCTGTTTCACTTAACATCTTTTGATCTTCTTGCGCTAACCAACCGATAACATGAATTCTTTGTTTTAAATCAGTCATTGATGACCAACCTCCCATTTGAAAGCCCTATTACCACATCTTCATTTTACCGCAACTGTGGCAAAAATACTGGTATTGGTATCAAATAATCTGCTAAATCTAATAAAAGCTCTGAAAGTCAGCAACTTTAACTAATTTAATCGCGGCAAGTATCTTCACGATCATCTTCATCTGTCATCATTAAATTAATAAGTTCTGGAAGGTTTCCTTCGCCGCGGCTTAGACGTTGATACCAATAACGACCAACATTGGTTCGCTCGGCCTGAAAGATAGCCAAGGCCTGACTTTCTTCTAAATGAAATTGACTTTTTATTTCATCAATTAAACGATTACGAAATGTTTCAACATCTTTAAAAGCCACTGCACTCATTTTTTCAAGTCCTTTATCAGTTAATGAGCCTATTTTAGCAGAAAATGAACACCTAAAAAATAAAATTTAAGCATAAAAAATAACCACGGTAAAAATCATCCGTGGTTATCAATAATCTAATTTAGCAATTCTTTTGACCAATTGTTTCCATTTGTTCTTTCAATTCAGCTTCAGTCCGTGGTTGATATTGATTAACTGTCATGGCACCGTCGATAATACCACTATTATCTGACAATACTAAGAAGCCGTTCTTGTAGTTTACATTTAAACCATCGGTTAGAAAAGCAAGTTCATCTTTGCTGGTAAACATCTTCAAACCCATGTTGTTCTCAATGGAAACGTCAAATTTATCGTACATCTTATCAACGATTACAAATTGGAAACTAGCGCCAATTGTACATGTTCCGCCCATATTGGAGAATTGATTTGAGCCATCATTCAAGGCAAGGAGCACAATATCATCAGATGTTACTTTAGTCTGCAAATAAGTTTCAGCTGCTTCTTTAATTTTGATTTCCATATTAATCACCTCAGCAAAATTATGACACGATTACTTTCAATACATTAATTGTATTATCCTTACATTTAATAAGCAAGAAAAATGCTTGATACTTTAGTCAAACCTGATTGAATTTCTAATCAACCGTCTCTAATTTTAACTGATTAGTAGCTACTTTATCAATAAAATCGCAATCATGTTCAATAATCAGCATCGTTGGCTGCACTTCTTGAATTAAATTTTCTAATTGTTCCTGGTTAAAAACATCTAAATAATTTAACGGTTCATCCCAGATATACAAAGCAGCTGGTTGCGACAATGACTTGGCCAATTCAACTTTTTTACGTTGACCCATACTCATATTTTCAATTTTATTATTAAAAACACGTCGTTCCATCCCTAATTTGTGCAAATTATTTAGAAAATCTTGCATGTTCAACTGATTTTTCTCGGCAAATTCTGCTAACGAGCCACGATTATTTTCATAATTTTGACGTACATAACTAATTGGTAATTGCTTAGGATACGTGATACTTCCGCGTTGATTGCCAGTAAATTGCTGCAAAATTGCTTGAATCAGTGATGATTTACCAGCTCCATTAGGGCCAGTAATTGCTAAGCGTTGATGAACTTTGAGATCAAAGGATAATGGCTTAAATAACCACTGTTCATCATAACCTAACTGTACCTCTTTAATTATTAAGGGATTTTGATAATGTACTGGTTGAAATGCCATGGTTAACGGATCAATGTATTCAATATCCTTTAACAACTTCTCTTGATCAGCAATTTCGTTATTCATTCGCTGGGCAATATTTTTAGAACGTTTCATCATTTTGGCAGCCCGCGAACCGATAAACCCTTTGTCAACTGAGCGCTGTTCATTACCCACATGTGCTGTTCGTTGATGATGTTTATCGGCTTCCCGAGAATTAGACCAACTTGCTTTCTTAGCTGCTGATTGTTGTAGACGCGAAATATTCTTTTTTAATTTAGCATTCTGTTGTTGTTCAAAATCGTCATTTAATTTTTTCTGTACTTCATAAGTTGCAAAATTTCCTTGGTACAACAGAATCTGGCTCTTTTCAATCGACATAATATGATCGGTCACACTATCGACAAAATGACGATCATGACTAACTACAATAAAACCTTGCTGTTTCTTGTTTAAGTAATCGGCAACTTGTTGGCGCCCAGTCATATCCAAATGATTAGTTGGCTCATCAATCAATGGAAAATCAGTTTCATTAATAAATAAAAGTGCCAACAAAACTTTAGTTTGCTCGCCACCAGAAAGGCTAGCAAACTGACGCCATAAAATATCAGGATCAACACCGAGAAGATTTAATTCACGTTCAATTTCCCATTGCTCTGCATCAGAAATTTCTTGGATGGCATAAAACATCAATTGATCAGGATTAGCAATGGTTTGCGGAAAATAAGTAAAGTCAAGTTGCTTAGTAATTTGTCCTTGATATGGTAATTGTTCTTGTAACAGGCGCATTAACGTCGTTTTGCCGCGACCATTACGACCGATTAACCCTAATTTCCAAGACGAATCAATATTTAGATTAGCTTGATCAAATAGTAATGTCCCCTGGCTATCATAGCCAAATGTTAAATTTTTAATTTCAATGTTAGACATAAAATCACCTCATTATTAGCATTCAATATTTCAGAATTAGTACTTGAGGTTTGGTCAACATTGCAGCACACATTTAATCAATTCGCGCACACAAAAAGGGACCTCGCCCGTGAGTCTCTAACTAATTCTGAAAGTAATCTTAATAAGCCACACTTTAGTTGTGCGAATATCACCTATTAAGTTATTTCAAGAATTAAGTTAGATTCTCAACGGACGGATCCCTCATTTCTAGTCAAAAATTGTCTTGAGTATAACACGAAATTTTATTTTTGAAAATAATTAAACTAATGATTAGTACCAAGCCGGCTTATCACCATCAGTATTAGGCTTATTAATCCCTACGGAACGACGAACTTGTTCACTAGGATTATTAATCAAATGTACGATGTAAGTTGCCACACTCTTACGAGATACTTCAGTCCCTTTAAATGCTTCACCTTTTTGAGTTAACTCATAATCAACTTCATCTTTATTATCCAACCAAGCCGGCCGAATAATTGTATAGTCAAGCTCAGATGTTTCGATTACTTTGGCTGCTGCAGCATAAGTTGGCAAGTAGCCATCATCTAACATTTGGTGATTCCATTGACCAAATTTACCAGGAACTTCATCATAAATTCCCAAAGTTGAAACCCAAATCAAACGTTTAATTCCCGTTTGTGTCATTGCTGCCACAACACTTTTAGCTTGTTGTTCAATATTGTGTCCAGCCAAATTAGCATAAACAACGTCAACGCCTGCCATTGCTTGCGTTAAATCAGCAACATTAGCAGCATCGCCATCAATAATTTCTGCACGCCCTGTCTTCTCACTTTGCAAACGATTTGCGTTACGCAAGAATAAACGTAAATCCGCCTTCGCATCAACTAACTGTGCCGTAGCTAAGCGAGCAATCTGGCCATTTGCACCTAAAATTAGTACTTTTACCATAAAAAAGCCTCCTAGGATAATTGCGCTCTACCAAATCTTAATAGGCAAGTTTTAAGGTAGGACGCGTTCTCTCCCCTGCAATTACTAATGTAAAGTAAGTAAATTTTAAATGCAAACAAAAACGTCCAGCATAATCTGTGGACGTTCTAAAATCTTATTAGCAGTTAAAAATCGCACTACTTAAACAAGCGTTGATTAAGTTTAGCTTGAACTGTCGGCATGGGTAATTCGGCAATTTTATCTTGCGGAACCCATTGTCCCGGGAAGAATTCCAAATTTTCTGCGGTTTTTAATTCAGCCGTGACAATCGTAATTTGCCATTTTTGATGCGTAAAGGTATGCGTGATTGGTTTTAGTTCGGTTGGCTGAAAATTCAGTTCCAACCCAGACTGTTCGGCAAAAACAACCGCTAACTTCTCTAAAGCAGAATCGCCAGACACATCGTCAAGTGCTTCTACTTTAATCAAAGGAAACATCCATAAATGCGCCAACATACCTTTTTCAGGTCGTTTTTCAAACAGCCAACCTGCCGGACTATGAATAGCCAATCCGTAATAATCAATTGGCACTGGTTTAGCTTTTTTGGTTCGAACGGGGTAGTTCAATTCTGTGCCATTTTGCCAACTTTGATTAAATTCGCGGATTGGTGAATGAGCACTATCAGGATTTTTAGCTGTCATATAACTTGAGCCCAGATCCATAATAGCCTGATTAAACTCGCCAGGCCGTTTAGGATCAATTAATCGATTCCCAACCTCTTGAAAAACTAACCGTGATTTAGGTTTGGTAATATCTAGATCAATCTCTAGCAATCGAGCAAAAACTCGAAACGCGTTACCGTCAATTGCGGCCACTGGTTCATTGAAAGCAATACTAGCAATTGCACTAGCAGTATATGGGCCAATTCCTGCTAAATTTTGTAATTCTACAGCTGTTTGTGGCCACTGGCCTTGATAGTCGTTTACAATTTGTTGAGCAGCTTTTTGGAGATTACGAGCACGCGAATAATAACCCAATCCAGACCAAGCGTTTAGCAAGTCAGTTTCAGTTGCCGCCGCCAAATCATCAACTGTCGGAAATTTAGCTAAAAAATTTTGATAATAAGGAATAACGGTTTGAACCTGTGTTTGCTGTAACATTAATTCACTAATCATAATATGATATGGTTCTTGATCAACTCGCCACGGTAATTGTCGGCCTTCTTGATCATACCAAACTAACAAAGTCTGCCGAAATTGATTAATTTTTATCGGTGACCAAGTTAAAAATTGTGCCACTTGCTGTGCAATTGATGTCATATACACTACACCCCATGATTCCAGTCTTATTAACGATCATACCATAGCTAGCGGCTGTCTTAATAATTAATGTCATCAATCATTATAAATTAGAAGCGTTATCATTGATTAAAAATACAAAAAAGGGTTGCTGACAGCGGTTTTAAGGCGCAAAATAGGAATGTTGGACTCACGTTGAAAGGATTTTATCTGATAAATATGATTAAATCGATCTTGAAGGATCGGCTCTTACAAATTACAGCCGTTCTTGCAGTATTGAGTTTGATTATGGCAAGACCAAGGTTAGCCGATATTAACTTTGATACTTTATGGTCACTCACTGCGATGATGATTTTGATTCAGATTTTTAATTATCTACACATCCTCGACTATTGTGCTTATCGCTTAACTGGATATGCAAATAATACACGACAACTGGTTTGGTTATTCTTGGCTCTAGGATTCGTAAGTGCCATGTTTTTAACTAACGATGTCGCTGTCTTAACTTTAGTTCCGTTGTATCTTTATGTTGCTAAGCAATATAAGCTACCCGAAATTCTGCCAGTAACTTTAATTACGATGGCAGCAAATCTCGGCAGCGCTATAACGCCGTTTGGCAACGCACATAATATTTTTGTTCTCGCTAAGTTTCACGTTAGCGCGATGCATTTTTTCTCTTGGACAATCCCCATTGCGATCTTTAGTGTCGTTATGGCGTCGGCCTATACTTTTATACTTAAACCAACACCAATCGATCACATTAGTACGCAGAAAATTTATATTCCCCCTCGTCCGACAATTCTTGCTATAATTGCTGCGTTAATCGTTTTTGCTGGTGTTCTAGGCTTTATTCCGTCTTGGGTGGGTACGATTGTTACAGCTGTTTTGGCAACTGCGTTAAAACCAAATATTATGTCAAAAGTAGATTATGCGACAATTTTAACCTTTTTGGGATTTTTCATTATTGTCAGCGACGTTAGTCAAAATGCCATCGTCAAAACAACGATTGCTAGTCTTGTGACAACACCTTCGTCGGTTTATTTCGGTGCGATTGGGGTTAGCCAATTCATTTCTAACGTCCCGACAACGGTGTTATTTGCTAAATTTACCCATCATGTCGCCGCATTACTTTATGGTGCTAACATTGGTGGACTTGGTACTTTAGTAGGTTCTATGGCTAATCTATTGGCCTTTAAACAATATACTCGCTATGGTACCATTGATAGTCGTAAATTCTTAATTCGTTTCACAGCGTTAAACTTATTGACCTTGGCGATCTTTACCTTGTTTGGTTGGTTCGTTATTAAATAAATAATAGTAATAAAAAAACCGTAACTGATATTAATCAGTTGCGGTTTTTCTAATATATGGGCTAGCTCTAATACGATATACGCGTATTAAAGCTATTAGTCATGAAAACTGAGTTGGGAAGTCAGTTTATAATTCATCACCATTACTGGCGATAACATTCTTGTACCAGTAGAATGAATCTTTTGGTGAACGGGCTAAGGTGCCATTGCCCTCATCGTCTTTATCAACATAGATAAAACCGTAACGTTTAGACATTTGACCAGTTCCTGCAGAAACAAGATCAATACAGCCCCAAGGTGTATAACCCATTAAATCAATACCATCATATTCAACAGCTAACTTCATTTGTTCAATATGACGACGTAAATAATCAATCCGATAATCATCATGAATCTTACCGTCTTCAGCAATTTTATCAACCGCACCAAAACCATTTTCAACAATGAACTGTGGTAAATGATAACGATCGTTGAACCAGTTCATACCGTAGCGTAAGCCTTCTGGATCAACTGCCCAACCCCACTCAGATTCTTCCAAATATGGGTTCTTAGTGTGATTGTTTGATTCTACATAGTGATATTCTGGGCTGTCATCATGATCTTCAATTGTATTAGACATGTAATAGCTAAATCCAATGTAATCAACCGTACCTTCGGCTAAGACATCTAAATCTGTTTCGGTAATATCAAGATTATAACCATGACGTTCAAAGAATACTGGCATCCAACTTGGATAGCGACCATTGCAGTGAACATCGGTGAACCAATAACGTGATTGCATGGCTTTTTCAGCCATCATAATATCAGCTGGTTTAGAAGTAAGCGGATAAATAGGAACCATCGCAATCATACAACCAATTTGATTGTCAGGATCAATTTCATGGCCTTTTTGTACGGCCAACGCACTGGCAACTAATTCATAGTGAGAAGCTTGATACATCGTTCTTTCCATATCTTCGCCTGGTTGAACAGTCAAGCCAGAATTAGTCATCAACGCGAAGTCACTGTCATAATTAGTCTGATTATTGATTTCGTTAAAGGTCATCCAGTACTTAACTTTACCTTGATAGCGTTTGAAACATACTTCCGCAAATTTAACGAAGAAATCAATCAACTTACGATTAGACCAGCCACCATATTCTGTAACTAAATGATAAGGAATTTCAAAATGTGACAAAGTAATAACCGGCTCGATATTATATTTATGCATTTCGTCAAACAGATCATCATAAAACTTCAAGCCAGCTTCATTAGGCTCAGCATCATCGCCATTAGGGAAAATCCGTGTCCAAGCAATTGACGTCCGGAAGCACTTAAAGCCCATATCAGCAAACAACTTCACGTCTTCTTTATAATGACCGTAAAAGTCAATTGCTTCATGATTAGGATAATTCTCGCCCGGTAAAACACCATTAGTAATACGACGTGGAACTCCATTGGCACCAGCTGTCATAATATCAGCGACACTGACTCCTTTGCCACCTTCTTGCCAACCGCCTTCTAATTGGTGAGCAGCAACTGCACCGCCCCAAAGAAAATCTTTTCTTAATTTCGTCATTGTTAACCTCTCAATTTTTATAATTTTAGCGCTTTCGTCATCAATTTTACACCATTATCAACAAAACCGGCCAGCGTAAAACGCAGCGACCGGCTTATGTGTGTTAATTATTTAGCTTCAGCTTCGTTAATAATTTCTTCTGTATTTTCACCATGTTCTTGCGCAGATAAGATTTGATCTTGTTTGCGTGCGAATGGTAGGTAAATGAAGAAGGTTAAAACAAGCATTAAAGCTTGCCAAATGGCAATCTTGATACCACCGACTAAAAATCCAGAAATAATTGGTGGTGTTGTCCAAGGAACTAATGTCCCACCAAATAGTGGAATCCAACCTAATCGCATAGCAACCCAAGTTAAAATTGCAGATGTCATTGGTGCTAAGAAGAATGGAACACCTAAGATTGGGTTCATAACAACTGGTGCAGCAAATAAAATTGGTTCATTAATATTAAATACACCAGGAACAAGTGACAAACGACCTAAAGTCTTCCATTGTTCTGATTTAGCAAAGAAGACCATGAAGACAACTAAGCCAATTGTCATACCAGAACCAGTAACCGTCATAAATTGATCCATTAATTGTTGCGTGACAATATGGCCACCATTAGCAACAGTTAAAGCTTTACCTGAATCAAGAATCTTTTGGTTATCCAAAGCATTAGCTTGTAGAAGAGGTCCCATAATACCACCAACAATTGTGGCACCGTGGACACCAAAGAACCATAAGAATGGTACTAAGAAGGCAATAGCTAACATACCACCGAAGGAATCTGTTAAGCCTTGCAATGGTGTTTGAATAGCCTTATAAATCCATTCAGTCATTGTTGAATGTGTTACTTTGTCAAAGAAGAGATAGATTAACATGAAACCAGTGATCAAAACAGTTGCAGGAATTAATGCTGTAAATGATGATGCAACATTAGGTGGCACTTGGTCAGGTAATTTAATTGTGATGTTCTTTTTCAAGAACCAGCTATAAACAATACCGACAATTAAACCAATTAGAATTGCAGCAATCATACCTTTGCCGCCCAACCAATCACGATCAATAAAAGTTGTTTGAGCCATTTGAGCAGGTGTTGCGACAACCTTTTCACCAATTGTTACGCCATTAGATGGACGCATAACCATTAAGAAACAAGTTGCGGCAATCATGCCTGCAGGCAATCCTTCGTAGCCCTCATCGTGAACATAAGAGAACGCAATACCGATAACTGCAAACAATGCCATAATTGCAAAAGAAGCATTATAAGCGACATTCCAGTATGGCACCATTCCGGTTGAGGCCATCCAGTTTGACCACGCTGGAACTGGTAAATTCGCAAGTAACAAGAAAATCGAACCAACGATCGTAAATGGCATGACATAAAGCATACCGTTTTTCAAAGCGCTGATCGGTTTAGTTGAAACAAACTTCATAACTGGCGGTAAAATACGTTGGTTAATAAAATTTTGCATCTAAACCACACTCCCATATAAAAAATTTATGAATAAAATAATTTCTGTAAGCGATTTCATAGCTCACCAATAATCATACTGGGTTGCCTCAAAAATTAAAAGGTATTCAGCCAGTTTTGGTACAAATCAGACAAAAAAAGACATGTTCCAATTAAGGAACATGTTTCTATTGGACGGCTGATCAGCTTTCAGCAAAGCGATTAGCCATTGTTTCGAGCAAGTAGACCACTGGCACTTGCGTTGTCATATTTACGTGATCGCCGGCATTACGTTCCGGCATATAATATGAAATAGTCAAATCCGCTAAAGTCGTAATGGGGGAATGCTCATGGTTGGTGATTGCAACAATTTTTGCGCCATTTTGTTTGTACTCACCTGAACGCATAATAATCTCTTTAGTCATTCCCGAAACCGATAAAACAATAAACAAGGTCTCACTTAAATCCGTATCATTGCGTAATGATGGTTGAAATGGATCCTTAATTGATAAGGCAAACGCGCCGGCGTTAGCTAAGAAGCGCGCACCATAATCGCCCAAACTACCACTACTGCCGATCCCTACAAAAACGACTAACTTAGCTTGTTGAATCATCTTGACGCATTGATCAATCTTTTGGTCAAATTCATCGCGTGAAACTTTAGTAAAGAAATCTGTTAAAGGTGTACTGATGTCGTAACTTGGATAAACATGTTGTTCCGCGTGTAACTCATCGCGAATGACATATTTTAATTCTGAAAAGCCGCTAAGGTTCATCTTTTGGCAAAAACGGCTAATTGTCGTTGTTGAAACATGCGCCTCACTAGCTAACTGGCGAATTGTTAATTGCTGAACCTGCTTAGGATGACTAATAATATAGTTATAAACATCTAGCTCCAACTCACTTAAACTTTTCAAATCAATATTATGAAACATGCCTGCATCACCCCTCTGTTCACATTGTAACATGTTTCGTCGATAAACAGCAGTCCTTGTTGAACTGATCAATTTAGCTAAAACTAATTTTAAAAACTAGCTATAAATATTCTACTATTCCATTTTGTCATCTAACTCATTCGTTTTTGAATTGATGAGGTTAACTGGTCCTTTTATGATGAAGTTGTAAAGTAAAAAGGAGTTGAATCATTCATGAGCTTAGAAAAATGGGACTTACGCAAAGTCTTAGCAGAATTACAGCAACATGACGGGCAATATCATGAAACAGATGTTGAGGTTGATCCTGATGCCCAATTGGCTGGTGTCTATCGTTACATCGGCGCTGGTGGTACAGTTGTACGACCAACACAGGAAGGTCCAGCCATGATGTTTAACAATGTCAAGGGTTTTAACGATACTCGAGTATTAATTGGTTTAATGGCTAGCCGTAAACGCGTCGGCTTAATGTTCCATCATGATTATCAAACTCTAGGTCAGTTTTTAAACGAAGCTGTTACTAAACCCGTCTGGCCAACGATGGTTGAGGAAAAAGACGCACCAGCTCACGAAGTTATCCATCGTGCAACTGATGAAGACTTTGACATTCGCAAATTAGTCGCTGCACCAACCAATACGCCTCGGGATGCCGGTCCTTATATTACTGTCGGCGTTGTTGCTGGTTCAAGTATGGATAAATCTAAGAGTGATGTCACAATTCATCGCATGGTGCTCGAAGATAAAGATAAAATCGGCATTTATATTATGCCGGGTGGTCGTCATATTGGCGCCTTTGCTGAAGAATATGAAAAAGCTAATCAACCAATGCCAATTACCATTAGCATTGGTCTTGATCCGGCTATTACCATTGGTGCAACCTTTGAACCACCAACCACACCTTTTGGTTACAACGGGCTAGGTGTCGCTGGTGCTATCCGACAACAACCCGTTGAATTAGTTAAAGGTATTACTGTTGACGAAAACGCCATTGCCCGTGCTGAATATACGTTGGAAGGTTATATTATGCCCAATGAACGTATCCAAGAAGATATCAACACCCATACTGGTAAAGCTATGCCGGAATTTCCTGGTTATGATGGTGACGCTAATCCTGCTTTACAAGTGATTAAAGTTACCGCCGTCACTCATCGCAAAGAAAATCCTATCATGCAGTCCGTTATCGGTCCTAGCGAAGAACACGTTAGTATGGCCGGAATCCCTACGGAAGCAAGTATTCTCTCGCTAGTAGAACGTGCTATTCCTGGCAAAGTGTTAAATGTTTATAATCCACCAGCAGGTGGTGGCAAATTAATGACCATTATGCAAATCCATAAAGAAAATGCGGCTGATGAAGGTATTCAACGTCAAGCAGCTCTTCTAGCCTTTTCGGCCTTTAAAGAATTAAAAACGGTTATTCTGGTTGATGATGATGTTGATATTTTCGACATGAATGACGTGATTTGGACAATGAATACACGTTTCCAAGCTGACCAAGATCTAATGGTCTTGCAAGGGATGCGCAATCACCCACTTGATCCATCTGAACGGCCTGAATATGATCCTAAATCAATTCGTTTCCGCGGTATGTCTTCAAAATTAGTTATCGATGGAACCGTACCCTTTGATATGAAAGATCAATTTGAACGAGCTCAGTTCCAAGAGGTTCCTGATTGGGAAAAATACTTGAAATAAGAATTTAGTACATTATCTAAAAAGCTTAAATGACTGAGGAAAGTATTTAAAAAATGCCCTAGACAATGATTGTCTAAGGCACTTTTTTTATGCTTTTTCTTGAACGGTAACTATTAATGAATCTCCAATTGTTTTATGGAGTTGCTCACGAATTGCCTTGCGGACACCAATAATATAACAAATTGAGCCATCGGGATTTTTAACGCCCATATTAATAATACTGCCATCATAAGGGACACCATCAAAGGTGACATGGACTTTGACACGACCACGCCCAAACTCTTCCCGAATATCGTAAGGAAAAACCACATAAGCGCCACCCTTACCCACTTCTGAAGCTTTAATTACAGCTGTATATTGATAAACTTTATTCTTCGCCATAAATAGCCCTCCCTAATTCAAACTACCGTGCTAATAAGCATGAAGTTTCGACTAGTGATGCTCTTTAACCGTTTCATGGTCAAGGACGATTTTTTCAAGTAAGTCAGTAAAAACGGGACTATCGTTAAGCGGATGTAGATAAGTAAAAATTTCGCCGCCATTTTTCATGAAATAATCACGATTCTCATGTTCAATTTCTTCAAGTGTTTCTAAACAATCTGCAACAAACGCTGGCGTTAAAACAAGAATACGTTTATTACCTTGTTGAGGTAACTTCTTCATAATATCCGCGGTTGCCGGTGTTAACCATTCACTAGGGCCAAATTTTGATTGGTAAGTTTGTAGATACGGGAAGTCACCAATCAGTTCCATAACTTGCCGAGTGGTTTCATCACATTGCTTGGGATATGGATCACCATGTTTAACGTATTTCTGCGGAATCCCGTGATAAGAAAAAATAATCTTATCATATTTTTCGTGAGCCAATTCTGCCTTAATCTGATTAGCCATGTACTTAATATAAAGTGGTTCACGGTAAAAACTCTGTTGGAAATAAATTTGCGGAATATTAGCTTTATCCTTAAAATAATCGCTAACCTGATCAAAAACCGGTGCAACTGTTGTTTGTGAATATTGCGGGTACATCGGAATTACGGTTAATTCTTCCATGCCCAGCGCCATCATCTCGCTTAAGATATCTGGCACAAATGGCTTACTATAACACATCGCGTAACGTACCATTTGATCAGGAAACTTCTCTTGTAATTGAGTTGCTTGGCGTTGAGTGTAGTACAACAGCGGTGATCCTTTTTCATCGGACCAAATTTTTTGGTACAATTCAGCAGAATGTTTAGGCCGTGTCGGTAAAATCATTAAATTTAAAATCAGCCACCAAGGCACACGAGGCATATCAATAACTCGGCGATCTCCTAAAAATTTACGTAAATAACGACGTACCGGACCTGCTTTTGGTTGTTCCGGTGTGCCCAGATTTACTAATAAAATCCCTTTTTTCATTAAAAATCTTCCTGTTCATCAGTTGGTATTACTTGTTAATCGTGTAATATTATACACTGACAACAGACCAACTAACGGCTTTCAACAAAATTGTTATCTTGTTGAAATATAATAACAACTGTATTTCCTAATTAACAACTTCGTTTTATTCTAATCGAGCCTAACATCATCAATTTATACTTGTGATTAAATGAAACTAACGTGACAATTTAATAACGAACGTTTGGTTATCTTTATTTTTTATCAAAATTGACCTACAATTATTAACAAACATCTCTACTAAGGAATGATAATTATGATAAAACGTAAAAAAGGTTCCTGTACGACAATTTTAGTTGGTAAAGACGCAACCATCGATGGTTCAACGTTGATCGCCCGTAACGAAGACGGTGCTGGTCCTCTTGACCCCCAAAGATTTGTTGTTGTTAATCCTAACGAACAACCCAAACATTACAAAGCCGTTTTAAGTCCGGTTGAACTAGATTTACCAGATAATCCATTACGTTACACCTCAACACCTGAAGCTGATCTTTCAAGCGGTATTTGGGCTGCTGCTGGTATTAACGCTAATAATGTTGCCATGACTGCTACCGAAACAATCACGACTAATTCACGTATTTTAGGCGTTGATCCATTAACTAAAGACGGTCTTGGTGAAGAAGATTTCGTCGTTATAACGTTGCCTTACATCAATTCTGCTCGTGAAGGTGTCAAACGTTTAGGTGCGCTATTAGAGAAATATGGTACTTATGAAACTAACGGTATCTGCTTCTCTGATAAAGATGAAGTTTGGTACTTCGAATCCATCGCTGGTCATCACTGGGCTGCTATCCGTATTCCTGATGATGCCTACGTTGTTGCACCTAACCGTTTCAACATTGCTGAATTTGATTTCAATTCTGACGATACAATGTTTGCAGCCGACTTACCTGAATTAATTGAAAAGTATCACTTAAATCCAGATCGCGACCAAGTTAACTTACGTCATATTTTTGGCAGTGCCACAATTAAAGATACCCGCTATAACAATCCTCGTGCTTGGTATGGCCAAAAATACTTCAATCCTGAATTTGATACTGATCCTTTTGATCAAGACTTACCTTTCATTTGTCGAACAGACAAGAAGATTAGCATTGAAGATGTTAAATTTGTCTTGAGTTCACATTATCAAAACACTGTTTATGATGCATACGGTTCATTAGGAACTGCTGAAGAAAAGAAATTATTACGGCCAATCGGTATCAATCGTAACCAAGAATTACACATCCTCCAAATTCGGAATGATGTCCCTGCAGAAATTGCCGGTATTCATTGGTTAGCATTTGGTCCTAATACCTTTAACGCCGTTGTACCATTCTATGCTAACGTTACTGATACACCAGAAAATTATAAGAATACAACCACTGAATTGAACCCTAACAATATTTATTGGTTAACAAACATTATGGCTTTAATTGGTGATAGTAACTTTGATTTGTATGAAGATGAAGAAAATATCTTCGAACAAAATACTGTTGCTGCTTGCCGCCATTTACAAATCGAAGCTGATCAAGCATACAAGTCCCACACCGACATCCAAGCTTACCTAGGCGATATTAATAATCAAATGGCTGACTTGTATCAAAAAAATGCCAATACCTTATTAGGTCAGATGTTAGCCTTTGGTGAACCAAAAATGAATTTGAAATTCCAATTACATGACTAATAAATAACCACGATTAAAGTGCGAGCAAATTAATTTGCTCGCACTTTTTTATATCGGACTCTAGAAAAAACTCAAATCATTTCAACCGGTTCCGTTATAGATCACCCGACGATTTTCTTCGATTTAAGCTTGGATTCAGTTATACTAATAGTGACAAATCTTATTAGGCCACGAGGTGACAGCATTGAAAAACATTATTAATTACCTTGAAAATTTTGGTCCGCAAACTTTTGCTCAAATGCCCTTCAACGAGTTGGATGCGACGATTCTAGCCCAACTGGCTTACCTTGATTACACGATTTTAGAACGTCAGCCTAGTTATAAATTTGCAGCAATTAATGATCAAAAACTTCTTAAAAGCGCGATTAAACAAACTTGGAATCCTCAGGCAAACTTGAAATTATTGCAAGCACTGCAAAAAAGTCGCCGTTATCAAAACTTAAAATGGCATAATTGGGAAACAAAAACTAATGTTAAAGCCGAAGAACAATTTAGTGCTGTCACGCTAGAATTTGCGCCTAAACAATATTTCGTCGCTTTTCGCGGAACAACTTCCACGCTAGTTGACTGGAAGGAAGACTTTAACATGACTTTTCTAGAAACAATTCCTTCCCAAAAGTCGGCACTACAGTATTATCAACGCATGACTCGATTACACCCAGGGCGTTTCTACATTGGTGGTCATTCTAAAGGTGGTAATCTTGCTACTTATGCTGCTATTCATAGTCAAGGAATGGCGCAACAAGTACTAAAGGGCGCTTATAGTATTGACGGTCCTGGTTTAAAGACACCATTGCCACTAACGATCAAAGTTAAAATCCACAAATTCATTCCGGAAGCTTCAATCGTTGGCTTGTTATTAGAACCCGAGGCAAATTATCAAGTGGTTAAAAGTAATGGCGCTGGTATTAAGCAGCATGATCCCTTCACTTGGCAAATTAAAAATAATCACTTCCAACTAATTGCTGCACCAAATGAACTGTCTCAATTCACCCAACATACAGTTACTAACTGGCTAACCAGTCTTGATGATGCCACCAAACAAGAATTTTTAGACTCGTTATATACCATCCTTAAAAATATCGACGCCGACCAAATTGATAACATTGAACAAAATTGGCTCACGACTTTAAAACTACTAGCTCCAGAAATCCTTAATTCCAAAAATGAAACCAAACAACAATGGCGCTTTGTTACCAATAAACTACTAAATTCAATTTTTGCAGAAGCAAAAATCATCATTGATACAAAACGCCCTCATTTAGAACAACTGTACAGTAAACAATTGAAAAAGCACTAATATCTAATTAAAAATCCCCTAAGGCTTCAACACAGCCTTAGAGGATTTTTTGATAGATGTTTTATTTATTTCAATACTTAATAGCGTAATACCGCTAATAAACTCTTTTCACCTGGAACGGCCTTTTGATCAAGAATATGAGCTTCACCATTGTTCTTGAGGGCATTAATCGTCATCGTATTCAAGACTTGACGCCGATCATATTCAGCATCAGGATCTTCACCATAGCCATCAACCAGATTAGATGTGGCAATAAACAAATTAGCTACGCGACCATCTTCTGTCATTGGGACAATATCAACCAGTTGTTCAATGAACTTTCCATTTAATAAATCTTGATACTCAGTCACTTCTTTTTCAGCTAATTGTTTGGCAATTTCTGGAATAGCCTTCTCACCAATCTCGTTATCAGTTAACGTTGATGGTGACATACTGATTGCTGCATCTGTACTGAAGAAATCTGCTTTCGCATATTTCTTAAACATCGTTTGATTCTCAGGTAAAGCAAAAAGATACAGCGGATAGCCAGCTTCGTTATCTAAGTCACTGCGTAAGAAAGTATCAACAGCTTGATAATAATTCTTCCAGTCGATCTCTACTTCTTCATCCTTAGTATTAACACCGTGATAAGTAACACCTTCCTTAGATCCTGTACCACGCCCTTGGGAAGTGTAACTTAAACTACCGTCACGTGTTTCTTCGCCTAATGCTGTTGGGACGTCAATCGGTGCTCCATCTGGTAAATCAACTAAGCTAATTTGCTCATTATCAACAAAGTAGAGCTTCATTGAGTCACGATTCAATGCCAGCAAATAGTAAGTGTAGTTGAATTGCGAATTACGAATGGCCGCTAATAAGTAGGGGGTGTCCCCAACATAATACTGATCATCCGTATGAATACTTAAGTGATGAACCAATGTGTCACTTTCTGTTAAAAAGATCGCTACACTTGTTGAAGCACTACGCCAAAAAGACTGATCTGTTGCTAATGCATCTAGTTTGGCTTGATAGCTTTCCCAATTAGCATCAGGATATTTTTTTTCAAAACGTTTCTTTGCTTCTTTAGCAAAATTCTTAAATTTAAGTTGTGCTTTTTCAACACCTTGATGATCCGCGGGAGTATTAAGCATAATTGTTACAAAAGGTCCCGTCGCCTCTTTTAACTGCATTAATAGTTCCTTGCCTACTTTAGTCATAAGCGATTCCCTCCTATTGGTCATTATTCATACAGATGGGGATAATTATTATCCGATGACGGCGCCATATTTTTCAAATACATCCCCTTCTAACCAAAGTTTAACACGCTTACATATTTCGCAAAAGAAATACGATTAGACCTTACTAGACTAGTGATTCAATGATGTTAAAAAAATGGCATCAGGTCCCCTCGCCTCCATATGGGTATTTCATTTTATATTCAATACTTTTTAGATAAAAACAACCCAATCTTGCATTTGCTCAATTCTCCGTTCAAGCTTTACATTCAATACTCTTTAAATAAAAACGATTTAAAGATAGCTATCTAAAGAAATAAGGAGGTAATTTACATTCAATACTCTTTAAATAAAAACGAATATTTATGACGCAGACACTGCTCAAATGCTAGTATTTACATTCAATACTCTTTAAATAAAAACGTTTCAGAAAAGTGATGTTACAACAAGCACACTGAAATTTACATTCAATACTCTTTAAATAAAAACCAATAACTGAGCAACCACTGATTGCCAAAAAGCATGATTTACATTCAATACTCTTTAAATAAAAACCGTTTTTCGCACCGGTGACGCGTTGCATATCGTCTATTTACATTCAATACTCTTTAAATAAAAACACTGATAAGGCATATATGGCAATCGTGTTTGGCAAGGATTTACATTCAATACTCTTTAAATAAAAACCTTCTTCTTCGTCAGTTTCAATATCGATTAACTTTATTTACATTCAATACTCTTTAAATAAAAACCATGTTGGAATACGTATTAACTTCAATGTCACGGGAATTTACATTCAATACTCTTTAAATAAAAACGTTCTTTGGACGCCTTAATTGCCCGGATTTAATCATATTTACATTCAATACTCTTTAAATAAAAACGAAGTAAACACTGATGAAGATTAAGCTAAGGAAATTTATTTACATTCAATACTCTTTAAATAAAAACCACGGTTCCAAAACTCCTTACTCTAGATGGAACCGCAGCATAGAATCTGTCAATCTTTAAAATTTATCTATAAAAGAATTGCTCAGTCCAATATTTACTGAACAATTCCTAAAATAACAATGTTTTCCATGTCTGTCGATCTCTTGATAAATTTACGGTAATGAACATCGACAGATATTTAAAACAAAATTTAGCTAAAAAATATTGGAATATTCGTTAACAAAATCATTAACATTAATTGTTGGCATTTGCAAACCAATTTCATCATCATATGGAACATCAGCAATCAAATAATGAAAATTGCTTTGCTTTTTTGCTAATCGGTCAAGGTCAATCCGATTGTTATCTTTGAGTTTTTTATACTGATAGTTAGAAATTGGCACTAAAAAATTCTTTATCGTGACAATCGCCGCTGATTTCATATTTCTAGGATTTTCATTACCATTTTTACTTAATTCACGCATCGGTGTTGTCAGTATCTCGTATGCTTGCCTAATTGTTTCTTCATGTTCAACGTACACACTTTGCGGAATAACGTTCTTTGAATCAATACCGCGAAATAACATATCTACTTCGCTTTTTGTTTTACCGTCATTAGCAATGTCTTGTAAATAGACCATCGTTTTATTTAAACGCTGATAATATTGACTGGAATATTCTTTAATATTATCCGTTGTATAAGTCGTTTCAACTAAGTTCATCTTAGTTGCTTCGTTAAGAGGACCGTCGCCTTGTCGCATTAAAAACATGCGCGATAGTTTGAAGAAGCCTGCATCAACAACATACTTAATTCCACTTGGATAGATATCATCAGTCCCTACAAACACAAAAACATTAGTTCCTAACGGTGCTGTATCACGATTACGATAACAACGCCCCATTCGTTGAAACAGTCCATTAAGTTCAGATAGCTCCGTCAATAAAACATCAAAATCTAAATCTAGTGACGCTTCCAATATCTGTGTACCAATCCAAATACCGTCATCATGAGTATGAATATCACCAAATTCTAAAATCTCAGTTTGTTTTTTCATTCGGTCGGCATGAATAAAGTGACTATGGATTAAATGAACCTTATCTTTATTAATACCACTGGTCAGGATTTCATTATATATTTTGATTGCACACTGAATCGTATTGCAGACAACCAACACCTTATTATGGTCAAATACAGTTAAAATTTTTTCAGCATTAATGTTATTTCGCTCAATTTTAATATTATGACGTAGCGGTGCGTCGTTTTTAATAAATGGTTCAGGTTTCTTATAAGGTAGCTGGCCGGTTTGTTCAATAACATCCCTAAAGTCTTTATTTTGACACAACAAATCAACAACGAATTCTGGTAAAGTTGCGGTCATAATCATAAAATGACCACCCATTCGTAGAATTTCACCTAGCCCATAAATAATATAGGCCAACAAATTCTCATCGTACATTTGAATTTCATCAATAATAACTTTGCTATAACTAAGCGTAGCTAACTTCATTTCAAAATTAATATAATGATAAACAAAATTAAAGACCTGATCTAATGTCGTAATCGTTAAGGGCAATGACCAGCTTTTTAATTGTGCCCCATATACTTCTAACTCGTCCGAATCCATTTGCCCAGCCAAGCTGAGCATAAACTCATCCGTATCCGAATCTAGCTTACCAATATTATCTGGAGCTGTTTTCTGAGTAAAAACTTTGGTTGATAAACGTGTATAAATACTGTCAATTGCAATTCTTAAAGGTAATGTGAAAAAGGTTTTATCATCGGCGGCCCACAATAATGCTGCTTCAGTTTTTCCCATACCCGTTTGTGCTCGAATAATCAGATTATCCTGGCGATGCTCGAGTACGTAGCGTTGCATCTTATTCCAATCAGCATTAGGATTATGCTCACGCCATTTTTGCAATGTGTTTTTCAATAAGGCTGGCTGTAACGCACCGGCTGGTTTTTCAACATCATAATGGCCACTTGCCGCGTAATCAATACGGTTCAGAAGCCCTTTCAACATGACGTACAGATCATAATTAAGAAAACGATCATTATTTCTTGCTCGTGTTTCTAAATTAAAATACTTTGATGGCGGTGGAGTAGTTTCACCCGGATCTAAAAGTAATTGATGTTTGCTCTTAATCTGGCTAAACGGAAATTTTAAAGCCATTTCATTAAGCTTCAATCTCTCAGTTTTATAATCCAGAGAATTATACTTACTTAAATCTCGATAATGATGGAAAGCAATAGCCTTATATAAAGCCGAGACATCCTTCTTTGCATAAATAGATTCTAACTGCTTTCTGTTCAATAATGTAATACTTAGCAACGCATGAGGTATTTCTCCAGCTAACATTGTCTGATGACTTTGAAGTTTTTCCTGAAATTTAAGATTCATTTTTCCTAAATCGTGATCAACACAAGCAACTTCGAGTAATTCCCAGCCTTCACTGGATAAAGCTTGCGGATATAATGTTTTCAAATAAGCAAGTTGGTTTAGCAATTCATTAGTATGTTCAACAATTGTTTCCTCATGACCAGCCTTATCTTTTGACTTAGCTAAAAACTTCATAACTGCCTCCACTGTTAAACTGGAAAGATTATATGATTAGTATCTGTATCCAATAAATAACTTTCTTCAGGTTGTACCTTAAAATTAGAAGTATACACTACTGTTTCATTACGCCATTGTCGCCGGTATTTTTTGCTCTTTCCCTTACCTATACCAACTAATTCATAACTTTTGTGTAAGTTAAAAATTGTTCCAGCAACTGTAAAGCTATTTTTACTAGCGTCAATTAAACCGTCTTCACCATTAATTAATTCATAAGGAACATAAGCACTTAATTCAGAGTTTTGAGCATCGATATTTAAATCTTCTGCCGTATCGGCGTCTAACTCGCGTTCCTCAACTTCAACAACGTCACAGCTGTCAATTTTAACCAAATCTTCGCGGCGGCCTAATGATGGATATTCAATTGGTGCCTTAAATGCTTTTTCGATTACTGGAACTAAACTTTGATCTTCAGGAATAATATGAATCAGTAAATTCACATCAACCAACATTTCTGTATGACCTGGACCAGAAGTTATTCCAAAGCCTTCACTAGTTTTTAGTTGATGACGCCCTACCTCAAATTTTACTCCTGGCTTGAATTGGTGACGTGTATATAAATCATTAACTCGAGAAAAATGTTTACCTTGAATACTAACTTTCATCGGTTGATAAGTTGTAAACTCGCATAACGAATGAACCATTCCAATAACCGTCGAATATGGTGGTAGTGGGTAGGATTGTTTCAAATCAAAACTAGCGGGCAGACGATAATTAGCAGTTTCTTGATAAAGTTTTAATCTAATTGCCTTCATAGTAGTCGCCAACTTTTTGCTTAAGGTTCTTGATTACACTACCAACTGTTCCCGCCTTTAACTCAGTTTTTAATTGTTCATCATTATCAAATTGATCGGATACAACACCCGTAAATGTTTCATTTGGTAAACTTTCTTCTGCCTCTAAAATTGGTTTAACTTTAATACTGTTCTTATCTACAGTGACAATATTCTCAAAGACTGGATTCTTAATATCGTAAACCCCGCCTACGATAAACAATGGCTTCAAATCTTCACGACGACCACGAATATCACGATACAAAAAGGCAATCGTATCTAATAATTTTTGAACTCGACGAGATTTTTCTGCATTATCTAAATTAGTACCATCAACTGCGTCGATGCCAATTTGATCCAAGTCAATTGTTATTGTATAACGGTAATATGAACGTTGAATTTGTGATTGAGCAATTGAATTGTTGGCATCATTACCCTTTTCTGCACGCAATCGTGCGGCTAATCCCATATTCGTTAAGAAATCTGTATCGCCCAAGTAAGGTTCTAAAGCTATAGCATTAGACAATCTAACCTTAGCTGATCGTTTCAAGCCACTAGATTCTTTAGCTGTCTTCAAATAACCAAAGAAATCTAATTCCGGAAAATCTGTCACTGATGCATTTTTATCAAATTGAATAACTGCTTTGGAATTATCTCCATCTTGGGATAATTTTGCTAACGGTTCATCCAGCTGTTCAACAATGTTATAACGCAATGCTTGACGTGAAATATAAGTATATTGGCTACCATTACCTCGAGTCATTTTTTTAAGATTAGCGATATTACCTAAGCTTTCACCATAGTTAGCACTTTCGGCTATAAAAATAATTGTTGCGGTCAATCCTTTTTTATTCATCATTATTCTGCCTCCTTATTTTTTCCTTCATTTTTACCTGGAATTACAGCAATCAAGCCAGCTGTAAAAGCCAAGCCAATTTCTTGAAATCGCTCATCAGAATCAAATATTTGATCAAAAAATTGTGGAATTGGTTTATTAGCATACATATATGAATTCAAAACTCGATTCATAAATAAGTCACGATTATTAGCTCGTAAGTCATCTAATAACTTTAGAGCGATACCATTAACTTTTTTAATATTGTTGCCCTCATATGCTTTCTGCAAAAAATAGCCTTGCTTGCGAATATCGGCAATTGCTGTGGAATCGGTTACCTTTTCTTCAGTCATTAATTCTTCATCCCTTCCAAAAAATCATGATTAATTTTTAATAAGGCATCAACTTGCTCCGCCTGAATAAATACTGCAGTTGGTTGACTTAAATAGATTTTTAAAATTTGGTTTACATATAAATATAAATTTTGACTATTTAAAACATGGTCGGCGACCTCTTCATAAACATAATGTCGCGTACCATTAAGCGAATAGTTAGCGCCGCGTAATCGATTAAAACTAGCGGCGTCTTTTTTAAATAAACGAACAATATTCCGTGGCAAAATATTAAACCGATAATGCTCATTCTCATATTCAATCACTTGAACATCATCCAAAACATATTCTTTATCCTTAAGTTGCTGTTCCGTTAACGTACGAATCATCGCCGCGTACGGAGTTACTTGCCGCTTATCATCTGATGATTGCCAGATTTCCTGATTAATTTTTCGATTGATACTGATCAATTCATCAATATTATTATTACTATTCACAAAAAGTCCATGCCCATAAATAAAATTAAAACCAGCAGAAGAACAGCTGTACATCAACTGACAAATTGGGCAAATCGTTAAATCATTGTTGAAATCCCAAACGTTTGAAGTTTTGCGTGCAGTGTCAAATCCCATATCATTTAAAAAAGTATAGGATAAATCCGTTTTAGTGACTGGGCGGTTGCAATTACTACAGTGATATTTATCTTTTGAATGATCGATAGTTAAATATTCACGTACTGGATCAACAAACGTTTTTTCATATGCTATATAAAAATCTGGTTCTTTATTAGAACGATTAAAATAAGATATGTTAGTCCAAGTATTATTAACAACTGTGTATAGCGTACTTAAAACGGGGAAATATTTTTTAGCATCAGGTGCCGTAAAATAATCATAAATCGGCTTTAATTGCTGCGATATTTCCTTCATTAACTCAATAATTTCAGGACGCTTAACCTTAAAATTATTTTTTTGTGTCAAATTGATCAGCTTGGGTAACTCTTTTGTTGCCTGAATAACATCCAAATGATTAATTACCAACGGATAGATTTTCTTAAAGCTATTCGCTTTAGCGTAATATTTAAGTGTATTTTGAATATAATCTTTAAAATCGGCATAATCTTCAGCACTAAAGTCTTCATAATCAGTCTGTTGCCAATGATTGAACTTTTCTTGATAAGCCATAATTTTGGCATAACTAGATAAGGACTGATACTGATCCAAAAAGAATTTAAAATAATAATGTGCAAAATCATCTAAATCAGTGGTATCCATAGATAAAACGTTCTCATTTTCACGCGGGCTTAAATCAGCATTAGCCAAAATATTATGAAGGCCAACAATCCCAGCATTACTTAACCAATCATTCATAGTAAATTGAATGGTTTCAGCTTGTTCCATTAACTAAATCTCCTTTCTCTTAATTTAAATCACTTCAACCATGCCGAACCCCAGTCCAGTACGACTGCCTAACCCACCATCACGAATTAATTCTAATAACTCTGGTTGGCCTTTTAAAACATACACACCAGCCGAACATTCGACCCACTTCTCATAAGATTTCACCACATTTTTCTTAGGCTGAATAGGCGTGACCTCAAAATTATCAATAATTGCTGGAGTTAGTCTACCAAAGAAAGATTCATATTTGGTCGTCATCGTTCGTTTAAGCATTTGAATAAACTCTGGGTCTTTATATGAGTAGAACCAATCCTTATCCTTAGCTTGATGATCGCGTGATACAATCGGTGAAAGTGTTCTAATTGTGATTGTGTTACTGGTAATAGTTGGTAAATTAATTTGATGAATTTTCACATCAGTGATCAGTGTTGAACCAATTAATCGACGCGGATGCTGATTAACGGTTTGTTTAATTGACAATATGCCGTTATAAAACACCATTGCCATTCGTGGTTCAATGCAGGAAAAATTCCAAATTAACTTAACATTCTCACCCTCCAGTTCAACACCTTCATGTGTGAATTTGGCATTAGGAAAATAAACACCAAATGTGTACAGTTTCATCGGATTACCATTCTCATATAAATCCTTGAAGTACTCTGGGTTAACTACTTCTAATGCTGACTTTAGTAATGAAACCAGCGAAGACTGATAACCCGGCGCAAGAAGGATACTCTCTTTTGTTGAGTTTAAAGTTAATTCAACTGTAAATCTCAATGCTTACCACCTCTGTTTTTGATCCTAAGTAATTCTTTAAATAACTACAACTATATAATACACTTTATTAAGAAAAACACAAGAACTAATTCTAATAAAAAAGTCGCTCATTTAATGAGCGACTTTTTATATTAAAATACATAACACTACAAACATCCCACACTAATTAGATAAGCAAGTTTCCATATTAAAGAAATACTTTTTTACATTCCAACAAAATCGTTAGATTAACGTTGTCTATCTTATCATATTGCGACATTATTTACAGTGCTTCATTTTTATATTGTCTTAGAAAAAGGCCGATGTTTGCTCAGATAAATCTTGTCCCAAATATTCTTTTTTAAGCCATTCTGAACGTTGATTCGTGAAAATAATAATTGAGTCTAAATCGTCACGAATATACTGATTTAACTCTGCTTTAAGTTTTGTCAATTTTGCTGGTGTTAACTCACCTTCAAAAACAGATAATTGAACATGCGTTAAATATTTTTTACAGATTTTGAAGACACGGTTTAAAACGCGTGCGCCTTTATTTTCTAAACTTATATCATAAACAATAATGACGTACATCCTTATCACCACCCCATCGTAAATGGTTTATATGGTTCGTCATGAAGTAAATCTTTAATTAGTTTATAACACTCTAAACGAATTAAATACCGATAAGATACATTCCTACCTAAAGGTTCATACATAATCGTTTGTTTTAATTTTTGATCAAATTGTTCCAAAATTTTTCTTTGGGCACCTTGTTTTAAATAACAATTATTTGAGCCATTTTCAAAATCTGATTCAGTAACGATTTGTTTATTAACACATGTAAAGATTAGGCGATCAACTAATAATGGTTTAAAAATCTCTGAAATATCTAGTGATAAAGAAAAACGTCGTTCAGACGGAACGTGAAGGTAACTAATCGTGGGATTAAGCTGACTAACATAAATTTCCGATAAACAAACACTATAAGTTAGCATGTTCAAAAACGATAGCAATGTGTTAACCATATTATCTGGCGGGCGACGGACTCTTGTCGTAAACCCGGTATCGATATTAAAAATTGCTGGCCAAGCAGAATAATAAATAGCGTGTAAATTACCCTCAACACCCATTAATTCTTGAACGTCATTTGTTCGTGGAATTAATTTAATGAGTGCTTTCATCTGATTCATTGCTTCACCAACATCTTTATGCCGACCATGATAGTAACTTAAGTTACGATAACAGTTACGTGCAGCTCCTTGAACAAATTTTTGTGCTAATTCAAGCCTCTTCTTTTTATCAGTTTGCGCTGCAACTTGCCTAATTAACAATTTCCCTGAAACATTAGCCTCACGCGGATAAAAACTCCCTGTATAGTAACCGTAATAGTTAAAAAGATGTAAGGGAATATTATTTTGCGACAAAAAGTTTAAGCATTTTGTATTCATTGAAACTTCGCCAAATAAAAAAATATCCCGAGTTAATTCAATTTTTAAGTCTTTATATTTTCCATCTTGCCGTGTTAATCGAACCACATTATCTTTACGTTTTAAATCACCATTGCTAAACAAATAGTAGCTTTCCATTCAGCCTTCACCCCTAAATAGACTAACTAAAGCAAAATTCTTGATAGGCGCATGAACGACAAATATTTTTCTTTGTTCTTGGTGGCATCTCATCTTGATTAATTATTGTCTTAATCGCATGTAAAACCTGATCGATTTCTAACTCATCTTCTGGTGTGAGTTGTAATTCAATTCGTTCTTTTAACTTTGGATAGTCTAAAACCCCCTGATCAATTGCTATACCCTTTTTCTTTAGATAATACATATAATATTTAAGTTGGAATTCACTAGCTTTTTCGATAGCGCGTGACTGTTTTACCTCGTGCACTATTTTCCAGTTTTGAATAAAGTCAATCGCAACAACACCGTCAATCATTCGTTGATGATGCTCACGCTGATAACTCTCCTGATCCAACACACTTCCAAGTTGAACCCGCTCATTCTCAGCTTCGAATCTCACTTGATGTGTTGATAGCCACAACTTACGCTGACACACAAAATAATAGTTAATATCCCCACCAGTTATTGCCCTCATCAATAAATCACACTCCCACATCGAGAATAACCGTTCACCGATTGATCATAAATTCACTTATAAATTCATTATACTATTCTTGCAATTTATTTAACAATGAATGTTCAAAACTTATTAGATAAAAACACAAATGTTCATTGATTGTTGAACTACCGAAGCTGATTTACATTCAATACTCTTTAGATAAAAACATGTTTGGATTCGCCAACCCCGAAGTGGTGGTAGCTAATTTACATTCAATACTCTTTAGATAAAAACAATCGAGTGGATAATATTGATATTGAACAACTTCAAATTTACATTCAATACTCTTTAGATAAAAACCGTACCGGTCTTTGAAATAGCATCAAAGAAATCCTATTTACATTCAATACTCTTTAGATAAAAACTTATGACCACCACGGCTACTGAAATTCATTAACTTATTTACATTCAATACTCTTTAGATAAAAACGAAATGGCGAAAAGCCAATAAACACATTGTTAAGTTTATTTACATTCAATACTCTTTAGATAAAAACGAAGCGAGTCTACGTTAATATTCAGGACGCTAAATGATTTACATTCAATACTCTTTAGATAAAAACTGCTGAAGCAAGCGATATGGGTGAAGCCTTAAAAAATTTACATTCAATACTCTTTAGATAAAAACATGATTTGGTCAAGGAATTTGGTATTCGTGTTGCCGAATTTACATTCAATACTCTTTAGATAAAAACAACTTGGTTGGTAGATTGCAAGAAACGTGCAATAAAATTTACATTCAATACTCTTTAGATAAAAACATGATTTGGTCAAGGAATTTGGTATTCGTGTTGCCGAATTTACATTCAATACTCTTTAGATAAAAACTTGGCGTTGATTACTCAAAGATGACGAGTAGTCTATTTACATTCAATACTCTTTAGATAAAAACTTTCTTTTGGCGTTTTATCGATTTGATCCATTAAATATTTACATTCAATACTCTTTAGATAAAAACCAACGAGCGCAACGAGATTATTGAGTTTGCAAGCTTATTTACATTCAATACTCTTTAGATAAAAACAGTTACGCTTGGAATTGTTGTTTCCCAGCCTGTCGTATTTACATTCAATACTCTTTAGATAAAAACAGTTACATAGCCCAAAACGCGGTCTGAACCATCTTCATTTACATTCAATACTCTTTAGATAAAAACTCAACCCAAGATGTCATATCCTAACCAACGTTCAATATTTACATTCAATACTCTTTAGATAAAAACACCAGCTATTCAGGTTAGAAACGTTAAAAGTCCTGAATTTACATTCAATACTCTTTAGATAAAAACTGGGCATGCCTTTCTAACTGATGACGCACCAATCGAATTTACATTCAATACTCTTTAGATAAAAACGCTAAATTAGCTACCAGTTTGGCGATTTTACCGTTATTTACATTCAATACTCTTTAGATAAAAACGTCTTGCTCATCAGCGATACGTTGCATTTCTTTCTTATTTACATTCAATACTCTTTAGATAAAAACGATTGCCAAAAACTATAACCGCTAATTTTATCGCTATTTACATTCAATACTCTTTAGATAAAAACTTTACTGATGTAGATTGGTCAGTTGATACTCACCGATTTACATTCAATACTCTTTAGATAAAAACAATGTTGTTCCGTACTTACTTCACAATTTAGCTATTATTTACATTCAATACTCTTTAGATAAAAACAACATAGAGATTGGCAAGGTGACTCAGATGTTTGAGATTTACATTCAATACTCTTTAGATAAAAACGGTTCATAACTGACTGAAAGCGCCCGGTGATTGTTATTTACATTCAATACTCTTTAGATAAAAACGATATTGTTAGTCCGCAGAATGCTCAACTTGGTTTATTTACATTCAATACTCTTTAGATAAAAACAGTTTCTGTCGCCATGAGTACACTTAATATTGCTACATTTACATTCAATACTCTTTAGATAAAAACGTGGGTAGTGCCTTGGCTAATCTACCAGGGTTGAAATTTACATTCAATACTCTTTAGATAAAAACCTAATAACGTCAATGAATACGCAGTTATTGATACCGATTTACATTCAATACTCTTTAGATAAAAACGTGGAGTAACCACTGATAGACCTGGTCAAAGTTAATCATTTACATTCAATACTCTTTAGATAAAAACATTTATTTAACTTCAATTAAGATTTTATTATAGAAATTTACATTCAATACTCTTTAGATAAAAACTGTTGCGACTTGATAATCACCCATTGCGCGGAACTTATTTACATTCAATACTCTTTAGATAAAAACTGCAAAGTCTTCAAAATGGTACATAGCTTGACGCAATTTACATTCAATACTCTTTAGATAAAAACGGCATTAGCTTTGATGGCTCGCCAGTATCAACATCATTTACATTCAATACTCTTTAGATAAAAACTGTAACCCTTTAACGTAATCGGCTTGTCCGAACCTTCATTTACATTCAATACTCTTTAGATAAAAACAATTGCGTGAAATCGCCCGGCGATTTTGTCGCATATATTTACATTCAATACTCTTTAGATAAAAACTCAATCTGATTGGAATGTATCAGATACTACAAGTAATTTACATTCAATACTCTTTAGATAAAAACTGACCTGTGGCAATACACTAGCGCCGGTCGTGTTAAATTTACATTCAATACTCTTTAGATAAAAACAAGCGTCAGGCGTTGAGATAATGTTTGAGAAACCTTGATTTACATTCAATACTCTTTAGATAAAAACTAATAACTTATTCTTTGATTTGGCACAAGAATTGATATTTACATTCAATACTCTTTAGATAAAAACCAAAGCGACAAAAATTCCAACTCAAAAATTTATGAAATTTACATTCAATACTCTTTAGATAAAAACAATTGTTCGATACATTGTTCGAAAGACCATTTCATCATTTACATTCAATACTCTTTAGATAAAAACTGATTGTTCGGGAATTGCCCAATTCGCGTTGGTGTGATTTACATTCAATACTCTTTAGATAAAAACTCCCGCGTTTTTGATTACTTTAATAATCGCGTCGTAATTTACATTCAATACTCTTTAGATAAAAACGAAACCATTGTCAATATCAGCTATGTTGTATGTCAGATTTACATTCAATACTCTTTAGATAAAAACGGTTATTCAGTCGCGCAAGCTGGTAAGACAGGTCCACAATTTACATTCAATACTCTTTAGATAAAAACAAATTTGATTTGCGAAACACATCTAAGTATGAAGTTATTTACATTCAATACTCTTTAGATAAAAACATGTTTGGTAAAGACGTACGCAAATCATTATCTCAATATTTACATTCAATACTCTTTAGATAAAAACGTTACTTGGACATCAAGTGATGCGACGATTGCAACTGTATTTACATTCAATACTCTTTAGATAAAAACAAGATCGTGAACAAGGTATTGACGCTTCGGATTATCATTTACATTCAATACTCTTTAGATAAAAACGTCTGCTCCAACTTGGTTCGCGATTTGGTCTAAAGAATTTACATTCAATACTCTTTAGATAAAAACAATATAAAATATGAGTGTCATTGTGAACGTATTGGATTTACATTCAATACTCTTTAGATAAAAACACAACAAATGGCAAATGATAACATATCATTACGTGATTTACATTCAATACTCTTTAGATAAAAACCCAATTCAACGCCCGCTTTTTCAGCATACGAGGTTAATTTACATTCAATACTCTTTAGATAAAAACAGTTGTACTAAACCCAACTTTGCCGTCTGAACTATATTTACATTCAATACTCTTTAGATAAAAACACCATGACGTCTAAGGTTACTACACCGATTGTGGCTATTTACATTCAATACTCTTTAGATAAAAACAAGCCTCCATTATTTTGGACGGACAACGCAAAAATAATTTACATTCAATACTCTTTAGATAAAAACGCTCAACATTTCCACTACGCTATGTTGAGTATCCATATTTACATTCAATACTCTTTAGATAAAAACGTCACGTTCTTTAATATTATCAAGGATCAGGAAGTAATTTACATTCAATACTCTTTAGATAAAAACTGTCGCTTCGTGATTTGCGGGGGTGACATTTTTACTAATTTACATTCAATACTCTTTAGATAAAAACTATTCTGAACGCACAAATTCTATTGCAAATTGCGAAAATTTACATTCAATACTCTTTAGATAAAAACTATAGACGCGTTGGCAATATTGTGACGCTTCACGTATTTACATTCAATACTCTTTAGATAAAAACGGTGCAACTTTCCGTGAACGAATTGATTATCCAGAATTTACATTCAATACTCTTTAGATAAAAACCGCAGCTCAATCAAACTATGCATGATCTGGATAACAATTTACATTCAATACTCTTTAGATAAAAACGAAAGCATCGAAAAAGGTTGGCTTAATCAACAATTGATATTTACATTCAATACTCTTTAGATAAAAACAACTTAGCCACAGCCCGGAGTAAGAGTACTAAAAAGATTTACATTCAATACTCTTTAGATAAAAACATTCGTTGCGCAAAATGATTTGCGTTTTCTTTTTCATAATTTACATTCAATACTCTTTAGATAAAAACTTTTTATGATTTAATACATAAAAATTATTGATATGAATTTACATTCAATACTCTTTAGATAAAAACGTTGTAAACCTCGTTAGCGTATAAACGTAATTCGTTATTTACATTCAATACTCTTTAGATAAAAACGGAACAATATTTCAATATTGAAATGACGGCTTGGCAATTTACATTCAATACTCTTTAGATAAAAACGCAAGGTGTGCCAATCACGACAATTCAGTTTTTATTATTTACATTCAATACTCTTTAGATAAAAACCCATTCTTAAAACCACTTGACAACTGACAAATCAAAATTTACATTCAATACTCTTTAGATAAAAACGTTGACCCTGACACTTCCACGCCAGCGATTGATGCATTTACATTCAATACTCTTTAGATAAAAACGATTTTGCAAATACAAGACGCATACCGCGAAACAGAATTTACATTCAATACTCTTTAGATAAAAACCTTGTATTCAGTCTTAAATCGTTCTAACTCATTAGTATTTACATTCAATACTCTTTAGATAAAAACTCTTTTGCTCCAAAGGAACGCGTTTTCCACTTTAGATATTTACATTCAATACTCTTTAGATAAAAACTTTATTCGTCGCGCGAAATGATTAGCGTTTTCTTTCATTTACATTCAATACTCTTTAGATAAAAACTTTATTCGTCGCGCGAAATGATTAGCGTTTTCTTTCATTTACATTCAATACTCTTTAGATAAAAACTTGTCCAGTTAATGTTTTCATACTTACTGATATTGAATTTACATTCAATACTCTTTAGATAAAAACTTTCAGCTATACGGTAGTTCTGGAAAACCAACGATATTTACATTCAATACTCTTTAGATAAAAACTTTGTTTGATATAGTTTTGTGTTCATACGATAACGAATTTACATTCAATACTCTTTAGATAAAAACCTTGCATCGCTTGAAGAAGCGATTCTTTCATGATGTATTTACATTCAATACTCTTTAGATAAAAACCACCCAAAACCAGTCGAGCTAGTATCATTCATATAAATTTACATTCAATACTCTTTAGATAAAAACTCGAGGTTGTCGGGTAGTGTCATGGTGTCATTTTTGATTTACAGTCAATACTCTTTAGATAAAAACCTTTTGCCTCATTGTATTTTAGTAAGAGTTGTAAATATTTACATTCAATACTCTTTAGATAAAAACGCGTTTGAGTTTGCGAAGTTTTCGTTGTTTGCACTTATTTACATTCAATACTCTTTAGATAAAAACTAGATTTTTCCAGTGACCTGATTTACGTTCAGCCATATTTACATTCAATACTCTTTAGATAAAAACCTATATTAACAAAATTTTTATGGGTGAAGGAAGCTAATTTACATTCAATACTCTTTAGATAAAAACTCCGAGCCCTACTTTCCTTATAACCACAGACTTCGCACTATCAAATCTGTCGTTCTAACGAAAATAATTAAAAAAACAGAATAAAGATTGTCAGTATCTTAACAATCCCTATTCTATCAGTATTACGTTCATCTGTCGATCTCCTGCCAAAATGACGTTATTACCTATCGACAGTTTTTAAATATTTATTTATCGTCGGTGCCCCAAATTTCTTCTTTTAGGCGCAAAGCTGTTGGGGTGGTGGCCATACCGCCTTCTGCGGTTTCCTTGAAGGCACTTGGCATTTGCTCGCCAACACGGCGAACCGCTTCAATAACTTCATCAGTGGGAATAACCGAAGTCAGCCCAGCCAACGCCATGTCTGCGGAAACCATCGCTTGACTAGCACCCATGGCATTACGTTTAACACAAGGAATTTCTACCAAACCAGCAACCGGATCACATATCAACCCCATTAGGTTTTGCAATGTAATGGCAACAGCATAGCTGGCTTGCTCAACAGTCCCACCACTAGCTAAGACTGCAGCGGCGGCAGCCATGGCGCTAGCAGAACCGACCTCTTCCTGACAGCCGCCTTCTGCACCGGCGATACCAGCATTATTCCCAATAACTAATCCAAAGGCACCCGCAGTGAATAGAAAATCAACTTGTTGATCATGGCTCAAGCCAAGACGATCCCGAATCGCAAATAATACGCCAGCTAATACCCCGGCAGAACCGGCAGTAGGTGTTGCACAAATCAAGCCCATTCCCGCATTAACTTCGTTAACCGCTATGGCGTTACGAACTGCGGTTACCACTAAATCACCGGACAGAAAGTTACCCGCTTGTAAATAATCATCCATCTTCTTGGCTTCACCACCAGTTAAACCAGTTAATGATTTAACACCAGCAACGCCTTTATTGATCGAAGCTTCCATGGCTTCAAGATTACGTTCCATTAACTGCCGAATTTCTTGTTTATTGCGACCAGTATTATCAATTTCAGTAGCAATCATTAATTCAGCCACAGAAGGATACGCCTTACTTTGCTCAATTAACTCTTTAATTGTATAAAACATCGTATCCCTCCTATTCAAAATACCGTGCGCTTAAAATATTTGGTAAATCTTTTAATTCGGTTTCAATACTATGACGAATCTCATCGACTTCAATAATCATCATAGCTTGTGAGCCTTTACCATTACGCCGTACGGTCATGGTACTAATATTGATATGCTCCCGATTCAATAAATCCGTTACTGACGCTACAACACCGGGCACATCGTTTTGGATAACAACATAGGTAGGATGACTCATTGATAAGGACACTTTAAAGCCATCAATTTCGACAATTCGAATATTTCCTCCACCGATAGATTCACCAACAATTGTTAATTTATGCTCACTATTTTTTAAGACAATCTTGGTAGTATTGGGGTGCTCGGTTAGATCCGTTTTAGGGACAAAACCTACTTTAATGCCCTTTTCATAGGCAATCTTTAAGGAATTTCGTAAATCAGTATCATCAGGATCCATGCCTAAAATACCGCCCACTAAGGCCATATCTGTACCGTGACCATGGTAAGTCTTGGCAAAAGAACCATAGAGATAAATTGTTACTTTCTCTGGTTGTTCACCAAAAATATTCCGAGCAACTCGTCCTATCCGCGTTGCACCGGCAGTATGAGAAGAACTTGGCCCAACCATGACTGGACCAATAATATCAAACACGCTATTAAATCTAACTTCTGCCATGACTTTTCTCCAAACTTTATTGTTCTTATAAACACGCTACGCGTATTATCTATGCTAAAAGAAAAACTGTCAATCATGGACGTTCAAATCTTAAAAATGTCTTGATTAATCTATTAATAATAAGTCACTTTACCAAGAATTACGGGTTTGCTAGCTCCGGTTGCACTCGGCACATTGCTTGGTTGTCGTTGAATGGTTTGATTACCTAGAATCGTCATCGCAATTGCTTCTTTAGCATCCGAAGAATAGCCCAAATCCTCTTGAATCATCACTTTGATATTCGGCAGTGCTACCTTAATCATCTTAACTAAGGTTGGATTATAACTGCCGCCACCACCAACAATTAATTCAGTTTGACCATCGGCAAATTGACGTACTGCTTGTGCAATCGTTTCAGCAGTTAAAGCTGTGGCGGTTGCAATCCAATCATCTGGTGCTAACTGATAGTCATCTAGAATCTTCGTGACATATTCTGTACCGAAGTCTTCCCGGCCTGTTGTTTTAGGAAAAGCCTTTGTAAAGTAAGGATGTTTCAATAATGATTGCAAAACTTCTTGATCTACTTGACCATTGGCACCATGAGCACCATCTCGATCATATTCTTGACCGTAAAAGCGCCGACATAATTCATCAATAATCATGTTGCCTGGGCCTGTGTCAAAAGCCGTCAATTGATCTAACTGACCATTTTTAGGGATTACTGTGGCATTGCCAATTCCACCAATGTTTTGCAAAATTCGTGTACTTTCAGTGCTGCGGTACAAAATATATTCAGAGTAAGGAACAATTGGTGCTCCTTGACCACCAACAGCCATGTCACGATAACGAAAATCAGACACGACAGAAGTTTTTGCAATTTCACTAATGATTGCGGACTCACCAATTTGTAAGGTAGATGGTCTTAAATTAGTTTTTTCAGGACGTGGCAAATGATAGATCGTTTGTCCATGCGAAGCAACAAAACCCAATTCTTCACTACTAATACCCGCTTCTTGGCAAATTTTAACAACGGCTTCGCCAAATAATTGACCAAGTTCAAAATTAAGACTACAAATCATTTCAACGTTAGATGTCTCAACAGATAATGCTGTTTTAATTCGTGCTTTAACATCTTCTGTGAAAGGATAGCTATTGAATTTAAGTAATTCTAACCGTGTTGTTTCATTAACGCCAGTAATTTCTACTAATGCCGCATCAACACCATCTAATGATGTTCCCGACATTAAGCCCACTGCTAACATTTTCTTCCTCCAGCAACCCTAGAAATCTTTTCTAGTCATACTTTTAATAACGCTCTTATTCTACTCCATCCCCGTCTCAGAAACCATTTTGCTCAATGATCACGAATGTTTAACGATCATCATTATTAAAAAAGCTTGAAAAAGTTTTGTTAACCTTTTCCAAGCTTTAAAAATATATTTATTGATTAAAAATATTTAGAAGAATAATTTAGCAGCAACAATAACAAAGCCTAATAATACAACTGAAGAAATAAATGAAGCTAGGAAAACTGATTTGCCACGCTTAAAGATAACTTGGAAATTCACGTTCATTCCTAAGGCTGCCATTGCCATTCCTAAGAAAATATAAGCTAATTTAACCAACCAAGCAATCACGTTTGCGGGAATAGGTAAAAATGTACCAATCAAACTTGATAGTAAAAAGCCCAACATAAACCAAGGCATAGGTAATTTTTTCTTTGTTACTGGTACACCAGTTTCAACAGTTGCCTTGCTAGTAGATTTACTGTACCAAATACCAACAATCGCTGCGACAGGTGCTAATAATAATACTCGCGATAACTTCGTAATAATTGCTGTATCTAAACTAACAGGACCATTGGCACCACCAGCTGCAACGGCATGGGCAATTTCGTGTAAAGAGCCACCTGTCATAACGCCGAATTGAACATCCGTCATGTGTAAAATTGGCCGTAAGCCGATTTCTAGTAGTGTAAAAACAGTTCCCATAATACAAACAACAGCTACTGCTAGAACTTCGTTTTCACGTTTACGTTCTTCTTCATCAGGTTGTACTTCCAATTGTGGTGAAATCCCCATAACAGCTGCCGCACCACAAATACCTGTACCACAAGCTGTTAAAATTGCTAGTTGTTTTTCAACGCCAAACCGTTTCGCCAAATTATAAGTTAGCAAAACCGTTAATGTGACAATACAAATTGCCAAAACAATCGTCTTAACGCCAGAAGCTAACAGTGCTAATAAGTTCAATTTAAATCCTAATAAAATAATTCCCAAACGTAAAAACTTATTTGAAATAAAACCGATTCCCGATTTAGCTTCATTAACAGCTTTTGGTGCTGTTTGAAAGACAATCCCCAAAATTAATGAAATAACTAATGCCCCAACTAAATTTAAATAAGGTAATCCTGCCAATAATGTGCCGGCAATAGAACAGGCCAACGTCATTAATGCCGCTAACCAAAAACTTTTTGATTTCATTTGAACCGCAATTTCATGTAACATTTTCTTCCTCCAATAATTCAATTAACCAAGCGCCCATAATACTAGGAAAAATAGACTTATCCGATTATACTAGAATTATTTCGTTAAAAAAAATAATAATAACAAATGTTACCATTACATAACTCAATAGATAGGATTGGCTATTCATGTTAGATCACAAATACCAAACTTTTTTAAGCTGTGTTAAAACCGGTTCTTACACTAAAACTGCTGAAGAATTGTTTATTTCTCAGCCCACTGTTACCCAACACATTCAAAAACTTGAACGCGAAGTTGGCTATCGTTTATTTAATCATGTTGGTCACCATATTCAGCCGACCTCAAGAGCTTTAAAACTTGCTGAATTCGTCCAATCATTAAATGCCCAAACTAAAAAATTCATCGAAAAACAAGCCAGTCATGCTGAATCTAGAAATCTAACTTTTGCTTGTACTTTATCGTTGAGTGATTTTTTAGCACCGCGTTTAATTCAAGAACTTCAAGACTCTGAAGACTTTTTTCAATTGCGTTGTTTAGTAGCTAATACTGCTAGCGCGCTAGATTTAGTGCGCCAAGGTCAAGCAGATTTTGCTTTAATTGAAGGTAATTTTGACAAGCATGAATTTGGTTATCAGGTGCTTGAATCCCAAGCTTATATTCCGGTTTGTGCAACAATCAATCATTTGCTTGATAAGCCGCAAAGCTATCAGTTAGAAGATTTATTAAGTGAAACAATCATTACTCGTGAAAATGGTTCTGGTAGTCGACACATCCTTAGCAATATTTTAGAAGCAGCTAACTTACAAATAACTGATTTTAACCAAATTATTGAAATTGCTAATATCGCAGCGATTAAAGAACTAGTCAAAAACGATGTCGGCATTAGTTTTATGTATCAAAAAATGGCCTTGCCTTTAATCAAGCAAGACCAAATCGCTCAAATTCCACTTATCCAGACACCCGTTACTCATGAAATTTATTTCGTCTATCCTAAGAATACTTATTTTGCCCGTGAACTCACCAATATCTATCAGATCATTAGACAAACAGATTATTAGTCATCATGACGCATTGCCCCACGGATTGAGAATAACACGAGCAAAATAATAATCACTGCTACAACAATGGCAGAAACCAACATTGGAAATAATAAACTAATTAACATTAACAGACCGCCGAAAAACATCGTGTAACCAATCGACCGACTAGCAACAGCCCAATTCTGAGCACTACTTGGCTTGGGATAGTGACGCGACCCTACTTGCTGTTCATAAGTCACTGTTGGTAAATAATTACCCATAGCAACAAACACGACCCCAATAAGCAATGTGGTAATTTTGCCAACATTTAGCTTCATTCCCATAGCGATAGCTAACGTCACCACGTATAAAACAATCGTTAAAATTGGTATGATCGAGAAAGTTACAACTTCCATTCTACGCGCACGTCCCTTAGACCGCGCACTAATAGCATAGGTTCCAATCATAAACCATTGCATTAACATCATTAAAATAGGAATACCAAAAACAGCCATCGGCCGACTAGCCCAGCCATTAGGTTGATTGTTAACGCCCCAATGAATAGCAATCTGTGTTGGTAGTTCATTATAAACAGCAAGTCCATAAAAAATGGGTAGCAGAATAATAATTGAAGTAAAAATCGTGACCCGCTTTAAATTGAGCGCTTTTTTAGTGTTATTCATCATGTTTCTTTCCCCCAACTTGATAGATCCAAGTTAAAATATCTTCGAAAACGGTACTGTTTAACGAATAATAAATAAAATTTTTATCCTTCATTTCGGCAATGAAGCCAGCTTTCTTCAACAATTTCAAATGATAAGAAACTGTCGCATTAGTTAATTCAAACGAATCAGCAATTTCACCAGCTGTTTTAGGACCAGACTTTAACTTCTCAATAATCTGCCGCCGAACTGGATCAGCTAATACCTTCATGGATTCCGAGAGGCCCATTTACTCACTTCCATAATCTATTTAGAAATATTTCTAAATAGATTATGTCATATTTTTAAAAAAATACAAGTAAATTATATTTTTGAAAATAAACGACAGATTCAACACAAATTTAATGGCATTTTCAGTAAATCTTACAAGATTGTTAGTTGACCTCTGTAAATTGTTAGACCGTTCCCACGAAAAATTGCAAGATTTGCCTTAAGCTAGTTCTAAATATTAAATCTGAACTAGGGGGATGAAAATGACAGACAAAAATAAAGATCCACAAAAACATCAAGTACGTAATTTCATCTTAAAAACACTTTTTTACTTCGTCATTATTTTTATGCTGGTCTACCTCTACAGTTACGTTGGCGTGAATGGTAGTCACTTCATTTATAACGAATTCTAAATTAGGGGACTGAATAAAATATGATTACAAATATTATCTCAGCAATTGACGACATTGCGACTAAGACACCTGAACAAAGTGCTTATGATTATTTGGGAACTAATTATTCATATCGCGAGCTAGTACAACGGGCAAATGCACTAGCAGAACTGTTAATAACCAAGAAACTACCCGCAAAGGCTCCCATTATTGTGTATGGTGGTCAACAATTTGAAATGTTGGTTGCTTTTTTGGCCGCAGTTAAAACAGGCCACGCTTACATTCCGGTTGATAGCCATTCTGCTAAAGAACGACTATTAATGATTCAAGATACCGCGCATGCTCCCTTGATCATTGCGATTGAATCTTTACCTATGGATTTGGATATTGACGTTATTAATTTAGCAACGATTCAGCAATTAACACCTGTCGCCACTTTAAAGGATAATTTACCGGTACAGGGTAACGACAATTTTTATATTATTTTCACTTCCGGTACTACTGGTAAACCGAAGGGCGTACAAATCTCTCATGATAATTTATTAAGCTTTGTTAATTGGCTGGTATCTGATTTTCAGTGGCCACAACAACCTAGTGTTTTAGCACAGGCACCATTTTCTTTCGATCTCTCGGTGATGGGGTTGTACCCAACACTTGTCACTGGTGGCACACTAAAAGCTCTACCACGAGCTATTACTGAAGATTTCAAGCAACTATTTGCAACATTACCACAGCTTGAATTAGGCGTCTGGATCTCAACACCTTCACTAGTTGAAATGTGTCTATTACTTAAAGATTTCAACAGTGAAAATTATCCAAACTTGACGCATTTCCTATTCTGCGGTGAAGAATTAAGTCATAAAACCGCCGCTACTTTATTAGCCCGTTTCCCAGAAGCTCATGTTTACAACACTTATGGTCCAACTGAAGCGACGGTTGCTGTAACCGGCGTTGAAATTACACCAGCCATTCTAGAAAAATATGAACGTCTACCCATTGGTCACGTTAAGCATGATACTCATATTGCAATTAAGCCTGTTGACCATACTGAAGTTGGCGAAATCTTAATTAGTGGCCCTAGCGTTTCAAAAGGCTACTTGAATTTACCTGAAAAAACAGCCGCAGCTTTTGAAAAGCAGGCTAACTTACAAGCCTACCATAGTGGGGATCTCGGTTTCTTTGGTGAAGATGATTTATTATTTTACCGTGGTCGGATGGACTTTCAGATTAAATTCAATGGTTACCGAATTGAATTAGAAGAAATTAACTTCTATTTACGCCAAAGTCCTTTAATTAAGCAAGGTGTTGTCGTTCCTCGTTATAACGCCGATCATCGAGTGGTGCAATTGATTGCCATCATTGCCCCTAATGAAACAACCACTTCTGAAAAAGAGCTAACTAAAGCGATCAAGGCGGAACTGACCGACAACATTATGCCCTATATGATGCCGCAACGCTTTGTTTATCGAGATGAATTACCACTATCTGCAAATGACAAAGTTGACATTAAGGCCTTGATACAGGAGGTTAACTCACAGTGATCAACTTACAACCTTATAGTAACCCTACTTACTTTGCGATTATTCTTAGCGGCTTATTGCCAGTGATTATTGGCTTGTACTACGGTAAAAGACTCAAAATCTATGAATCCTTAATTTCATTGGTTTTCTTAATTTTTACTTTTGGTGGGAATCATTGGCACCAAGGTATTGCCTTAATTGGTTACACCATTTTTCAAGTCTTGTTAACAATCGGCTATGCTCATTATCGACAACAGAAAAAAAATCAAACCAGTGTTTTTGTAACGATGATCGTTCTAAGTATTATTCCTTTGGCCATCGTTAAGTTAACACCGCTATTTCCTGCTAATCATGGTTTTAATCTCGGCTTCTTAGGTATTAGTTATCTAACGTTTAAAACCGTCCAGGTCTTAATGGAATTGCGCGATGGTACGATTAAGGAAATTTCGGCTAGTCAATATTTACACTTCTTATTGTTCTTCCCGACAATTTCATCAGGACCAATTGATCGCTATCGTCGCTTCTTAAAAGACTACGAAAATCCACCTGCACGTGACGTTTACTTGCAGAACATCAATAAGGCCGTCTTTTATCTGTTCCAAGGATTTCTTTATAAATACATCATTGGTTATTACTTAGGAACACGCTTATTACCAGTTGTCACCCACTTGGCATTAGGCCAACGTTTAGCCTTTGGTGGTACTGGTTTTTCCTGGTATTTATTAGCCTATATGTACGTTTACAGTCTCTATTTATTCTTTGATTTTGCTGGATACAGTTTATTTGCCATCTCAATCAGTTATTTCATGGGTATTCAAACACCGCAAAACTTTAATAAACCCTTTGCCTCTCACAACATCAAAGAATTCTGGAATCGTTGGCATATGACTTTATCCTTCTGGTTCCGTGATTTCATTTTCATGCGTTTCACCTTTTGGATTATGAAACACCGCTGGTTAAAAAATCGTGTCCGTATTTCCCAACTAGCTTATCTCGTAAACTTTTTGATTATGGGCTTTTGGCATGGCGTAACTTGGTATTACATCGTTTATGGTTTGTTCCATGCTGGTGCCATTATCATTAACGATTACTGGCTACGCTTTAAAAAGAAACATCAGGACAAAATTCCACATAATCGCTTTACCGAGTACTTTGCGATTTTTCTAACCTTTAACGTGGTTTGTTTCAGCTTCTTAATTTTCTCCGGTTTCTTAGACAAACTTTGGTTCTAATCCACAATTATTTTAATTTTGAAAGGAAGATTTATAATGACAGATGCAGAAAAGATTTATGAAATTTTGAAAGATTTAACAGATGAGGATCTTAGCGAAAAAGGCGATACGAACTTGTTTGAAACAGGCTTGTTAGACTCCATGGCAACTGTTCAATTACTTCTAGAAATTCAAACTGAACTTAATGTTGATGTGCCTGTTTCTGAATTTGAACGTTCAGAATGGGAAACACCTAACAAAATTATTGCAAAGGTTCAAACTTTAAAATGAAAAGCACAAAAAAACTTTGGCTGATTTTTGGACCAGTTATTATTGCTGCTGTCCTGGTCTGGGGAATTCTTCTACTCCCCTTAAATCATCGTCGTGTCACTAACACTGATCTCAAACGCAGTGCCGTCTCACTTTCAACCAATGTTTACCACGGCACAATGCTCAAACAAGCCGCCTTTTCTAAAAATTACGTCCCATTCATGGGCTCATCAGAACTACTACGTATGGATCCGCTACATCCTTCTGTTTTGGCTGCTAAATATCATCGTTCTTATCAACCATTTCTTTTGGGTAGTGCAGGCAGTCAATCACTTAATCACTTCTTTGCCTTACAAGGTGTTCATCGACAATTACAAGGCAAAAAAATAGTCTTCATCATTTCACCACAGTGGTTCACTAAACACGGTCAAACGCCTGATGCTTTTGGTTATTTCTATTCACCACTTCAAGCAATTGATTGGTTATTAACAGCTAAAGATTCTGCTTCAACGCGTTATGCCGCTAACCGACTGCTAAGTATGCCTTCTGGTCAATCTAGTAGTGTTATGACTAATGCTTTGCAAAAGGTAGCCGACGGCCAGGAAATCTCCCATTCTGAACAGCTATTTCTAGAATATCGTCGTCGCATGTTACGTAATGAAGATGCACTCTTCTCAAAAATTAAATTAGATCGGCACTGGGAGCGCGTTAAAAAAGGGGAGCGTCAATTACCTACTAAAGATTCCAACCAAATACTCACAACCACCGCTATTCAATTGGCTCAAAAGCATACTAGTAATAATGATTTAGGCATTGATAATCATTTCTACGCCCAACGTTTACGCGGATCGCGTATTAATGCCCTACGAGGTAGCCAAAAGCACTTTGATTATCGTTATTCACCAGAATATAGCGATCTCGAATTATTACTCAGTGAATTTAAACAAATGCATACTAATGTATTATTCGTGATTCCACCTATCAATCAAAAGTGGTCACGTTATACTGGCTTATCTTTACCAATGCTGAAACAGACAGCCAGCAAATTAAAATATCAATTAAATAGTCAGGGTTTTAATCATATTCTTGATATGACGAGCGATTCGCGCGACGATTACATGATGGAAGATACAATTCACTTAGGCTGGTTGGGTTGGTTGAAGATGGATGAAGCCGTTAAACCATTCTTAACACAACCACAAGCACAGCCGCACTATCATTTAAAATCCTACTTTTACACTAAAAACTGGCAGCAAGCATTGCCACAAAAAGAAGGTAGCCATTAGCCATGACCCCGAATTATACGCCCAGGACTACATATCGACGCCAAAAACGACGTCGATATTTTGATAAGTTCACAATTTTAATGTTGATTCTTGTTTTGATAATTGCTGGTTTTAGTGGCTTAGCAGGCTATTTCTATGGTAAAAAGCGAACTGCTATTACTGAACGTCAATTATTTCAACAACAATTAAAAAAGCAACAGCAGCAGTTACAAACGGCCAATCAAAAAGCGCAAAAATTGTCTCTACCTAATTTTTTTCAAACACAATTAAATGCTGTCGCCAAAAAGAATCATTATTTAGGCACCGCAGAAGTTGTTTATCATGGAAAAATAGTGGCAACTTGGACTAGCGGTTACGCTAATTTTGCTAAATTACAGGCTAACACTTTGAATACCGGCTTTGAAATTAATTCGATTCAAAAAGGTATGACCGGCACATTATTGATGCAACAAGTTGAACTGGGCCGGGTAGCACTGACTGATCACCTTAGTCAGTATTATCCCAAAGTTCCTGGTGCTGATCAGATTACCTTGCGCGAACTTTTGAATATGACTTCAGGGTTGTCTACGCCGCACGGCTTTAATAACACAACTTTTACTTCTAATCAGCAATTGATCGCCAACGATATTCCCAAAACTGTTTTTAATCCTAATATGCATTATAAATGGCGCTATCAGGCGATTAATTTCATTTTACTAGCTGGTATCATTGAAAAAGTTAGTCACCAAACTTATCCTCACCTATTTCAAAAGCAAATTATTAATAAGCTCCACTTGAAACACACCGCGTTTGCTTACGCACTGCCTAATCGCTATGAATCGGCAACAGGATACTACTTTAAGACTGGTATGGATCCAGAAACACCTTATTTAAATCCAGCTGTCACTAATGCTGCCCAGCAACATTCCGAATTAGGTACAGGTCAAATTTACATGAGTGCACATGATTTATACCGCGTTGAAAAAAGTTTACTTGATGGTACTTTATCTAAGTTACATCAACAACTGTTCGTTGATGGTAGTACTAGCCATTACGGTGGTGGTTATTATAATTATCTAACTTATAAGGGTACTAATGGTGCTGGTGTTGGCTTTTTATCACGGGTTCATATTAGTCCCGATGGTCAAAATGCGCTCATTTTGCTGTCTAATGTTACCGGACCAAGAATTAACATGGACAATATGTCTAAACCACTAGATCCATTACTATTTCCCAATAAATAAAGCAGAATAAGCCCAGATAACAAGATTCAATCAATTGTTATCTGGGCTTATTTTTTAAAGTTGCGCTATTTCAAATAGCTTTTCTCAACGGTCATTAATAGCATTTATTGAGCTAACAGATTAGAATAAAGACATGGCTAGAAAGCAAATAACACTCGTAGAACTTTACAATATTTTATATGATCATTTGGACAGTACCGGCTGGTGGCCGGCAAGAACTGATTGGCAAATCGTTTGGGGCGCCGTTTTAATTCAAAATACTAATTGGAAAAATGTTGATTATGCATTAGCGGCTTTGCAACAAACAACCGACTTTTTGCCAGCTAATATTCGCCAACTATCTAATTCAGAATTAGAACAAATCATTCATAGTGCCGGTTTTTATGTTCGTAAAGCCCAGACCATTAAAAATTTGTGTCATTATTTTGACACCTATCATGATGATTTAGCGCAATTACGAACATTACCCGCATCAAGAATCCGTCAAGAGTTATTGGCATTATCTGGGATTGGTCGGGAAACAGCTGACACCATTATGTTATACGTTCTCAGTAAAGATACTTTTATTGTTGACGCTTATGCGCGGCGATTGTTCCAACGCCTAGAGGTTAAACTACCGAAGACTTATGACGGTGCACAAAAATTGATTATGCCTGAATTGGCGCCACTAACTTTGCGGGGATTTCAAGAATTACACGCTTGTATTGTGCTGACTGGTCAAGCAATTAAAACTGAACAAGACTGGCAAAATAGTTTTTTAGCACCCTATCAACTACACCTGGCACCAAGAAAAGGAGAATGATAATGACGGTCATTACAGATTATCTAGCAACGGTTCCCGAAGCACACCGCTCCTATGCTACCGAAATGTACGAGTTGCTTAAAAAATTATTGCCTAAAGCAACTGAACGTATTTCTTATGATATGCCTAGCTTTTGGCGCGGTCATACACTCGTTTATTTTGCCGCCGCAAAAAATCATTTGGGCTTTTATCCGACACCACAACCAATCATTGCCTTTGAAGATGATCTCAAGGCTTATAAGACGAGTAAAGGTGCCATTCAATTACCTTATGATCAACCTCTGCCAGCAGAACTGATTACCAAGATTGTTGAGTTCCAGAAACAACGCTATCAAGTTTAAATAAGTCAAAAAATAACCTAGCAAATAAATAATTTGCTAGGTTATTTTTTTGTTTGGCCATTTTAAACCTGCTTAAATTAGCAATGGTTACACATGGAACATTGTCAATTTAAGCAGGTTAATAACAATACTCTTCTGCTTAATAGTTGATTCAAAATTAATGATCAACTTTCAGCGATGATCAATTTTTTTCGCCCATAAATCGCCCAAGCCTTGAATAATAAAGACAATCACTAAAATCAACAGCGTTGCCACAATCGTAATATCATTTTGATAACGTTGGTAGCCTTTGCTAACGGCAATATAGCCTAGACCGCCAGCACCAACCGCACCTGCCATTGCTGTTAAACCAATAATTGAAATAATCGTTAAAACCGAAGTCCGAATTAAATCCGGTAATCCTTCTCGCAAATATACTTTAGTAATAATCGTCCAAGGTCCATAACCCAATGCTTCAGCTGATTCGATAACACCGGGGTCGATTTGTACCAAGGTGTTTTGTACTTGACGTGCATAAAAAGGAGCTGTCCCGATGATTAGCGGTACTAACGCGCCTTTAGGTCCAATGGTGGTGCCAACAATGAACTGCGTAATTGGAAAAACAACAGATAATAAGATGATAAAGGGAATCGAGCGAAAAACATTAACAAATTTATCTAAAATACTATAAACAGCCTTATTAGCCATAATGCCTTGCTCATCATAAATAACCAACGCTACGCCTAATGCTAGGCCAATTAAACCACCAATTAGTGTCGTCCAAAAGGTCATATAAAGTGTTTGCCAGATACCTGTCACCATACCAGTATCGCCGCTCCAATTCTCAACAACATTAGGCATCACTTGATTTAAAAAATTAAGCATTTAGTTGCCCCCCTTATCACCAGATTTAAGCACTGTCACTTGAACATCGTTTTCCTGCATGAAGCGTAAAGCTTGCTGTGTTTCTTTAGGTGTTCCTGATAGAACAACTAATAATTGTCCAACCGGTGTATCTTGTAAAATCTCCAAATTACCGAATAAAATATTCGCACTCACATTAAATTGCTTATATAACGTTGTAATGAGTGGTTGATCAGTTGCTGCACCAACATAGCCCAATTGAACTAGTACCTCTCCTGGTTGAAGATTTTGCACAATTGCTTGTTGTTCCACCACAGCAAGAGACGATTGAATATGTGTGGTGGTATCAATGAAATCTTTCGTTAATTCAGCACGCGGTTGACTGAAAACTTGTAATAAGTCTCCTTCTTCGATTACTTTACCTGCATCCATAACTGCAACGCGATTACAAATTTGTTTAACCGCGTCCATTTCGTGGGTAATCAATACAATGGTTAATCCTAATTTGCGATTCAAATCTGCTAATAAGCCCAAAATCGAAGCAGTAGTTTTAGGATCCAGTGCACTAGTTGCTTCATCTGAAATTAAAATATCTGGACGATTCGCCAACGCTCGAGCAATCCCGACCCGTTGTTTTTGCCCACCGGATAATTGACTTGGATAATCATGACTTTTATCAGCTAAGCCAACTAGTTCTAAAAGTTCAGCAACACGCTGTTGTCGTTCTACTTTAGATAAGCCAGATTTCTTTAAAGCAAAGTCAACATTATCGGCAATCGTCAACGCGTTCATCAAATTAAAATGTTGAAAGATCATGCCAATCTTACGGCGTTTAGTTCGTAACTCCTTAGCGTTAAGTTTTAATAAGTCGGCACCATTAACTTTAACCACTGCCGCTTGATTAGTTGGGCGCTGTAAAAGGTTGATCACTCGCACTAATGTTGACTTCCCGGCACCAGAATAGCCAACAATACCAAAGATATCGCCCTTATTAATTGACAACTGTACGTCATCAACTGCTCGAACTTCACGCTCAGGCTCTTTGAAAATCACATCAATATTTTTTAATTCAATAATTGGTTGATCACTCAAAAATCATCTATCCTTTCAGGTAACTATCCAGACTTTTCAAATCCGCTCTTTTCTGTGTTTACACGAAGTACTTCAATTCTTTGTTACAATTGTTAATACATTCTACGTAAACTAGCATAAATTTACTTGTTAGTCCAAACCGGTTCGGCCGTACCTTTATATACTTTGACAATTGCTTTAGCTGTCGCTGCTGTTTGGTAAGCCTTGACAACTTTTTTATAGGCCTTGTTGTTCTGATCTTTTTTGTTAGCCGCGATAATATTAATCCATTGTTTAGAGCGTTCATTGACTGTTTCTTGATAGATTGCGTCATCTAACTTTAATCCTGCATTAGCAGAAACATCATTCGTTACAATTGCAGCAGTGGCATCTGATAAGGAGCGCGCCGTCTGATCGCTTTCTAATTCGGTAATTTTTAAATGTTTGGGATTTTTAACGATATCTTTAACCGTAGGCAATGCTACATTTTTCTTCAAAGTAATTAATTTAGCCTCTTCTAACACATTTAATGCCCGACCTTCATTAGTGGCATCATTAGGAACAGTAATTTCATCGCCTTTTTTAATTGCTTTTAGACTGTTAATCTTCGTTGAATAAAGATTTAATGGCGCAATATAGGTCTGCCCAACTACAACAATATTTGTTTTATGTGCTTTATTCCAACTATTTAAGAAGTTGTAGTGTTGGAAAGCATTTAGATCAATTTGATGATCTGTTAAAGCTTTATTTGGTGTGTTGTAGTCAGAGAATTCTTTTAATTCCAAATTAATATTCTGTTTTTTTAATTTAGCTGCTATCGGTTTCCAAATGTCTTCATCAGAACTCATGATACCTACCTTGACAGTTGTTGTATTTTTAGCCGCGGCTTGTTTGCCACAACCTGCTACAATCAATCCTGCTAATAAAACTGTTGTTCCTGCTAATATTTTTTTAATTGTTTGTTTCATTTTAATTTCCCCCATTAATTTCAATCTTCATAAAAATTTTTGTAAATAAAAAGAGCCCGTTTCTAAATTAATAGAAACGAACTCTGTCGTGATTACCATTCTAATTCGAGCCAGCTTTGCAGTTAACTCCTCGCCAACGTACGGAAGCATCCGGAATACTTCGATACGCGTGCACGATAATGAGTGCCAAGCCATCATCACTTTACTTTCGTTCAGCGATGCCAATCACCGAGCCATTTTCAAAAGATCATAACTACCTTGCTCTCATCAAATACAAGTTTTCTGTACAGTCTTAATCAATTTACTTACTCGTTCAATTTGTTTACAAAATGAATTTTTATATTGGCTTAACTTTACCTGAGGATAAATCGACTGTCAAGCATTTTAATTAAAGATTTTTATTTTTTCTCAGAAAGTACCCAGATTCAACAATAAAAAAAGAACTGACCTATAATGGCCAACTCTTTTTTAATGGCTAATGAGCATGTGCTTTAGCCAAACGATTGCGATAAAGATCCTCTTCTTGTTGATTAGCCCAGACGAAGTGTCCTGGTCTAATCTCAACAAATTTCGGTTTATCGGTCTCATAATGGTGTACGCTCATATCATAAACCGTTAATTTCTTTTGCTTAGCTAAGGCAGGATCTGGTACCGGCACTGCCGAAAGAAGTGCTCGAGTATACGGATGAATTGGATTAGTGAATAATTCTTCCGTTTCTGCCAGTTCAACAATTTGTCCTAAGTGAATCACGGCGATGCGATCAGAAATAAAGCGCACTACTGATAAATCATGGGCAATAAACAAATAAGTTAAATTGTCTTCCCGTTGGAATTTCTTCAGCAAGTTTAATACTTGCGCCCGAATTGACACATCTAAAGCCGAGATTGGTTCATCAGCGACGATTAATTCTGGTTCCATAATTAATGCCCGTGCAATCCCAATCCGCTGCCGCTGGCCACCAGAGAATTCATGCGGATAACGATATAAATGTTCAGGCAATAGCCCAACCGACTCAATCATTTGCGTCACTTTATCAACGCGGTCTTTTTCATTTTTGAACAGATGAAAATTAATAAGACCTTCCGAAATAATATAATCGATTGTGGCCCGTTCATTTAAAGACGCTTGGGGATCCTGGAAAATCATTTGAATTTTTCGCGTTAAGTTATGTTTTTCTTCGTTACTTAGCTTAGGCTTATTGATCTTTTCGCCATTGAAAATAATGTCGCCGTCACTAGTTGGTGTAATACCCATGATGGCACGACCAATAGTTGTCTTCCCAGAACCTGATTCACCTACTAAGGCAAAAGTTTCGCCTCGATAAATATCGAAGTTGGCATTTTTGACTGCGACAAACTTATTCTTACCAGAGCCAAAAGAAATTTCCAAATCTTTAGCTGAAAGTAATACGTCCTTATCTTTACTCATCGTCATCTGAGCCACCTCCCATTTCTAGTTTTGCAGCAGCATCTGAAGCCTGCATATCCAAGAAACGTTGGTGTAGATTCTGAATTAAACTAGGCTTTTCAACTTTTGGTGCTCTTGGATCAAGCAACCAAGTTTTAGCATAATGTGTCTCTGTTACTTTAAACATTGGCGGCTCTTCTTCAAAGTCAATCTTCATCGCATAAGGATTACGTGGTGCAAAAGCATCACCTTTAATATCTTTATACAAAGATGGTGGCGTACCCGGAATAGAGAATAATTCACCGCCACGTGTTGCTAACTGTGGTAATGATGACAATAAACTCCATGTATAGGGGTGGCGCGGATTATAGAAAATCTCATCAGCCTTACCATATTCGATAATTTGACCGGAGTACATAACGGCGATGCGATCGGCAATTGAAGCCACAACACCCAAATCATGCGTGATAAAAATCGTCGTGAAATGATATTCTTTTTGTAATTCTTTAATCAAATCTAAAATTTGCGCCTGAATTGTAACATCCAAGGCTGTCGTTGGTTCATCACAAATCAAAACCTTAGGCCGACAAGCCAAGGCAATGGCGATAACCATCCGTTGTCGCATACCACCAGAATATTCAAATGGATATTCGTTATAACGGTCAGCTGCATTAGGAATTCCTGTACGAGCCATTAAATCAATCGCTAGTTTTTTGGCTTCTTTAGCGGATTTACCTTGATGTTTGATAATAACTTCAGAAATTTGTGAGCCAATCGTTTTGATAGGATCAAGACTAGTCATGGGATCTTGGAAAATAGTCGCAATTTCCTTACCACGAATCCCAATCCAGTCCTTGTCTTTCTTTAAATCGCTGAGGCGTTTGCCATCATAATCAATTGTCCCGTGAGTAATCCCACCGTTGGACTCTAACATCCCGGTAAAGGTTTTAGTTAAAACCGACTTACCTGAACCAGACTCACCAACAATCGCTAATATTTCTTGGTCATGTAGTTCCAGAGAAACATTACGAATGGCCCTTAATTTGCGGCCACGAACTTTGAAGCCGACTGATAAATCTTTCACGCTTAAAATACTTTTTGCATCGTCAGACATAAATGTTCTCCTTTCTACATATGAGTTCTTGGATCTGAGGCATCAGCTAAGTTCTGACCAACAATATACAGTGAGACTGTAATCATCGCTAATACTAAAACTGGTAACCAGAATAAGTAAGAATAACTTGTCATGTAAGGCGAATATTGAGAGATCAAACGACCTAAAGAAGGAACGTCTGGACTCAAACCAACACCTAAGAATGATAAGAATACTTCGTAACCAATGAACGAAGGTAATAGTTGAGAAATCTGTGTCACAATAACTGACGTTAAATATGGCAAGATGTTACGAATGATTAAACGATTCATTGGTGTACCCAATGTTCGTGAAGCCACATTATATTCGCGATCACGCATAATCATAACCTGAACCCGAATGAAGTAAGCCGTACTTAACCAACTCGTTACAGTCATGGCAAAGATTAAATTCCAAAAACCATTACCAAAGGTATAAGACAAAACAATAATAATTAACAGTAAAGGCACGTTAGAAATAATATTGTAAAGTTCCAACATGAATCGATCAATTTTCTTAGAACTACCCCAAACGGCACCAACAACGACCCCAATAAAAGTCGTAATTAAAGTTGCAATCACACCAATAGAGATTGAAGTTCGTGCACCTGCCCAAATGGCATCAAATAACGACTTACCATCAGCATCAGTACCAAACCAGTAGGTAGCATTAGGCCAATTGTAACGAGCAGCAAAATCATTAACCTTAGAAACATCCATTAAGTTATAACCACTAAATAGTGGTTGAATAAACGACATCAATAAGATAATGATAACCAAAATCAGCATCGCAATTGTGACTTTATTAGAGAAGAATTGTTTAGCGACAGACCCCCAGTAAGAGTACTTAGGTGTGTCGATCTTTTCGGTAATCCGATTATCAACTTCAACAAGTGTGAAATCATCATCATGGTTTAATTTATTTGTTGTGTCTGCCACTGTTAATCATCTCCCGTCTCAAGTTTGATTCGTGGATCAACTAGCGTCATCAAAATATCACCTAATAGCACAGAGAAGACTGCAATTGTTGTGAAAATGAAGACTAATGAAATTACTAGCGGGTTATTATGAGCAATGATTGAGTCAGGTAACATTTTACCCATACCAGGCATTGCGAAAATCGTTTCAGTCATTGTTGCCCCAGTAATTAAGCCAATGATCTGGCCAGGAATACCTTGGACAATTGGAATTGACGCGTTTTTGAGGATATGTTTCCGATAAATCTCGCCATCGTCAAGTCCCTTAGCTTTAGCAAACTTAACATAGTCCGATGATTGTTGATCAATCATATAACGTCTGAACCAGATCACCATACTAGAAACTGATAAGAAGCCTAAGATGAAGGTTGGTAATACCCAAGAATTAATATTTTCTGCCCCTAATGTTGGGAATGAATCTGGGAAACCAAATGCAGCACTACCGACATAACGGAAAGCATATATGAAGGCCAAACTTGGTACAGAAATTAAAACAGTGACAATCCCAGTACCAATTTTATCAAAGAGTCGACCTTTGAAACGTGCCATCAAAATCGCCATCGGAATCGAGATAATATAAGTAATCAATAAGGCGATCATTCCTGATTTGAATGAGGTACCAATCATGGAAGGATCCGCATAGTTCTGACTCGTCTTAGTGTAGTAATCACCGTAACGTTCTCTGGCCATGTCATCTTGCTTAGCAACAGGTTGATATTGGCGTGAGTAAATATTATCAGAACTATTTAATTTTTGACCATTAGAGAAAGTATATTCTTTTGAAACAGCTTGGCCTTGACGTTGGCCTAATACGCTAGAAACAGGTAATCCAGCATAAGTTGGATAAGAGGTTCCTAAATTGATATGAATAATATTTTGGTGGATAAAGGGGAAGGAACTATTGAAGTAAATTTGATATCTGTACTTCGTTCCTGAACCGACTAACGCAAATCCTGCTAATTTATCATTTTCAAAACGTAAGTAACGTTTTAAATTAGGATTTTTAGGATCTTTCACTGCCCAAGGATGATCAATCTCAATTAGATTGCCGTAAAAACGGCCTAATCGCTCCAATAAGGGCAAGTCACGCGTGGCGTAATAATCCTTACTCTCTTCATAGCGATGAACCTTAAAGCCATTTTTCTTAGCCCAGGCATCAATTGCTTTTTTATTTTCAGCCGTATGTGCAGAAGTGACTTCTTTGTCCTTAGTGCTGGCTTTTGCAATTAATGATTTTGTATCTAAATATTCGATATAGTTCATCTTGCTATAAGCATTATCCATGTAGTCGGTCAACTTATCAGGATCTGATTTTAGTTTGCTGACCATAGCATCATTTTTGAAAACATCGCGTCTTGGCACTAACGAATAAATGATGATATAAGTCAACGTTGTTACTAAAAAGATACTGACAATTGATCGGATTATCCGGAAAAATAAGTATTTCTTCATATCAATTGTCTCCTCCTTGTTATATTTACGAAAAAAGGCTAGTAAAACGCTAGCCTTCTCCCCTCCATCTTTAATAGTGCTTAATTATTTAGAAGCTTCTTCTTTAGCGATTTCTGCACGCTTAGCTAACCAAGCTTTATGTGCTTTATTTTGTTGGGTAATTGTTACTGGCTTAGCTTGTAACTTAACACCTTTATAAGATGCACTGATGCCTGGTTGAGAATTACTTGATGAATACAGACCAGATTGGGCATAAATACCTGTATAAGGAACAACGTTTGTTACGACTGGTGTACCACCTTGTGAGTTCGTTGTAATTTGAATACCACTATTTAATAACCAAGCTTCGGCTTTAGCAAAAGCGGCATAACGAGCATTAGTATCATCGGTAATCGCATCTGCCTTAGCTAATAAATCACCATATTCAGACATATTAATTGCTTTCTTAGCTGCGGCATCACCGGCAGTCTTAGAAGCACCAACATCTAAGCCTAAATTCATTAAATTAGAACCTGAATTAGGATTGTAGATTTCCAAATATGAAGAAGGATCTTCAAAATCTGGTGTCCAACCTGAAGCATTACTAATATCGTAATCACTAGCCGCAGCAGTTGTTGCTTGGTAAGTTGCTGCTAGATATTTATCTTCAGATAACAATTGAATATCAACGACAACATTATTTTTGCCTAAGTTCTTTTCAACTGTACTCTTGAATGACTTAGCTTTATTTAACGTCAACGCCGCTTTTTGATCAGCAGGTAAATCTAAGTGAATTGGGAACGAAACGCCTTGCGCTTGTAATTCCTTTTTAGCCTTAGCAAAATATTCTTTAGCTTTAGCAGGATCGTAGGTGCCATCTTGCGCATCAGCTAAATTAACATTACCAAATGCTGCTGAGTCATATTGAGCCAAATCTTTGGCAACAGCATCACCATAATCTTTACCATCAACTTGTACGAAGCTTGGTGGTGTTAATTCATTACGTAATGATTTAGCAGCACCATCATTACCAGTTGATTGGGCATTATAGGCAGCTTTATTAAAACCAAAGCGAATAGCCAAACGGAAATTACGATTTAAAATTGCTTTCTTTGCGTCTTCTTTAGCTTTTGTAGTTTTCTTAGAAGTTGCGTTATAACTTTGACGATTTAGGTTAAAGACAAAGCCATAATTTGAAGAATCTTGGTCGCCCCAGATGATATTATCCTTACTGTTCTTAACAACATTCTTATAATCAGCTGACGTTGGATAAACACGTGATTGTGTGAAATCACCTTTAATGTATGACTTATACAAGCCATCCGGGTTACTACCATCGTTATAAGTTAATTTGATATCGTTTAAATACACGTGTTTCTTATCCCAATAATTGGCATTCTTCTTATACTCAATGACTGATTTAGAAGTGAAGTTTGAAAGAATGAATGGTCCGTTGTAAAGAATACCGTTCGTTGAAGCATTACCAAAGTTTTTACCCTGTGATTTTAAGAATTTAGCATTAACAGGGTACATAACGCCATAGGTTAATTTAGAATTCCAATAGTTTTCAGGTTTATTCAAAGTATATTGAACGGTTTTATCATCTAAAGCTTTAACCCCAACTTTAGAGAAGTCTTTGGTTTTACCACTCGCGTAATCATTCAAACCAACAATACTATTTTGAACAATATATAAAGTTTCAGATTTAGCATCAACGGCGTGTTTCAACCCGGTCACAAAATCTTTAGCCGTGACCTTGGCATAAGGGTTGCCTTGACTATCAACCCAGTTAATGTTGTTACGTAAATGATAGGTATAGGTTTTACCATCCTTACTAACATCCCATGACTTAGCCATGGCCCCAACTAAACGACCATACTTATCATTTTCTAACAAACCATTAACAAAGTTAACCAAGTGATCACTGTTAGTTGCCCGTGATGTTACAGTATAGTCAAAATTATCTGGATCTGTTGAGTAAACATAATTGTACTCGCTAGTCTTACTATTACTACTACTTGAGCTGGATTTATTACCACAAGCTGCTCCCATTAAAGCGATCCCCACTAACATTGCAGTGAGCAAGCCCTTCTTCTGCCACTTCATATAAAAATACCTCCAACCTATATTTATTCTTCTAACTTGCCAAATTTCCTTTGAGAAACGAAATACTTAATCGTTTTAGAAATTGGTAAAATAATACAATTATTAGAGTTTGATGTCAATAGTATTTGACGATACATTTAATTAACGCCGTTATCGATAAGCGTTATCATCGTTATCATAACAAAGCATAACATCCTCACTTAAAAAATACTATTTGAACATTTTTTAATGATTAAATGATGAATGATCACCTTAAATATTCAAGTTAGTTATTTTTTTATTAGAGCTCAATGAGCAATTATAATAATCGTTATTTTAAATAATAGGTTAGAAAAATCAGGTTAAAATCTCAAGATAACTAGCGTACAGAAATCGAGCATCAGGATAGAAAAAGGGATGGGGAAATTCCCCATCCCTTTTCATCATTCACTCATAATTAACTAGCGTTAATTATTTGTCTGCAGTTTCTTTAGCAATTTCTGCGCGTTTTGCTTCCCACGCTTTGCGTGCTTTATTACTTTGCGCTGTTGTAACAGGTTTAGTTTGTAATTTAACACCTTTAAAGACCATGCTAGTAGAGCTTCCCGAATAGAGTCCGGATTGTGCATAAGCTACTGTATATGGTACGACTCTAGTTACACTTGGTGTTCCACCTAATGAATTAACCGGAATCTGAATACCACTATTTAATAACCAAGCTTCAGCTTCAGCATACGCTTGATAACGAGCGTTGGTATCTGTAGTAATTGCGCTTGCTTTGTCTAGCAGCTTAACATATTCGTCCATACCGAGCGCCTCTTTAGCAGCTGTATCACTGGAATTACCCTTACCCAAGTTCAAACCAATTGTCGTTAATTGAGCACCAGTATCAGGATTATAAATATCTAAATATGAAGATGGATCATCATAATCAGGGCTCCAACCAGAAGCATTACTAATATCAAAGTCACTAGCAGCAGCCGTAGCAGCTTGATAAGTTGCTGCAAGATACTTATCTTCAGACAACAGCTGAATATCAATCACTAAGTTGTCAGTCCCTAAATTCTTCTCAACTGTACTCTTAAACGATTTAACCTTATTTAAATTCAAGGCTGCTTTTTGCTCAGCTGGTAAATCTAAATGAATAGGGAACGATACACCCTCTGCTTCTAGTTCTTTCTTAGCTTTGGCGAAATATTCCTTAGCTTTAGTAGGATTGTAAGTGCCATCCTGCGCATCGCTGAGATCAATATCACCAAAGGCAGTACTATCTAATTTAGTTAAGTCTGTTTTAACAGCATCACCGTAAGGCTGTCCATTAATCTGAACAAAGTTTGGTGGCGTCATTGTGTTACGCAAAGACTTTTCAGCAGCATCACTACCTGTTGCTTGAGCATTATAAGATTTTTTATCAAAAGCAAATTGAACAGCTAAACGGAAATTACGATTCAAAATCGCTTTCTTTGTATCTTCTTTAGCTTTTGTTGTCTTCTTAGAAGTATCATTATAGCTTTGACGGTTCAAATTGAATGTAAAGTTATATGTCGTTGCATCCGGATCAGACCAAACAATATCATTCTTGCTTTGTTTCAAGACATTCTTGTAATCAGCCGATGTTGGATAAACACGAGCCTGAGAATAGTCGCCTTTAATATATGATTTGTACAAACCATCCGGATTACTACCATCATCATAAGTCAACTTAACATCTTTGATATGAACATCTTTTTTATCCCAGTAATTAGGATTTTCTTTATATTCAATGACTGACTTAGATGTAAAGTTAGCCAAGATATAAGGCCCATTGTAAAGAATACTGTCAGCAGAAGCTTTACCAAAGTCCTTACCCTGTGACTTTAGGAACTTAGCATTAACTGGGAACATCACCCCATAAGTTAATTTAGAATTCCAGTAGCTTTCTGGTTGGTTCAACGTATATTGAACGGTATTATCATCTAGAGCCTTAACACCTACTTTAGAAAAATCTGAAGTTTTACCAGCAACATAGTCACTTAACCCGGTAATGCTATCCTGAACCACATATAAAGTCTCAGATTTAGCGGCTACCGCATGTTTCAGACCAGTAACGAAATCTTGAGCTGTCACTTTATCGTAAACATTGCCTTGACTATCCACCCAGTTAATTCCCTTACGTAAGTGGTAAGTATAAGTCTTACCATCATCACTAACATCCCATGATTTGGCCATTGCCCCAGTTAAACGACCGTATTTATCATTTTCTAATAAACCATTAACAAAGTTAACTAAATGTCCACTATTAGTAGCTCGTGAAGTTACTGTATAATCAAAGTTATCCGGGTCAGTACTATAGACGTAACTATACTGGCTATTTGCTGAACCGGTCTTGCTTGATGCTTTATTATCGTTGCCACAAGCCGTTGCTAATAGTGCAACGCTAACCAAAGCAACTGTTAACAAACCTTTTTTCTTCCATTTCATTTAACTATTCCTCCCTGTTATCTACTGCCAAGTCGTTCAATTTATAAGTTGTTAAAATAATATAATTATTAGAGTTTAATGTCAATAAAATTATATTATTTATTTTTATTTTTTTGTAGTTTTATCGAAAAATCTTGTTATAATAACGTTTTTAAATAACATGTTCTAAAAATATATTTATTTTCATGGTTTTAGATTAGAAAAAATATCTATTTTCTAATTTTTTGATTATTATTTTTTTTAGATAACGGTTATCAGCATAATTAATTCATATTCTTTGGCCTAGCTTGCCTTATCATTTAAAATTAAAGGTGAGATAAAAAGGAGGGGAAGACAATGCGTTGGCGAGGCAACCGACAAAGTTCAAATGTAGAAGATCGTTCTGGCAGCAGCGGTCAATCTATCGGAAAAGTCGCTACTGCTGGTGGAGGAATTGGTGCATTAGTGATTGCACTGATAGTTTTCTTTGTTTCCGGTGGCAATCTGGGAACAGTCACTGATACTTTAGGTGGTAATATTGCACCAACAGCTTATGAGACGACAAATACCGTCACTAAAGATTACACTGAGCAAAAAGAATTTGCAGCAGTTGTATTTGCTCATTTAGAGGACTACTGGAATCAAGAATTCACAAATAGAAATACCGCTTATCAAAACCCTAAGTTGGTGCTATTTAGTAATAGTGTCAACTCTGCTTGTGGTCAAGCCAGCTCTCAAGTCGGACCGTTTTACTGTCCTGCAGATCAAAATGTTTACCTAGATTTGAGTTTTGCTGATGAATTATCAACTAAGTACGGTGCTACCGGTGATTACGCAATGGCCTATGTTATCGCTCACGAAGTTGGTCACCATGTTCAAAATGAACTAGGCATTTCTGATCAAGTTGATAAAATTCGAGATCGTGTTTCAACAACAGAGTATAACCAGTATAGTGTTCGGCTAGAGTTACAAGCTGATTACTTGGCCGGATGTTTCTCTAAATATTTAGCTGGACGAACATATCAGGGTCAACCGATCTTAGAGGAAGGTGACCTTGAAGAAGCACTCACTGCAGCTAATGCAATTGGCGACGATACCCTGCAGAAAGAATATCAAGGTTATGTCGTCCCAGACAGCTTTACCCACGGTACTAGTCAACAGCGAATTAATTGGTTTAAACGTGGCTATCAGTACGGCGACTTAGAACATGGCAATACCTTTAACGAGCAAAATCTCGATTTAGCTTCTTAGTTATTTTTGAAATACTCTTCGTACTAATCCAAAAGGAGTGGTAAAAAATGGCAAATAATTCTAACTTTCAAGAACAAAAAAATAAGCTAACACCGTTACAACGCGCCGTCACGCAAGAGGCACAGACAGAAACACCGTTTAGCGGACAATATGATGAGTTTTATGAGCCCGGTATTTACGTTGATGTGGTTAGCGGCGAGCCATTATTCTCATCGCTAGATAAATATGATGCTGGTTGTGGTTGGCCTTCATTTACCAAACCCATCACTAAATTAAAAGAATTACGCGATACCAGTTTTGGCATGGAACGAACAGAAGTCAAAAGTAAACAAGCTAATTCTCACTTAGGTCATGTGTTTACTGACGGTCCTCAAGCCCAAGGTGGTTTACGATATTGCATTAATTCTGCGGCCCTAAAGTTTATTCCCGTTTCGGAATTAAAGGCCGCTGGATATGGCGATTATTTAGAACTGTTTCAATAAAAATAACCCCGGACAAAATTGTCCGGGGTTATTTTTATTTTTTACGTGGATGGAAAATTGCTAGTGTCGTCAATAAAATACCTAGTATCAGCAATAAAACCATTGGTCCATTTAGAACACCGTTTTTTAAATAGTCTTTGACAACTAAATAGCCGCCTAAACTCCAAATAAAGATCGCAATATAAATAATTAAAGTCGTGTTTGAATTTGGTTGCCGTTTCAAAATAAAATCCTCTAATTCTTGCGCTTACGATTAGTTAAAATATTAAATGAACTCCGCATAGATTGCCAAACATTACCATCAGAATAAACTAACACGTTAGCACGATAAAGTGTCAATGAGACGAAATAAAGTAAAATCATGACAACAATTGAAATAGCCAACGAAATTAACGCTTCACTCGTGCCTGCAGCTTCAGTTGCTAAACGCACCGGCATTACTATTGGTGACAGCAATGGAATATAAGCCGTTACTTTAACGATGAAATTATCAGTACCGTTCGCCGCCATTAAACCAATGACATAAGCAAATACCGCAAAGAGACTAATCGGTGTAATCACTTGTTGAACTTGCTCAACTGCTGAGACCAATGATCCTAACATCGCCGCTAAAACAGTATAGGTTAAAATTCCGATAATGAAAAATGCAATGGTTATTAAAATTTGCGTTGACCAAAAACTTGGCAATTGTAAAGACGCCAATAATGCCTTAATTTGTGGGTACTGTTTTGCAATAATTTGATTAACAAAAGAACGTCCGCCCACAAATAACACGGCATAAATTAATAATTGTGTCAAAATCAGTGCGAAAATACCACAAATCTTACCAAGAAATTGCGTTTTAACATCAATACTGGACAAGATAATTTCCATAATGCGCGTTCCTTTTTCAGAAGCCACCTCACTGGCAATCATACCGGCATAACTCATAATGAACATCATCATGATCACAGCCGTAGCAGTAGCCATAACGACATTCACTGCGCGTTGATTATCATTACGCGCAACTTGCTTACCATCCTTAAAAGAAACCGACTTTTGTTTAGTCTGAACAGGTTGCAATAAAGTAGCTAACTGAGCCGAGCTCATTTGTAACCGCTGAGCTTGATATTGTAAGTTAAGTTGCGTGAATTGTGAGTTTAATTCTGTAAAAGGCAAACTTTGACTGTCTGTCCGAGAAATATAATTGACCTGTAAATTGTTTTTAACAGTTCTTACTGTAGCGTAGCCGTCAATTTTATCTTGGCTAAGTGCTTTTTTGGCTGCCGCCTCGGTTTTGATTGATTTTTTAATCTTCAAATCCGCAACTTTAATCTGATTTAATGCTGGTTGCAACTCAGTCTGTGGCGTAACTAATGCCACGGTCACGTCTTCTTGACTTTTAGCAATGAAGAAGCCAATCAATCCGCCAATTGCTGCAATAACGATTGGCGCTAAGACCATCCAAATAAACGCCCCACTACGCAAATTTTTTAAATAAACTTGACGGAAAACAGTTTTAAATTTATGCATTAGGAGCACCTGCTTTCATTTTAAAAATCTCTTCAAGTGTTGGTGGTTGTTGATTAAATTCAGGAATATAACCATTTGCCGTGGCCAAAGTGAAAATCTTCTGCCCGACAGTTTCATCGGCTAAAGTTAATTCAAGCCGTTGACGTTGTTCTTTAACCTCAATAACGCCCTCAATAGCTCGAACTTGTTCTGCAGACAAACCTGATTCTAAGTATAATTTCACCCGACCAAAGCTTTGCCGTACATCATCAACGGTACCGTGCAATACCATTTTACCTGAACGTAACATGACTAATTGATCGCTCACCTGCTCAACATTGTCCATATTATGATCAGAATAAATAATCGCCGCTCCTTGTTTCTTTAATTCTAAAATCCCCTCACGCAAAATACTGACGTTGACAGGATCAAGGCCACTAAATGGTTCATCTAAAATAACCAGTTGCGGTTGATGAATTAACGTGGCAATTAACTGTACTTTTTGAGCATTACCTTTAGATAAATCTTTAATTTTGTCTGTAGGTTTAGCCTTCACCTCAAAGCGTTCTAGCCAACGTGGTATTTCGCGCCGAATGTCTGCTCGTTTCATGCCCCGCAACTCCGCAAAATAAACAATTTGGTTTTCAACGGTCATCTTAGGAAAAAGTCCGCGCTCCTCAGGAAGATAACCTAATTCATCATATTGAGCTTGCGTAAATGGCTGATCGTTCCAAGTAATCAGGCCCCGATCTGGTTCAATAAAGTTTAAAATCATTCGAAAAGTTGTTGTTTTACCGGCACCATTTTGCCCAATTAATCCCAAAATTTTGCCATGTTGCACATCAAATGTGACATCATCAACGGCCTTCATCTTGCCAAACGACTTAGTTAAATGCTGTAAAGATAACATCTTAATCCCCACTCCCCCTGTACCTCTATTAACACCATCATATCTTATTACTGCTTACTTCTGCCAATATTAACAAAAATCGAACTTCAAAAATACTTTTTTGAATCTATTTAGAAATATTTCTAAATAGATTATGGCATATTCTCAAAAAATTACAAGTCAATAATAATCGTTGCTCTAGTATCTTTAGACAACATTGATTTCATCATATTTTGATAGGATTTAATTAGATCCTCTGAATCAATAAGCCGTGAAATTTTAATATGACAATAGTCGTAACGCCGTATCGGTCGTTAGTCTGATTTTGATTTGCTTAAGGTTTTCGTCACAATTTCTTCACATTTACCCGTTATATTGTACTCATAGCTGATAAGGATTACCCCTTCCTTTGAAGCTAGCCCATAGTAATGACCCAACTTTTTCATTTCATTCTTACTCCTCCAAAGACAAGAATGACCAGTAGAGACCTCCTCTACAAAACCCCATAAAAAAGAAACCCACCAGTTGCCCGCTGGTGGGTTTTTGTTTGTCTAAATTTAATCACGAATTAAAAATCAAAGACTGTTCGTTGTTGATCGACTTGGCGATTTGGATAAAGATACGCTTTTGCTTCATATGGACGCAATGTTTGACCTTGATTATCAGCATAATTAGAGATCAGGGTTTCATGAATTGTTGCTAACTTTGGCAAATCACAAGTTACTGTTTCATCAGTAAAGTTGCTGACTACCAGTAATGTTTGCTTATTGTCATTGCGTTTGTAAACCCAAAGACGCTCATCGTTTGGTAATAACAGTGAATAATTACCATCAACAATAACTGGGAACTGATGACGCAAGCCATTGATTCTCTGGTAGAAATAGTAAATTGAGTTCGGATTCATTAAAGCTTTTTTTGCATTGACTGTCGTGTAGTTTGAATTAACTGCAATCCAAGGATCAACACCCTCTTTAGTAAATCCAGCGTTGATTTGATCATCCCATTGCATTGGTGTCCGGGCATTATCACGAGACATCCTATGCGCTGCATCAATAAATTCTTGATTAGACAAAACATGACGATTTTCAACTAAATCGCGATAAGCATTAATTGCCTCAATATCACGATAATCAGTAATTGAATTGAAGTCATAATTATTGGTCATGCCTAGTTCTTCACCTTGATAAATATAAGGCGTGCCTTGCATGAAGTGTAGCGTTAAAGCCAACATTTTGGCAGATAGGACGCGATATTCCTCAGTAGTATCATTACCAAAGCGAGAAACGACTCTTGGCTGATCATGGTTATTCCAATAAAGTGAATTCCATGCTTTGCCATGTAACTCTACTTGCCACTTACTCATAATTTGTTTCAATTCAGACAATTTATAAGGTTTGGGACGCCATTTACCAAGTTCAGGATCTTGGTCAACACCCATATGTTCAAACTGAAAAATCATATTTAATTCATGTCGATCAAAACCAGCATAATTAATGGCATCATATGGTTTTACATCTGGCGTTTCACCAACGGTAATTAAACGGTCATCGTTTAAAACTGACTTGTTCATTTCTTGTAGGTATTGGTGAACATACGGTCCGTTAGCAACGGCACCACCTTTAGTAATATCAAGGGGTTTAGAAATCAAGTTAATGACATCCATTCGGAAGCCATCCACACCCTTATCTAACCACCAAGCCATCATTTGATAAATAGATTGCCGCATGTCGGCGTTAGTCCAATTCAAATCTGGCTGTTTCTTTGAGAAAAGGTGTAAATAATATTGGCCAGTTTTTTCATCAAGTTGCCAAGCAGAACCGCTGAAAGATGATTGCCAATCGTTAGGCTCATGTCCATCAACTGGATCATGCCAAATGTAATAATCACGATATTTGTTATCACGACTAGAACGACTCTCAGCAAACCAACGATGTTCATCAGATGTATGGTTAACAACTAAATCCATCATAATTTTGAGGCCACGATGATGAGCTTTGGCTAATAATTCTTCAAAGTCAGCCATTGTTCCAAAATCTTTCATGATCTTTTGATAATCTGAAATATCATATCCGTTATCATCATTAGGTGATTGATAAATTGGGTTAAGCCAAATTACGTCAGCACCTAACGTTTTAATATAATCTAAATGTTGAATTACGCCTTGCAAGTCGCCAATCCCATCATGATTCGTATCTTGGAAACTCCGGGGGTAGACTTGATAGACAACTGCTTCTTGCCACCAATGCTTTTTCATCATGATACCTCCAACTATTAATTATCTTTAGATTAGTTGAATTAATGTTCCTTTGCAAGCATGACAGATAGGTTTTACTGATTAATTTTTTTGTGATGAATTTTAACAATTTAAAAAAAATTAACATTTCTTACAATTAGTAAGAAATCTATTGCTTTGTTTTATTAATAGCGCTATTATTTACATGTTTAAATTTTTGTTAGTTATTTCACAGCTATGGAGGTTCATGGTGTCAAAAGTATTAGTTATTAAGGCCCATCCTTATGGGGCTGATAAATCAAAAACGGTTAAGGTATTGTCTGAATTTATGGAAACTTACCATGCCAAAAATTCTAATGATGAGATCACCGAACTTGATCTCTATCGTGATTTCATTCCCGAAATTAATAAAGATATCCTCGATGGCTGGGGTGCTTTAGCTAATGGTGCGGAATTCTCATCATTAAACGAAACGACGCCCAACAAAAGGATATTGCCCGGATTAATGAGTTGACTCAACAATTTCTCGACACTGATAAACTCGTTATTGCTAATCCATTATGGAATTTGGGTCTTCCTTCAAAACTTAAAAATTGGTTAGATACAATTTGTGTTGCTGGTAAAACATTTAAGTATACTGATCATGGTCCAGTTGGCTTAGCCACAGGTAAGAATGCTGTCCATATTCAATCTGCTGGTGGTAATTATGCCGGCCATGATTTTGCAACGCAATATATTTCTGGATTACTCACTTTCTTAGGTGTTACTACAGTTCAAAAGATTGCAATTGAAGGTATCGATTATGCCCCTGAGCGCCATGATGAAATCATGAGCGCTGCTATTACTGACGCTAAACAAATTGCAGAAAAATTCTAAATAGTCACGCAATATTTACAGTTAACAAACTTGCCAAGCTCAATTTTTGAGCTTGGCTTTTATTTCATCATCGTTATAACGACGCAGCTTTATTAAGCCCTATTTAATCACACCAGTTGCTGAAATTGCTACGAGAAGTTGCCTTAATAGTTTAAAAAGTGCATTCATCAAAAACATGTTGCTCGACTTTTACTTAAATTCAAGCGACACTTATCGCAAGAAGAATTAGCGGATCAACTATTTATTTCACGGCAAGCTGTTTCTAAGTGGGAAAATGGCGATGGTACGCCTGACTTAGAAAAGTTAGTCGCACTAGCCACCATCCTCAATGTTAGTCTCGACGAATTGGTACTTGGTTAAGTTTCCAGTTCAACAATTGAAAAAAATCCGGAGAAAACAGGTCTGACCGGTTGGGATTTCTTCGCCCGTTATTGGTGGGTCATCATTGCCTTAATTTCAATAATTGGCTTTTGGCTCACCCAATTATTTAGAGGTTAATCAACAGCACTTTATTGGGTCTTTGTTATTTAATTTCCTCCATTTTCTGCTATGATGGTTCTGACCATGATTACTTGGGGGATTATTTTTATGAAGAAATTAAAAAAACGCTTGGATGCATTTAGTGATGCCATTATTGCGATTATCATTACCATCATTGTGTTAGAATTGCCGATTCATGTCGTTAATGGCACTGTTGATTACGTGCAACTCTTTCGTTCAGTTGGAATCTATATTGTCAGTTTTTGTTTCGTTGCTAATTTATGGTATCAGCACGCCATTACTTTTGAAGAAGTTGACCATGTCACTAATCGTGATGTCGTCATGGACTTAATGTTTTTGATGTTGCTATCTTTAGTACCGACTTTTACACGGTTGATGAGTACTGATCCCATTCGTTCGACAGTTATGCTCTACGGTATCTTGTACTTACTAATTACGATTGTTTTTCACCGCTTAGCTAATGGTGTTATCAAAAATGAATATCAATCTCATGAAGATCTGCATCGTGTTTACAACAATATTTACGGCAACCGCAACGGTGGTTTGATCTATATTATTATTGTAGCGTTAATTATCTTAGGTTATTTTGCACCACGAGTTGCAATGGTCATGTATATCATTATTCCCATTCGTTCATTCTTAGCTAATGCCCGCGAACGCGAAGAGTTAAATGATGTGGGACAAATGTCTGCTGCTGGTCGTAAACAATTCATTAATATGTCTGACCGCGACAAGATGCGATATAGTCGAATGGTACGGGCGTACATGAATAAAATCCGCCATCTACCTAAAGATGATGAAGCGGGCCGTGAAGCTGCTTGGAAAGAGTTTTCTAGACAGGCAACTAAAGAATTTAATGTTTCTGAAGAAGTGCTCTCCAGTTGGTTTCATCGCTATTATGAGGCAATGATCCATCAACATAAACAAGGACTGCACCAATAGACAAAAAAGCGTAAGGGAATCATTAATAATTCTCTTACGCTGCTATGACACATTATTTAGTTGGTGGTTTAAATTGAATGACATTATCTTTAACAGGTTTGGTTTTATTATCGGATTGAAACAACTCTTTCATAACTGCATCATGATCATTTTCAACCTCGTTCATGGGTAACGCTAGTTCTAAAAGTAGGCTGTTAAAAAGATTTTCCGCCTGCTCTTTATTTAGGTCTGGGGCAATGAGATGGACAAGCGCCCGTGCAATATTCGCTAACATCTCTGAATCAGCCTCAGGGTTACGGTCAATCCATAATCGGCCATCCGCAGTAAAACCAGCTTGTATCACTAACTTATCTTCATCCTTCATTGCAACCTCCCCTTCGCTTAATTACCATGTTCATAAATTAATTATACAGGCTTACTTGGTAATTATAAACATTCCTGCTAAACGGAAAAGAAATTTTCTGACTTAATTTTGAATTAAACCATTTGAGGTGAACTATTTGCTTGATCCAAATTGTACCTTCTGTCAACCTGAAAATCGCCATTATTTACTTGAAAACAAATCTGCTGGTTTGCTTTTTGATACACGCCCTGTTTCAAAAGGACATGCCTTAGTTATTTGTAAACAACACTATCCGACTTTCTTTGATGTTCCTAAAGACGTGATGGCAGACATGTACGCGCTCGTCATTGCTGCTAAGGATTTTATTGATCGTAAATATCATCCTGATGGCTATAACCTTGACGTTAATATTAATCCTGCTGGTGGGCAAGCCATCATGCACTGTCATTTGCACATCATCCCTCGCTATCGGCATCAAGATCCTTTTCGTAACATTCCCACTCACGAATTATTGCCTGGTGATAAAACCCGCGCCTAATTGAAAAGAGCAACAACTTAACCACTTGATTAACGTGGTTAAGTTGTTGCTCTTTTTTTAGTTTTTAATTCAGCTTGTTCATTAAATCAATCGCTATAAAATGCGTTAAAAATCAATTAGATGAATTGAATGATTTGCATCAAAATTGGCATTACAATAACGAATAGAATAGTACTTGTTGTAACCACATTAGTCGCATATTCGACATCACCATGTGCTTGGCCAACCAAAATTGGTAAAACGGCTAAGCCAGGTGCAGCAGATTGAATAATCAAGGTGTTTTGTTCTAGCGCTGGAATTGATTGGCCCATATTCTTAAAAGCTAACATCACACAAATCATAATAATTGGTGCAATCACAAAACGGCCAGCCAACGCCCCAATTGTATCTTTATCAAAGTGAATTGACTTTAATCCAGCATCAGCTAAGACAATACCAATATAGATTAGTGACATTGGCGTAACGATACTGCCTACCATTGAGAACGTACTTTGGAAGAATGCTGGGAATGGTAAATCCAACAGTAACCAAACTAAAGCAACTAAGAAGCCCATCAATGGTGCTGGTAAAAGTTTTTTCCAGTTAAATTCTTTTTTACCCTTCTTTTCACCCTTAGCAACTGTTGGATCATCATTAGAAATAAAGAAGACCCCAATTGCCCAAGTTGAAATGGTGTTCATCACGTAGTAAATCAAGAAATAAGGCATACTAACCTTACCAAACATCGCAATATTTAATGGTAAGCCAATAAATATTGTATTAGCGTTAACGAACATGTTGATGAACGTGCCGCGACGACCAGGGCGAATTTTAAGTAATTTTGCAGCCAGAATAGCAATAACATAACCTAATAAGAAGCTAGTAAACGTATATTCCAAACCAGAAGCTAAACTAAATAATTTACCCCGAGTTAAGTTTTCCAAAACTGATGTGAAGATTGAAGCTGGCAAAGCAATGTTCATAATTAAATATGAAATACTACCTTTAAATTTTTCATCCAACTTGCCGGAAGTCCGTAACCAGTAACCTAATGCGATGACTAAGACAATCTCGCCAACGCTTGATAATGAAGTTAAAAACGCAGTCATAATAATACCCCTTTAATTATCCGTTATTTTTAAATCAATTTAGTCTAAGTTTGAATATTCTGGTACCCATTTTTCATTGGCAACCGCAAACTTAGCATCCGCAATTGGTTCGCGATTTAAATTTTGATCAAGAACATCTTGAGCGACAGCCTGTGCAACAGTTTGTGAGAAAGCATCTAGCTTAGAAACTGGTGGCAAAATAGCAGCGCCATGTTGGTCAGGATCAACGATGCCGCCTAATGAATGAGCAGCCTTGCTAATGGTTTGATCATTAAGCACTTTAGCTGTTGAAGCAATCACACCTAAGCCCAATCCTGGATAAACAAGTGCGTTGTTTGCCTGGCCAATTTCGTACGTAACGCCGTTATATTCAACAGGATCAGTTGGAATACCTGTTGCAACTAACGCACGACCATCAGTCCATTTAATTAAATCAGCAGCTTTAGCTTCAGCTAATTTCGTTGGATTAGATAATGGTAAAATAATTGGACGCTCTGTATGAGCTGCCATTTCTTTAACAATCTCTTCTGTAAATGTTCCTGGTTGAGTTGATGTACCAACCAGAATAGTTGGATGAATAGCTTTGACAACAGCCTCAAGATTAGTTAATTCATTGGCATTGGCAAATTCGCTTCGTTTGCGTGCAAATGGTTTTTGTTCAGGCGTTAAATCAGTCATATCATCAAACAAGAGACCTTGTTTATCAACCATATAAAAATGTGAACGTGCTTCTTCTTCAGATAAACCAGCTTGCATCATTTCTGCCATTACGCGCGAAGTAATACCAGCACCAGCGCTACCAGCACCAAAGCAAAGATAAACTTGATCAGTAATTTTTTGTTTAGAAATGTTTAAGGCACCTAGGACAGAAGCAAGCACAATAATACCTGTACCCTGAATATCGTCGTTGAAAACAACATTATCTTGTTGATACTTCTTAAGAATTTTAGCAGCTGTACTACGACCAAAATCTTCAAAATGCAAATAAACATTAGGGAATAGTTTTTCAGCAGAACGAACAAATTGATCAACAAATTCTTCATAGCGTTGACCACGAACCCGTTCATGACGGTTACCTAAATATAAAGGATTGTCTAATAGACTTTGACGATTTGTCCCAACGTCAAGTGAAACAGGCAACACTTCACTAGGATCAATTCCAGCAGCGGCTGTGTAAACCATTAATTTACCAACTGAAATATCAACACCTTGAACGCCCCAATCACCAATGCCTAAAATTCCTTCACCATCAGTAACAACAATCAAACGAATTTTACGATCACCAGCGGCATTCTTTAAAATTGATTCAACTTTATCAGGTTCATCAATTGATAAGAAGGCAGCATTTTGTGATTGTACAAAAAGTTCGCTGTAATTTTCAATCGTATCTGCAATTGTTGGATCATAAACAACAGGCATGAATTCGGCAATATGTTGACCAAATAAATGGTAGAATAGCACGCGATTTTCATTGAAAATTGACATTAAAAAGATACGTTGTTCTAACATTGATGTTTTACTTTGATATTGAGCATAAGCTTGTTGTGCTTGCTCATCAATTGTTTGAATGTAGCTTGGTACTAAGCCAGCTAAACCTAAGTTATCTCGTTCTGCTTGAGTAAAAGCCGTTCCCTTATTCAAAAATGGGTTATTAATAATTTCTTGAGCTGATTGTTTCATTTTGATAATCTCCTCAATTTTATTTTGGTTAATCTGTTGATTTCATTTTGCAAGGTCATTGTAGAACCCGTAAATATTTATAGTCAAAAGCAACAGTAGTTATAAATAATACTTATAACGAGTTTTAAAAATGCGTTATAATAAGGTTCTTACCAATGTGGCAATAAATAATTTTTCTGCGGTAATATTTTTTTATTTTATTTTTAAAGGAGTTTGGCAATGAAACTACAAGATATGATTTACTTCGATAAACTGGTGGCCTTAAAAAGTTACAGTAATGTGGCTGAATATTTCCAAGTTAGTCAGCCTACTATCTCTTACGCTATTAAACGTCTAGAAGAAGAATTTGCTGTTTCGCTTGTTGACCGCAATATTCATCAGCAAATCATCATAACGCCCAGCGGTTTACAGTTTGATCGCCATATTAAAGTCGTCATTAATGAATTAAATATTGCTAAACTAGATTTGGCCAACGCCCGCGAAAAAGTTACAAAATTTGGTTTGCCGCCTATTATTGCCAACTATTATTTTCTAAAATTTGTTGACCATCTGATTAATAAACAATTATTAACCGGCTTAAAAACTGTCGAAGCAGGCTCTAACGATCTTCTTCAACAATTAAAAAAAGGCCAATTAGATTTATCATTACTAGGATCCCTAGCCCCCATTCAAACAGCCCAACTGCAATCACAAGTTTTGGCGCAAGACGACTTTAAAATTATTGTTGCTAAAAACGCTCCTTTGGCAGCACGAAAAAAAGTTCATTTTGCTGATTTGCAAAATGAACCCTTCTTAGTCTTAGGTGACGGTTTCGTTCATCACCAAGTTTTTGATCAATTAACAGCAACTCATCACATTTCACCAACCATTGTTTATCAGGCTAACGACGTTGAATTATTAAAACGTTTAGTTGCTCAAGGAATGGGCATCAGCTTATTAACCGAAACCGCCATTACCGATCGCGACGAGCTAGTTGCCTTGGATCTATTAGACGATCACTTACCGCAATTTGTTATTTCGTTGGTTTATCGGAATTCAACCTTATTAACTGATACACAACAACAATTAATTCAGATCTTTGAAACAAAAGCTGACTAAATTGCACTGATTATTAAAACCTCATTTTTCAAAATCGTTCAACCTGCCATCTAAAATTTCTTGCGTTATAATCAAGAGGCACAGACAATTTAGAATCATTCTAAGTATTTGCTAATAATAGGAGGAATCACAATGTCTGAAGAAACCGAAAAAGTTTACACTGATTATTTCTTTGATGAACCTGCTTATAATACGCATGATGGTGGTTATGTTCCATTGGAACGAATGAAAGTTCCTGAGCAACGTTTAAATGTGCCGCCATTATTAAAGCCTGATCGCGAAACTGAAACTGATATTTATTACACTTTAGTTGCTAAAGCTGGTGAAACCCAATTATTACCCGGTTTGCCAACTAAAACTTGGGGTTATAATACGAGTCTCTTAGGTAAAACACCCGTTTTTAAAAAAGGCAAACACATTCATATCACCTTAAAAAATGAATTACCCGAATTAACAACTTTCCATTGGCACGGCTTAAATGTTTCTGGTCCAATTGTCGACGGTGGCTGTCATGCACCAGTTTATCCAGGCGAAACTAAACAAATCGACTTCACTTTGGATCAGCCAGCGGCAACAACTTGGTTACATGCTCACCCATGTCCATCAACTGCTGAGCAAGTTTGGCATGGTTTAGCTGCCATGACTATTATCCAAGATGACGTTGAAGCTAAATTACCATTCCCTCGTCATTATGGTGTTGATGATATTCCGCTAGTTCTTCAAGATCGCCGCTTTCACGAAAATAATCAATGGGATTATCGTGCCGATTATGATCCCGATGGCGTTCAAGGACCAACGGCTTTAATCGACGGCACTGTTAATCCTTACTTCGATGTCACAACCCAAAAAGTACGACTACGTATTTTAGATGGTGCCAATCGACGTGAATGGCGGTTACATTTTAGTGATGATTTAACTTTCACCCAAATTGCTTCTGATGGTGGCATTTTACCAGCACCAGTTAAATTAACAAAATTAATGTTGACCTGTGCTGAGCGAGCTGAAATCATTGTTGATTTTGGCAATTATCATAATGGCGACGTCGTCACTTTGTATTCGGACGATGTGCCAATTGTTCATTTCCGAATTGGTGATTATCAACCAGATAATACCGTTATTCCAGATCATTTAGTTGATATTCCTAATCCTGAACCCACTCCTAATTTGCCAATTAAAAAAGTCGTCATGTCTGGAATGGATGAGGAAGTAATGCTAGACGGTAAAAAATTCGACATGCAACGGATCGATGCTAAACAAAAAGTCGGCGATGTGGCAATTTGGGATATTACCAATACCAATGATATGACCGGGGGTATGGTTCATCCCTTCCATATGCATGGTTGTCAATTTTTAGTTCTATCACGAAACGGACATGAGCCTTATCCTAACGAGCATGGCTTCAAAGACACGGTTGGCGTTAACCCCGGCGAAACGGTTCGGATTAAAGTTTGGTTCAATTTACCTGGCGTTTACATGTATCACTGTCATATTATTGAGCATGAAGATGGCGGCATGATGGCCCAAATCGAGGCCTTTGATCCTGAACATCCTAAAACTTATGATTTGATGGATATGGATACTTTAGCCAAAGCCTTCGCCAAAGAACGTGGTATTGATGTTAAAGATTTGTGGATGGCCGGAATGGATTCTTACGAAAAAATGGGCATGAAAATGTAATTCCAACAGAACAAATTAACTAATCACTGAATGATTATTGTTCAAAAAGACGTTACCAGCTATTCAAGTTGGTAACGTCTTTTTATTTAGCAAAGGTTTCATGAGGTTTGGCAACTGGATGAGTTAATAACCATTTTTTTATTTGTTGCCCTAATTCATCAGTCATTTTAAACGTAGCTTGCATCTGTTCTGACGTAATATCATTAACATGCACACCAGCAATAATAACGCCATTCCCCTGTAAAGCTGGTTGAATAATCTTACCTAAACGCTCGGTTAAAACATATTCCTCATGATGATGACCTGGCCGGCTAGCAAATCGATAACTCTGAAGTACTTGGTTAGCTGAAACCACCGTGGCAACCCCATAGTGAGGTACATCACCGCCAGTAAATAAAATCGTAATATCCTGACTGGCCCGATGCAATTCGGCAACAATTTCAAATCCAGCTTGCTTAACTGCAAAAGTTTTAATTTCGTTAACGCTCATTTTGATCACCTTGCCACCGAGGACTGAATTCGTTACGTACGCCTAATGCATCTAACAATTTCATCGTGTTGTGATTAACGAGGTCGGCAATTGTTTGCGGATGGTTATAAAAGGCAGGAATCGGCGGGATAATTTCCACGCCCATTTGCGATAATTTCAACATATTTTCCAAATGTAGTGTGCTCAACGGAGATTCACGAGGGACAATGATTAATTTGCGACGTTCTTTTAAACAAACATCGGCAGCACGACCAATTAAGTTATCGGCAAAGCCATAGGCAACACCAGCAATGGTTTTCATACTAGCCGGTAGAATAACCATCCCTGTAGTTAAAAACGAACCAGAGGCAATCGCTGCGCCTTGATCATTAATGTTATAAATTTGGTCGGCTAAATTTTTAACTTGGGTTAAAGTTAAGTCAGTTTCCAACTCTAAATTTTTCACAGCCCATTTACTCATGACTAAATGCGTTTCAATATCCGGCAAATCATGTAATGCTTTTAAAAGTGAAATGGCATAAGTTGTACCTGACGCGCCTGTGATACCGACAATAATTTTTTTCATAACAGTACCTCCACCAAAAGTCAGTTCAAACATGTTAACTTTATTGTAGTTGCCGATTTAAGGCGGTACAATTCTATCTAGGTAGCGTATTATGCCAATTAGGAATAGATTATTCCACGTGGAGGTCAATAAATGAATTTCGAACAATTAGCGGCTTTTAGTAAAGTTGCCGAAGTGAAAAGCTTCTCTCAAGCGGCCGTCTTATTAAATATCACGCAATCAGCATTATCTAAACAAATTATTAATTTAGAAAAAGAATTGAATCTCCAATTAATTAATCGAGAAAATAGACGGCGTATTAAGTTAACCGACGCTGGCAAACAAATTCAACATTATGCGGCAACCATTCTTACTCAACAGCAATTATTACTTAACACAGTAAATGAATTTCAAAACTTGGAGCGTGGTACACTTAAAATCGCGGCTGTTCCCGTTTTAGCTCAATATAATATGACTGCCGTCTTAGCAAGTTTTATGGCAGATCACCCACAAATCGATTTACAATTGTACGAAGGCGAAAATGATGTCATCCTTGATAAATTACAGCATAATCAAGCTGACATCGCGATTGTGCGTGATAGTCCAGCTATTAACACTTTTAAACAGCAGGCTTTAATTACTTCAGATGAATTAGTTGCCGTTGTGCCAGCAAATTCACGTTGGCAAGCTGACCCACTTGATTTAGCAGCTCTAAGTACTGCTGAATTTGTAATGCTGCCTGAAGATTCTGGCTTGCATAGCGCCGTTTTACCTCTATGTCAACAAGCCGGTTTTACACCCAATGTTCGTTTTGTTAGCACCCATATTGAAACCTTAATTTCAATTATCCAAGATGCCCAACAAGTCTCTTTATTGTTTAAAAAAAGTGTCACCCCATTTTTAAACGAGCACACTCGACTTTTAAATCTCAAGCAAACTTTCACCAGTGACTTAAAAGTCGTCTTACCTAATACCACCCCACAACCGGCTGCTCAACGATTAAAACGCTACTTCTTAAATACCAATAAATAATTATTTTTAAACCACACAAAAAAGGCTAGAACATAATGTTCTAGCCTTTTTGCGTGATACTTAATCATCGATCAAGCATTCGGGTTCTGCTCCACAACATTCCCCAAACATATCAACTCGCATATCCGGCGAGCTGCTAATAGCAGAAGATATCCCACTCATCTCGTAAAACGAGGTATACGACTCATCGCATGTTTTTAGTTTACCACAACTCAAAACTATTTAATAGTCATGCGATGCTGCCTAATCTTCGTCATAATTTCGCTGAGAAGTGATGTCAACATGAAGCCAACCGCAATACCGCCTGCTACTAGTAATATTCTAACGCTGTAAATGATAGCCTTATTGACACTGCCCAAGACCATCTCATAAACTGCTTGATAAGCTGTTGCACCAGGGACTAGCGGTACAATTCCTGGAATATTAAATAAGATAGCCGGCATTTTTTTCTTGCGAGCAAAATATAATCCCATAATTCCTAAAATTAACGATCCCAGCACGTTAGCAACCATGCGCCCACTCCCGACACGATACAACAGCCAGAAAGTCAGCCATCCCATCATTCCACAGATACCACAAGCATTTAATGCTCGACGAGGAATATTAATCATAATTGCAAAAGCAATTGTTCCTATATAACTAAAGGCGGTTTGTACCACCAATTCCATCCAAATTGTCATATTTTCACCTAAAAGAAAATCCGAAAGACTAAACCAATTCCCGCACCAATTGCACAAGCTGTTAAAATCGCTTCCAGCGCTCGCATCGAGCCTGTTAGCAAATGTCCAGCAAACATATCACGTAACGAATTTGTCAACGGCACACCTGGAACTAAAGGCATAATTCCCCCGATTAGAACATTGTTCATGTCTAATCCGAGATGAAAGCGAACAGCCAACACGGCCAAAGTGCCCACAATTAGCGATGCGATCAACTCACTCAAAAATTTAACCCGCGTCCAAATATTAATATAATAATTAGCTAAGAAGCCGCAACCACCAATAATTCCTGTAATCACGAAATCAGCCCAATCATACACACCAACAAAAAGAATCATCATCATCGCACTAACTACCATAGCAGCTATCCATTGTAGCCATATTGGAAAAGAAAGAGTGTTTTGATCAATATGTTCAAGTGTATCATGTAATTTTCGTAGACTAATTTTTTTGTCGGCAAATTGACGCGACAACGTGTTCACTTGCTGAACTTTTTCCAGATTAATTGTGCGGGAAGTAATCTGCCGCAATTCTGATACTGCCGCTCCTTTAATACTGAAGAATAAACCAGTCGGCGTTGTATAAACAACACTATTATCAATACCAGCATTGCGCGCAATCCTGGTAATAGTATCTTCAACACGGTACATTTCCGAACCACTCTCAATCATAATCCGACCGGCTAATAGACAAGTATCAATGACCAGCCGGTTTCGTTCCGATGCCATTTCTGCTACCATTGTTCGCGCATCTCTCACCGCACAACCCTCACTTTTTATTCTATATTAAATTAAACGATATATTTCTAACTCAAAGTGTATCAAAAAAAATAGACTTGTGCGGATAAAAAGAGCATCAACAAAAAATATTTTGTTGATGCTCTTTAAATGGCTTTAATAAGTTATTAAAGCCAACACATTTCCCCAGTGAAAAATTATTTTTCTGATTGCTCAATATCGTCAGCAATATTATCAGCCGCAAAATCATGAGCCATAAAATCTGGATCATCCACTGGAAAATGTTGTTCTAAGCTCGTAAAAGCTTGTATTTGCACGTCTGCACTATCGACGGTGTAATTCAACACATGACCACCAAAATCGTGGTTAGCTGCCAAAAAATGGCTATGGTAGCCACCAACGGCAACACCATTGAATAACTGCGGCGCATAATAACTAATTAAAGTTCCTGCAATACCATCAGCGTTGAAAACTTGTTGTGCCTGAGCCGTTGCTAATAAAGTTGGATAAGGCGGTTCTGATTTAGCCACTGCTCGAGTTTTAATTTGTTTGAAGTGACCGCTAACTTTCAGTGCGAAAAAAATATTTTGATAATGTGTCGCCGCGAAAACTCGCTTTTCTAATTGAACACCTGTTAAATTTTTAACCGTCATTAATGGTTCAAAGTGGGCAAAGTGCGCATTGGCAAAAGGAAGCTTAAAATCAGCGGCCACGAGATTAACCTCACCTGTACTGCGAACTTGATAAGGCTGACCGTCTAAAATTATTAGTTCACCGTCTAACCCTTCGCCAGTTCCAATACCGGTATCGCCATGCTGTAACAGTTCTTTCATCGTCAAAGTACCCTTTAATAGACCTGGAACTAATGTTGCTAAGGTACTGTGTTGATATAAAACATGTTGATCCTTCACATTTATCACTCCTTGATTAACCTTAATTAAACTTATCAGGTAACATTTCTTTAGCTAATTCAGCATTATCAGCATAATCAACCGGAATATCAACAACCACTGGACCATCCGTTGCAAAAGCTTGATCTAAAACTTCGCTCAGTGAATGATCGCGATCAACTCGTAAACCAGTTGCGCCAAAACTTTCAGCATATTTAGCAAAATCAACCGGGCCAAATTTAACACCAGATTCACGACCATATTTAGCTTTTTCTTGGAAACGGACCATATCATAATAACCGTCATCCCAAATTAAATGCACAATATTTAAGTGCTCGCGAACAGCTGTCTCTAATTCTTGACCGGAGAACAAGAAACCACCATCACCAGAAACAGATACAATCTGAGTATTGGGTCGAACCAATGCCGCTGAAATAGCCCAAGGTAACGCTACACCAAGTGTCTGCATCCCGTTACTAAACAGCAAATGACGTGGTTCATAGCTACGAAAATGACGCGCCATCCAAATATAATGACTACCGACATCAACGGTTACAGTCATCGAATCATCAACTCGTTTTTGTAGCTCTTGAACAATACTTAATGGATGAACCAAATCTTTATTATCTGATACTGGTGGTACATCGCGCTTTTCAAGCTTATGACGTAAACTATCTAAATATGTGTTTGTTTCAGCGGAAAGTGTAAATCCTAAAGCAAAGGCATCGCTAACTGCTTCTAGTGAAGCCGCAATATTACCTTGCAAAATCAAATCAGGTTGGTAATCAGCCGTCAATTCTGGCAAGACGCTATCCAAATTAATAATTTGTCCCTTACGATCATGATTCCAGTTCCGTGCTTCATATTCGATCGGATCATAGCCAACTGCAATCACCAAGTCACTCTTCTTCAAAAGTAAATCACCTGGTTGGTTACGGAATAAACCTACTCGACCAAAATAAGAATCTTCTAAATCATGAGAAATAACGCCTGCACTTTGATAAGTTTCAACAACTGGTAATGGTACTTTCTTTAGGAAGTGACGAATGCCAGCAGCAGTTTCATCATCAGACGCCCGCATTCCGGTTAAAATAACCGGTAATTTGGCAGAGCGAATTGCGTCGGCTAATTTTTTCAAATCTATTGGATCAGGAATACCTTGGCGAACTGGCTTAGGTGCTTTCATCACCGGTCTGGTTACAGTATCACTCAAAACATTTTGTGGAACCGATAAGAAAGTAGCGCCTTTTTTGGCTTGCATTGAAATTTGATAAGCATTGGAAAATGCCTCAGATAAATTATTAGCATCTTGAATTTCAGCCGTAAATTTAGTTGTTGGTGCCATTAATGCCGTGCTGGCAATACTCTGATGTGTTAGACGCGCTAAATCATCGCGCTTAACTTGACCACCAATGGCTACAATTGGATCATTTTCTGCAGTTGCTGTTACAAGTCCGGTTGCTAAATTCGTCACGCCTGGTCCAGAAGTGACAGCTACAATTCCTGGTTTACCAGTTAATCGACCAATACCGCTAGCCATAAAAGCTGCGTTTTGTTCGTGACGCGCAATAATTAATTTAGGTGTCTTAGGATCTTTACTATATTGTAAATCATCGAATAGTTGATCAACTTTAGCACCAGGAATACCAAATACATATTGAACATCATGATTAATTAATGATTGTGTAATGGCTTTTGCGCCGTTCATTTCTGTCATGAAAAATCCCCCAAATCCGTAGATAATACGTTAAAATTTTATATGTTGCATTGTCATGTTGAATTATCAACTTAAAAACAGAATATCGCGTGTATGTTGAATTGTCAACTAAAATACGTTACGCTATTGGTAGTTATTTTTAAGAACACGTCTTTAAGATAAGTGACTATTTCGTGGAGGCTTTTTATATGGATAATCTAGGCAACCTTGCTCAAGACATTTCAATACTACATCGTCAATATTACAAGGATACTGGCAATGATTTCAAAAAATTAGACTTAAATCCAACCGCAACTTGTATTCTATTAACAGTTAACGATCATCCTAATATTAATCAACAAGAAATTTCTGAGCGGTTAGTTATTGATAAAAGTTTAACCGCACGCGAAATTAATCGAATGCAAAAACTGAATTATTTAGATAAGGGTAATGGCAAAGGTAAATCTGTTACGATCAATTTAACCGACTTAGGCCGCAGTTTAATGCCCCAACTACGCCATATTCGTCAACAATGGTGGACCGATAAATTTGCCGAAACTGGAATTGATGCTAATAGCCCTCTGATGGAAGGTATTCAAACTATTGTTGAGCACGTCACTGGTTATGACAATCAGCTAGATTAATTAACCCCGACTTTAAAAAGTCGCCTTACTTGCCCAACCTTACTTTCGTGTTAAAATTGATTGATGACTTTTAATTAGTAAGGAGTTTTTTACCGTGGAATTATCTCCATATTGGCAGGCAATTGCCGACAAGGCCCACCAAGAACAGCGACCATTTTTAAGCCTCGCACCAATGGAAGCTGTCACTAATGCTGTCTTTCGCCAAGTTGTTGAAACTGCCGCCGCACCTGATATTATTAATACTGAATTTGTTAACGCCTTAAGCGTCACTCACCCACTTGCTAAATTTTCAGCGCAAGGACGTCTTTATATTTCTGATCAAGAAAAAATAAAACCAGTGATTCAACTGTGGGGTAATCAAGCCGAAGCTTTCCGCAAAGCTGCTTTTGCTGTTAAAGATATGGGATATCCAGCAATTGATATCAATATGGGCTGCCCAGACGCTACCGTTATTAAAAATCACGGTGGAAGTGATCTTATTCGCCATCCCGATGATGCTGCAGCAGTCATTGCGGCAACTAAAGAGGCTGGTCTACCTGTTAGCGTAAAAACGCGTTTAGGTTATAGTGAAACCAGCGAATTTAAAACTTGGATTCCTTTCTTATTACAACAAGATGTTCAAGTTCTAACTGTCCATGTTCGAACCCGCCAGGAAATGAGTAAAGTTCCTGCACATTATGAATTCATTGACGAATTAGTTAAAATGCGTGATGAAATTGCACCAAATACCTTGTTAGCCATTAACGGCGATGTCAGCGACCGCGATGCTGCTAATCAACTGGCTGCCGAACACCCTGGCGTTGATGGCGTCATGATTGGCCGCGGCATCTTCAACAATCCATTTGCTTTTGAAGAACATCCTCATCAACATACGCCGGCAGAATTAGTTAATCTATTACGGCTGCAATTAGATTTATTCGATGATTTTGCTACCCGCTATGATTCACCACGCTTCCCATCGCTGAAACGATTCTTCAAAATTTATGTGAAACGTATTCCTCATTCAGCTGATTTGCGCGCCCAATTAATGGAGACGAAATCAACAGATGAAGTACGTAACTTACTCGATCAAAATCAACAAATTATTGATCAGCCAATAACTGACTAAATGACAACATATAAAAAGGACTTGGGATAATCCCAGGTCCTTTTTATTATGCTATTAAAGCTCTTTTGCTACGGCTGTATTAACTGCAGCTTTTTCACTTTCAATTAAATCAACTTGTGCTTCAATGACTTTCTTATCCATTAAAATCTCACGCGTTAAACCAGGCGTGTTAATCTTAGGGCCAAAGAATTGTTGATATTCAACTAACCGAGCTTGTGTCTTAAAGGCTTGACCAACAGCATTAACATAGGTTGTAAAGCCCATGCCGCCACCGACAGTCTTTTCGAGCCAGCTCCAATCACTTTGTAACCAATCCCAAGTTGCTTGTTGACTAGCATCATTATTGAGCAATGCTGGCACCCAAGCACGTAAATCTTGCGGCTTAATGATATCGGCATTTTCTAAAGCAACAATAATTTGACCGATGAATTGCTCATCAGTTGTACTTGTTAATGCTACTTGGATATCTGCCTTAAAGCTAGCATCGCTAGATTTAGCGTAAGTTGTCAATAATTGGTCAAATAGTTCAGCATTACCAAAGTTCTTCACTTCATTTGTTAAAACTAACGCCCGAACTTCCGCTGGTAAAGCAGCTAAATTAGCTTGATTGGCTACAAACAACTCATGAACACCGGCGAGTGCAGCTTTATTTTGAGCATACAAAGCAGCCTTCAATACTTCTGGACGAATTACTAAATCATCAGCTGTATCACTGGCACGATTAGCAAAGCCTAAACGTTCAACCTGTTCAGCACTTAATTCGCCAAAGAATGTTTGCAAGTTCTTTTCTTCTGTACTATCGGCACTGACAAATTGTTGTAGATCATTTGCCAAACGATACAAGCCAGAGATAACAATGGCAGATTGGCTATTAGCAAAACGACGTAATAACGGTAATACCTCTGCAAAGGAAATTTGCCGGCCTTCCGCTAATAAACGCATATCTTGGATAATTTGTAATTGCGAAATGGCATCGTAAGAATCTACCTCACTTAACAAGTCAGCCATCAAAGTATCATCATATTTCACGATGAAGTGTGAGTTGTTACCAACATTTAAACGGAAAGCTTTGCTATTATTTTGACGTAGTGTTTGGTAATCACCTAATTGAATAGTTGCTTCATTCATAATTGTTGGTGTTTCTTCATAGTTGCCTTGTAAAGGAATTTGCCACAAACGACCTTCATCTTTACCCTCACCGATAAAGAATTGTTTTTGACTCAAGGTTAATTGACCGTCAACAACAGCAGCAGTCACAACTGGATAACCAGGTTGTTCCAACCATGAATCCATAATTGAGCCAATTTTTTGTCCAGAGACATCTTCTAATGCTTGCCATAAATCAGCACCAGTTGCATTACCGTAATGATGTTTAGCAAAATAATTCTTCAGACCCTTACGTAAAGCATCATCGCCAATTAATGAACGCACCATAACTAACATCCGTGAACCCTTTGCATAAACAATTGCGCTATCAAAAATAGCGGCAATTTCTGCTGGATTTTCTACATGAACATGGACAGATTGAACACCATCAGTCGCATCACGTTGCAATGCCCGTGGTACTTCAAGTGTTTGGAAAGTTTCCCAAGCATGCCAAGTTGGTTCTAATGCATCAACGGCCACATATTCCATCATATTGGCAAAACTTTCATTTAACCAAAGATCATCCCACCACTTCATCGTGACTAAATCACCAAACCATTGGTGTGCAAGTTCATGGGTAACAGTAGTGGCCACATGTTGCTTAGTTGACATTGAAGCATTATCAGGATCAAACAGTAAATAAGATTCACGATAAGTTACTAAGCCCCAGTTTTCCATCGCACCAGCAGAAAAGTCTGGTAGTGCTAGTTGCCATGAATGTGGCAGCGGATATGGTGTTTGATAAAAATCTTCAAAGAATTCAATTGCCCGTTTAGCAATATCTAATGGGAAATCCAATTCGTTCATGGCGTGTGCCTTAGTAGTGAAAACGCCGATCTTAACACCACTCTTAGTTTCAGTTTGCTTGCTTTGTAAGTCACCAAAGGCAAAGGCAATTAAGTAAGTTGACATACGCATAGTCGTATCAAAATAATGATAGCCATCTTCAAAACGATTTTCTGGCATATTAGCTAAAATCGTTTCGCCAGGTTTTTCATCATATTTAATTGCCAAATCAAAAGTTGCTTTAGCTTCTGGTTCGTCAATACATGGAAAAGCTTGACGGGCAGCAGCAGCTTCAAATTGCGTACCAATAATTTCTTGTTTTTCACCGTTAAGTTCGTAATAAGATGGGTAGATGCCCATCATGGTATCTGTTAACGGTGCTGAATAAGTGATCGTCATTGTAACGTCACCGCTTTTTGGTAAATCAATCCAAATTGCATCGGCATCATCATTAAGCTCAAAAGGTACCTCTTGATCGGCAACCTTAACAGCTTCAATTGTCATAAATTTTTGATGAACTGCAACTTTTGCTTGAGTGGCATTACCAGTAATCGTTGATGTTCCCGTAATTAATTTCTTAGTGCGATTAATATTAATCTTCAAATCATAGTGTTCAGGCTTAAATAGTTCATAAAAATGCGTCATTTCTGCCATAATTGTCCTCCTTGGGATTATCGTTCTCTATTATTATAGAACTTTTATTAGATTTTTATTAGTATCTGTGATCAAATTATTAAAAATTCGTCTAGATAAATTTTGTTCATCAAAATAATAGAAAGAGTTCGAAGCATTATTACGCCTCGAACTCCATTCTAATCAAAAATAGATTAACTTAATTTAGCAATCGCCGCATTGACTTCACCTTTTTCGCTTTCAACTAAGTTAACACGCGTCTCGATCACCTTAGTATCCATGGTAATTTCACGCGTTAAACCTGGCGCCTCAAGTTTGGGTTCAAAGAATGCTTTGAACTCAGCTAATCGTTGTGGCGTATGGAAAATTCCTGCGATTACTGTGATATAAGTCGTGAATTCCATATCACCACCAACAGTTTCCTCAAGCCAACCCCATTGATCACGAATCCAGTCCCAGGCTGCTTGTTGGGCATCTTTGTTGGCTAAAACATAACGGAACCAACCACGTAAATCTTGCGGCTTAATCGTATCAGCATCTTCAAATTTTTCAATTAAGTCAGCAATCTGAGTTTGATCACTTGTACTGGTAATAGCTGCGCTTAAACCAGCTTTATAACTACTGTCCGTTGCTGTTCGATAAGCGGTTAATAGTTGCGTAAACAACTCAGCATTGCCAAAGTGTTGTACTTCATTGCGCAAAATATATGGCCGAATATCAGCTGGTAAAGTCTCTAAACTATTTTGATTATCCACAAACAATTGGTGAGCAGCAGCAATTGAATCAGGATTCTCAGCATAAAGTGTTGCCGCTAAAATATATGGTCGTGTTAGCTGGTCATCATTAGATTCACCAGTTTTTGGTAACCACCCTAAACGGGCAATTTGGTTAACACTTAACTTGTTAAAGAATGCTTTCAACGCTTTTTCTTCAGCGGAATCCGGTTCAACAAACTTCTTCAGATCATTAGCCAATCGATATAACGCCGCATTAACAATATTCGATTGATTATCTGCAAAACGTAACAACAACGGCACGACGCTAGCATAGCTAACTTGGCGACCTTCGGCTAATAAACGTTGATCTTGTAAAATTTGTAATTGATCAATAGCTGTTAATTCATCAGCGTGTTGTAAAATATCGTGCATTAGATCAGCATCATATTTCACGATAAAGTGTGAGTCATTACCAACATTAACACGGAATGGCATGCCATTTTCTTGACGTAATTGGTGGTAGTCACCTAATACAATCGTTTTATCTGAGAAAATTTGTGGGGCAATCGCATAATTGCTGTTCAATGGAATCTGCCATTGACGACCAATATCCTGACCTTCACCAATAAAGAATTGATCTTGAGATAAGGTTAATTGTCCATCAACCACAGCAACAGTGACAACTGGATACCCAGGTTGCTCCAACCATGAGTTCATAATTGCCCCTACATCAAGATGAGCAGCCTCGCCTAAAGCGGACCATAAATCGGCCCCAGTGGCGTTGCCGTATTGATGCGCCATAAAGTAATTTTTCAAACCTTGGCGTAAAGCTTCATCGCCAATTAAAGCACGAACCATAACTAACAGACGCGCACCCTTAGCATACACAATCGCGCCATCAAAAAGTGAATCAATCTCTGCGGGATCTTCGACTTGAACATGGACAGATTGAACACCATCGGTTGCATCGCGTTGTAATGCTGCCGCTGCTTCAGAAGTTTGGAAAACTTCCCAAATATGCCAGTCAGGTTCTAAAGCATCAACTGCAACATATTCCATCATGTTGGCAAAACTTTCGTTCAACCATAGATCATCCCACCACTTCATCGTAACTAAATCGCCGAACCATTGGTGAGCTAATTCATGAGCAATGACAGTGGCGACAACTTGCTTAGTATCTAATGACGTGTTATCAGGATCAATCAATAAATAAGCCTCACGATAAGTTACTAAGCCCCAGTTTTCCATCGCACCAGCAGAAAAATCGGGAAGCGCTAATTGCCAAGAATGTGGCAACGGATATGGCGTTTGATAGAAATCTTCATAGAATTCAATGGAACGTTTCGCAATGTCCAGAGCAAAATCTAATTCGTTAGCCTTATGAGCTTTAGTTGCAAAAACACCAACTTTGACACCGCTCTTTGTTGTTGTCTCTTTGGCCTGCATGTCACCAAAAGCAAAGGCAATCAAATAGGTCGACATTCGCACAGTTGTGTCAAAATAATGAACGCCGTTTTCTGTCTTGATCTCAGGCATATTGCCTAAAACAGTTTCACCTTCGTGTTCATCAAACTTAATGGCCACATCAAAAGTCGCTTTTGCTTCAGGTTCATCCACACATGGAAAAGCCTGACGAGCAGCATTAGTTTCAAATTGCGTTCCGATTAACTGCTTTTTAACACCATCTAATTCATAATATGATGGATAAATTCCCATCATCGTATCTGTTAATGGCGCCGTATAGTCAATAGCCACTGTTATCTCACCAGTCGTTGGCAAAGTAATCTTAATGGCATCCTGATCATTATTTACTGTAAAAGGAACATCCTGATCAGCAACTTTTACTGAATTGATCGTCAAATATTTTTGATGAATAGCAATTTCAGTTGTCTTTGCTTCACCAATAATAGTGCTTAGACCACTAATTAATTTCGTCTCGCGATTAATATCGATGTAAAGATTATAATGCGATGGTTGGAAAGTTTCATAAAAATGCGTAAATTCAGCCATACTTTTACCCCTACTTTTATTAGAATAAAATTATTATACAACTTTATTCTAAACGTTGCTATTAAAGGTAATAAGATTTTAATCAAAAGATTTTTATGTTAGTTTAAGTAGTTATTTATGAGAATATGTGTAAGGCACATGAGCGGCTTGGGGAACCTGATCCCACTGCACTGGATAACCGGCACCATGAGCGCAAAAAACAGAACCCGGCACATTATCTAAATCTGTTACTGGATCATATTGCGCCAGCTCGATTGCTTCATCAGCATTGTGGCACGGCCGATAGCCCTCTACAAAGCATTCCAGTTGTCCCAGTCCGTGGGTATAAGCCTGAACGTCTTGCGCATATGCCTGCATTTGTTCAACTGGAGCTGTTCCAGTTAACGTCGTCATTGTTGATGCTTGTTTAGTCCGCATTTCGCTGGTCGATAAATCTAACTCACCATGCATGCGTTGAATATCGTTCATAGCACGACCGACTTGACTTTGATCAATTGTTAAGCGGAAACGATACCACGGTTCTAGCAATTGACATTGGTTTGTCGCTTTTAACATCATTAATCCTTGACGCACTGCTCGCCAAGTTGCCTCACGAAAATCACCGCCAACCGTATGAACATTGCTAGCACGGCCGGAAATAAGTGTTATTTTCATATCTGTAATTGGCGCACCAATCAATACGCCTAGATGTTCCTTAGCTTGTAAACTGGTTAAAATTTGATGTTGCCAATTTTTGCTTAGCATTTCTAGCGAACATTCTGTTGCGAACTGTAAGCCACTATTAGCTGGTGCTGGCGTCATTAATAAATGAACCTCCGAATAATGGCGCAATGGTTCAAAGTGACCCACACCCTCAACTTGAGCCGTAATTGTTTCTTTATAGAGCACATGACCCTTTCCAAAACTAACATTAAGTTGATAACGATCTAATAATAGCTGTCGCAAAATTTCCAGTTGAACTTGGCCCATAATTTGCACATGAACTTCTTGTAAATTCTTCGACCAAGTTACATGTAATTGCGGATCTTCATCTTCTAATTGTTGCAGTGCTTCAAGGCAAGCCTGAATATCTTCTTCCTGTGGTTCTAAGGCATAATTCAACACTGGCTGAATCACAGGATGACTATTATCGACCAGCGCGCCTAGACCTTGGCCAGGATAAGTTGCAGTAAGCCCAGTAACTGCCGCAACTTCACCAGCACGAATTTCTGGAACTGAAGTAAATTTAACACCATTATAAATACGAATCTCATTAACCTTTTGTTCATCCAGTAGTACAGTCTTATTTCGCAACGTGCCACCCATAACCCGTAGCCAAGTTAAACGTTCACCTTTATCAGTATGCGAGATTTTAAAAACTCGTGCTGCAAAATCAGCATTCGCCGCTTTGTCTTTACTCCAATGTTCAAGACCTGCCAATAGATTGCTAACGCCAGTTAACTTTAAAGCAGCTCCAAAATAAACTGGAAATAATTGACGTTGGGCAATTAGTTGCTGAATCTTTTCGTCAGATATTTTTCCAGTGTTCATTAATTCATCTAGTGCACTTTCGTCACACAATGCTATTTCTTCGTATGTTTCAGCCGTTAGCTCACCCGTTGTAACGTCGTTTTGCAAATCGAGATCTAGAGCTACACAATTGGTTGATAGCTCATTTTGCAGTTCAGTTAAAACTTGCTGTTGATCAGCACCAAGCGCATCCAATTTATTCACGAAAATAAATGTCGGCACTTGATAATGCGCCAACAGTTCCCACAATGTTCGTGTATAACCCTGGATGCCATCTGTTGCTGAAATCACTAAAATTGCATAATCCAGAACACTTAGAACTTGTTCAGTTTGTGCTGCAAAATCAACATGTCCCGGCGTATCTAGCAATGTTAGTTTTAGTTCGTTAAACTGCATACTGGCTTGATGTGAAAAAATGGTAATGCCTCGCTTTTTTTCCAAGTCATTTGGATCTAAAAAAGCATCCCCGTTATCAACACGTCCCAACTTGCGTAAAGCACCTGATTGATAGAGCATTGCTTCTGATAGTGTGGTTTTACCAGCATCAACATGAGCGACGATTCCCGCAACAATTTCTTTCATGGTTGCAATTCCTTTCTTATTACATCTATTAATTATCCCACATTACTCAGGAATACTAATATGAACTTTCTTGAAGATTTATTATTTAGCTATAATCCATAATCTTCAACTAAAAAACAGCCTAACAAGAGAACTATTTCCTCTTATCAGACTGTTATATTATCATTATGATTTAAAACTATTATTTTAGTATCTAAGCATCAATTTCAGGCGCTTTGCCTAAATGGGCTTGAATCATCCAGATTCGTTTTTCAGTCGCCGCCTTGAACCCGATAAAGATATCTTGAGTGGCGTCATCACCCTCTTCACCTGAAACCTCGATTCCTTTTTGATAAAGGTCAGCCAAATAGCGATAATCTTTAACTAGGATAGCTAGACGCTCTTGCATACTATGATCCCAGTTCCCAGGCTCATCGGTAATTTCTGTATGATCGGCCATCTCTTGCAAGGTGGAGTAAGGCGCGCCATCTAAAGTAATCAGGCGTTCTGAAACAACATCGAGCTGATCATTAACGTCATCCATGAAATCGTCCATCATTGGATGTAGTGTTAAGAAACCTTCACCTCGCATATACCAGTGCGTTTGGTGAATAACCATTGACATTTGACTCAAATCAGCTACAAGCTGATTTAAAACCTCTTTTGTTTTCGCATACTTCATTTTGCGACCTCCTAATAATTGATCTTACATATCTTATGATAAAAGAAGGCTGTCACAAAGTACAATGAAACGCTTAAAACTTTTGCGCTAATAAACCTGTAAAGAAATCCACTAATGCTGCATCATTTTGCGTACTAATAAAATTAAGAATCTTAAGTGGTTTACTTTCATTTGCTTTAACAAAATTATAAATCTGACGCTTTAATTCATAAGGGATCTTCATCATTTGCAGTGCTGCAGTCGTTTGATCGACTAAGCTTAGTGCTGGCGTTAATTGTGTAGTCGTAATATTTAGCTTAGTTTGATTAATTATTTTTAGATCAGCAATAGCCAATATGGCTAGATTAATTTTACGTTGGTGGGGAATAATCTGTTCCGGATCATCAATTTGAACGGTTAGTTCACCATTTGCAGTCAATGTAAAAATTGTTTTTGCAATTTCAGTGCCGACATGTTCATACATCACATATTCATTATCCGCCTGACCAAAAATTTGAACGGATAACTGCTCAGGTAAAATTTGTAAATTATCCATTACAGTTGGTGTTAGTGGTAAAATACCGCCTTGTTTAACCAACACCGGATATTGTGCTAACGAACGATATAAGTTAACTTCTTGTTCACCTTGATAAACTTGATGCGTGAAGAAATCATACCAAGTTCCCTCAGGAAGCCAAGTTCTAGCCTTAGCTTGCTGTAACTGTTGATGAAGTGGTTCGACCATTGCAGAGACTAATAATTGGCTACCAAAGAAATACTCATCTCGATAATAATAATAAGTGTCCATCTCTGGATATAAATAATAGATTGGTTGGACTAACGGCGTTCCTTCAAGATGGGTCTTAATATTCTCGCTGTCCAAATACGGAATTAATTGGTGGCGCAATCTCAAGAAGTGATCCATTACTTGGCGATTTTCAATTGGATAATTCCAAGGTTCTTTACCAGAAAAAGGGTTGTCTGAACTATGCAGTCGGTTAATCGGGCTAAAAACACCATATTGTAGCCACCGCGTCTGCAATTCTGGATCATAGCTACCAATCATATGACCACCAATATCATGACTCCACCAAGTGTAACCAATATTACTTGCCGTGGCAGTAAAGTATGGTTGGAACTTTAATGTTTCCCAACTAATCCAAGTGTCGCCAGAAAAGCCAATTGGATAACGTTGGCTACCCGGACCAGCATAACGAGATAAAATTAAGCCCTCACCGGGATGACGAGCTTCATTATCTAAGTAATGATAATGATTTAATGCCTTTAAAACGTCGTAACCTTCAGTATCAAAATAGCGATCTTGCTGCCAATCTAACCACCAAAAATCAACACCTTCAGTTTCTAAAGGATGATGAATATCTTCGAAATAACTTTTACGAAATGAGGAATTTTTAATGTTAAAAACAGCAGGCTCTTTTGTATCAGCATCTAAACCTAAATGTTGAGCAACGTCAGAATAACCTTGTTCAAACGAACGAATACCTGCCGCTGGATGAACGTTTAACGTAACTTTCAGACCACGTTGATGCAACCAGTTAAGTAATTCCTGATGATCAGGAAACTTGTCCTGATTCCATGTATATCCAGTCCAGCCACTGCCTTGATCTTCAGGAACCTCTGTCTTATGCCAATCCATATCTAAAACGGCCACTGAGAAAGGAATCTTTTCTGCTTCAAAACGATTAAAGAGGGCCTGATAACTCTCTTGCGTATAAGGATAGAAGCGACTCCACCAATTTCCTAATGCATAACGCGGCAAGATTGGCGGTACACCTGACAATTTGAAATAATCACGAATTTCGGCCTGATAACGCCGACCGTAAGCAAAATAATATAAATCAGTTTGGTCATGATTTTGCGGACCTAATTCTTGGTTGGACAAAATAACATTATTATCCGAATCATCAATTAAAGCATATCCATGACGAGAAATAACACCATTTTCCAGGGGAATTTCACCATCAGCTTCGTCCAAAGTTCGCGCGGTTCCAAACAAATTACCGCCAACTGGTTCTCGGCCGTATAACCACCGACTGAAATGTGTCTCATACTTATACTTGGCATCAATCCACAATGTTTTTGCTGAAAAAGCTCCGCCTTCATAATACAAATGAAAACCGGCCGTTTCGATTTCTAATTCGTGATTTTGTCGACCATGAAAAACCTGAACCGTTGTTGGTGTAGCAAAGTTACGGTTCCGAGCAAAATAAGTTGGTCGAGTTTCAAATTGATTATTATCTGACCACTCAATTCTTAATAAATAATCAGTAATAATCGTAAAGCGGTAGTGCTCACCCTCAATGATTCTTGCAGTCATTTTGACACTCCTATTTTTTAATAAGCTCTGATATCACTAAAACGCAACAGTCAAATTGTACCAGCCTGTAATATTTCGTCAAGCGCTTACAGTGTAGAAATTTATAATTTGAACTGCTGTAAGAACTAATACGTGAAAAAAGATCAGATAAAATTTATCTGATCTTTTTGCTAATATTATTTAATTTTGCCTAATTCAACAACGTCTCGTGCAATCATCAGCTCTTCATCTGTCGGAACAACCAAAACTTTGACTTTAGATTGTGGTGTGCTAATCAATTGCTCTGTTCCACGAGCTGCCTTATTAAGATTTTCATCTATTTCGACATCAAGATAGCCTAAAGATCGGCAAACGCGACTGCGAATTGGTGCTTCATTCTCACCAATACCAGCTGTGAAAACTAAAGTATCTAATCCGTTCAACTGGGCAGTATAGGCACCGATGTATTGAACAATTCGATCAATAAAAATGTCCATAGCAATTTTAGCCCGTTCGTTAGTTGTCTCTTTAGCCAACAAATCACGCATGTCGGAAGAAATACCCGATAATCCTAGTAAGCCAGATTTTGTATTTAAAATATCAGTCATTTGTTCAACTGATAAATCTAATTTTTCCTCTAAGAAAGCCACTAACGAAGCATCAATATCACCTGAACGAGTTCCCATTGTTACACCTGCTAGTGGGGTAAAACCCATACTCGTGTTGTAAGATTGACCATCTTTAATAGCGTCTAGTGAAACGCCGTTACCTAAGTGAGCGACGATCATTTTTAAGTCAGCCAATGGCTGGTCAACTAATTCTGCAGCTCGTTGAGAAACATATCGATAACTAGTCCCATGGGCACCGTATTTACGAGCGCCAAATTGTTTGTAGTAATCATACGGAATACTATATAGGTAGTTAACTGCAGGTAACGTTTGGTGGAAAGAGGTGTCAAAAACGGCTACTTCTGGAACGCCAGGTAAAGCGGCCATGAAAGCACGAATACCCTCAGCTTCAGCTGGATTATGCAACGGTGCATATTCGGCTAAAGATTCGATTTGAGTTAATACCCTTTCATCGATTAACGTTGACTGATGGAAAATCTCACCACCAGCAACCACCCGATGACCCACACCAGTAATTTCTGAGAAATCGTTAATGATCTTACTTTCAGTTAACATTTTAAGTAGCATTTCAACAGCATCATGATGTGTTGGCACCGGTGATTCGCGTTCAGTTTTTTCGCCATTGGCAACGACTTTAATTTTGCCAAGTTTTTGTCCAATTCGTTCAGCAGAACCTTTGGCAATAACTTTTTCAGTTGGCATTTCAATTAGACGCCATTTTAATGATGAACTTCCGGCGTTAATAGCAAGTATTTTCGACATAATAGCAGCTCCTTGATCAACGCTAACTTATAATTAAAAAGTTATTGTTTGATTGTCTATATTTCTTATAACAATTATCATAATACTGAAGATCTTGTTAAAAAGCAATTAAGGCGCAGCCTATGATACCGCTATTTTTCTAGGCAACCGGATACATTTCGCGGAAATAAAAACTCTCAATAATTTATTAAAAATTGCTAAATTCATGATACGATAGAAATTGATCTTTCATTAAAAATAATTGGAGTATATTGTCTCATGAAAAAAAAAATTCCGGCATATGAACAACCACTGTTTGGCGCATTACTAACCATGACGGCTGGTGGTATGGATGCTTACTCATACTTGCTACATGGAAAAGTCTTTGCTGGTATGCAAACAGGTAATTTAATTCTGCTAGGAATTCGCTTAGGTGAACGACAACTCAACTTATGTTGGCGTTATGCAATTTCATTACTGGCCTTTTTTGCCGGTACACTGCTAGTTCGTATCTTTCAGCGGAATCACCTTTTTAAGACCCATGGAACAAAAGGTCGCCAAGCTATTCTGCTATACCAAGCCTTGCTATTAATTTTAGTGGCTCTTTTAGGAACTCATATTTCAAATTTTACTGCAACTATTATTTTATCAATTGCCGCTGCCGCAGAATTACAAGCATTTCACCAACTAGATGGCGTTCCCTTTACACCATTAATGATGACCGGTAATTTGCGTACTTTAGCGGAAACCTCATGGGATACACTAGCTTATCGTGAAGTAGCTGCCAAGCATCGCCTGATTACAACCTTACTCATCTTTATTTCATTTACCATTGGTGCTGTAATTGTTGCCGTTGTGATTCCTTATTTGGGAACTAGCTCAATCTTAATTCCGGTTGCCATTTTGCTCTTAGCTTGGTTACGTCTCGCACACGTTTAAAATTTTTAATCCGTTATAACGACGTTTATGACAGTTTTCTCGATCCTTACCATTAAAATAAGCCACCAAACTCGAACGTGTAATTCGAATTTGGTGGCTTATTTTAATGGTGCTTTGTTATATTATAAAAACTCCGTCAATGTTTTAGCATCATAACGATCAGTCTTTAAAATTTTTTCATCTGTTGCTGGTTTACCAATTGAAATTGCCATAATTGGTACAAACCGCTGCTCATCTAAACCAAGCGTAGGAATAATCGTTTTGAAATCATAGCCTGACCAAGCATTAGCTTCATAGCCATGAGCACGAACAGCTAATAGTAACTGCATGGCTACCATTGAGCTGTCAATAGTAGCATCAAGTTTCAAAAATTCTGGTGTTGCATTTTCATACATTGGCAAGAAGGTATTAAAAATTGAATCAAGTTTAGCTTTATCAATTTTACCTGCCTCATAAACTTTCGTCCAAACGTCGCGATAAACTTTATGTGATTGTGTATCACCGGCCACAAAAATAATAGCAGAGCTTGTATCAATTTGTGGATAATTGAATTTCAGTGCTGCTTTTTTTAATTGTGCTTTAGCTTCAGGTGTATCAATTACAACAAAATGCCATGACTGTAAATTACAAGCTGAAGGTGCTGTGGTTGCCTGAGCAATTATTTCTTGTAGCTCATCCCGAGAAATTTTAACGCTAGGATCAAATTTACGAACAGAGTGACGATTTAACATCACATCAGCAAAATCATTATTAACTAATTGTGTCATTAATTAATGCCTCCAAGCAGATTAAATTTATTTTAACAAGGTCTCATTTATTATTAACGTTTTATTTTGACCTGTACGCCCTAATTGTAACTTATTTTACAAAATAGTGTTACCCCAATTAAATGCCTTAACGAAATTTAGTTAATCTTTTGGATAAATATATTTTTGGATAAATGTTGACATTATTAATAAACAATACATAATAATTTGAATTGAGGTGAGTAAATGAATCCAACAGATTTTACTATTGATGAACTAGTTCAAGGCTACCGTCAAATCCGCAAGATTTACAGTTGCAATTATTGTTCTGCGACTTTTTTTAAGCAGGAGCAAATTAATAACCATCTAGCTGAGCAACATAATGGTGCCTTGTCAGCATTGTTATCCGTACCAGAAAAATATAATACCCTCACTCAAAATCAACAACAGTTACTGACTGTTTTCAAGCAACCGATTAAAGATAGTAATATCGCCAAACAATTACAAGTTAGTCCTTCAACAATTCGCCACCAAAAATTTACGTTTAGAGAAAAAGCCAAGCAAGCCCAATTATATCTTGCTCAATATCAGGCCGTTTTTGGCTCGGATCAAGATGCCGAATTATTACCAGTTCCACCGACAACCGCCGCTACTGGCGAACTTTTTAATATGGAGAAAAAAATGAAAAAAGAAGATCGAAAAGCAATTATTCAATCCTACAAATTACAATCAACCTATTATGGCGTTATTCAATTAACCAATCAAATCAATCACAAAATCTATATCGAGGCTGTTCCCAATACTAAAAATCGCTGGGACTATTACAAAATGAATTTAAACAATCATGCTTACCGAGACTCCGATTTACAACATGCTTGGGATCAATACGGCGAAACCGCTTTTAATTTAGAAGTTTTATGGCAAGAAAAAACAGACGATGTAGAAAATCTTCGGCTAGAATTAAAAAATTTAAAGAAAGAATGGTTAACAAAATTACAGCCCTTTGGAGAACGCGGTTATAATAAACCATTACGAGAAAATAACTAACGACATTAGAATTTACCCCAATTGATTTACAAACTTGGTCTAGACGTGACTATTTTTATTACTTTACTAAAATGATGCCGACTGGCTTTACCATTAACATGGACGTGAATATTACGGCTACTTATTTGGCCGCTAAGCAACATCACTATCATTTTTTTGCAGTTTACTTATATTTGATTACTCATTTAATTAGTGAACAGCCTGAATTCATGATTGCTCAACGCGATGGACAGTTAGGTCATTACACCAACCTAACACCGTCCTATTTAATTTTTCATGAAGATAACCAGACTATTTCTGGTATGTGGACTACTTACGATGCTAATCTATCAAACTTTCACGAAAATTATTTAACCGATCTTAAGCAATACCAAGCTCAACATGGTGCTATGATTAAGGCTGACCAACCTGAAAATGCCTATATGATTAATATGAATCCCTGGCTACACTTTAATAGTTATACGCCTTTAACTTTTAATGGCCTCCCTAATTATTTACCGGTTATTGAAGCTGGCAAATATGTCGTTCAAGCAGGAAAAAGAATCATGCCGCTATCCTTTACTATTCATCACGCCGTTGCTGATGCGTATCATGTTAGTCATTTCTTTCAACGCCTTCAATCTTCATTGGATCATCCTGAAGATTGGTTGCTTTAAGCAGTGATCAATTAACAGTAAAAAAAGCCTAAGATACAACTTATTTTGTTGTACCTTAGGCTTTTTATAGTTGTTGAGGAAACCATTGTGCTGGTCGCTGGTTAAAACGCTCGTTATAATGATCATTTTTAGTTAGTGATAACTTTTCGAAAAACTCATTTTCTTGGTAAATTCCCGGAATTGTCCTTAAACCACCTTGCTGCAATTCATAACCCATTAAAAAATCTGGCGTTGTTCCATCTGGAAGGGTAATTCCAAAATTAACTGTCGGTTGAAAACCATGTTGTCGATAATAATTAGGCACGCCGGTAATCACTACACCTTGATAATCAGCCTGTTTAGCTAGTGCCAACGTTGTTTTTAATAGTTGCGTCCCAATCCCAATCCCAGTCCCTTGCCACCTTGGCGCAACACCTAAAGGCCCAAAAGTTAAAATTGACACTTTTTGATTTTTAGTTTGGATCTCAGCCTTAGAATAAAAAATCCCGCCACCAACTTCACCGTTCACAATAGTAATGCGGCTAAGTTCTGGCAAATAGATAGCGCTCTTTCTTAATTGTTGCAATAAATAAGCTTCGATACTACTTGGTTGAAATTTATTCCAAAAAGCTTGATTAATCATCGTTTCAACATCATTAAAATCCGTTTCCAGTTCCGGACGAATCTCTAGTGTCTTGATTGGTTCTGGTTTTGATCGTAACCAGGTTAATGTTCCGGCATCTTGACTAAATCCATTTTTCAAAAATAACTTCAGCTAAGTTGTTGCTGCAATGGTAATAAATTGACGATTTTCTAGTTGCGCTTGCTCTTTTGCTAACTCAATGAATGCTTGAGCATCACTTTCAGCATCGGCTTGAAATGTCACAATTTTTAATTTCGTCAGGTAATGTTTCAATAACTGCTACTAAGCGCTGTTGTTCAAAAATACCCCATGCCGCAGAATTGGAACTTTCCTGATAATGAGGCCAACTGGCGGATGATAAGTGTTGAATCAATTTTTCTGACATTTTAATCTCCTGAATCATCAAACTTTTTTAAGGCTAACAATAGCCACGTTATAACAAGAATTTTAGTACTTACCAGGACTGACTCGCTATTCTGGAATAACCATTGACACGATTCCGTTAAATGTTCAGACTAGATAGAGAACATTTAATAAACAGAAAGGAGGTAAAGCTTGATGATTTGGCTCTTAATTATTTTCCCAGCATTAATTGCCGGATTGGTTCAAGGACTAACCGGATTTGGTGCTGTCATTATTATGATGATCTTCTTCCCTTCAATTCTTCCCATGGACAAAGCGGCCGGAATTGGTGGCATTATTATGTTAAGCAGTGTTTTAGCCCTTACAATTCGTTATCGTCATGAATTTAAATGGAAGCGCGTTTTAATTCCTTTTATCATTTATGCATCAGTTGCAACTTGGTCAGTACATTTAAGCAGTGTACTAGATACACACGTTTTGCGACTTATGTTAGGCGGACTATTAGTTTCACTTAGTCTTTATTTTATTCTTTCTAAAAGCGCAGGTAGTGCTAAATATCCTTGGTATATTGCAGGGTGCTTCATGATTATTTCTGGATTTTTCAATGGCTTATTTGGTATTGGTGGTCCATTAATGGCGTTATACTTCTTATCATTATCAAGTTCAATGCCGGATTATATTGGCAATATTCAGGGATTTTTCTTAATTGATGCTTTTTATATCACTGGCATTCGTATTGCCGGAGGAATTTTAACGGCACCCGACATCCCTTATATTATTGTGGGAATGATTGCGGCAGCTGTTGGTACTATTATTGCTACGAGGTTATCTACTCGCTGGGATCTAACAACACTTAAACCCTTTATTTACGGATTTATTGGTTTGAGCGGTCTTTATTATTTATTTTTCTAAATAGTAACTAAAATAAATTACCCAATATAAAAATTATCTTAGCGATTACCTACGTTATTTTTAGAAAAGACTTAACGATTGCTAAAAAAGCTACGAACAATAATATTGTTCGTAGCTTTTTTAAATGGTTTGATAGTTTAAACAACAAATCTCTTTAGCAAATTATTTTTACTTAGCTTCAGTTTCTGACTTAGCCGTAATTACAATCGTATCATCTTCAACGTCTGCTTGTAATCCTTTAGCGTCTAAATGATCGAGATAGAAGTCTGTCACCTTATCACGAATTTGTTGTTCAATTACTCGCCGTAATGGCCGAGCTCCCATAGCTTCATCGTAACCTTTTTCGACTAACCAATCTTTGGCAGCTTCACTAACTGTTAACGTAATATCTTTCTTAGCTAAAGTTTTATTAACATCACTAATCATTAAATCAACAATTTGGTGTAAATCTTCCTTGTTCAGGTGACTGAATTCAACAATACCGTTAAATCTGTTCAAGAATTCTGGACGGAAGAATGGTGCCAAACGAGTCATCAAATCTTCATCTTTCGTTTTATCAGCAGTTAAACTCTCATTGCCGAACCCTGCATTAGAAGTAGCAATGATAATGGTATTCTTGAAGTCAACGACGTTACCTTGACCATCAGTCAAACGACCATCGTCCATAACTTGTAATAACAATGTTAAAACTTGTGGATTAGCTTTTTCAATTTCGTCTAATAAAACGATTGAGTAAGGATTACGCCGAACTTTTTCGGTTAAGGTATTAGCATTATCGTCATAACCAACATAACCCGCTGTTGTCCCAATCAACTTAGAAACCGCAGTTTGGTCAGAATATTCGCTCATATCCAAACGGGTAATCGCATCTTTACTACCAAACATATCTAATGCTAATTGCTTAGCCAATTCTGTTTTACCTACACCAGTTGGTCCAACGAAGAGGAAACTACCAATTGGTCGGTTGCCTTCGTCAAATCCAGCTCGATTACGACGAATTGCTTTAGCAACCATATCGACGGCTTCATCTTGGCCAATAACTTTACCTTTCAAACGTTCGTTAATACTCTTTAAACGTTCGATATCACTTGCACCCATTTTAGAAACTGGAATTCCAGTTAATCTTTCAACTGCTGCAGCAACATCATTAGGTTTAGCAACAACCTCTTCTGTGCTATCTTCATCGGCTAATTTCTTTTGAATTTTTTCAATTTCTTCTTTAGCATTGGCAGCTGCTTCAAAATCTTCATTATCTGCAGCTTTTTGCTTCTTAGCTTCTTGTTCTTGCAATTGTTTTTCTAATTGAACTTTATCTGTAACTGGATGCTTAGCTGCCAAATGAGCAGCTGTCATATCCAACAAGTCAATTGCCTTATCAGGTAATGAACGTTGTGGAATATATTGAATTGAATAATCAACGCAAGCCTTTAAAACATCATCTGGTAATTCAACATGATGATGTTTTTCATACAAACTTCGAATTCCCTTTAAGATCGCTAACGTATCTTCAGGACTTGGCGCATTAACTGTCACATCATTGAAACGACGAGCTAAAGCTGCATTCTTCATAATCGTGTTACGATATTCATCCTGCGTCGTTGCACCAATAACCGTTAACTCACCACGGCTTAATGCTGGTTTAATAATATCGGCCAAACCTTTACTGCCTTCACCATCACCAGCAGATCCTGCACCTAAAATTTGATGAATTTCGTCAAAGAATAAGATAATATTGCCTTGTTCTTTAACTTCTTTAATAAGATTTTGGATATTTTCTTCAAATGAGCCTCGATATTGAGTACCTGCTTCAAGACCGGAAATATCAATTGAAATAATTTCCTTGTCTTTAATAGCAGCAGGTACATCACCACTCACAATCGCTTGTGCTAAGCCTTCAACAACAGCCGTTTTACCTACACCAGCATCACCGACTAAAATTGGATTATTCTTAGTACGACGACTTAAAATCTCAGCTGTTTCTTGAATTTCTTTATTCCGACCAATAACGGGATCTAATTGACCTTCGTGAGCTTCTTCGGTTAGATTACGACCGAGTTTATCGAGAATTCCATCTTTCTTTTGTTTATGTTGTTGTGTTGTTGTAATAGGAACTTGATTCTGTTTGCTTGCTGGTAATTGACCAGTAGCACGATATTGTGCAAATTCTTCCGGTGTCATTTCACGACCATTAACTAAATAATGAGACTCCGAATTAAGACCATTTAGTCTTCCCATCAGTTGATTAAAAATATCATCCATATCGCGATCGAATGGATCATTTGAATTTGAATAAAATGAATTAGCCATAAGAATACCCCCCGTATACTTAATAACGCCTTAAATTTTAGTCAAGAGATTAATCCATGTAATGGGTTTCCAGTTCTTTCAGCACTTCCCACATTGCTTGATGCTGTGCTTGTGCTAAGGCATCCAAATCACGAATATTAATTGGTGTCGCACTACTTTGCGATTTATTAAATGATTTGTGTAATGTGGTATAGCCATAACCGCTGCGCTTTGCAACTTCATAAATTGTCAACCCATTCACTTTTAAATAGGCTTTGACATCTATTTTCATCACATGCAACCTCCTACAAAAAACAGTATAACGCATCTGTGTATGTTTTACATATGTGAAGCACTCGAAAATGATTATTTTTTTAATGCGCACTAAAAAGACTATTGCTGATACTTTTGTAACTCTTGGTGGCGATACTTCGACATCGCCGTTAAAAAGATAACACCAACGATGATATTTAAGATTCCCGTTCCTAAAAAGATCCATTTTATATTAATAGCATCTGCTAACGGACCAAAAAAGAGTGTACCAATTGGCGTGGTTGCACCAACAAAAATCCCAAATACGGAAAATACGCGTCCCATATAATTATTTTCAACATTTTCCTGGATCAGTGTAGTATCCGCAGTTGGTAACAATGGAAAGGCCAATCCACCTAAGGCCATAATCACACAATACCACCAAATTGTTGGTGCAAAACCAATTAAACCAAAGACAATACCGCAAATAATCATCACAAAAGCAATCGCACCAATTTTATCCTTAATAACTTTCTTCAAAGCTACTAAAACGCCACCTATTACCGTACCTAATGACCAAGCAACTTCCGACCAGGTTAAAAACATCACATTATTCCCATAGGCACGTTCCACAAAAACTGGCGAAAGCACACTTGCTGGCGCTAATAAGATGAAAAAGATAAAATACGCCACCATTAATCCTAAAATCATGGGTTTCATCTTAATATAATGTAAACCAGCCAACATTTCCGTTAAAACACTCGCTTGAACGCGCGTATCTTTTCGCTGCTGCAATTTAATTAAACTCATCATTGAAATTCCAATAATAGCCGTGACAACATCCAACCCAAAAGCAAACCGTAAATCAAAATTTGCTAAGATCACGCCGCCCATGGCTGGTGCCATTAATTGCGAAAAAGAACTCAGAGTATTATAAATTCCGTTAATGCGACTAAGGTGACCCTCAGGAACAATATCAGCAATCAAAGCATTGACCGACGGCGATTGAATCCCATTACCTGCGGACCTGGCCGCTAACAAAAGCAACAATAACCACAAGTCACGAATACCCATGGCAAACAAGATTGCCATTAATAATGTCACTAGAGCAATACCAAAATCTGCTAACATCGCCAAATATTTCCGGTTGTAGCGATCTGCCCAAACACCTGCCCAAAGTGAAATAATGACAGAAGGGATCGTATTGGCTAAAGTTGCATACGTTACCCATAGTCCTGATCCCGTCCGCAATGTAATGTACCAAACTACCGCAAAGCCACTAACCATTGAGCCAAACATTGACACGGTTTGACTAGATAACAATAAGCCGATACGGCGTTGCCAATTTTGATAACTTGATGTTTGTTCCATAATATGAACCTCCCCCTACTTCACAACTTTTACCTACAAAAATTACCCTAATAATCTTTTTAAAATACCATAAACTAACTAAATCACCAACCGTTTTAAAAAAGCACGAGATAAAATTATCTCGTGCTTAAATAAGTTCGTTACTTCATTTTTGAAAAATTCAATTTTATGCGGCATGCTACTAAAAATAAGTCTCTGGCTTGATTACAAAAAAAGTAATCACTGTTAAACTAAAGGGTATAAAATAAGGATAGTGAGTAAACAATGATACTTTCAATTATTATTGCAATTCTATTATTACTGGCCCTCGTTAGAGGCTATCAACGCGGACTCGTCAAAGAAATTCTATTTACGATTGGTACCTTCTTTGTTTTCTTGTTGGGCCTTTATTATGACTCAAGTTTAGGTGATTGGTTGTTAACAGTCTCTAAGCAAGGAGATCCAACCGATCCCTTCGCCCATTTCATTGCGCAAACTATTGCTTTTGCAATGATCATTATTACTGGCCGAATTATTATTGGTTGGATTGCTCGTCTGTCTCAAGCCATTACTTGGCTGCCTGTCATCAAACAGGCTAATGGTTTAGGCGGTGCGTTGATTGCTGTAATTGTCACCTACTTCATTATTTTTTTAGCGTTGACAATTCTTCTAGTTATTCAACCAAACTGGTTTAGTGAACAATACACCAATTCAGTTATTGCCCAATTCATTATTGAAAGAACCCCTATTGTTGGTCAGCAACTAATTAATTGGCTCTTTAACACCCAAACTCAAACCTTCACGACTAATGCATTATCGTTGTAATTAATAAATTAAATTGGAGCATATGCTATGTATAAATTAATTGTTAGTGATCTAGATGAAACATTATTACGTGATGATGGTAGTGTCTCGCAACAGGACCTTCAAAGCATCCAAAAATTAACAGCCCAAGGAGTAAAATTTGTTCCCAATAGTGGGCGCGGTTTTGCTTCAATGCAAAACTTATTACAAAAAATAGGTACCGTTAACCAAGATGGCCAATATGTTATTTCTTATAATGGTGGTGTTATCGTCAATAATTACCAGAACCAAGTCTTGGTTAATCATTACTTAGATTGGTCAATTGCTAATCAACTCTATCTGCTTGCGCTGCAACAACCAAACTTAGGTATCCATGTTTATACACTAAATGATGTTTACATTTATAAACCATCAGCAGATGAACTGAATTACTTAAAGACACGTCAAGTCCAATATCATGATTTTGATGAGCCAAACTTAAATCAGTTCAAAGAAACACCGATTGTTAAGATCATTATGGAAAACACAGACCAGACGCAGTTAGCGGACTTCAAAACACGCGCTCTAGCAAAAGTTGAAACACCATTAACGGTTACTTTTTCATCAAATCGCTATGTTGAATTTAATCCTGCCGGCATTGACAAAGGTCGCGCAGCTTTAGAACTGGCTGCAAAATTACAAATTAAACCTGAAGAAGTGATCGCAATTGGTGATAACAGTAATGACCTTAGTATGATTAAAGCAGCTGGTTTAGGCGTCAGTGTACAAAACGGTATTCCTGAAGTAAAAAAACACGCTAATTTAATTTTAGATGCAACTAATAACGAAAATCCGATTACAGAACTTTATCAACGATTATTTTAAATTAATTTTTAATGTCTAAGGCGTTTCAAACAAATTTGTTTGAAACGCTTTTTTTATATTCCAAATTCATTTTTATTAAAAAAACTTGTCTAGTTTAGTTCCTTGAGTTACACCTCTCCGTGACCAACTTGTCTATTTTTTAACAACAAAAGCAAGGAGTCGTTTATTGTAAGCCTTATCATTATGCGCTAGGATAGCTTTTAGGGGAGCAGGTGTATGAAAAAATATTTACAAATATATCATGATTTATTAAATGATATTCAAGCTAAGAAATTTAAAGAAGGTGATCTTTTACCTAGTGATACTAAATTAGTCATGAAATACGGTGTATCTCGTGAAACTGTTCGTCGCGCAATTAAGTTACTTTTTGATGAAGGTTATATCCAAACAATTCGTGGCAAAGGAAGTATTGTTCTAAATTCGGATCGGGTTATGTTCCCCTTCTCAAAAATAGAAAGTTATAAAGAACTCGTTACGAGTAACCATCTTCACTCAGAAAACAAGATCATTAAAATCGAAGAACCAACTGACGTACCAAAAAATTTATTATTCGGTGCGCCGAATATTGCAACACAATTGATTGTTCGCAAACGAATTGTTAATGATCTTCCTACTGTTCTCGATTATGACTATATTAATACCGACGTCACTGGTATTGTTCCCAAGCAAGCGGCCTTAAATTCATTATTCTTTTATTTCGAACATGACCTGGGACTAAAAATTAATTACGCCATTAAACACATTACAGTAGAACTTGCTGACTATGATGACTTACATTTTTTAGAAATCGACAAACACATTCCCATTGTTGTCGTGCGTAGTGAGACACGGCTTGCAGATAATCATATTTTATCCTATACAGAATCACGACATCGAGCTGATAAATTCAGCAGTGTTGAATTTGCTCGTCGTCATGAATGAAAGGACTGATAATATGTTTGGTTTTGGTAAAAAAACTACCAATGATAATCAAATTTATGCACCAATAACAGGTGAAGTCGTTAAACTTGAGACCGTTTCTGATCCTGTCTTTGCCAAAAAAATGATGGGTGACGGTTTTGGTGTTATTCCTAATACGTCCGAGGTAACCGTTAACGCCCCTGTTGCTGGCGAAATCATTTTAGCACAAGGCCATGCGGTTGGTATCAAACGCCATGATGGCCTAGAGATTTTAATTCATTTAGGTATCGATACAGTTTCATTAAACGGTGAACCATTTGAATTAAAAATAAAACCAGGAAAATTAGTTAGGGGAGGCGATCCCTTAGTCGATGTTGATTGGCATAAAATTAAAACTGCAAATCTAGACAATACTATTTTAGTTCTAGTCACAAATACTAAAGATGCTTTGGCTAGTTTAAATATTAATTATGGGGCTTGCCAATCTGGTGAAATTTTAGGTAAGGCTACAGCAAAGTAGTTTTTGATTGGAGGAAAATATTATGGCACAAAAAGATTATACACAGCTAGCTTCACAAATCATCGAATATGTCGGTGGTCAAGATAACGTTGATAAAGTTATTCATTGCATTTCTCGTTTGCGTTTTTACTTAAAAGATGAAAAAAAGGCTCAAACAGACAAAATTCAAGCCCTAGATGGCGTTGCGGGTGCATTATATAACGCCGGTTTAGGCCAATATCAAGTGGTTATTGGTCCAGCGGTTCCTGATGTCTATGATGCTGTTATTAAACAACTAGGCGCTGGTGTTGTGGATCAAAAAGCAACAGAAGCAGCTGTTGCCGCAACAAAGGCTGCTCAATCTGAAAAGCCAAACAATCTGTGGGGTTGGATTACACGTGGCTTTCAATTATTAATTGGTACAATTACCGGTTCAATGATTCCTATTATTGGTTTATTAGCAGCTTCCGGTATTTTAAAAGGATTTTTAACCTTATTTACCTTTAACTTAAATTGGATTGATCCTAAGTCAACCACTTATATCATAATTAACGCTATGGGTGATTCAGCATTTTATTTCTTGCCAATCTTAGTTGGCTATACAGCAGCTAAGCAACTAAAATCAGATCCTATTATTGTAGCTGCAATTGCCGGCGTTTTAATCCATCCAAGTATTGTCGCATTACAATCCGCTTCAACAAAAGGAATGCAAACATTACTAGGCTTACCAATTAATGCAAATTTCTTCGGTATCCCTGTCCATATTCCCCAATATACTTATTCAATTTTTCCAATTATTTTTGCTGCTTGGCTGGCCCGTCCGGTTGGTAATTGGTTTAAGAAGGTATTGCCATTAAGTTTACGCTCAATTTTTCAGCCACTTTTCACTGTATTCATTGTTTCTGCAGCCGTTTTGGTTATCTTCGGACCAGTTATTTCATTAGTTTCTGCCGGATTAGCAACAATTATTAATTTCTTAGTTACTACTAACGAGGCCGTTGCTGGATTCATTATTGGTGGTTTATATCAATGTTTAGTTATCTTTGGATTACATTGGATGGTTGTACCACTAATTTCTAACGATATCGCATCAACTGGTCATTCTGTCTTAAACGCTTTAGTCAACTTTACAATGATCGCCCAAGGTGCTGGCGCATTGGCAGTCTGGGCCAAATCAAAACGTGCCAATATTAAAGGGTTAGCATTAGCCGGTGCCTTATCAGGTTTTGCAGGTGTTACAGAGCCTGCTATGTATGGTATTAACTTGAAATATGGTCGCGTCTTCTGGATGTCTAATATTGGTGGTGCTATTGGTGGTTTAGTGGCCGGATTAATGAAAATAGATATGTTCGGTTTTACCGGTTCTTTAATCGGTTTCCCTTCATTCTTCTCCAAGACAAATCCCAACAACATTTGGGCTTTCGTTATTGCCAGTGCCATTACCCTAATCATTTCCTTTACTTGTGTCTATCTTTGGGGCTTCACTGATGCCGATGTCGACAAGGCAAGAGATGCACAAAAGAAAAATGTTTTTAAGGAAGCCGTCAACGGTTAATTTATTAATATTTTAAATTCTCTACAAATTAAAATTTCATTCGTATAATTTAGAAAATCTGAATGACGCTTTTTTAATCATTCAGATTTTCCTGCTTATGCTTGAAATTATGTTTCTTTAATACGCAATTATTAGGAGGCTAAAAAATGACCAACGATTGGCAAATCGAATATAAAAATACTCAATCCAGTGATGCTGAATCTTACGGTCAAGAATCATTGTTAACTCTAGGTAATGGTTATTTAGGATGGCGTGGAGCACCAATTATGTCAACATTCAATGAAAATCATTATCCCGGATTATACGTTGCAGGCGTTTTTAATCAAACAACAACACCACTGGCCGGGAAGAACATTATCAATGAAGACCTAGTAAACTTACCTAATCCCCAATTACTTGAACTAGAAATTGATGATCAAAAGATCGACTTCAATCCCATAATTCGTGATTCTATCTTAAATATGAAAGATGGCACTTTAACTGAGAAATGCATCTTCCAACTCGTTCAAGGTAATGTACAGGTAACTACAACAAAAGCTGTGGATCCTATTCATTATCATCAATTTGTAGAACATATTGAAGTAATAACAGATTTTCACGCCTCTCTTAAGGCATCAGCAATTATCGACGGTACGATCACTAATCAAAACGTCAAACGATATCGTGACTTTAATTCTCAAGAATTTCAAGTAATTGAAACAAATAATCATTATTTGCATGCCCGAACATTAACTTCAAAAATCGATTTAGTTGTTGGTGCAACATTGCACTCCAATCATTTTTCGACCCAAACTAATTATCAACATCAAAAAGTTGTCGATACGATTACAGCTGCAATGATTCCCGGTGAACCCTTAATTATGGATCGAGTAATGGCCGTAGCAACTAGCTATGAGAATAATAACCCAATTGCAACCGTACTCCAATCATTAAATCGCGCAAACTATAATAAGATTCTGAATACAAGTCAAAGTTATTGGCAAAAAATTTGGTCTACTAATGATATTCAAGTTAAAAGTACCACTAAGGATTTGCAAAAGTTAATTCGTTTAAATATTTTTCATCTTCATCAAGCAGCCCAACATAATGCCAATCAATATCTTGATGCCTCAGTTGGCTCCCGAGCGTTAACCGGTGAAGGTTACCGCGGTCATATTTTTTGGGATGAATTATTCGTTATTCCTTATTACACCGCAAATGAACCAGAAACCGCTTATGACATCTTACAGTATCGCCTTAAGCGTCTGACAGCTGCTAAGAATAATGCTGCTTTAGAAAACGAAGCTGGTGCGATGTACCCTTGGCAATCAGGTATGTATGGTGACGAACAAGCTCAAATAATTCACTTAAACCCCGTTGATAATTCTTGGATTCCTGATAATTCACGATTACAACGTCACGTTTCCCTAGCAATTATTTATAATCTATGGATTTACACACACTTAACTAATGATTATCGTTTGCTGAATAACGGTGGACTAAATGTGTTAATGGAGACTTCTAAATTCTGGCTTAACAAAGTTCATCTAGAAGATGGTAAATATCATTTAACCGGTATAATGGGTCCCGATGAATTTCACGAAGCTTATCCAAACGCTAACACTGCTGGTATTCGTGATAATGCATATACTAATATTATGCTAACCTGGTCCTTAAACTGGCTATTAAGCCTAAAGAATAACCCACAGGTTAACTTTAATGAAATAGCAACAAAAACTCAATTTGATGCCGCCCTACTTCAAAAGGCCTACAATGTCGCAAATAATCTCGCCTTATATGTAAATCAACAAGGTGTTGTGGAGCAATACGCTGGTTACTTTGATTTGAAAGAAATAGATTTCGCCGCATATATCAAAAAATACGGTGATATCCATCGAATTGATCGCTTATTGAAGGCTGAAGGTAAAAGCTCAAACGACTATCAGGCTAATAAACAAGCTGATTTCCTAATGTTAATTTATAACCTCGGTGTCAAGGCGACCAAAAATTTAATTAATCAACTTGGTTATCAACTACCCTCAAATTGGTTAACTGCTAATCGCGACTACTACTTAGCACGAACGGTTCACGGATCTACAACATCTCGTCCTGTTTTTTCTGGAATTGATGTAATTCTTGGTGATAATCAAAGGGCAACTGAATTTTTAGAAACAGCTATTAAATCCGATTATGACGACATTCAAGGTGGCACTACTGCCGAGGGAATTCATATCGGGGTTATGGGCGAGACCTTAGCTACCATTCAAACAAACTTTGCTGGCGTTGATTTACGTGGTAATCAAATCACGATTAATCCTCAACTTCCAAAGTCTTGGCAACGTTTATGTTTTACTCAACATTTTCGTGGTGTGCTTTTTAACTTTAATTTAACTCGTAAAAGCGTTATCATTAAAGCGGATCAAGATACAAAAATAAATATTCAGGGAAACGAGATTAAATTAAAACAAGGTCAATCACAAACAGTTGAGTTGGCGGAGAGGAATAAATAAATGAAACATTTTGACGACATTAAAGGATTTGCATTTGATTTGGACGGTGTTTTAGCAGATACAGCCAAATTCCATTCGCAGGCATGGCAACAAATTGCTGAAGAATTGAAAATTCCTTGGACACCAGAATTAGAATCAGGAATTAAGGGTATCGATAGAATGAGCAGTTTAATGCTTATCTTGAATTCTGCAGGTGTTGCAGACAATTACACTGAAGAACAAAAAGAAGCGCTAGCAAAGCGTAAAAACGACCACTATCAAGAATTAATTGGCACCTTAACGCCAGATGATGTTTTACCTGGTATGCGTAAGTTTTTAGATGAATTGAAAGCTAATCATTTAAGTATGAGTATTGCTTCTGCTTCAAAAAATGCGCCTTTCATCTTAGAAAAATTAGCAATCTCTGATTACTTTGTTGGTGTTGTTGACCCAAGTAAAGTAAAAGAAGGCAAACCAGCACCTGATATTTTTGCTGAAGCTGCTAAAATTCTTAATGCTGATCCAACGACTGTAATCGGTCTTGAAGATTCTGCCGCTGGTATTGCAAGTATCAATGCCGCTGATGAAATTTCTGTTGGTATTGGTGATAAAGGTTTACTTCATGAAGCTAAAATTAATTTCCCTAGTACGGCTGATGTTACATTAGCTAAAGTTCGGTCCCATTTAAACTGGTAATCAGTTGTCAAAAAAACATCGCTTCACTGTTAATTAACAGTTGAAACGATGTTTTTATTTTTCGTGCTAATATTTATTAATAAATTATCCTTGACCTTTACGTTACGTTAACCACTATGCTATTTATGAAAGGAGCTGACAAGATGGCTTATACAATTAAAGCGTTAGCTGAATTAGTCGGTATCAGTACACGAACACTACGTTATTATGACCAAATTAATTTACTTAAACCTGCTACTACTAACGATGCAAATTATCGTCTTTATGATCGCAAACAAGTCCAGCGATTACACGAAATTATGACATATCGCTCACTATCATTTACATTAGAAGAAATTAAGCAGCTGCTTAAAAAGCCCCCTACAGAGCGTGATAACGATTTAAAACAACAATTAGCAAAACTAGAGCAACAACAAAACGAACTAGCCTTAACCATAAAGGCTGTTCAACAGCAACTAGCAATCAATCAAGGAGTAGACAAAATGACCGATCAAGAACAATTCGAAATTTTTAAACAACAAAAAATAGCGGATAACGAAGCCCAATTTGGTGCAGAAATTCGTACAAAATATAGTAAAGAAGAAATCGACCAGACCAATCAACAATACGCCAATTTAACCGCAGCACAATTTCATGACATGCAGGTAACTGAAAATAATTTAATTAGTTTGCTTAAACAAGCAACTACGCAGCATAACGTTACAACTGAACAAGCCCAGAAAATTTATCAACTCCATCGTCATTGGTTGAGTTATACCTGGCCAACCTATTCAGCCGAAGCTCACCGCGGCTTAGTTGAATTATATTTAGCCGATCAGCGTTTTACAAATTATTATGATCAGCAGGCCGGTAATGGCGCGACACAAATTTTACACGATAGCATTGTTCAGTTTACCCAAAACTAACATCACTACTGTCAACAAAAAAGAGATTAAGACATTATCTTAATCTCTTTTTCTTAGTCTGTTAGACCAGCTTCACTGGCAATAATTTGCATATTGCCTTTTAATTGCCATGATTTAATGGCAAATGGCAAGATAAAATGATCGCCCTTAGCAAGGTTGAAAGTTTGGCCGTCACAAGTTATTGAGCCTTTACCATCAACAACTGAAACTAACGTATATGGTGCAGCTTCACGTTGTAAATCAAGTTCACCGTTTACGCGCCATTCATAAACACTAAAGAATGGTGATAACGGCGCTGTAACGAATGTTTTAACATAAGAATCGCCGTAATCTTTTTCAGTGATATTCAATTTAGGATCAACATGGGGTACGGTGGTAACGTCAATTGATTGTTGTAAATGTAAATCACGCTTTTGACCAGTTTTTGCATCAACACGGTCGTAATCATATAGACGATAAGTCGTATCACTACTTTGTTGTGTTTCTAAAACGACAATGCCCTTATTTAAAGCGTGGATCGTACCACTAGGAACATAAACGAAGTCACCTTTTTTAACTGGATAATGACGTAATAAATCTTTCCAGTCACCGTTATCAATCATTTCTTTTAATTGTTCGCGAGTTTGAGCATGATGACCATAGATTAAATAAGAATCTGGCTCCGCACTTAAAACATACCAGCATTCAGTCTTACCTAATTCATGTTCATGTTCTTCTGCATAAGCATCATCAGGATGAACTTGAACAGATAAACTATCTTCAGCATCCAAAATTTTAGTCAATAATGGAAAAACATCGCCTTTAGCATTACCGAAAAGTTCACGATGTTGTTCCCAAAGTTCAGCAACATTCAATCCTTTATAGGGACCATTTTTAACAGTACTGGGACCATGAGGATGAGCAGAAATTGCCCAACACTCACCAATGTCACCATCAGGAATTTGATAACCCCAATCAGTTGCTAACTTGCGTCCGCCCCAAATTTTTTCTTGAAAATATGGATCTAGAAATAAAGGTTCCAAGAATGACACTCCTCTCAAAATAAAACCGCTTCATTAATTCAATTATTAAACAACTTAGTCCAGTTAACAATCTTAATATTAAAGTTTTACTGTAAAAAATTTAGAGAATTTCACCATTGCTAGCAATAACTTTTTGCAACCAGTGGTAGCTCTTCTTTGGCATCCGCTTTAAATCACGTAAATCGTGGTTCGTTCGATTAACATAAACCACGCCATAACGCTTGCGCATGTCACCTTGCGAACTCAAGATATCAATCAAACCCCAGCCGAGATAGCCAATAACATCAACGCCATCAATAGCAACGGCGTCTTTTAATGCTTGTAAATGGTCACGATGATACTTGATACGATAATCATCTTGAATCTCATCTTTACCGTTCCATTCTTCAATAACACCAATTCCGTTTTCAATTGGGAAAATTGGTTTACGATAACGATTCCAAATTTTAACAATGATATTACGGAATCCTAATGGATCAATTTGCCAATTCCATTCAGTTGTTTTTAAGTTCGGATTATCTTGGAAATAATCATCAGCATTCGTTAATAAATCGGCTAAATCTTGGACTTTTTCAGCACTTAAAGTGGTTGAGCGGTAATAACTAAATGGCATAAAGTCATTGTATTGATCTTGAACAATCGCCAAATCACCAGGTTTAATGATATCAAAATTGTTTTGCGCAATGATATTTAAGAAAGCTGGCACATAGCCTCGACCAGTAAAAGCATCTAACAAGTTATAGTTATAAAATTGATTAATTTGTTCTGTATAGAAATTATCTTCTGGTTTTGAAGTTGCCGGATAAATTTCTGTATAAGCTAACATACCACCAATTTCATTGCTCGTTTGTTCATGTAAATACTTGGCAACACGAGCATGAGCCAACATGACATGATGGGTAATCGTTAAAATATTTTCCAAAGTTCCCGGCGTATCCAATGCTCCAGCGTAAGTTGGCGCGGTTGGTGTTGAATAAAGATTTTGTTCGTTAAAGGTTAACCAGTACTTCACCTTATCACCAAAACGGTCGATCATTTCTTGACCGTAACGAACAAACGCATCAACAACATGACGATCCATAAAACCATGATATTTTTGCGCTAAAGCTAACGGCATATCAAAATGATACAAACAAATCATAGGTTCAATTCCACGTTCAATTAAACCATCGATAAAATCACTATAAAATTGAATACCCTCTTCATTAAATTCGCCTTCGCCATCTGGTTGCACACGGCTCCAAGAAATTTGAAAGCGGTAACAATTCATTCCTAAGTCTTTCATTAGATCGAAGTCTTCGGCATATCGATGATAATCGTCAGTCGCTACTTTCCAATCAGAACGATGCTCACCTGGTTCGATTAGATCATAAACAGATGGACCCTTACCACCCTCATTGTAGGCGCCTTCAGTTTGCATACTAGAAACAGAGTTACCCCATAAAAAATCTTTTCTTAATGTTGTGTTTGACATATAGACCTCCGCAATAATTAATGATTTCATTATAGCTGATTAGCTTTAAAAATAAAATCAATCTTTTACAATTAAAAGTATAGACTTTTCTATTTTAAAATGCTAACCTTTTATTTGTTAACCGGTTACAAAAATTAGAAAGGTGTTGAACATCCTTGAATAAATTTATTGATTTTCTCAATGAAAAAATCATGCCGATTGCCAGTAAGCTTGGCAGCAATCGTTATTTAACAGTTTTACGTGATGCATTCATGCTTTCATTTCCTTTGACGATGTTTGGTTCAATAATTGTCGTCATCAATAATTTACCATTCTTTAGTAAGAATACTCAAGGAACTTTAAGCCAATTATTTGGTAATGGTCAAAACGCAACCATGAGTATTATGACTGTCTTTGTTACATTTGGTATTGGCTATTATTTATCGAAGTCTTATGATGTTGAAGCAATTTTTGGTGGCGCTATTTCATTTGCCAGTTTCTTATTATTGACACCCTTTACCGCTACAACAGATAAGGGTGTTGAAGTTAGTGGTGTTTTGAGTCTAGATCGCTTAGGCGCCAAAGGCATGTTCGTTGGTATGTTAGCTGCTTTTGTTGCAGCCGAAATTTATTGCCGAATCACTAAAAAAGGTTGGCAAATTAAGATGCCAGATGGTGTACCGCCAGCAGTTGCTAAATCGTTTGCTGCAATGATACCTGCTATTATTACTTTATCTGTATTTTTAATTGTTAATGCCATTATGACTGGTATCTTTAATACCAATTTAAATGATGTTATTTATGAAGTTATCCAAAAACCATTAACTGGTTTAGGTGCAAGTTTACCAGCAACTTTAATTGCTTTATTCTTTGTTCAGTTACTTTGGTTCTTTGGTTTACATGGCCAAATTATCGTTAACTCCGTGATGGATCCGATTTGGAATACATTAATGTTAGATAATCTAGACGCTTATAAAGCTGGCAAACATTTACCTCACATTATTACCAAACCATTTATGGAAACTTTCACAGTTGGTCTTGGCGGCTCCGGCATGACTTTAGCTGTTGTTTTAATTATGGTATTCATGCTAAAGAGTAAGCAATATCGTGATATCGGTCGTTTAGCCTTAGCACCTGGGATTTTTAACGTTAATGAACCCGTCATCTTTGGTTTACCAATTGTTCTTAATGCTTCAATCTTTATTCCTTGGATTATTACGCCATTAATTGTCACATCGCTAAACTACGCTGTTATGGCAATGGGCTTAGTTCCCGCACCAACAGGTGTTTCTGTGCCCTGGACTGTGCCAGTGTTTGCCAGTGGTATGTTAGCAACCAATTCCATCTGGGGCGGTGTTTTACAATTAGTTGATGTGATAATCGTAGGACTACTATGGTTCCCATTCATGAAGTCATTAGATAAACAAGCCATCATGACCGCAGAATAGCCTATTTAATCGGATTCTTGCTAGAACTAGGCGCTAGTTCTGGGGTATAATAATCAGGTAAAATTAATTTTAAGGAAATTATTATGACAAAATACGAGTCAATTGCTGCTGTTATTAAACAACGCATTCAAGACAATGTCTATCAAACCGGAACCTTACTCCCAAATCAATCTGATTTAGCTTCAGAGTTTGGTGTTAGTCGTATGACAATTAATAAGGCGATTAATATCTTAACAATGGAAGGTTTTGTGTCATCGCAACGTGGTTTTGGTACCAAAATTTTAAACCATCCTCTATGGAATAAAGATGTTTCACCGGTTAATGAATACCGGGGTCTTTCATTTCAGATGGCTGAACAACATCGCCAGATTAAAAGTCAGATTATTTCCTTTGAAGTTGCCTTCCCTGAGAAAAAAATCCAAGAACGTTTAATGCTAACCCCACAGCAACCTGTCTATCAAATTGTACGTTTAAGAATCGTTGATGATGATCCTTTCATTCTCGAGCATACCATTATGCCAGTCGATTTGATCCCCAATTTAACTGATGATATTTTAAAAGAATCTATCTATCATTATATTCAATTCGATTTAGGCTTACAGATTGCTGGTGCTTATCGTAATATTCAGGCCACTCGTGCTGACGAATTCGATATTAAATATTTGCAGTGTCAACCAACCGACCCTGTTTTAGAGGTTGAGCAAGTTGCTTACCTAAAAAACGGACGACCTTTCGAATATTCACATAGCCGCAATCGCTTTGATAAACGCGGCTATACCGAATTAGATATGCGTAATTAATGTTAGAATTTTAAAACCCGCCTAACTACTTAACTTTAGTTAGACGGGTTTTATTTGTTTAAATCATTATCTTTGACGATGTTTTATCTTACTTTCATTAACGTCAGTAGCCATTATCCCTCTTTTGCAGACTTGCCTATATATTCTGACTGCTAATTTGTGTAAAATAGGAATGAGTTTATATCACGACACTTTTGCGTCATTGATCAATAATTTGATCAATTTAAAACGCACAACTTTTATGTAGGAGTTTTGATTTTGAAAAAAATATACGTATTACGTGGGGTTCCTGGTTGTGGCAAATCAACCTTTATTCGCCACCATCATCTAGAACCCTATACGATTTCCACAGATAATTTACGTTTACTTTATGGGAATCTAAAATATATTTACGACGAAAAACAGGGAAAAACGCGACAAGTTATTCCCCAGGAATACAATGAACAGACTTTTAATCTACTATATAGTTTAATCGATAACAAGATGCAACGTGGTGAAACTATTTTCGTCGATGCCACTCATCTTTATCCCAATGCCTTTGAAGCCTATCGCGAATATGTAGAGAAATATCATTATGAAATGATTTGTATCGACTTTACTAAGGAGATTAATCTCAATGAGTTATTGAAACGTAATTTAACCCGGGTTGATTTTCGCTGGGTTGATCCTGAGGTTATTAAAAAGATTTACAAATTTGCTAAAAGTCATCCCCGCTTACCACGTTGGGTTCATCAAGTTACCCCTAATCAATTTGCCAATACTTTATATATAGGAGAAACTGATCTTTCAACTTATCGTAGTATCGCTATTATTGGCGAGGAGGCTAATTTTAAAGGGACCTTAAAGCCACACGAATTTTATATTAGTTACAATCATGACTTTGCTCGCAAACATCACCATTCAAAAGATGTGATTTTTATTAACCGTGATCTGTCAACTTGTCGCGATCACAATGCCTACACTGTTTTTCCTTTTATTTTTAAAGGTAAACATTATCTAGCAACTAGCCGCACGCTTCGCGATGAATTCATTGGTTATATTAAAGACATTCACGGTCGTAACTTCTATAACTTCGGTCTGGCTAACTTAACCGACTTCATGCAGGAATTCCCTGTTAATGCGTCACGCGTTAAGCAAATATCGTTGAATAATTTTAAACAAAGTAGTATTAATAGACTAGCGTAAATTCATGGAACACTTATTAAGGAGTTAATTATGTCAGAACCGATTAAGATTGCTTATTTATACGAAGATCTCATGAACACTTATGGTGATAGTGGCGATGTTAAAATTCTTCGTTACCTATTAGAAAATGATGGTTATCAAGTCCAAGTAGACAATGTTAGTCTTGGTGATAATTTTTCAGATGACGACTATGACTTTATTTTCTTTGGCGGCGGCCAAGATTTTGAGCAGACAATTGTTGCCCAAGATTTGCAACGTCATCAAGCTACCCTTCGTGATTATATTGAAGCTGGCAAACCCATGTTAGCTATTTGCGGTGGCTATCAACTACTTGGCGATTATTATATGACAAGTGATGGCGGCACAATCAAGGGATTAAGTATTCTACCGCTACACACTATTTTTAAAGCTGATAGTCGAATGATCGGTGATACTAAAGTAAAGACGCCTTGGGGAGAAATGACCGCCTTTGAGAATCATAGTGGTCGAACTTACTTTGATGACAATTCTAACCTACAACCTTTAGGTGAAGTTATCGAAGGCTATGGTAATAATCCAGAAGACAAGCAAGAGGGCGTTCACTACAAGAATACAATTGGCAGTTACTCACACGGCCCAATATTACGTAATGAGAATGTTGCAAAAGCAATTAAAGAAATGATCATTACAAATTATCAAGCTAGAACCACCGCTAACAAACCAATAGAAAACAAATAATCAACGCTTAAATAGCCAAGATAAGTTTATGACAGAACTACTTAAATAAACTTGCCTTGGCTATTTTTTAATTTAATCACCTAAATTTTAGGTAGATCCCACATAAATACGGTAATAAAAACCGATTTTTGTAATTGGACAAATTATTCTTAACACTTATCCGCAACAAAAAAGTCTCTTTATGACACAATTAGTTGTTTATATGATGAATATTTTAGAAAAATACGACATTTTATACATTTTTACAGAAATTTCGAATTCTATCATTACAGAACTGTGTCATTTCTTACAGCAGCTCCTTTTTTTGTAACTTAACTGAAACCGGATAAGCATAGTCGTGTGTTAATCTATAAACATCGATAAATTGATAAGCGCGCAGCAATCAATTAAAAATATAAAAGGTAGGTTCTTCAATCTATGAAATTCACTAGTAAACTCAAGAAACACTTTGCATTAGGTTTAGGCGCAGCAGTTCTTGCAGCTAGTATTGCATTCTTGAATCCAGCACAAACTCACGCCGCAACTGTTACCGTTAAAGCTGGCGACACAGTTTCTGCATTAGCATCAACATACAAATCAACAATCGCTCAAATTGAAAGAGAAAACAACATTGCTTCAAACCACATGATCTACGTTGGTCAATCATTATCAATCAATGGTACTACTAACTCAGCTTCACAAGTTACTGTTAAAGCTGGTGACACTGTCAGCGGATTAGCCGCACAATATGGTACTACTGTTTCAAACATTGAAACTTTAAACAACATTGTTGGTCACATGATCTATGTTGGTCAAGTATTAAACATTTCTAAGTCAGCTACAACTACTACAGCTGCACCAGCTCGTACTACTACTTCTACAACAAGTACAGCTACAACTACGACAACTCCTGCTCGTACAACAACTACAAACACTAGTTCAAGTGCCGTAGCTAAGACAACCACTCCTGCTCGTACTACTACTTCAAGCTCAACTACTACAGCTACAACAAATGTAAGTGGTTCTGAAGCAAGTGCTAAAGCAATTATCGCTTCACGCGAATCTGGTGGTAGCTATACTGCTCGTAATGGTCAATACATTGGTAAATACCAATTAACATCAAGTTATTTGAACGGCGATTACTCAGCTGCTAACCAAGAAAAAGTTGCAAACTCATACGTTGCATCTCGTTATGGTTCATGGACTAAAGCATTAGCATTCTGGAACGCTAATGGCTGGTACTAAGCGTTAGTTTAACTATTATTAATAACCGAATAATCAATTAATTTAAGCATTCGGGGTTCTTTCTCGAATGCTTTTTTTGTGTATTTAATTATTAATAATGTTATAAAACTTAGTATCAATAACATCACATCCGATATAACGACGTTATTTTAGTGGGCATAACCAATTGCTGTTCGTATAGGTCGAGCAACTCAATTTACCCTTGATGTTATCTAACTTTTTTAAACTTACTTTACTTATAACTTTGATGAACCAATTACTAAAACGCAACCAACAATGCCTTAATTGGAAAACTTAGACTAGCTTTTTTTTAATAGAATGCGTTATTCTATTATTTATATATTTATTTACAGCAAACATTGGGGGATTTTTTTATGACGCTTGTATGGCTTTTTCTACCTGCATTAGCATGGGGCATAATGCCACTTGTCATTGCCTTAATTGGTGGCAATACAAAAAATCAAATTTTCGGCACGGCAGTGGGAACCTTAATTGCTAGTTTCTTCATACTTGGTGTACAAGGTTTGCACACTTCGACCTATAACTTCTTAATTTCAATGTTGGCTGGTGCTTTTTGGATTGGCGGTCAGATTGGTCAGTTCACAGCTTTCCAAAATATCGGCGTTTCTAAAACGATGCCAATTTCTACTGGCTTACAACTGATTGGCACGTCGTTAATCGGTGTTATTATTTTTGGTGAATGGCCAACGACAACTACTAAATTATTAGGATTCATTGGTATTCTGCTATTAGTCAGTGGGGTCTTTTTAACGGCCTATACTGAAAAGAGTGATGCTCGGCAACAAAATACCCAACGGACTTATGTTATCTTGGTTCTAACAACCATTGGTTATTTAGTTTATAATACTTTACCTAAAGCTATGTCAGCTTCCGGATTAGCTATCTTCTTCCCAGAATCTGTTGGTATGGTAGTCGCAGTGCTTGGTTATCTACTTGTAACCCGTAGTTTAAATGTTCTGAAGCAATCTAAGAGCTGGTTACACATTATTTCAGGTTTAATCTTCTCGATTGCTTCCATCACATACATCTTCTCAGTTCGCGATAATGGCGTTAATACTGCCTTCGTTGTCGGTCAATTATCAGTTGTTCTCTCTACACTTGGAAGTATTATCTTCTTGAAAGAACGCAAGACACAACGCGAATTAATCATGACTATTCTTGGCTTAGTTGTGATTGTTGCTGGTGCAATTATTACAACCGCTCACTAAACTAATTATCAATTTATTAAATATAAAAAGAGCCTCTGAGAATTAAATTCTCAGGGGCCTTTTTTATTTAATCTTTTTGGTCTTCTTCAACAAACAACGAGTGAATGGATTCGTTGTTATAGATCTTATTGATCGCTCTAGCTAACAAGTCACTAACCGATAACCGAACCAGCTTAGGGAATTTCTTCTCTTCTGGCATCCGAATTGAATCCGTAACGACAACTTCTTTTAAAACAGAGTCTTGTAATTTCTCAGGTGCGCCACTTGAGAAAATAGCGTGTGTTGCACAACCATAGATTTCTTTTGCGCCAGCTTCATGCAATGAATTAGCAGACCAAACCATGCGGCTTGCTGTATCGATTAAATCATCAGCAATGATACAAATCTTACCATCAACATCGCCAATAATATCTAATGGATCAACACTTGGATTACTATCGCGCTTATCAACAATAGCAATTGGGCAATCAAAGTATTCAGCCAATGCACGAGCCCGTTTAGTTGAGCTATGATCAGGCGCAACGACAACAATTTCATCTGCCGTGCCCAGTTTTTTATCTAAGAAATACTGAGCTAAAATCGGCAACGCTTGTAAGTGGTCAACTGGGATATCGAAGAATCCTTGAATTTGGTCAGCGTGTAAATCAAGTGCAACTACACGATCTGCACCACCAATTTCAATCAAGTTAGAAACTAACTTAGCTGTAATTGGTTCTCGAGAACGCGTTTTACGATCAGCACGTGAATAAGCAAAGTATGGTAGCACCACATTAATCGTATGAGCACTGGCTCTGCGTAAAGCATCTAAGACAATCATTAACTCCATGAAGTTTTCGTTAACAGGGTCATTGATCGACTGAATAACAAAAATATCATCGCCACGTACAGTTTCATCAATATTAATTTGGATTTCACCATCTGCGAAATGCTTAACAGATGTCGTTAGCAGTGGCATACCCACATGCTCAGCGACTGCTTTTGCTAAATCAAAATTACCGTTTAAGGCAATTAACTTCATAGGATGACTATTATTACATCTAGTTGCCATTTGTTCCTCCAAAAATTCCATCAATTTAATTTACTCAAAACTATAGTAATTAACCCCATTATAGTTGAAAGCAGTGACTCTGACCATAAAAAATCACTCTTCTGGCTGAATTATCTCTTAGCTATGTACTAAATATTACTATTTTGGAAAGATAATTCTTAATCATTGCTTTTTCTCAAACAAAAACGGACAATTATTGTATTAAGAATAACTTCGAGGTTAAATAATGAAGAAACAGCAAACACAACCAAAAGATGAGACCAGCTTTGGCAAATGGCTAATTGAAATGATGATTTTAGCAATTCTTTTATTTGCTGGTGTTCAATTAATTTTTCACTATGTACTTGCTAAGGATGTTGTTTCAGGTCCTTCGATGGAAACATCCTTTAATGATGGCGATCGGTTGATTACTTATCGATTAGGTAAAGTTAAACGCGGTTCTGTCGTTGTCTTAGACGCTCCAGATGAACCTGAGACATTATATATCAAACGTGTTATTGGCCTACCAGGGGACACCATAGAGGCTAAAAACGACACATTATATGTTAATGGTCAAAAGACTGATGAACCTTACTTATCAAAATATCAAACTGGTCAGAACTTTACTGAGGATTTTTCACTTAAATCAAGATTAGGTGTCGCTAAAGTTCCAGCTAATAGTTATTTTGTTATGGGTGACAATCGGCCTGTTTCTAAAGATAGCCGGCGTATTGGTTTTATTAAGAAATCAGCCATTAAGGGTATCGTTCGTTTACGTTATTGGCCACTTAATAAAATTCAAATTTATACAAACTAAATCAACGATACAAAAAAAGCTTGGGATTAATAATCTCAAGCTTTTTTACTAACATTAGTTAGAAGCGCGACCTTTATATTCGCCGTTTGATGTGTTGATAATAAGTTTTTCACCGGCTTGAATGAAGTCAGGAACACTAACAACTAAACCAGTTTCCATTGTAGCTGGTTTACCGCCACCAGTAACAGAACCACCCTTAATTGATGGTTGAGTCTCACTAACTGTCAATTCAACTGTACTTGGTAACATAACACCAATTACCTCAGTACCATAGAATTGAATTTGAACATCTGTATTAGGTAATAAGAACTTCAATTCTTGTTCGATACTGTTTGTTGGGATTTCGTATTGATCATAAGTATCAAGATCCATAAAATAAGCCATTTCATCTTGAGTATAAAGATATTGAGCTTGTTTCAAGTCAATAATAGCCAATTCAATCTTTTCACTTGGGCGCATCGTTGTTTGTACAGTTGAACCTGCACGAACATCATATAACTTCATCTGCATCACTGTATTACCTTTACCAGGCTTATGATGATTACTTTCAATAACCTTAATCAATTTACCGTCTTTAATAAAAGTCATGCCTGCTTTTAATCCAATTGCTTCCAAAAATACCGCTCCTTTTATATCTCAATTTATACGCGTCACAAACACTCGGTACTCTTTTATCGTTATAACGATAAAAAACGATAACTACTGAATATTTGACGCTGTCACTTGCCATTGTAACATACAATACAATCAGCGCCTATTACTCACCATAATTGAATAAAATCAACATTTGCAATACACCGCTAACGTTGTGCTTTCTTAAAACCAGAACCAACAAAGAACAATGTGAATATAGCAATTAAGACTGAGCAGAAGATAAATAAGATAGGGTATGAAAATGATTCAATAATTAATGCACCAATTAATGGACCAACTGCTCGCCCTGCTGACGCCGCAATGGTAACCATGGCCTGATAACGCCCTTTTTCTTTAAAAGAAGCGCGCTCATTAACGAAAGTTGAAACGGCTGGAAAGGCGATAATTTCGCCAATTGTCAGAACCGTCATTCCTAAAACAAACCAAATAAATTGACGAGCAAAAATTAAAATTAAAAACGAGCTACAGAAAAATGCAAACCCTATATATAGTCTTCCGCGTAAATGCTGTAAAAGATAGTCATCAAAATGTGTCAAGAATGGCTGAACTAATACAATTAACGCTGCGTTCACAGTCCATAGATGACTGTAAAGTTTAACATTCATACCTAAATGCAACATATAAGCTGAAATATTACTTTGCCATTGTTCATAAGCAATCCAAGCCACAAATAAAGTCAGTAACAATAAGGAAATCGGTAATTTTTCTCGGGTTTGGGTGTTATCGTCTGCTAATACTTTCCCTTTACGAACATTTTGCTTAGACTTATCCAAGCCCCGAAAAGTTAGAAAAGCCATAATGAAGAAAACAATAAACATCCCGAATGCAATCGTAAAAATATATTCAATTCCTAATGGTAAAACATAACCAACAATCAATGAACCAAATACTAATCCTAAGTTACTCGTAAAATATAAAACATTAAAAACATAACTTGGTTGTTTACTTCGAATTAACGTCGCAATCGAGTTAATGCAAGTTGCCACCATACCATTGCCTAATCCTAAGACAATTAATAAAATCGCATATGTTGGCCAGCCATGCCAAAAAATCAATAACCCGGCTGAGATCGTAGCTGTAAAAATACCGATCAAAATTGTTGGATAAGGTTTCCAATGATCAAATAACCAGCCACCTAGATAATTACCAATTATCGTAAACACAGAGTTAATTAATAAAACAATGCCCGCTACAGTTAATGATTCATGTAAGTACTCATGCATATAGATCGTAGTCAATGGCCAAATAAAGCTAATGCCGGTGTTCGTAATTAACGACCCTAAAAAGAGCCATTTAAGCTTAATTGGATCTCGTTGCAATCTGTCACACTCTCCCTTAAAAAATCTTATAAATTATAGCGTATCGCGACTTATAGTAGAAAAGCAACCCTTTAATTGCATATTTTCATTCATTATTGAAAATATTTTTTATCACGATTTTAATCATGTTGGATTAAGATTCGGTTTAAATTAATAAATATTCAATAAAAATCCGATAACTATTCATTTAAAAACGACGTTATGATAAAACAAAATATACAAAAACAACCTTTGAAAGTTTTAATTTCAAAGGTTGTTTAAGTTATTTAGTCTTCATCATCATCAACTTCAACTAAATCTTCCCAGGCTGTTTTACCAAGTTGTGCTTGCAATAAACGAGTTTTACGATTGTTGTAGCCTCTTAATTGCGTTAAATAATTAGCTAGTACTGGTCGCTGCTCCCGTTGAGCTAAAATAATCGCACGATCAATAAACATATCAGCCGTTGTAAAATCGTGAGCTGTCTCATCCAAAATAGCAGTTACCGACTGATACTTTAACCGAGGCTCTTCACTAATTTTAGTATATTGTGTATATTCGGCTACTGTTGCTGGTGGTAATTCATTCTCATCTAATAGAATTGCACCTAATTCGTCAAGTTGTTGACGATTTTCAGCAATTAATTCTTGATAAAAATGCTGCAATTCAATCGTTCCCGATCCTTTAAGATACCATAACGCTTGATGTAACTTAACATCAAAGTACCATAGATTCGCCACAATATGACCGCACATTGCACCAGCTGTTGGCTTATGATGATCAATATCTGCTTGTTTAAGCTCTGCCTGATACTTGGCTTCGATTTCTGCTGTTAATTTCATTTTATGACCTCCAAAAACTATTCTTTACAAATCTTTTACTTTAATTTTTTCAACTTCATAACCAAGTTTTGTTACCACATCGCTTAGTTTGTCTGCATTCGTTTGTGTATCGTCAATTTCAGCTTTTACCTTGCCGGCATTAAAAAGAACTTTAACCTCACCAACACCAGGTTCAGCTTTAACAGCCGTTTCAATTTTAGTTAAGCAAGATGGGCAAGTTAGAGCGTCTAATTGTAGAATTACTTTTTTATTCATCACTAACAACCTCTTTTCAATTTGATAACCTTATTTTACTTATCTTGATTTTTAAAATAATTGATCTAAATCAAGTTTTCTAAAAATATTGACTTATTTTTATATTCTAAAATTTAATCGCTCGTCTTTTTACCATAGTTAATCAAGCGCATCGCATTAAAAATAACAACTAAAATACTTGCTTCATGTACGAACATCCCGCTTGCCATATAAATAAATCCGGCAATTAACCCCAGCAACAAGAAAATAACAACAGAAATGGCAATAGTAATATTCTCTTTTGTATTCAAAACTGTTTTTTTAGCTAGACGGTAGGCATGAACTAAAGCACTGAAACTTGACTTCATTAAAACGACGTCAGATGTTTCGATGGCAACGTCTGTACCACTTCCCATGGCAATACCAATATCGGCCGTTGCTAGAGATGGACTATCATTAATACCATCTCCAACAAAGGCTACCTTTCTTCCGGCAGCTTGAAACTCTTTGACGAATTCTACTTTTTGATCAGGCATTAATTCTGCATGAACTTCATCAATTCCTAACTGACCAGCTACATAATTGGCTGTTACTTGATTATCACCTGTCAACATAACCAAATGCTTAGCACCTGATTTTCTCAATGCTTTTAAAGCAGTGGCTGCTTCAGAACGAACTTCATCAGATATGCCAAAAATTGCCGTTATAGTTCCAGCAATTGCAACAATAACCACAGAACTGCCTTGTTCTTGCAGCTGTTGCAAATCAACTTGTTGTTTGGGTGTTAATACAATATGTTTTACTAACATTAATTTAAGATTGCCGACAATAACTTGTTGATCAGCAACTTCAGCAACAATACCTTGTCCCTTAATAGTCGTATTGTTATTAATTTTCAATGATTGATATTCAACATGTTGCGCTGTTGCGTATTGTTGAATAGCACGACCTAATGGATGATCAGATAGACTTTCTACTTTAGCTGCAAAAGCTAAGGCGGTTTTAGAATGATCATCATAATAAATACGATTAGAAACCGTCGTCGTGCCTTGAGTTAAGGTACCAGTTTTATCAAAGACAAAGGTATCAATTTTGGCAAAAGAATCTATCACTTCGCCACCTTTAATTAAAATACCTTTCTTGGCTCCGTTACCAATTCCAGCCACATTAGAAACCGGTGCACCAATTACTAAAGCACCTGGGCAACCCAATACCAGTACCGTAATTGCTAATTTAAAATCATGAGAAAAGAGATAAGTTAATAGTGCAATGATTAATACCGCTGGTGTGTAATATTGGGCAAAGCGATCAATGAATTTTTCGGCATGTGATTTAGTATCTTGTGCATCCTCTACTAATTCAACGATTTTAGCAAAAGTTGTGTCATCACCAACCTTAGTAGCTTTAACTTTTAAAAATCCATCACTTAAAATTGTGCCAGAATAAACTGAACTAGTTACCGCTTTATTGACCGCGCGCGACTCTCCCGTTATAGCTGCCTCATTGGCATAGCCATTACCCTCAACTACAACCCCATCAACGGGAATAGCAGCACCAGTTTTTACTAAAACAATATCGCCAACTTCAACATCATCAACTTCAATTTCTTCCGTGCTACCATCATTCCTAACAACTTCTGCTGTGGTTGGCGTCATTTCTGTTAATGATTTAATTGAAGCCCGTGTTTTTGATAAAGTTTTTTGTTCCAGAAAATTCCCAAACAAAAACAAAAAGGTCACAATCGCTGATTCATTATATTCACCAATAATGAAGGCACCTATTACTGCAATTGTTACTAGTAATTCTATACTTACAACTTTAGCCATTAATGCCTGATAAGCATGAATCGCAATAGGAACAACAGCAATAATCGAAGCAACGGCTAAACTAACTTGATAAATCAAAATATTTCCCAGGAAATATTTACTTAAATACCCCAGAATAATTAAACCAGCTACTAACCAAGTAATATGGTTCGTATGTTTTTGGATAAATAATTGAACTTTCATCTACGCCAACTCCTTCTGACTTGATGTTTTTAATTCTAGCTGTCTGGTGCAATTAATTAATTGACGTAGATCAAGTTTTTTAATTTTTATCGCTAGTTCAATAAATAGTGCGTTTTTTACACCACTTTTTAATAACAGATCTATAATGAACTTGTAAATAATTAATGGAGGTAAGTATTATGGCTGATAAAAGTATTCAAACTGAACCTGATATTTTGAATTTACGGATGAATGAAGCATTCGACTGGAGCAACGATAAAAACATCGTACGTGATGCAATTTGGAATCACATTATGGAAGCTAATGCTCATGACACAATCAAGACTGAAGAAGCCATGAAGCCATTTCTAAATTACACAGATGACCAAGTTCGTGACTGGGTCGAAAAGAATTTAAAAAACTAATCATTAATGATGAACTCATCCAACGATGGGTTCTTTTTATTGCAGTATATAAAAAGTGGAAGACATTATTGTCTTCCACTTTATTATTTAACTTAGCGATTAATCGACCGTGCCATTCGACTGACAGTATGCCGTTGACCACGAATTGCTTTACTTAACGTAAAAACATTTTCAACTGGTGCCATACCACCATATCCAGCATCGCCAATATGTTGAATATCTACGCCACAGATCTTATTGCGAATCGCAATATTTTCAATATAAGATGTAGTTCCGCTCTCTTGACTGGTACCAATTGTTGACATCACTAACGCATTAGCTTCATGCGCAATTTTAACAATCTCTGTTAGTTCATCATCGGTTAGCCCTGGGACTGTTCCCACGGCAGGAACTAAAATAACATCTGCACCAGCATTAATAAATTCTTTAACAATGCTAGGGTTAATTAATGGTTCATTAACACCAGCTGCATGCATTTTCCCTGCAATAACTAATCCTGAGAACTTTTGCTTAGCAATTTTTATATTTTTAACGATTTGTTCATTTGTTACGCCAGTTCCCGGATTGCCAGTTAAAACGACAAAATTGTAGCCTAAACGTTCTACCTCCGCTAGCGTTTCAGGCGTTGCAGTTCTGCCGGTTACAATCTCTAAGCGTTCTTCTAACATGTCCGCATCAACATCAATAGGCTCTAAATTAACACCAATTGGACGTCCAACCAAATGTTGCAGATCCTTAATAATATGTCCATCATGACGTGGCTTAGCAGTAGCCATCGTTTCTTCACCATCATATAATCCCATAACTACAGGATTCATAACATCCATATTGTTCAATAAAATTAAATCCGCACCAAAGGCTGCTGCTACTTCTGCATTAGTAATATCTTCACCTAACGGTTGACTCGTCACAACATTTTCGCTAAGAACAACTCGACCCTCACTAGCCTTAATGCTTTCCTTCAAATCTTCAGCATTCATAGCTAAAATATCGCTAGTATTCGCACTTATTAAACGTTTAACCATACTTTCCTCCTAGAATCCTATTTAGAAACCACTTACATTGTACATCTTCGCAATCTTGAGAAAAACGTTTAGACATAAAGATACACGGAGAAAAACATTAAAATTGAACCAATCATTACAAAAACGTGCCAAATAACATGAATATATTTAATACCACGCATACTATAAAGTAATGCACCAAAAGTATAGGCAATCCCACCGCCAATAAGTAGCCATAGTCCACGCTGTCCGATCGATTTTGCTAATGGTTGTGAGGCTAGAATAATCATCCAACCCATTAAAACGTAAAGAATTGTTTCATAAACTTGAGGAGCCTTGGCAAAAAGAATCTTCATTAAAATACCGGCAATAGCCAATGCCCAGATAATCCCAAAAATAGTCCATCCGCGCCAACCACCAATAGCTACCAAAGTGTATGGCGTATATGTTCCCGCAATCAGTATAAATATCGAGCTATGGTCAAAAATCTGAAAAACGTGACGTGCTTTTGTAAAAACCAAACTGTGATATAAAGTTGAAAATAAATATAGTAACGCCATGCAGGACCCGTAAATTGTAAAAGTAACAATTCGTAATGCATCATGAGTTTGGCTTGCTTTAACAATTAATAGAACCAAAGCAGCAATAGCAAATAAAAAGCCAATGCCATGGGTAATCGCCGAAAAAATTTCATTTAAAATTTCATAACGCCTAGAAGGATGTTCTGGTGGTGTAAATATTTTTTTTGTTGTCATTATTATGCTCCTAACATCATATTGATTATATTGTAATACACAAAACTAAATAAATCACCAATTAAATATTATCATCTAGTTTTTAATATTAGATTATATTTACAAAGACTATTTTATTGCTTTTTGTCTTTTAACAAGGTAACATTTACTTATAAATAGTAAGAAGGAGCAATTATTATGACAAAGACAATTGGATTATTAATCGGTAGTTTACGTAAAGGATCATTTACTCGTGCAGTTGCCGAACAAACGGCTGCTTTATTACCAAGTGATTATATCGTTAAAGATATTGAGATTGGCGATCTTCCACTATATAACCAAGATTTTGATGATGAAAATCAAGTTCCTACAGAATGGCAAAGATTTCGTGATGAAATGAAAGATGTTGATGCCGTTATTTTTGCAACTCCAGAATATAATCGTTCGGTACCTGCAGTTCTTAAAAATGCACTTGATGTCGGATCACGTCCTTACGGCCAAAGTATTTGGGATAAAAAACCAGCAATTATTTTAAGCGTTTCTCCAGGTGCTATTGGCGGTTTTGGTGCAAATCATCATTTACGTCAATCTTTGACATTCTTGAATATGCCAATCGTTCAACAACCAGAAGTTTATATTAGTAATGTCACGAATTTGCTTGATGATCAATTAAAGATTACAAACGAAGGTACGCTTAAATTCTTGAAGAGCTCAATGGATACATTTGTTGATTTAATTCAACGCTTTGAAAAATAATCCTATTAAAAAGAGGTCCGAACTAGTAAATCTAGTTCGGACCTCTTTTTAATTATTTGATATAAGCGTATTTATAATTCCACTGTGTACCAGCAGTATTATGAATAATTCCTTTTACATTATCTTTCTGTAAGAAAGAATAAACACTTTGATATAACGGTGTTACGCCTTGATCTTGTGATAATAGTTGACTTGCTTGTGCCATATCCTGCCATCTTTTTTCAGAATTATTAGCATCAGTACCATTAGCTTTAGCCAATAGTGCGTTATATTCTGCGTTATCATATTTTCCGTAGTTATAATCTGTACCCTTTTCAGGAATCATTAAAAATGAAATCGGATCGTTAAAATCAGCACCCCATCCTGTTAAGGCAATATCAAATTTACCTTGACGTCGTTCACTATTGGCTACTTGTGTTGGTACTGCTCGAATTTTAATTGAGAGTCCTGGTAGCACTTTTTCAAGTTGCCCCTTCAAATATTGAACAACAATTCCAGTTGAAGGATCATCACCGTTATCATTTCCTGCTAATACTGTTAAAGTGACATTATGAATTCCGGTGGCAGTTTGTGCTGCTTTCCATTTTGTTTTTGCTAATTTAGTATTGTAGTCTAACGTATTTGCTGTTTTTTGTGCGGCTGAAAAATCTTTACCTGTCTGAGGATCTTTAGCTAAATCCGTCGATACAAAGCCAGTGGGAACTAAAGAACCATTACCTAGAACCTTTTTAGTCAGTTGCTTACGGTCTAACGCTAGTGAAATAGCTAATCGTGCATCACGATTGGTCAAAATTTTCTGCTTATTAGCATCAGTGTTAGCAAAGTTATAGCTTAAGAAACTAACATAAGAATATGGATACTGAATATACTCTTTATCATTTTCATAATTTGCCACTTGTTCTTGAGATAACTTGCTTAAATCAAGTTGATCATTTTGATAAAGGTCTAAACTCGTCTGAGGATCACTAACTACTTTATAGCTAATTGTCTGTAACTTAACTTTTTTTGCATCCCAATACTCATTATTTTTAACAAACTGCCAAGAATTATTTGTTCCTTTCCAACCACTAATTTTGAATGGGCCACTATAAACCATGTATTTGGAATTTGTCGCATATTTTTTACCATATTTCTCAACAACCTTTTGATTTTGCGGTGCAAATAATGGATAAGCCATTAAAACCTTAAAGTAAGAAATCGGTCGTTCCAACGTTACAACAACTGTTTTTTGATCTGGTGCTCTAATTCCAAGTTGATCTGGTGCTAATTTACCTTCACTAATTGCCTTCGCATTTTTGATTCCTTCGAATAAATAAGCATACTCTGATTTTGTTGTCGGATTAATTGTTCGACGCCAAGAATATACAAAATCTTGAGCAACAATCGGATCACCATTACTCCATTTAGCATTACGCAAAGTAAAGGTATAGGTCTTACCATCAGCGCTGACTTTAGTTGCTTTGGCTAATCCAGCTGTTGGTTTGCCGTTTTTACCTAACCGGTAGAAACTTTCATAAACATTACCCGTTTGTCCATAGCCTGATGAAGTTGAAATATCAATCGTATTTAATTGCGCCGCTGCTGCTAGACGTAATGTTTGAGCACTACCGGCTGTTTTGCTGGATTTTTTAGCACCACATGCCGTTAAAATCATAGTTAAAGTAATCAAAACCCCAATTCCTATTACCCTGCTAAATGTCTTGTTTGCTATTTTCATATTTTTTCCTCCGTTTATGACACTTATAATTTACTAATAAAAAAAGACTGTGCGTTATATATGCGCACAGTCTTAGCTCTCTTCTTATACAGTAATTGTTAGCCTAACATCGATTAGCAGATAAGATGAGTTCTTGATGTGCATATGCAAATAAGCCGTTGTTCATACAGTTGCAACAGCAGTGCACATTTGAATTCATTTGTTTAAGTGTGTTAACCATCTTATCCACCCCTTTTTTCTAACATCATACTTTGTAAAAGTAAGGGTGTCAATGAAGAACCCTTCTAGCTTAAAATAACTGTAAAAATAACAATTGTATTACTCAATTAAACGTCAATTTATGATTGAGTTTTCAAAAAAATAGTGAAATAATGAATAATGTAATCGTTTTCTAAATAAACTCAGAGGTGATTTCTTGTGAAGATTAGAGCAGCAGTTGTCGAACAAAAGGATGCGCCATTTGTTATCCACGATGACATTGAACTAGCCGATATGCAGCCTGATGATATTCAGGTTCATATGGTGGCCAGCGGTATTTGTCACTCCGATGAAGCATTACGCGTAGGTGATGCGGTCATTGATTATCCAATCATACTTGGTCACGAAGGTTCCGGTATCGTTGAAAAAGTTGGTGCTCATGTTCAAAACTTTAAACCTGGCGATCACGTTGTATTGTCATTTTATGCTTGTGGTAACTGTGAAAATTGTTTAAAAGGCATCCCAACAAGATGTTTACATTACGGTGCTAATAATTTATCAGGTGTTCGTCCAGATGGAACTAGTCATTTTACTCAAAATGGTAAACACGTCGCCGATATGTTTGATCAATCTTCTTTTACCACAACAACCGTAGTCCGAGAGCGTAATTGTGTCAAAGTTCCCGATGATCTTGACTTACGTAAATTAGGGCCTTTAGGTTGTGGCTATGTTACTGGTAGTGGCACTGTTTTAAACACGCTAAAACCACGCCCTGGTCAAACAATTGCAGTCTTTGGTACTGGTGCGGTCGGACTTGCAGCAATGATGGCAGGACGTATTTCCGGATGTACAACGGTTATTGCCATTGATATTGTTGATTCACGGTTAGCTCTAGCCAAAGAATTAGGCGCAACAGACGTCATTAATAGTAAGAATGAAGATGCCGTTGAAGCGATTAAGCAATTAACTGGTGGCTATGGTGTTGATTTTGCAGTTGATACTACTGGGGTTACGGCGGTTATGGAAAGTTCTATCAAAGCATTAGCTCAAGGCGGTGTTTCTGCATGTATCGCTGTTACGCCTAACCATATTGACCTAGATACTTGGAATGATCTCTGCGTTGATGATCGTTCAGTAATTGGTGTTAATATGGGCGACTCTATTCCACAAATTGATATCCCTCGGTTAATTAAGTTCTACCGTCAAGGTATGTTTGATTTTGATAAGACTGAAAGATTTTACGACTTTGATGAGATTAATCAAGCTAATGAAGATTCGCGATCTGGTAAAACCATTAAACCAGTTTTGATCATTGATAAAGATTACCAACCTGAAAATTAATTTATAAATTTTATCGTATTAAATAAAAACACTTAATTTTAAATACTGCAGCATCAATTAATCATTAATTCCACTGCAAGTATTTTCAATTAAGTGTTTTTTAGTTATTTTATTAAAAATTATCTGTTCTAAAACTCTTTTACATGGGGCCCCTGTTCAGAAACACCCGCCTCAAGAATTCGCATGTCAATTAGTAACTCTTGATCTGTTACAAGTTTGGATTTTTTTTCAATAATAGCAGCGTACATTGCATCATATACTCGGCCGTAATCTCCTACTGGCGTTGGTAAATCTTTTTCTATCCAGTCACCATTGCCGTTCAAATACTTTAAATGACCAAACGCATTAGGAGCATCTTGTCCAAAGTCAGATTGATCTGGCATAATTCCTGCTTTTAAATCATTTTCTTGCTGATCAATACCGTATTTAACAAAGCTACCTTTAGTACCGTTAAGTCTAAATGAAGGGTACGGCGTAGCAACTAACGGACCGGAACTTACAGTCGCTTTTAATTTAGAATAAAAAAGTTGAGTTTCATAATAATCATCTAATGTTCCTTGATTTTGTTGGGCTCGAATATCATAGAACACTCGTTGCGGTTGACCAAATAATGCCACAATTTGATCAATTGTATGAATACCTAAGCCATAGAATTGACCATTAATTGGATCACTGTTAACAAACTGCTCACTAGGACGGAAATGATCCATATGTGATTCAATCGTTAAAGGTTCCCCTACATACCCAACTTCTAAGACATGTTTTAGTGCTAAATAGTCACTGTCAAAACGGCGATTTTGAAACGGCATAGCAATTAAGCTATTTTCTTTAGCTAGTTTTAAAAGTTCTTCAGCCTGTTCAGCAGTTTCGCAAAAAGGTTTCTCTACTAAAATATTCTTACCATGTAATAGCGCTTGTTTAGCTAAACTATAATGAGTTGCCGCTGGTGTCGTAATCGCAATCAGTTGAACGTCAGAGTCTTCAAGAATATCAGTAAAATCAGTTGTTAGTTCAACACCACTAGCTTTTAAATTATCTTGTTGTTCGTGATAATGTCTAAAGCGATGATCATAAACCATTTTAACCTTTATTTGAGATCGGTTCTTTAAATAAGGTAAATGATAACGATTGGCACTTTTACCAAACCCTGCAAACGCAATAACTAATTGTGTCATATGATTTCTCCTTAATAATATCTTGAATATATTCTAATCATATCATTATTATGAGTATTTTCATTAAGTTTATTTCTTAATAACCACGCTTTTTTTAGTAAAAAGCAATAGATTTTTTTGAATAGAATGACGATTTAAAATTTATATTATTTTTTTGATTAGAAAAATTATAAAACTTGTAACTTCTTCTAATTTTAAAAACAGCTTGATATCAGCTTTTAAAATTACAAAAGACAATTATGAGTAATTGATTAAATTTTATTTCTCATTATTCTTTCATGAATAAGCATTCATGAGGGGGTATAATGTTTCAATAGATTATTTTTCTCTCAGAAAGGGGAATATTATGGCTGAGCAAAAAGACTCAAAGCAATTATTTTGGTACAACATTGCATTACTCGCATTCGTAGCCGTTTGGGGTTTAGGTAACGTCGTTAATAACTTTGCACAAGAAGGTTTAGTTGTTGTCGTTTCTTGGATTTTAATAATGGTTCTGTACTTCGTTCCGTATACTTTAATGGTAGGGCAAATGGGGGCAACCTTCAAAGATGCTGAAGGTGGTGTTTCTAGTTGGATTAAGGAAGTTTCAACTAAACGCCTCGCCTACTTTGCAGCTTGGACTTACTGGGTAGTTCATATCCCTTACTTAGCACAAAAGCCACAGGCAATTATGATTGCCTTAAGCTGGTTCTTTAGTGGTAATGGTAACTTTGTTAATGTTACTTCTTCAATGATCGTTCAAGCTTTGAGTTTAGTTATCTTCTTGATTTTCTTATTCTTAGCTTCTCGTGGTATTACAACATTGAATCGTATTGGTAGTATTGCCGGTATGTCTATGTTTGTTATGTCAATTCTTTTCATTATTCTTGGTTTATCTGCACCAGCAATGACGGGTTCTTCTATTGCAACTGCAAATATGAATCATATTAGTACTTATATTCCAAAATTTGATTTTAAATATTTCACAACAATTTCGATGTTAGTCTTCGCCGTTGGTGGTGCAGAAAAAATCTCACCTTACGTTAATAAGACAAAGAATCCAGCAAAGAACTTCCCTAAGGGTATGATTGCTTTAGCAATTATGGTTGCTGTTTCTGCAATTATGGGCTCTTTTGCAATGGGTATGATTTTTGATGCCAAACATATTCCTTCTGACTTAATGGCCAATGGTGCTTATGTTGCCTTCCAACGTCTAGGTAAATTCTACCATGTTGGTAATATTTTAATGTATGTTTATGCTATTGCGAATGCAATGGCTTCTATCGCCGCTTTTGCTGTTTCAATCGATGCACCATTGCGTATTTTATTAGATGATGCCGATCCCCAATTTGTCCCAGCCGCATTACGTAAGAAAAATGCTGATGGCGTTCCAGTAAATGGTTATAAACTTACTGGTGTTTTAGTTGGTATCATCATCATTATTCCTGCACTAGGTATTGGTGGTACAAACACCTTATATAACTGGTTACTTAACCTTAACTCAGTCGTTATGCCACTTCGTTATCTCTGGGTATTCCTTGCCTTCATGCTTTTAAACAAACACTTAGATAAATTTCATTCAGACTACATGTTTGTTAAGAATTCTAAATTAGGATTTGGTATTGGCTTATGGTGCTTCGTCTTTACTGCCTTTGCATGTATTTTAGGTATGGTTCCTAAAATTGCTTATGCAACAAGCCCAACTGAATGGTGGTTCCAATTAGTATTAAATATTGCAATGCCGATCTTCTTAATTAGTTTAGGATTGATCTTACCAGCAATTGCAAGACGTCAAAATCGCGAATTATAATTCAATAATAAAAAGTGTGGCTCGGCAGTTTGCTGAGTCACACTTTTTATTTTGATTTTCAAACTTAACTTCAACTAGTTCGTTCTATACAGGTTTCTATTATTTCCAGGGAAATAATAGAATTTTAATCAATAAAAAGAGAGTTCAGAAAATCTGAACTCTCTTTAAAACCTAAATTAGAATTTTTCTAAAACATCAGCATTTAACGCTTTAATTATTTTCTTAGCTAAAGCCAATGCATTTTGATAATCTTCAAACGCGATGAAACAATATGGTGTATGCGCATATCTAACTGGCACGCTAATCACGATTGTTGGTGCTCCATTGTAACGATTGATAATTGCACCATCTTGTCCGCCACCAGTCCGAACTGAACGTTGAACAGGAATATTATTCTTAGTTGCAATATCTAATGCAAAACGTTGGAAATGTGGATTAGTGACAATCGTTGAATCAAAGTCACGTAACATAGGACCTTTACGTAATCCTGACTGAATTAAATAATTCGGCATCACTGTATCATCAGCAGGCGCGCCTTCAAATACAATAGCTAAATCAGGTTTAATTTTACGTACAACAACTTCGGCACCGCGATCTCCCACTTCTTCTTGAGAAGAAAGACCAGCAATAATATCTACATCTAATTTTTCTGATGCTAAATCATTCATGGTTGATGCTAGTAATGCTGTACCAATTCGATTATCAAATGCTTTACCTAGAAATAAGCCAGTTTTATCATTATATTCACAGGTAACGTCTGGCACTACTGGTGCGCCCACTTCAATACCATAAATATCAATAATTTCATCAGCACTAGAAGCACCAACATCAATACTTAATTCTTCAGGTTTAGGTAGACGTGTTTTTTCTTCAGCAGTCATAAAATGTGGTGGTGTACTGCTAACAATACCAGAGATCCATTCACCGTCACGATTACGTACTTTAACTTTTTGTGCTGGAATTGTAACTGTTGCCCAACCGCCAACATTAACAAACATCATCTGACCGTTCGGTTTAATAGCTCTAATCATAAAACCAACTTCGTCAGAATGCGCATCTAATTCAACCACAGGACGCTTGCCATCATTAGCAGGGTGCTTAACAAAAATATTACGCATATGATCTTCACTAACGATTCCAGCATCTTTCACTGTGTCTTTAAAAAGTGCTGTAACCTCGTCTTCAAACGAAGAAATTCCTCGTACATTTGATAAATCTTTAATTAACTGAATTGATTTCTCTTTATCCATTTTCTTCAACTCCTTATTCTTGTTTCACATGAAACGTTCTCTTATATTTTATCATTTTATCGTCATAAAAAGTTAAATCTCACAGTTAATTATCATATAAATTATCATTTAACAATTGTCCATTCATCAATGGTTCGATTATTCTCATCTTTAAATTGTAACCAACTATTAGTATTCCCAAAATAAAGAAATAACCCTACCTCATTGATGCTTTTTAAAATTATATCTTCAACAGTTATAAAATCTTCAGTAAAAGAATTAACATGTTCTTGACACAGTTGAATAGCAAAACGTGCGGCAAAACCAAGCTTACCATTTGCGTTTAACTCTGGCTCTGATTTCATTTTTGCGCCAGATAAAATAACTACCTCATTTCTTTTACGCCAATAAATTGTTGCTTGTGTACCTTCGTAAACTGTTGAGAATTTTACTTTAGCAACCTTTGAATTCCATCTATGCTGAGCCTTAGCCGGATGTGGCTTAGAAGATACCAGGTTCAGCCCTAATAATGTCATTATCGGTGACAAGTCATGCCAATAATCTGCCATTATTTTTTGTTGGTTAGCTGGCACCGAATATTCAGTATGATCTTCTAATTTAATGCCTTTTTCTTTGGCTTTGTTTATTATAAAACGCTCAAAATATTCAGCTTCAATTGTTTCTGGCGTTTTGATTTGTACAACTCGTATCGGTTTCTTTTCAGTACTCAAGCTTTGAACACCAATTAACTTAGAATTTTCGTAATATAGCGTTGCAATTCCCGGTTGTGCCGTTGCAGTAGTCGATAGTAATATTCCACCCAAATCCGCCCCTAAATCTAATTTTAGTTGCTCATTTTGCCAATTTTTTCAGGCTCAGTCATGTTGTTTTCCCCTTTTCAACAGAATGCGTTCAGATTAAATCTCTATATATAAAATGACGTTTCACATGAAACTTTTAAGGAGATAATAATATAAAAGTGCCTTACAAAAGCTCAATTATACTATTGAAGTACTGCTCCATAAATTTTACCTTGTCAGCAATTTCTTTAGCAGTAAAACTTTCATGTGGCGTAGTAACAACCCACTTATCTTCAATATCGTCTTCTCGATGAATAATCGCAATTAATTTACCATCAAATACGGATATAGGTGATATTATTTCCTCGGAAATAATATATACATCTTGAGGTTCATTATCGCTGCCTAATATGTTGGGTAAATAACCATAATTGATTGGATATGGGCATGTTTATCATCAAAATAGCCAATTTGACGGTCTACAACAACGTGCAACATTGAATTTTTCATTCACCACACTCCCTAATGTCTACGAAAAAATCAACAATATTTATTCGATTTCATCGTACCATAGCCAATTATAAAATAGCTGATAATTAAACTACACCAAGTAGCTTTAATTTTCTCTGAAAGACGCTACTAAATTCTATTTTATTTATTATCGAAAAATACACACTTTACTATCTAATATGTTATAATAATTGACGGTGCCAAACCCATGAGAACGAAGATTGCTGGCGTATTATACGTTTTGAAAACAATCTTGCGTTCTCTTTTTTTATAAACAAAAAAACCTTGGTCGAATCGACCAAGGTTTTTCTTTAGCTTACTTATTGTAGGCAGGTTGTTGCCAAACATTTTTTAATACAATCGTTTGTTCACGATCGGGCCCAACGGAAAAAGTAGCAAGTGGTAATTTAACTAGTTCTGAAACACGTTGAATATAATTTTGTGCATTAATTGGTAACTCTGAAATTTCTTTTGCTTGCGTAATATCTTCATTCCATCCAGGCAATTCTTCATAAATCGGTGTGCAATCGGCAATATCTTTAAAACTTGCTGGATAGTAATCAATACGCTTGCCGTGAAGTTCATAAGCAACACAAATTTTAACTGTTTCTAATCCAGTTAAAACATCAATTGAATTTAAACATAATTCGGTAACACCAGCTACTTTACGTGAATGGTTTAAAACGACCGCATCCAACCAACCAATGCGTCGTGGGCGTTTAGTAACAACGCCATATTCATGACCTGCATCACGAAGATATTCACCAACTTCATTTGATTGCTCTGTTGGGAATGGGCCATCACCTACTCTTGATGTATACGCTTTGGCAACACCAACAACATGAGTGATGGCTTGAGGTCCTATGCCAGCACCGACAGAAACGCCACCAGCAGGATTAGAAGACGTTACATATGGATAAGTACCGTGATCAAGATCTAGCATAATTCCCTGTGCACCTTCAAAAAGTAGATTCTCATTTTTATCAATGCGAGCATTTAATAATTCACTACTATCAACAACATAATCTTTTAACTGTTGGCCATAATCGTAGAATTCATTAAATATTTCATCGTAATCTAATGCTGGTTGTTGGTAAATTTTTGTTAATAATTCATTTTTAAATTTTAAATTCGTTGCTAATTTTTTGGCAAAAGTATCTTTATCTAACAAATCAACCATTCGAATACCAGAACGTTCAGCTTTATCGGTATAAGCAGGACCAATTCCTCGATTAGTGGTACCGATTTTATTGTCATCACGATAATTTTCTTGAGCCTTATCTAAAGCAATATGATATGGCAAGATAATATGGGCACGATCTGAAATCACCAAGTTGGCCGTGCTCACACCAGCTTCATGAAGACGAGTAATTTCGGCAACGAGTGACTTAGGATTGAGTACAATTCCATTCCCCAAGACACAAGTCTTATCAGCATGTAAAATTCCGGATGGAATTGTTCTTAAGTGATAAGTTTGTCCATTTTGCTTAATTGTATGTCCTGCGTTGTCGCCGCCTTGATAACGTGTTACAACATCGGCATCTCGACTTAAAAAGTCTGTAATTTTGCCTTTTCCTTCGTCGCCCCACTGCATACCTACTACAACTGTTCCTGACATTTGATTGCCACCTTTTAAAATTGTTAACTACATGAAGGATTCTATCATTAATAGTTCTTATTTTCAATGTTTAAAAAAATATTATCATTATATAAATAAAAAAAAACCATAAAAGACGTACAATCATCTTTTGTGGTTTTCTTATTTCCCGGGAAATAAGAACTATTGGGGCATCATGTCCCGATTCGAAACTGATGCAAATTTATTATACGATTTAACAAATAATAACTGTACCGTACCGCGAGCACCTGCCCGGTTTTTCTCAATAATAACTTCTACAGGACCAACATTTTGATCATCATCACTTGATTGTGCAGGAGCAGAACCAGTATCGTCATCTTCATCTTCGGAACGATAATAATCTTCACGATATAAAAAGGCGACAATATCGGCATCTTGTTCAATAGAACCAGATTCACGAATATCTGATAAAACTGGCCGCTTGTCTTGACGTTGCTCAACGCCACGAGATAATTGAGATAAGGCAATAACCGGAACATGTAATTCTTTAGCCAACATCTTTAATTGTCTAGAAATTGCTGATACTTCTTGTTGGCGATTTTCTTGGCCGCTACCTTCAATTAATTGTAGATAGTCAATCACAATTAACCCTAAATTTTTCTGCTCTTGTTGCAAACGACGACATTTAGCTCGAATTTCAGCCATCTTTACACCTGGTGTATCATCAATATAGATTTTTGCTTTAGATAAACTAGCCATGGCTACCATTAAATGGTCCCATTCTTCATCTGTCAATTGACCAGTCCGTAAATGATTAGATTCAATATTTCCTTCAGCACAGATCATTCGATTAACTAATTGTTCAGCACCCATTTCTAAGCTAAAAATAGCAATCGAAACATCTTCATTTTTAGTACCAATATTCTGAGCAATATTTAACGCGAAGGCCGTCTTACCAACACCAGGACGCGCCGCTAGGATAATTAATTCGTCTTCATGCAAACCAGCAGTAATTCGATCTAAATCAGCATATCCTGTCGATAAACCTGTAATAGTGCTGTCTTGTTTGGTTAACTCATCAATATTGGCCATTGATTCTAACAAAACATCACTAATTTGTTTAAATCCGTTACGATTACGATTTTGGCTAACATCCATGATCTGCTTTTCAGCATTATCAAGTATTGTTGTTGCATCTTCATCTTGCTGATAACTTTCATTGACAATATGAGTCGCTGTGCCAATTAGTCGCCGCAACATTGATTTTTCCTCAACAATTTTAGCATAGTAACCGACATTGCGATATGATGGCGTATTTGACGCTAACTCTGCAATATACGCCGCACCACCAACATCCTCAAATTGATGATGACTTTCTAATTCACTACGTATTGTTACAACATCAATTGCATCTTGACGGTCACTAATATTAATCATTGCCTGAAAAATTATTTGATGAGCGCGCCGGTAAAAATCTTCGGGTACTAAATATTCCATTGCATCTACAATAGCATCTGGTCTTAAAAAGATAGAACCTAAGACTGCTTGCTCAGCCTCTTCACTATGTGGTGGCAATTGATTTTGTAAATTATCCATTATAACCTCTCAGCCTAAATACATGAAACTAGTAAAAAGTTTGGCACTAAATAATGCCAAACTTAAAAAAATCCTATTCTATTCTGCGGTAATATGAACTCGAATAACCGCGTTAACGCCATTATAAAGTTTAACTGGAACATTGGTATAACCTAAAGTCTTAATTGGTTCTGATAAAGACAACTTACGTTTATCAAGTTTAATACCAAATTGATCTTCAAGTGCTGTCACAATTTGTTTACTAGGAACTGAACCAAATAAACGACTATCAGAACCCGCTTTTGATTTAATTGAGACAACAGTTTTGTCATCTTCAAGTTGTTCTTTAATTTGCTTAGCAGCAGCTTTTTCGTTAGCAGCTATTTTAGCTTCAGCCTTTTGTTGTGCCTCTAAATGACTGATCGCCTGTTTCGTAGCTAACTCAGCTTTACCATTCTTAATCAAAAAATTACGCGCATAACCGTCAGGAACTTCCTTAACTTGGCCACGTTTGCCTTTACCACGGACATCTTCTAGAAAAATAACTTTCATGAATAAATACCTCCTAAGGAACTCTGAGTTTATTGATCATCTTGTATCTCGTCTAAAATACTAACTAATTGTTGTTTAGCTTTCGCAATTGTTGTGTCTTTCAATTGGGTTGCAGCATTTGATAAATGACCACCACCACCCATTTTTTCCATCACAACCTGAACATTAATCTTGCCAAGGCTTCGCGCTGAAATACCAATTATATCATCCGAGCGACGACTAATAACAAAAGACGCATCAATACCTGATAATTTTAGCATAGTGTCAGCCGCCTGAGCAGCTATTACTGGATCATATTTTTGCTTTTCTTCACCTAATGCAATAGCAACGTTACTTGTCACCATTTCTAAATTATCTATTAAATGATTACGTTGAATAAATTCATCAGCATTTTCTTTTAATAGTTGCTGAACCATGCCATTATTAGCCCCAACTGAACGTAAGTAACTTGCAGCATCAAAAGTACGAGTGCCGGTTCGTTGTGAAAATGACTGTGTATCAACAGAAATTCCAGCCAACATAGCTGTCGCTTCAATTTTGTTAAGAGGTTCAACATCAGTTGGTTGATATTCAAATATCTCGGCAATTAGTTCGCACGTTGATGAAGCATAAGGCTCAATGTATGTTAGCATCGGATTTTCTGGAAATTCTTCACCACGTCGATGATGATCAATGATCACAACACGCTGTTTAAGCTTGTCATACAACGATGAGCTGATTGAAATAGATGGTTTAGAGTGATCTACCATAATCAACATACTATCGCTGCTGGCCATCTCTAATGCTTGTTCTGGCGTAACGACGCTTTGATAAATTTCTGGATAGTCTTTAATATCATCTACTAATCTTTGTACATCCGTATGAATCGAGTTCTGATCTAAGACAATATGGCATTTAATTCCGTTCATCTGAGCAATACGACGAATGCCTAATGAAGCACCAACAGCATCCATATCTGGATGATTATGTCCCATTACAAAAATATCATTTGCTGAAGCAAATAATCCTTGTAGCGCTTGACTAATCATTCGCGCTCTAACTCGCGTACGCTTCTCCATTGGATTCGTCTTGCCACCATAGAAATGAGCTTGTTGACCTTTAGCTCTCACAACTACTTGATCGCCACCTCGGCCCAAGGCCAGATCTAAATTACTTTGAGAAGTAATAGCCAACTCAGCTAAATCATCACTCCCATATGCAAAGCCAACACTGAGCGTAACGGGAAAGTTCTGAACTGAGGTATCTTCACGAATCTTATCCAGAATTTGGAATTTATTGGCTTCTGCTTTAGCTAAAGCTTTAGCGTAAGCCAGCACAAAGAAATGATCTTCATCAACGCGTTTTAAAAACATTTGATAATCACTAGCCCAATCTGATAGGCGATTAGTCAAATAATTACTAAGATTAGAAACACCTTGATCGTCCATTGTTTGCGTAATTTCATCATAATTATCAATAAAAATCTGACCAATGACGATTTGTTGATCATTAAATCGCTGTTCAATATTAGCTGAACGCGTTACATCTAACAGGTATAAGGCGCCAACTTTTTCTTGGACGGTAATTTCAAATTTGCGTCCATTCCAATCAATCACTTGAGTTTTTTCATCATCTTTATGTTGATCAATCATTTTAGCTAAATTATCATCGATATCACGAATTTTTTTACCTAAAACTTGTTGATCGCCTAGATAATCCTGAAACGTTGGATTAACCCACTGAATCTCACTCTCTTGATCAAAAAGCATGATACCAATTGGCATTTGAATTAAGGCTGACTGCTCACCTTGCTTAATACGATAAGATAAGTCTGAAACATATTTATTGGTGTTCTTAAAAATAACTTCAAATCCATAAAAAATAACACCAACTAATAAAATCATGGCTACAAGAAAGATAATCCCAAAAATTGGCATAATAATTAATGCAACCGCACTTGCTAGTATCGCAATTCCTACAACTGTCAGAGCAATGATTCTTAATTGAATATCGGCAAAGAAAGTTGGAATTCTAAATTTTTCGCGAAACCAACTTATTATTTTTTTCATAATACTCCTTAAACTTATTAATAAGATAATTACTAATCTTTATTAAACCGTTACTTGTGCCTATTTTACCATAAAAGCTTATAAAATTCTTTAGAAATAACCATGATTCTCTGGTGCTAACTATTTGCCCTCTTACTATTTCTTTTAACTGTACCACGGGCTTATTAGCGCCTTAATTTGATTTCTAACAAGTTGAGCTAATGGCTAGTATCTTTACCCATTATTGATTAAATTAAGCTGTCAGCATGGCTTAAATTCTTAATAAGTAATTTTTGGGCAACATACAAAAAAGAGCCGCATAATTGCGACTCTTTTTACATTTACTTTTTAGTCTTCACCAACAAATGGTAATAAGGCCATAATACGTGCACGCTTGATAGCAACGGTTAACTTGCGTTGGTTCTTAGCGCTAGTACCAGTTACTCGGCGTGGTAAAATTTTACCTCGTTCTGAGATAAAACGTTTCAACAATTCAGTGTCTTTGTAATCGATGTATTCGATGTGATTAGCAGCGATAAAATCGACTTTACGACGACGACGGCCGCCACGACGTTGTTGAGCCATGTGAATTCCTCCTCTCAAGCGTTATTTCGAATTTTCAATTAGAATGGTAAATCATCATCAGAAATATCAATAGGTTCGCCATTATTAGCAAAAGGATCTTCACCAACAGAATTTTGTTGGTTATTCTGATTACCAAAACTATTATTCATATTATTTGATTGACTATAATTATTAGAATTATTAGAGTTCATCGACTGACCTGAGCCAGCATTGTTACTCTTTGGTTCCAATAATGAAAAGTTATCAACGACAACTTCAGTCACATACACACGTTGTCCTTGTTGGTTATCATAGTTACGTGTTTGAATACGACCATCAATACCAACTAAAGAACCTTTATGAGTAAAGTTCTTGAAGTTTTCAGCTGCTTTACGCCAAATCACACATTGAATAAAATCAGCTTCGCGATCACCTTGGGCATTTGTAAATTGACGATTAACTGCAATAGTGAAGGATGCAACAGCAGCGCCACTACCGGTGTAACGCAAATCAACGTCCTTTGTAAGTCGGCCAACAAGTACTACACGATTAATCATTTAAAAATCCCCTTTCAAATTGAAAAAATTAGTTTTTATCATCGCGTTTAACGATCATGCTACGTAAAACAGATGTGTCAATCTTTGAAAGACGATCAAATTCGTCGATAGCTTTTGAGTTATCGGCTTTTACGTTAACAATATGATAGATACCTTCGCGGTAATTCGAGATTTCATAAGCGAGACGACGCTTAGACCAATCTTTAGAATCAACCACTTCAGCACCATCAGCACCTAAAATTTCGTCATAATGCTTGATCAAAGTAGCTTTTGACTCTTCGTCAAGATCTGGCTTAATGATATAAGTAACTTCGTAAAATGTTTCTGCCATGGTTTTACACCTCCTTATGGACTATTGGTTCTTATCTACTAAGAACAAGGAGTAAGCAACAAATAGTCTGCTCACAAACTAGTAGTTTAGCATAGATAAGATATTTAAACAACAAAAAAATCATTCCGACTTTAAAAAGTAACATAGATTTGGCTACATTTTTAAATACGTCAAAACGATTTATTTGCTTTTCGCTAATAACTTAACTATCTATCTGAATCGTCAGAATTATCTGTCTCTGAAAAATCTTGATCAGCAGATTCGGCACGATCAACTAATGCTTCAACATCTTTAGGCAATGTTTGTTCACTAGCTTCAGTATTAGTCTCAACCGTTGCATTTTGAGCAGTTGACTCACTAGCTTCGGGGTCTTCATGATCAACTTTTGCTAAGGTGGCTACCTTAGCGCCATGATCAACTTTAATCAACCGTACACCTAATGTTGCTCGTCCAGTTTGGGAAACATTTTGAACTGGGAAGCGAATGAGGACACCCTCTGTTGTGATCAACATTAAATCTTCACTGCCATCAACTGCAACTAAGCCTGCTAAAGGTCCATTTTTCTCAGTGATATTGGCAGTCTTGATACCTTTACCACCGCGACCTTTAATTGGATATTCGCTAACCGCTGTTCGTTTACCATAACCGTTCTCAGAAATCGTTAGGATCTCTTGATCAGCCGTTAAAATAGCTGAACCAATGACGTAGTCTTCTTCACGTAAACGAATACCACGAACGCCAGCAGCAGTTCGTCCCATTGAGCGTACAGTTTCTTCGTTAAAGGAAACTGCATAACCTAGGTGAGTACCAATCAAAATGTTTTGCTTGCCATCGGTTAACAAGACATTCGTTAACTCATCACCGTCACGTAACGTCAACGCGCGCAGACCGTTACTCCGAATATTGGAAAATTCGCTAACAGTCGTCCGTTTAACTGTGCCTAAACGAGTAATAAAGAACAAGCTATCATTGTCATCAACATCATGAATATTAATAACAGTCTCAACATTTTCTCCGGTATCAATTCCCAATAAGTTAATGATTGGAATACCTTTAGCAGTACGACCATACTCTGGAATTTCGTAGCCTTTAGCTCGATAGACTTTACCAGTATTGGTAAAGAAGAGCAGCGTATCGTGCGTCGATGTATAAATCAACTGTTCAATAAAGTCATCATCATGGACACCCATGCCTTGAATACCACGACCGCCACGATTTTGAACTTTAAACTCATTAGCTGGTAATCGTTTAACATAGCCATTATGTGTTAAGACAATCATAACTTCTTGTTCTTCAATTAAATCTTCATCTTCAAGACTTAATTCTTCACCAACTAATAATTCTGTCCGTCGTTCATCACCAAACCGTTTTTGAATTTCTAATAATTCTTCATAGATAATTTGATCAATGCGTTCTGAACGTGCCAAAATATCTTCTAAATCAGCAATGGTTGCCATTAAGTCGTTATATTCGGCTTCGATTTTATCTCTTTCCAAACCAGTTAAGCGAACTAAACGCATATCTAAGATTGCTTGTGCTTGCTTATCACTCAATGCGAACTGACTCATTAAAGTATTCTTAGCAACTTCACCTGTTTGTGAACCGCGAATAATACGAATAATTTCATCAATATGATCTAAAGCAATTCTTAAACCTTCTAGAATATGAGCTCGTGCTTTTGCCTTCTTAAGATCAAATTCTGTCCGTCGACGAATCACTTCTTCTTGGTGAACCAAATAATATTGCAAAATTTCTTTGAGACTTAATTGTTTAGGGGCACCGTTCACGATTGCCACCATATTAAACCCAAACGTTGTTTGCATTGACGTTAATTTATATAAATTGTTCAACACGACTGACGCACTAGTATCGCGACGAATATCAATGACAATTCGCATACCTTCACGGTCGGATTCATCAGTTAAATCAACGATGCCGTCAATTCGTTTATCACGTGCTAATTCAGCAATTCGTTCTACCAATCTAGCTTTATTGACCATATAAGGAATTTCGCTAACAATGATACGTTCACGGCCATTTTTTAAAGTCGTCACTTCTGTTTTAGCACGGAGAATAATGGTTCCTTTACCAGTTTCATAAGCCTTACGAATACCAGACTTACCCATGACAATACCACCAGTTGGGAAATCTGGACCAGGGAGTGCTTCCATCAAATCAGCAGTTGTTGCATCAGGATTATTCATCAATAAATGTAATGCACTAATGGTTTCTGATAAATTATGAGGTGGAATATTCGTTGTCATACCAACGGCAATACCAGTTGCACCATTCACCAACAGATTAGGGAAACGAGCTGGTAAAACAACTGGTTCTCGTTCAGTACCGTCATAGTTAGGTTGGTAATCAATCGTGTCTTTATTAATATCTCGAAGCATTTCAACGGCAATTTTGCTCATTCTTGCTTCGGTATAACGCATTGCAGCCGCACCATCACCATCAACTGACCCGAAGTTACCATGACCATCAACTAAAAGGTAACGGTAACTAAAATCTTGAGCCATTCGTACCATACCTTCATAAATTGAAGAATCACCATGGGGATGATACTTACCCATAACATCGCCGACAATACGAGCTGACTTTTTATAAGGCTTATCCGGTGTAACGCCTAATTCGTTCATACCATATAAAATCCGACGTTGAACGGGCTTTAAGCCATCACGTACGTCTGGCAAAGCTCGCGCGACAATAACACTCATTGCATAGTCTAAAAATGAGTCCCGCATTGTCTTAGATAAATTAACTGTTTCAATGCGATGGTCTTCAAATTCTGCCATTTACTTCGCAAACTCCCCTTCTAAACATCTAAATTCTTCGTGTACTTCGCATGAGATTCAATAAATTCACGACGTGGACCAACATTATCGCCCATTAGCATTTGGAAGACATCATCAGCTTCTTGAGCATCTGTTACCTCAACCCGATCCATCCGACGGTTTTCGGGATTCATGGTTGTTTCCCAAAGTTGTTCAGCATCCATTTCACCTAAACCTTTGTAACGCTGAATAGCTGGTTTTGGTGAGGCTGGTAGTTGACCTACTACTTCGTTTAGTTCCTCATCAGAGTCGATATAACGCATGAACTTACCTTGACGAACTTGATATAGTGGTGGCTTAGCAATATACACGTAGCCAGCGTCAACAACTGGACGCATGTAACGGTAGAATAATGTCAGCAATAGTGTCCGAATATGCGCACCATCGACATCAGCATCAGTCATGATAATTAATTTATGATAGCGTGCTTTACTAAGATCAAAATCACTACCAAATCCAGTTCCCATAGCTGTAAATAGTGTTCTAATTTCTTCATTAGCTAAGATTTTTTCCATTGAGGCTTTTTCAACGTTCAAAATCTTCCCACGAATTGGCAAAATAGCTTGTGTTAAACGAGAACGTCCTTGCTTAGCAGAACCACCGGCTGAATCACCCTCGACAATAAATAATTCAGAAATTTCTGGATCTTTACTCGTATTATCTGCCAATTTACCTGGTAAATTACTGATTTCCAAACCTGATTTTTTCCGAGTTACTTCACGAGCGTGTTTAGCAGCCAGACGTGCTTTAGAAGCTAACTGGCCTTTTTCTACAATTTGTTTAGCAACGGTTGGATTTTCAAGTAAGAATTTATTAAACGTCTCAGAAAACATTTTATCGGTAACTGTTCGTGCATCAGAATTACCTAATTTTGTTTTGGTCTGTCCTTCAAACTGAGGATCTGGATGTTTAATCGAGACAACAGCCGTCATCCCTTCACGAACATCATCGCCTGATAAATTATCGTCATTCTCTTTGATTAACCCAGTTTTCTTACCATAATCATTAATAACCCGAGTTAAGGCAGCTTTAAACCCAGCTTCGTGAGTCCCACCTTCATAGGTATGAATATTGTTGGCAAAAGTTAAAAGATTAGAATGAAAATCATCGGTATATTGAATAGCAACTTCGACAGTAATGTCATTTTGCTCACCTTCAACGTAAATCGGCGTTGGGAAAATAACTTCCTTACCTTCGTTTAGATATTCAACGTAACTGCGAATACCACCAACATAATGATATTCGATTCGTTCGGCAGATTCTGCGCGTTTATCTGTAAAAGTTAACTTTAATCCCTTATTCAAAAAGGCTAATTCCCGAATTCGGGTATTTAAAACTTTATCGTCATAAATCGTCGTTTCAGTAAAGATATCTGGATCAGGGACAAAGTGAACTTTAGTGCCATGTTCATGTTCAGGTGCATCGCCAATCACGGTCATTTCAGTATTAACTTTGCCCCGAACAAAATCCATATAGTAACGTTTACCCTCATGTGTAACGGTTACATCTAAGTTAGTTGACAAAGCGTTGACAACTGAAGCACCAACACCGTGCAAACCACCAGAAACTTTGTATCCACCACCGCCAAACTTACCGCCGGCATGTAAGATCGTAAATACTGTTTCTAAAGCTGGTCTACCCGTCTTTTTTTGAATACCAACTGGAATACCACGGCCATCATCGACGACTGTAATACTATTGTCTGGTTCAACCGTAATATCAATTTGTGACGCAAAGCCAGCTAAGGCTTCGTCAATCCCGTTATCAATAATTTCCCAAACTAAATGGTGTAAACCTTGTGAACTAGTCGAACCGATATACATACCAGGACGTTTACGAACAGCTTCAAGTCCTTCAAGTACTTGAATTTGACTAGCGTCGTATTCCTTAGCTTTTTCTTCTTTCTCTAATTCAACTTCTGTGATTGTTTCCGGATCAGAAGATTGATCAGCTGATATATTTTTATTTTCCTCGTCGTTCACGTCAAATCCTCCTAGCGTTAACCTTAATTCTAGTGAATAACTTTTCCTGAACTAACCGTGAAAGTAGTGGGTTGACCAATAATATCTCGAGCAACACCATCTAAACTAGTAGTTGTTAGGAATGTTTGGACACGATTATGAATAGTTTGTAGTAAATGTGTCTGCCGTAAATCATCCAACTCAGACAAAACATCATCTAATAATAAAACTGGTGTTTCACCGGTTTGAGCCTTCATCATCTCAATTTCAGCAAGTTTTAAACTTAAAGCAACGGTACGTTGTTGACCTTGTGATCCAAAAGTCTGGACATTTTTATCATTAACAATAAAACTAACATCATCGCGATGAGGTCCTAAGGCAGTCGTGCCTTGTTGCAACTCACGCTTTTGTTGTTTTTGATACTGTTCTTTTAAATATTGATAAAGTTGCTCGGAACTTTGAATTTCAGCTGTTGGCAATACCGTTTGATAATTAAAAATTAATTGTTCACGTTGTTGTGTAATTTGCTGCTGTTGCGCATTGGCATATTCAGACATTTGTTGTAAGAAATTTTTCCGTGCCCAGATAATTTCCGCACCAAAACCGGATAATTGATCAGATAAGACCTCTAAATAAACTAAATCCTTAGCTTGATGGCGTTGTAACGAACGCAAATATAAGTTACGTTGCCGCAAAATCGAGCGATATTGCGTTATATTGTATAAATATTGGTGATTAATTTGACCAAATTCCATATCAATAAAACGCCGCCGACCAGCAGGTGAGCCTTTAACAAGGCCTAGATCTTCCGGGGCAAACAAAATAACATTAAACTGACCAACATATTGAGATAATCGCTTTTGTTCAAGATGATTAATTTTAGCTCGTTTACCTTTGTGACTTAGCACAATCTCTAATGGTAGCCGCCCAACTCGTCTTTGAATAACTCCAGAAAGTTTAGCAAAATCATGGCCCCATTGAATTAAAGATTTATCATCATTAGTTCGATGAGAACGTGCTAAAGATAGGACATAGACAGCTTCTAATAAGTTGGTTTTACCCTGAGCATTTTCACCAATCAACACATTAGTTTGTGGTGAAAAATCAAGTGCTAATGAATCATAATTGCGAAAATGAGCTAATTCAAGGTGTTCTAAATACATTTTAGGCCTTCACAATTTCGTAAACTTCGCCACTACTTAATTTGATTATGTCACCTTGATACAATTTTTTGCCGCGTCGATTTTCAGCTTGACCATTTAAGGTCACTGGTTGTTCTTGCAAATAAAATTTTGCTTGACCACCGCTGCCAATGATGCCTTCTTCTTTCAATAATTGCGTCAAAGTTAAATAATCGGCGGTTAATTTGATCTGTTTCATAACAATCACTCCCACCAATAAAAATATAAGTTTCACTATTCAATTATACCCTTTTTAACCAATCAAAACAACGATATTAGAATTTTGATGCGATTTAAGACCATTTACAGTTAGCTAATATATTTTGGCCAAAAAAGCTAAAATTGCTGAAAATGAATTATATGACGATATAAGCCAATTCTTCATCAATGACCTAAATAAAAAACAAGGTTTGAATATTTCAACAATGAAATATTTAAACCTTGTTTTTTAAACAGCCGAGCTAGCTACTAAAAAGTTCTAACTGGTGTAATTAATTGAATATAGTGTTCAGCGTCTTCAGAAGGTACTAAAGTAAACGGCCGTAAATTAGTTGTGAAAGACAACTTGATTTCAGTTGAGCCGAATGCTCGGAGCGCATCTTTTAAGTAATCCGGATTAAAGGAAATATCTAATTCGTTACCCACTAATGAACTTAAACTTAATTCTTCTTCGACATTACCAACATCTGGAGAGTTACTAGATAGTGTTGCCATATTTTCAGCCGGATTAACTTGTAAGCGAACAACATTATTTCGACTTTCATGAGAAAGTAAAGAAGCACGTTCAACAGAAGCTAATAAAGTTGATGCATCAATTTGAATAGTTGTCGTTGAATCCGTAGGAATTAAACGAGTTGTGTCTGGATAATTACCTTCAAGTAAACGTGAATAAAATTGTGTCTGGCCAAAAGTGAAGAGCACTTGGTTATCTGTAATTTTTAGTTGCACGTCATCTTGATAGTCAGCTAACATTCTCGCTAATTCAGTTAAACTTTTACCGGGAATTACAAAATCGTAATTACCTTCAACATTAGGTAAGTCAAGCTTACGTTGAGCTAGGCGATGACTGTCAGTAGCAACAGCCAATAAACCATCGGCATTAATTAAGAAATGAACACCCGTTAGGATAGGACGACTTTCTTGAGCTGAAACAGCTAAGACGGTTGGGTTAATTAAACCTCTTAATAGATCTGCAGAAAATTCTAACTGACTTGCATCACTTACTTCTGGTAAATGCGGATAACTATTTGCATCAAAACCAATAACAGTGAATTCAGATTTTCCTGAAGTTAAAGTGACTTGTAAATTATCTTTAACTTCAAAAGTAAATGTTTCTTCAGGTAATTTTTTAACGATTTCACTAAAGAAACGAGCGGTAATAATAATTGAACCGGTTGATTCAATTTGTAACTTCAGCGCTTCGTCAGTTACAGGTAACATTGTTTCAATTGAAATATCAGCATCGCTACCTGTTAATTTTAATCCCGCTTCGGTCAAATCAAATTTAATCCCTGTCAAAATTTGAATAGCTGTTTTTGATGGGACAGCACGTAAAACATTATTAAATTGACGAATGAAGTTAAGACGATCAATTGTAAATTTCATTGGATACCCTCCTAGGTGTTTTTATTATATATATAAAAGAATTTAAAGTAATAGTAATAGGCTTTGTTGATTATGTGGATAAAGGAAAATGTTCCGTTAGATTGGTTATTTGTCCTGTGTATAACTTGTGGAAAGTTCTGGGGACGATTAAAAAGTTTTCCACAGGCTAGCCTTTAAGTAATTTTTTTAAATCACTAATTTGAGAACGTAATTCTGAATCGTGATTTTGATCTTGCACAATTTTTTCATGGGCATGAATAACAGTTGTGTGATCTTTGCCGCCAAACTCTTTACCAATTTTAGGTAAGGAATTTTCCGTTAATTCGCGTGAAAGATACATGGCTATTTGCCGGGGAACAACAATATTTTTAGTCCGCTTCTTACCAGTTAGATCAGAAACTTGAAGACGATAATATTGAGCGACAACTTCTTGAATCTTGCTAATTGAAAGACCATGTTGTTGCGCTGAATCTTTAAGTCCCTTAAGCGCAGCAATAGCGGTCTCTAAAGTAATGTCGATTTTATTAATTGTGGCATAGGCTTGAACGCGAACCAATGCTCCTTCAAGTTCACGAATATTAGTATCAATTTGGCCGGCGATGTAATTTAACGTTTGATTATCAATTTCCAATCCTTCAGCGACCGCTTTATTACGCAAAATAGCAATTCGTGTCTCCAAATCTGGCGGTGTGATATCCGCAGATAGGCCCCATTTAAAGCGCGAAATTAAGCGATCTTCCAACTTAGGAATATCACTAGGAATACGATCAGAAGTTAAAACAATTTGTTTTTTGTTTTCATATAATTTGTTGAAAGTATGGAAGAATTCTTCCTGAGTCGCTTCTTTATCTGCAAAGAATTGAATATCATCCACTAATAACAAATCAACGGAGCGGTATTCGCGCCGAAATTCTTCCTGTCGACGGGTGCGAATGGAATTAATAAAATCATTGGCGAATTCTTCACTGGTGACATACTTAACCCTTGCTTCAGGATTACGCCGTAAAACTTCATGACCAATAGCTTGCATCAGATGGGTCTTACCTAATCCAACACCACCGTAAAGATTAAGCGGATTGTAAACTTGTCCTGGTTCCTCAGCAGCAGACAGTGCAGCTGCTTGTGCTAAGTAATTACCAGAGCCAACGACAAAACTATCAAAAGTATATTTATCATTTAAATGGGTATCATGAGCATAAACTTGACCAGGCGCATCAACGCCAGTCACGACTGGATCATCAACATCTTCTTTATGATTTTCATTGGGGACTGTTAAATCGAGGCGAATTTTTTGCCCAGTGTAGTCTTGTAAAATTGTCTCAGATTCAGCAACTAAGTTACGATCCCAATAATCACGATGAAAGGCAGACGGTAATTCTAAAGTTAAGACACCATTAACTAAAGAGATCGGTTCTACAGGTGCAATCCAAGTGTCATAACTAACGGATTCAAAGTTTTTTTGCAATTCGGAAACGAGTTTTTCCCATAGTAATTTTTCATTAGCCAATTTTCAATACTCCTTTCCTAAAATAAAAAGATAAATTAAGTTTATCATTCTCAAAAAAAGTTTTCCACAGCTTTTCAATATTTAAAAAAATTAATCACAGAAAAGGAATAAGTAATCCACTGGCTGTGGATAAAATTAGAAAACAAACAATAATTTTTAAAAACTAAACAGACAATTGTGGATAACTAAAAGATAAATCAAGCTATAAATTAACGTTTTTGAATTTTTGACAGGGGCTGTGGATAAATTTTAAGACAGGGTGTGAATTTTGGAAAAACCTGTGGATATTGTTGTGTATTTAAAATAATTTTCCACAGCTAATTAACGCCGATTTTTTAAATTGTGGAAAACTTTTTGCCAAATTTTTTCTTTTTAATTGGAAAAAAAGTAAAAGACAGTTTCTTTTTGCGCGTGTATATGCTAGTATATTTAAGTAATTGCGCTGGAAGAAGTCGATTTAACCGATCTTCATGGTGTATCCACTGTATTATATTTAGGAGGTGCAGCACACATGACAACTAAGAGAACATATCAACCAAAGAAACGTCATCGCGAACGAGTTCATGGTTTTATGAAACGTATGAGCACGAAGAACGGTCGTAGAGTATTAGCTAGACGCCGTGCTAAAGGTAGAAAAGTATTATCTGCTTAAAGGCCACTGGGATCAGTGGTTTTTTTTATTAATTTCAATTTGATTTAAAAAGGACAAAGATTGGACAAGTCAGATGCGTAAGTCTTATCGAGTAAAAAAAGAAAAAGAATTTCAACTAGTATTTGAGACTGGTCGTTCAGTTGCTAATCGTAGTTTTGTAATCTATCGATTAGATAAACCCGGACAGGCTCATTTTCGTGTCGGCATTTCTGTGGGCAAAAAAATAGGGCATACTGCAGTCAGCCGTAATCGAATGAAACGTTATATTCGACAAAGCCTCCATGAATTAGATGGCGAATTGAAACAAGACGTCGACTTTTTAGTTATTGCCCGAAAAAATGCAAAAAATTTAACTATGGCAGAGACTAAAAGTAATCTGATACATGTGTTAAAATTGAGTGAGCTGTTACCTGTCGAACAAGAAGACTAAACAGTGACTAAAATTTGATTCGTGAGGAAAAATTAGTGAAGAAACGATCGCATTTAAAAAGAGTTTTATTGGCGGTTTCGTTATTAAGTTTAATGTTGTTCTTAACAGCATGCGGTAATTTGAATGCGCCAATTACAAGTGAAAGTACCGGTTTTTGGGATCATTATGTGTTATATTCCTTTTCACGCTTTATTTTGAAGTTAGCCTCATTATTAGGTGGTAGTTACGGTTGGGCAATTGTTGTCTTTACAATTATCGTACGGATTATTTTGTTACCATTGAATCATTTCAGTACGAAAAATATGAAGAAACAAAGTGCTATCCAACCAGAATTACAAGCACTTCAAAAGAAGTACAGTGGTAAAGATGTTGAAACACAACAAAAACTTCGTGAAGAAACACAGAAGTTAATGTCAGAAGCAGGTGTCAATCCAATGTTGGGCTGTTTACCAATGTTGATCCAATTACCTTTTATGTATGCTTTGTATCAGGCAATTTGGCGGACCACGGAATTACGTCAAGGAACATTCTTATGGATGCAACTTGGTGAGCGGGATCCATACTACATCATGGCTATCTTAGCGGGTGTTTTCACGTTCTTAAGTACTTGGATTAGTAATATGTCAATGCCACAAAATGGTTCAACTGGTAAAATTATGATGTACGTTATGCCATTTATGATTATGATTCCGGCATTAACCATTGCATCAGCTATTTCACTTTACTGGGTTGTTTCTAATGCCTTCCAAGTTGTACAAACTTTAATTTTGCAAAACCCATTCAAGGCTAAGCGCGAGCAAGACGAAAAAGAACAGGCGCAACGCGAACACGATCGTAATTTAAGACGAGCGCGTAAACGAGCTTACAGCAAGCGTAAGAAATAATAGAAAGGAACGGAGTTGATCACATGGCTCAATATGAAGGTGAAACAATTGAATTAGCTATCCAAAAAGGATTGGCTGACCTAAAGATTGAACGCGAAGAAGCAGACATTCAGGTTGTACGCGAAGACTCACATGGTTTTCTTGGTATTGGTAAAAAGACCGCAATTGTTGAAATGCAAATTTCTCCAACGGTTGTTGCTGCTAAGAAAGCCAAGCAAGAAGTTCGAGATCAAAAAATTCAAAAAACGATTAAGAATGATGCTAAACAAGATCAACAAACCGTTTCTGAAATTAAAGATAAAGTTGCTGCTGAAGCTCAAAAAACAATGGAGCCTTCCGAAAACAATCAGGTTATTAAGAAGACGCCTAGTTTTGAAAGAAACGATAATCAGGCAATTAAAGATTTATCAGTTTATTTAATGGACTTAACGAAACGTTTAGGCGCACCTGCATTAGTAAGAGTTGATCAGCAAAAGCAAGGCATCATTTTTCACTTAGAAACTGCTAAAGAAGGCTTATTAATCGGCAAACATGGTCGTTCGATTAATTCGCTTCAGTATTTAAGTCAGACGTTCTTTAATCACCGTGGCCGTACACGCCAAACAATTATTCTTGATGTTGGTGATTATCGTGAACGTAGAGAACGGGCGTTAACTGCATTAACAAAGCGAACTGCTCGCAATGTAGTTGCTGACCATAAGGCTGTTTTTCTTGATCCAATGCCATCTTTTGAACGTAAGTTAGTTCATACATTGCTGTCAGATAATCCTTATGTTGAAACTTTTTCAGAAGGTACAGAGCCTGATCGTTATGTGGTGATTGCACCTAGAAAAACAGTCATGCTACCTTAAGTTTTGACAAAATCATCAACATGCGCTATTATCTTCTCAACTTAACTAAATAGATAAAGTAGTCAAAGTGCTTTGTCCGGCGATTAAATTAATTTTTAATCGCTGGATTTTGAGCACTTTTTTTATTGGCGTTAATTAAAAAAGGAGTAAAACAATGCTGAGTGTTACAGAATATGATACGATTGCCGCTATTTCAACACCACCTGGTGAAGGTGCGATTTCAATTGTGCGCTTGTCTGGTGAAGATGCGATTAAGATTGCCAATCAGGTCTTTCGTGGTAAAAATCTGACCAAAGTAGCCAGCCATACGATTCATTACGGGCATATTATTGATCCGACAACTAAACAAGAACTCGATGAAGTGATGGCTTCCGTAATGCGAACACCAAAAACATTTACTCGAGAAGATATTGTTGAAATTAATTGCCATGGTGGGATTGTACCCACAAATAAGATTTTGCAATTATTATTAGCTAATGGTGCAAGATTAGCTGAACCTGGTGAATTTACTAAGCGCGCTTTCTTAAACGGTCGCATTGATTTAACTCAGGCAGAGTCTGTCATGGATTTGATCCGCGCTAAAACAGATCGTTCAATGCAAGTAGCTTTGAATCAATTAGATGGCAATCTTCAACATTTGATTCATCATTTACGTCAAGATATTTCCGATGTTTTGGTTCAAGTTGAAGTTAACATTGATTATCCTGAATACGATGAAGATGAAGTAACTGCTAAACTTTTAATGGAAAAAGCAATTGAAGTTAAAGCACGTATTCAACAACTACTAGCAACAGCTCAACAAGGTAAAATCCTTCGAGATGGTTTAGCAACTGCGATTATTGGTCGTCCTAATGTAGGTAAATCATCACTTTTAAATTATTTATTGCAGGAAGACAAGGCGATTGTTACTGATGTTGCCGGTACAACGCGTGATGTTTTGGAAGAATACGTTAATGTTCAAGGCGTACCTTTAAAATTAATCGATACAGCTGGTATTCACGAAACAGACGATAAGGTTGAAAAAATTGGTGTTGAACGAAGCAAGAAAGCCTTATCTGGTGCTGATTTAATTATCCTAGTGCTTGATGCTAGTGAACCATTAACTGCTGAAGATCGCGAATTGTTAGAAATGACGCGCGAACAAAAACGGATTATTATCTTAAATAAATCAGATTTACCACAAAAAATTTCACCAGAACAATTAGCAAGACTTGGTGTTACTGAAGATCCGATTGTTGCTTCAGTGAAAGACAATCAAGGAATTGCGGCTGTTGAACAGGAAATCAAAACACTATTCTTTGGTGGTATTGAGAATCGTCAACAAGATGTTTTAGTCTCTAATAATCGCCAAATTGGTTTATTGGAACAAGCAGAAGTTGCGTTGGACAGTGTTATTTCTGGATTAAATGCTAATATGCCGATTGATTTAGTACAAATTGACATGACAACTTGTTGGGAAAAATTAGGAGAAATTACTGGTGAAAATGCACCTGATGAATTAATTACGCAATTATTCAGTCAGTTCTGTTTAGGAAAGTAGGTTTAGATTTTGGATTTAAAAGTTAAACAATATGACTCTCACGAGTACGATGTGATTGTAGTAGGTGCCGGCCATGCTGGTTGTGAGGCTGCATTAGCTGCTGCACGAATGGGGCAAAAAACATTATTGCTAACAATTAATCTGGACATGGTTGCTTTTATGCCTTGTAATCCATCAGTTGGTGGACCAGCAAAGGGGATTGTCGTCCGTGAGGTTGACGCATTAGGTGGTCAAATGGGTAAAAATATTGACGCTACTTATATTCAAATGCGAATGCTCAATACCAGTAAAGGACCAGCCGTCCGTGCTTTGCGAGCACAAGCGGACAAAAATGATTATCATTTAACGATGAAAGATGCCATTGAAAACGAACCAATGCTAACCTTGCGTCAAGGACTAGTAAATGAATTAATTGTTGAAGACGGTGTTTGTCAAGGAGTTATAACAGCTACTGGCGCGCGTTACTTAGCTAAAAGTGTCGTTTTGACTGCTGGTACTTCTTCACGCGGTAAAATTATTATTGGTGAATTGACCTATTCATCTGGTCCTAATAATTCCTTGCCATCAATCAAACTATCTGAAAATTTAGAGACTTTAGGATTTAAGCTACGTCGCTTTAAAACAGGGACACCGCCACGTGTCGATGGCAACACGATTGATTATGATAAAACCCAGGAACAACCTGGCGATCAAACACCTAATCATTTCTCTTATGAGACACCAGATACGGCTTATCTAAAAGATCAATTGTCATGCTGGATGACTTATACGAATGAAACAACGCATCAAATTATTCGCGATAATTTAGATCGTGCGCCAATGTTCTCTGGCATTATTGAAGGTGTTGGTCCGCGTTACTGCCCATCGATTGAAGATAAGGTAGTTCGTTTTGCTGATAAACCACGCCATCAACTATTTCTTGAGCCAGAAGGCCGTAAAACTGAAGAATATTATGTTGGTGATTTTTCTACTTCAATGCCTGAAGAAATTCAGTTGAAAATGCTACATTCTGTCGAAGGATTGGAACATGCCGAATTAATGCGTCCCGGTTATGCCATTGAGTATGACATCATTGAACCATGGCAGTTGACACATAGTTTAGAGACAAAAGTTGTCAAAAATCTCTTTACGGCTGGTCAGATGAATGGGACATCAGGTTATGAAGAAGCGGCCGGTCAAGGCATCATAGCCGGAATTAATGCGGCTTTACGGGCAGATGATCAACCAGCTTTCACCTTAGGTAGAAATGAAGCTTATATCGGCGTTATGATCGATGATTTGGTCACTAAAGGAACGAATGAACCATATCGTTTATTAACAAGTCGTGCAGAATATCGTTTGATTTTACGTCACGATAACGCTGACTTACGATTGACTGAAAAGGGTCATCAACTTGGTTTAATTAGTGAAGACCGTTATCAAAAATTCTTGGTTAAAAAACAAGCAGTTGAAGCCGAAACGAAACGTTTAACAGAAATCAGAATTAAACCAACACCAAAAGTGCAGGACTTTATGGTGGCACATCATAGTGCGCCTCTAAAAGATGGTATTTTAGCTAGCGATTTAATCAAGCGTCCCGGCATTAGTTATGATGAAATTGCGGAACTCGTTGGCGATGAAAGCCTAGAGGCAGACCGTTACGTCAAAGAACAAGTAGAAATTCAATTGAAGTATGCAGGCTATATTGATAAAGAAAAAAATAAAGTTGCACATCTTAAACGGTTAGAAGCTAAAAAGATTCCAGATCGAATTGATTATTCGGCGATTAATGGTTTAGCAACGGAAGCAAGACAAAAGTTAACTAAAATTCAACCAGAAACTATTGCTCAAGCATCACGGATTAGTGGTGTTAATCCAGCTGATATTGCTATTTTGAGTGTTTATATTGAACAAGGTCGAATTGCTAAAATAAGCTAGTTCTTCGTTAAAAGCGTCAATCAAGCTAAGATTTTGATTGACGTTTTTTTGTGGCCTTGATAATTTGAGAATCTTTACAGGATAATGTGGACTAGTAATTTTATTTATTTTGGCTTTTAATAGTAGTTGAGGTGTTATTAATGACTAAATTTAGACAACAATTAAACTTAATTCATGTTGGTTTTATTGCTAAGGGTATTTTAGTGGGGTTACTATCAGGATTAATTGTCAGCTTATTTCGTTTTTTAATTGAGCATTCCTTAATTTTTTGGCAATTTGCATATCAAAAAATGCATCAAAATATTTGGTGGGGAGCCTTGGTTATTCTCATATTATTACTGATTGGGTTAATCAATATGAAATTAATTCATCAGCAACCACATATTATGGGATCAGGTATTCCAGAGGTAGAGACTCAGCTTGGTGGTAATTTAAAATTACAATGGTGGCCGGTTTTATGGCGTAAATTTATCGGTGGTGCGCTGGCTATTGGTTCCGGACTCTTTCTAGGTCGTGAAGGACCGTCAATTCAATTAGGCTCCTCGATTGGCCAGGGAGTTGCAGCTGGCTTAAAAGAAAAAGGGACTAATGAACGTGTTTTAATTGCATCAGGTGCTGCTAGCGGCCTAGCAGCGGCATTTAATGCACCAATTGCAGGGACAATGTTTGTTCTTGAAGAAATCTATCACAATTTTTCACCGCTCGTTTGGATGACGTCATTGGCTGGTGCGTTAAGTGCTAATTTTATTTCTTCAAATATTTTTGGTTTAACACCCGTGCTACATTTGCAATACACCACGAGTTTTCCATTACGATTATACGGACACTTGTTGTTATTAGGGATTATTTTAGGCGTGCTAGGCATTATTTATCAAAAAGTGCTGTTAGCATTGCCATCGTTATATCGACAAATTAAAAAGCTGCCACGGCGTGCTGACGGTTTTATCCCCTTATTATTAATAATTCCGATTGGTTATTTTTGGCCGCAAACACTAGGTGGCGGTAATAGTTTAATCCTAAGTCTAGCGCATCACCAACCACTGGCCCTAATTGTCTTGGGATTATTCATTCTACGATTTGTTTTCTCGATGATTTCTTATGGATCTGGGTTGCCTGGTGGTATTTTTCTTCCGATTCTAACGCTGGGGGCATTAATTGGTGATTTATACGGGATTGTAATGGCAAACCTAGGTTTATTACCGCGTAGTTTGATTATGAATTTGGTTATTTTTGCCATGGCAGGATACTTTGCTGGAATTGGTAAAGCGCCATTTACGGCCATATTATTAATTACAGAAATGGTGGGTACCTTAGAACATCTAATGCCATTAGCTGTTGTTTCCTTAGTTGCTTATCTCGTGGTTGATGTTTTAGGTGGTGCACCTATTTATGAATCGTTGGCTGAGCGAATGCAAGTTAATCAACCACACTTAGTTAAAGCTGGACATCAAGACCGCTTAGAAGTTCCGGTTTTTGAGGGCACAACTTTTGTGAATGCAGAAGTTCGCGATATTGCCTGGCCTAAAGAAATCTTGCTTGTTTCTATTCGACGAGGAGAAAAGGAATTAATTCCAAGGGGAGACACAGAAATATTAGCCGGCGATACTTTAATCGTCTTGACCGATCATAACCGACGAATGCAAGTTAAAATAGCTTTAAAAAATTTAAGTCGGCGTCACTAATTTTATTTCATGAGTATGATAAATTATTTCCCGGGTAATAACTAATTTTAAAGCGGGTCTATAATTAGCTGATAATTCTGAATTTTGATAAACTTAAGTGCTTTACGGCTTGAAATTTAGGCACAAATGCAATAGAATTAATTGAATACGTAATACGTAAGGAGGTTCACCATGTCACAAAACAATCATACTGGTATGAACGGTAACCGTCGACCAATTAATACGGCTAACATCAAAAAGAACAAAAAAGCTAATGACAAGGTTTTAGAAACTTTAAAAAAATTAGCTGAAGCAGATAAGTAGTCAATGATTTATTTTTTGTCGAGCAATTATGTTCGACTTTTTTTATGCTCTTAAACCGGTTCAGGACTAGCTAACCAGTCTGTTGCTAAAAGTGTTTTTGTTTGTTTAGCAATAGGAATCCATAATTGAGCTGTATATGTTTTGATTAAACTCCACCAGAATAAGGGATCCTTTTTTTCTGCACTAGTAATGTGGAGATTAATGATATGACCATTCTCAGTTAAACATTTAATTTTTTTAGCGTTGATAATTTTGATAATTTGAATTGAAATGACTTGTTGATCGTTGATTAGCATAATGAGAAGAACATCCTTTCTTGATGATGTTTTTATCATACGCAATAAAATTGACCACTTTACGATTAATTCTTTAGTTAATTTGTGTTTTATTTTTGAAGAGTTTGATCCTTTACTTAATTAATTCTCAAGTCAGTTAAGGTTTGCTTAAGTTGTTAAGTATTTATAACTTTAACTGTTCTATTAAGTTGCTAAATTTATAGCTTTAAAAGGTTTCACTACTATCGAATCAGTACTTATTTGTGCTAATATGAAGATAATAATTCATGTGTATTGGGGTAAGCTAAATGAATGTTTTTCAAGTTTTGAAATTTATTACAATTAATCATCAAGGTATCGCACCTGATCAAGTCGCATTAACTGATTTAAATGGCAAGCCTAATGCCGTGATGACCGATTTGCTTCATGATATTTTGACTAAGGTTTACTTGTTTGTAGATCTGGAAAACATCGAGAATACTTCAGAGATGATTGCCAAATTATCAGCAGTAACACCATTGCCTGAAGATGTTTTAGATGAATACCAAAAAGCTTTAGATCAAACTGTCTATCAAGTTAATTTTGCGACTAAAAAAGAACTTGTCGAAATCGTTTATGATGATTTTATCTAACGCAAAATATTTAGTGGTTATTCATTTTCACCAATTCATATTTGATTGACCCTGTTGAATTCATGATAGATTCAGCGGGGTCATTTTTCTTATTCAATTTAGAAGAGGGATTAAAATGAGGATACGTTGTCAATATTGTCGTTTGAACTTAGCTGAGGAACATTTTTACCTAGGCAAGAAACAATTAACGAGTATTTGTGATATTTGTCAAACTCGTGGGCTTTTAATTGGCAATTTTGCAAATTTACAGAGTCTCGGTTTGGCTATAGCTCGTCAATGGGTTTATTTAGGTCTGCCCGATAATTTTAACCAGGAGCAACTGATAACATTAACATTGTCCAAGGCAGAACGTAAAAGCTGCAACAGTTTAATTGATAGCTTTGATGTTTTACCAGGTTCTTGGCAGGATCAATCGTTACGTTTTCAATTTTATCAGCATGTTATTAAATGGCAGAATCAACCAGATGCTGTTAAATTAACGGGTAATTTTCCCATTGATTTAGAAAATTTAGGCTGTGACACAACGACAATTTTCGATAAAAACAACTTGGACTATACAACGCGGCTTTATATTCGGGAGAAGTATCATTACGTATGTCAATATTGTGGTCGTTATGGTGATAGTGTTGATCATAAAGACCCAGTATCATTATCAGATGATAACAGCTTAGACAATTTGACGTTATCGTGCCGTGAATGTAATAAGTTAAAAGGAAGTATGCCTTATCAACAATTTGTTCAATGGAATAATGAAATTTCAGCAACATTGAATAAATTGCGTCGCTACCAGCAAACAATTGAGCGTTTAACCCAACGCCAAAAGAAGTTGCAATCGCAATTAGCAGTTGCCCGGCACCTGGCGAGTTCAGAACAAGCTGCTAATTTACAACCACTACGACGACAAATTAAAGTTTTACAAGGTTTACTTGATGGCGAAAATAGTGATTATCAAAAATTAATTCAGATTCGCCATGATTATATTATTTCTCACTATGTAACCTGGCGATTAGAACAGGAGGGAGATTAATGCGTTTTTTACATACAGCAGATTGGCATTTAGGGCGGCGCTTATTTGGTTATGATTTAACAGCTGAACAAGATGATGCCTTTAAGCAACTCGTCACCATTGCTCAAGAAGAAAAAGTTGATGCCATTGTGATTGCAGGCGACCTTTATGATCGACAGAATCCTGCAGAAACAGCGGTTGCACAATTGACGAAGATGATTAGCACGGTTAATTTGGAATTGAAGTTACCATTATTAATGATTAATGGTAATCATGATAGCGCAGTTCGTTTGGGTGTGGGGAATCAATGGTTTACTGCGACTAATTTTTATTTACAGACAGAATTGGCGCAGGCTTTTGAACCAATTGAAATGAACGATGTGCAGTTTTTCTTATTACCCTACTTTGAATTGTATCAAGCGCGTCAATATTTCAATGACGATCATATTCGAACACTTGAGCAGGCGATGATAAAAATTATGGCGGCAATCAAACAACGCTTTGTTAAAGGGAAACGTCATATTTTGATTGCCCACTTTTTTGCTGCAGGCAGTTTACATTCAGATTCTGAAACAACTGTTAATGTCGGTGGTTTAGAGGCAGTGCCGTTAGATCTATTGGCAGATTTTGATTATGTAGCATTAGGCCATGTCCATAATAAGGATGCCTTACAAAATCCAACGATTCGTTATAGCGGTTCATTAATTAAGTATTCATTATCTGAAGAAAATCAAACTAAAGGTGTGTTAATTGTTGATACTGAACCAAATGTAAAAGTTAAATTCAGACCAATCACACCACTACGAGATGTTCAAACGGTTGAAGGGAGTTTTATCGACCTAACCAATACTGAATATTTAAGCAATCACCAAATTAATCAAGATGCTTATACAGGAATTATTTTGGATGATACCAACGTGATTAGTAATGCTAGTGCTTTGCTGCGTCAACAATTTTCCCACTTTTTGAATATGAGTCGGGCTAATGGTGTTTCAACATTTACAGCTCACCAGATCTCTACGCAAGAGATTAATTCACCCATGACACTATTAACGAAATTTTATCAAGAAATGACGCAACGCTCACTTTCACAACAACAGCAGGACTGGGCTGAGCAAGCGTTAAAAGAGGTAGATGAATGAGACCGCTACAACTAAAATTAAACTATTTTGGTCCTTATCGTCAGCAAATAATTGATTTTACAAAATTTGATCGAACCTCGATGTTCTTAATTAGTGGGCCAACAGGTGCGGGCAAATCAACGATTTTTGATGGCTTGGTTTTTGCCTTATATGATAAGGCTTCAGGTTCACAACGAGATCCCAAGGAATTTCGTTCAGATTTTGCTACGATCCATGATGAGACTAGTGTTGAGTTGACGTTTACGCATCGGGGGCACTATTACCAGCTTATTCGTAAGCCTAAGCAAACATTAGCCAAAAAGCGGGGACAAGGGACAACTGAACAGCCCCCACAAATTGAATTAACGATTTATGTTGATGAAACGCCCACCCAAGAAATTAAACAGCTAACTAAAATTGATCAGGCTAACAAATATTTAGCTGATTTATTACAATTAAATGCGGCCCAATTTCGGCAAATTGTCTTATTACCTCAAGGCGAGTTTCGCCAATTTTTAAACGGGGATAGTAATCAAAAAGAGGCAGTGTTACGGAATCTTTTTCAAACGCAGCGTTACGAGCAGTGGGTTAAACAATTACAAACACAATATAAACAACTTAAAGATGACAATGGCCAACGCCAACAAAAAATCCAAACGCTATTGCAACAAGTTAACTGGCTACCAACCTTGGCCTCAGATGATCAGGTGTCAGTGACTGAGCAACTAGACTTATTACAACAACAAACTGATCAAATGAAGGCAAAGGAATCAGAACAACAAGCACAAGCGGCCCGATTAAAAAAAGAGCTTGAGCAGCAACAAGCGGAGTTAACGCAACGTCAATATATTAAAACATTGTTTGAGCAGCAACAAGAAGCACAAAATACGTTAGCTACCTTACAGCAACAAACACCCAAAATTACGCAAATGCAACAGCAATTAAATCAATTAAAGTGGGCCCAGGATAACCAACAACATTATCAATCATTACAACAAGTAACTGCTGAATTTACGCAGGCAAAAGCTCAATTAGCAACTGCTAAAGATTCAGCTCAAATAATTAAGCAACAACAAGCATTATTACAACAGACAGCAGCCGAGCTACAAACTCATGAAAAAGAACAGCAAGAATTACAAACTCAATTAATTCAATATGCAGATTTAATTCCTAAGTATCAACAAGTAACAAAGTTACAACAAGCTAAACAGCAATTAGCTCAAGAAATTACTCAACAACAACAGCAACATCAACAAACAAATGAACAATTACAAACAGTTCAGCGGCAGGTTAAAGAACTCAGCGAATTACAAGAACAGACTGCAGATCTTTATTTGCAGCAACGGCAATTAGATCAAAGTGCAGATCAGTTGAAAAAATTACAGGAGTTGGTTAATCAAGCAACAGATTTTTACCAACAAATTAGCGTAATTAATAAAGAATTAACAACACAACAGCAACACGTCCAAGTTGCTACTGAACGTCAAAGTAAAATCCAAACAGATTATCGTCAAGTAAAGAGCAACTATGCGGCCCAACAAATCGCTATTTTACAACGTGATTTATTGCCTAATGAACCTTGCCCTGTTTGTGGTTCACGCGATCATTCGCAGATTAAGTTGGTTCAAAATGATGCACCGATCGTGAGTGAAGAATTGCTTGATGAAATGGACCAACAACGGCAAGCTGTTGAAAAAGAAGTGGCTACGTTAGAGAGTAGTATAACGACGCTACAAAACAGTTCGCAACAACTTCAACAAAAGTATGAGGATACTTGGCAACAGATAGTTCAACAAACTGCTGATACTAATATGGCGACGCTTGACGAGGTTAGGCAGTTTTTGACTTTGAATTTAAAAGAACGAGATAAAGAACAAGCCAAATTAAGTCAAAAACAGGCAGAAATAACAGCTCAGCAACAAAAATTAACAGAATACAAAGAACAGTCGCAACAATTAACGGCCAAGTCCCAAGCACTACAAGTTCAGATTAATGATCAGCAACGTCAATTAGCTATTGTGGAGACACAGTTTCAAGACCTTCAACAGCAATTGCCGACAGAGTTTACTTCAAGTGCAGAATTAACAGATTTCTTAACTAGTACCAAACAAAAGGTGGCTGAGTTTAAAAAACAGCAGATGACCTTACAACAACAGCTTCAACAAAATCAACAACAACAAACTGAAAATAAAACTGATCAACGTCATTATCAACAACAAATTGAGACTGATCAAACTAAAATTGAACAGTTGCAAACAGAAATGACAACTATTTTTAATCAAAATTGGCCTACGCTTTCTTTTAAGGCGCAATGTGATCAATACGAACGAATTTTAACACAGTTAGACCAACAGGCAGATTTAGTAGCCCAAATTGAGCAGTATCAGCAACAAATCGTTAGTCAACAAGCAGTTTTACAACGATTAAAACAACAATTAAAAGATTATCAAGAAATACCAGATCTAAAACAGCTTCAACAACAGATTAAACAAATACAATCGGAGCAAAGTACGGTTCAAGAACAAGTGGGACAGCTTAAAAATCAGATTTCACAACAAATTAAAATCACTGAAAACGTCAAAGAATTAATATCGGATATAGTGGATATAACGCCTTTACAAGAACTAAGCGAACTTGCTCGCGGCAATGGTAGTCAGAAGTTAGGTCTGGAGCGCTATGTTTTGCAAACTTATTTGACTCAGGTTCTTTTAGTTGCTAATCAGCGTTTGGCTAAACTAACTAAAGGTCGATATCGTTTAGCGTTGGCAGAAGAACTAGGAAGTGCACGTAAGAATTCTGGTCTAGAACTTAATGTTTTTGATGATTATGTGGGTGATTATCGGAGCGTGCGAACTTTATCTGGTGGTGAAAGTTTTATTGCGGCGCTTGCATTGGCACTTGCACTAGGTGAAGTTGTGCAACAACAAACCGGTGCAATTGAAATTAATGCGCTCTTTATTGATGAAGGCTTTGGTTCACTAGATGAAGAAGCGCTAAATACCGCTATTGAAGCTTTAATGAGTTTAGAAAGCCAACAGAGAATGATTGGTATTATCAGTCATGTACGTGAATTACAAGCCCAAATTCCAGCACAGTTAAAAGTTATCAGTCATGGTAACGGTGAGAGTAGTATTCAGTATCAAGTAGATGAGGATTAAAGGATTTAGCTAACCGTTTTTTAGAACGACGATAGACAAAAAAAGGTGAGAACAAATCGTTCTCACCTTTTTTAATCTTATATTTTTTAAACCCGGTTCAAATAACGTTTTAAGAAGGTTTTTGTTCGTTCTTCTTGAGGGTTCTCAAAGATTTGCTCGGCGGTTCCTTCTTCGGCAATGACGCCTTGATCCATAAAGACGACATGGTCAGAAATATCTCGTGCAAAGGCCATTTCGTGTGTTACTAGGATCATTGTCAAGCCGGTGTGGGCTAATGCACGCATGGAGTCCAGCACACCATCAACCATTTCAGGATCTAAGGCCGATGTAGGCTCATCGAATAGCAATACCTCAGGACTCATTGAAACAGCCCGGGCGATACCAACGCGTTGCATTTGACCACCAGAAAGTTGGGCTGGTTTGGCATTAATATAAGGTGCCATGCCGACTGTTTCTAATTGTTCTAACGCAATTTTTTTAGCTTCAGCAGCGTCGCGGTGCAAAACAGTCGTTTGCCCAATTGTGCAATTTTGTAAAACATCTAAATTATTAAATAAATTGAATGATTGGAAAACCATGCCAACCTTAGCTCGATAGTCAGTCACGTTAAAGTTATTAGCCAGGATATTTTGTTCATGGAAATTAATTGCACCACTAGTCGGTTGTTCCAGTAAGTTAATACAACGTAGCAATGTAGATTTACCTGAACCAGATGAACCGATAATTGATAAAACTTCGCCAGGTTTAACTTGTAAGTTGATATCTTTTAAAACTTTATGCGTGCCGAAAGTTTTTTCTAAATGGTTAACTTCTAATAAGCTTGTCATAAGGTTGCCTCCTAATTATTATCTGTTGGTGCTGAAACTTGGTTTTGATTAGCCATAACATTGTAATTTTGTGGTCCGTCTAAGCGGCGTTCAACTAATCGCAAAATTCGAGTAATCGTAAAGGTCAGAACCAAATAGATTAGGCAGATAACCAAGTAAGTGTGGAAGAACTGGAAGTTTTGTCCAGCAATCGTTGAACCAGTGAAGAATAATTCAGATACAGAGATGATGCTTAAAACTGAAGTATCCTTAATGTTAATAACGAATTCGTTAGTGACTGCTGGTAAACTATTTCGAACAGCTTGTGGCAAAATAATTTTGGTCATTGTTTGTAAGTGCGTCATACCTAAAGCATGGGCAGCTTCGAATTGACCAGCATTAACAGAAATAATACCACCACGCATAATTTCAGATAGATAAGCACCGGTATTAATAGAAACAATTAACAGAGCGGCTACGAGTCGATCCATATTCCAACCGAACGCTTGAGCAGCACCATAATAAAGAACAGCGGCTTGAACAATCATAGGAGTACCACGGAAAACTTCAATGTAAACTGATAGTAACCAATCAACTACTTTTAAAAGACCGCGACGGAATCGATTACCAGCTACTGGGATGGTACGAATAATGGCAACCAGTAAGCCAATTAAAAAACCAACAATTGTGCCAACCATTGAAATTAACAAAGTAACACCCGTGCCTTTTAACAACATATTGCCATATTGTTTAAGGATTGCGACGAACCAATTTTCCGAATCACCATTTGTTTTAGGTTGTTCATTAACGGCGTTATCCATAATTTTATCTCGCTCTGATTGAGAAATTTTGGCTAATGCAGCGTTAATTTTAACTCTATCTGGATCATTTTTACGTAATCCAATTGCTAAGTCAGTGTCTTCAGGATTAGTTTTAAAACCGTTAGTTCCTTTAAATTCGATCATTTTAACGTTAGGATTAGCGCTTGTTACACTAATACCTTCAGGTTTTTCAGAAACGTAACCATCAATAGTTCCCGACTCTAAAGCTACACGCATTGCCGAAAAGTCTTTCATGGCAGGTTCTTTAATAACGCCTTTGATTTGATTTAACGCTGTGTAGTGATAAGTATTTAATTGTGCTGTTAATTTGGCATTTTTAAAGTCTTTCAAACTAGTTGCCTGCGCGTACTTGCTATTTTTACGAACGATGATAACGAGTTTAGAATGGTAATAAGTATCTGTGAAATCAATTGCCTTACGACGTTGTGCGGTTGGAGACATTCCGGCAATAATGGCATCAAGTTTACCAGAAGTTAAAGCTGGTTGTAGACCATCCCATTCTGTTTTTACAATAACCAGTTTTTTATTTAAAGATTTGGCCACTTTTTTAGCCATCTGAACGTCATAACCATTAGCGTAAGTGGAATTTCCTTGAATTTTAACGGCGCCATTACTGGCATCGTTTTGTGTCCAGTTAAAAGGTGGATAGCCAGCCTCCATGCCGACCTTGAATGTTCCGCTAGCTGCGTGACTAGTTGCAGCAGGCACGGCTAGGATCATCAATAACAAAGTACCTAAGAAAAACCAAAAATTGCGATGTTGTTTCATGACTCATTCCTCCAACGAGCCCACAAAAAAGACCTTTATTAGATGCTTTCGCATTAATAAAGGTCTTTACCATAATTTTTCTGCTGAATAAATTTATGTAAATAGATTCATCCCAAAATCATAGCGCTCCTTAACGAAAAATCGTTAAGACAGTTCATAGACTATTAATCTATGCCCCAATAATATTATCTCCAAAAATAATATTACTTCGGCGATCCTCCTGAATGACTTAGTTCAATGTGTTTGGACACTCACTAAGCTTCGTGATTCTCGCGACCTCTATTGCATTGTGGCTTTTAAATTTTATGGTGTAATCATAACGTCTAGCTTGTGAAATGTCAATGAAAAGAATTAAATTAATTTTCTGTTAATACATACCATAAGCAAAATGTTAGCAATTGATAGTTTGTTTCTGTCATAATTAATTGAATAGACTGTCTATTTTTCAATAAGATAAATTAACAATTTTGAAACATAAAGGAGCGTCATTGTGGCTAAAATTAGACAAACTGAATCAAAATTACTTAATCTTTTGTTATTAATTATTGGCATTGAGATATTGGCCGTCAGCATTAATATGTTTTATGCACCTCATGAAATTGCTGCTGGTGGTGCAACTGGTATTGCCATCCTATTAGAAGCAACACTAGGATTAAATATCTCTGTAGTTGTGATGTTAATTAATATTGTCATGCTTATCCTGTCTTATATTTTTCTTGGCAAAGGGACAACGTTGCGTATTGCACTAGGCAGTGTTTTATTACCAATTTGTTTAGCTATTACACCGCAAATTAAATTAATTGAGGACCCCTTGTTAACGGTAATTGTTGGTGGCGCCATTTTTGCAGTGGGGATTTCTATTCTCTATCAATTAGATGCATCAAGTGGCGGTACAACAGTACCCCCATTGATTATTAAAAAATATTTTGGCATTAAAACATCCACGACCTTGTTAATGATTGACGGTATGATTTGTTTATTGAACCTTTTTGTTGCAGGTATTGAAACAATGTTTTTAGCAATTTTATCGCAAATATTAACGACAATTGTGATGAACTTTATTGAAACAGGATTAGATCGTAAAAAAGTTATTTACGTAATGAGTGAACATGATTTAGAGGAATTAAAACAGCAACTTGCTTATTTGGGAAAGGCTTTAACAATCTTTAACGTCACCGGTGGTTATACTGGCAACGAACGAGAAATGTTAATGATCATTGTAGAAAACCCTGATTATCATCATATGTTAAAAACAATTCGGAATATCGATGCTGAAGCGTTTATTTTGGTAGCAAACGCAGCAGAGGCGCATGGCGGTGTTTGGCGAGACGGTGAACGCTATGATAAATTACTGGGATAAATTAGCACTCTTGTGATTAGAGTGCTAAATGTTTGAACTTCATAAAAAACGGCACTACAATGTATTTGTAAGTTAAAGAAAGGAAGTAAAGAATTATGGCAAATGAAATGATGAATCGTCGTAATGATTTATTTGGAGGTTTTGATGATCTATTTAATGACCATTTCTTTAGCAATCTAGGTCGTACATTTTATGGCTTGAGTGAATCCAACCAAGAATTGAAGACAGATATTAAAGAAACGGACCAAGATTATCAAGTTAATGTTGAATTACCGGGAATGAATAAGGATGACATTAAAGTAAGCTATGATCAAAATGTTTTGACAATTAGTGGTAAAAAAGACAGCTTTGCCGATCATGGTGATCAAGAAGGTAATACGATTATGAGCGAGCGGCGTTATGGACAATTTGTTCGTCAGTATCGTTTACCTAACATTGAAGCGGATAAAATTACAGGTAAATATGATCAAGGTGTTTTAAAGATTGTTTTACCAAAAGCCGAACCAACAAATAATGCCGATCATCACATTCAGATTGATTAAAACTTGTGATCAATTGTTGTAACAAATAAAAGCTCGCCGTAATTTTTTTACAGCGAGCTTTTTTATTGTTCTCTTAAAAAGTAATTGCCATTTAGTGAAAAAGGTGGCATAATATAGCTATCAATAACATATGAATAAATGTTCATATATAAATATGTGATGGAGGTTATATTATGGCGCATCAACATCAGACAACTAACGCCAGTAATAAAACTCAAGCTTTCAAAATTGGTGTCGGATTAAATTTAGCTTTTATTATTGTCGAAGCAATTGCGGGCTTCTCTGTTAGTTCTTTAGCATTATTAGCTGATGCCGGGCATAATTTAAGCGACGTTTTAGGCTTATTAATTTCTTGGTTAGCACTTTGGCTTTCACAAAAACAACCAACCAAGCAACGTACTTATGGCTATAAATCTTCTTCAATTTTAGCAGCCTTAGCAAATGCGGTAATTTTATTAATTGCTATTGGTGGAATCGCCGTTGAAGCAATTCAGCGCTTTGCCAATCCAGAACCTGTTTCTAGCTGGACAGTGATTATTGTTGCAGCCGTTGGTATTGTGATTAATGGGCTAACAGCAGTTCTTTTTGCTAAAGATCAAAAAGGTGATTTAAATATTCGCGGTGCTTTTTTGCATATGGCGGCTGACGCCGGCGTTTCTTTAGGTGTTGTCATTGCTGGGTTTATTAGTTTATTTACTGAATGGACTTGGCTTGATCCTGCTATCAGTTTATTAATAGCAATTGTAATTTTGATAAGTACGTGGGATTTATTACACAAGTCTATTAATTTAGCATTAAATGCCGTTCCTGAAGGATTAGATATTGATAGGATTAAGAAAGTTATTTTAGCAGATGAAACTGTCTCTGATGTACACGACTTGCATATTTGGGGAATGAGTACCACTGAAGTAGCAATGACCGTTCATGTGGTTAGAACAACGTTAGCTTATAATAACGAATTTATTGCTAAGATGAACAACGAGTTAAGCCGTGAATTTGGTATTTGTCATTTAACGATCCAGACTGAGCTAGGTAAGTGTTCACCAGAATTAACGGATGATAGTATTTAGTTTTTACTAAATAAAAAAGCAATCGTCATTTTTGACTGATTGCTTTTTTTAGTAGTAATGGTGATAACAACGTTGTGATAATAATGGCCATAATTACTGCGGAATAATGGGTAGCGGACATTAAATGGCTGGTCAGACCAATTTGGGCAACGATAAGGGCCATTTCACCACGCGAGACCATGCCGGTACCAACGATGAAAGAACTAGTCCAATCAAACCCTAAGAGTTTAACGGCGCCACCGCAACCGATAATTTTAGTAAGGACTGCAACGATAACGAGCGAAATAATAAAACCGAGTTGGCCTAAAAAGTTAGTAAAGGTCATGCTTAGACCAATATTCACAAAAAATAATGGCATGAATATACTATTGCCGATGCCTTCAATGGCAAGATTAATTTTATGACGATATTCGGTTTGACCAACAGCAACACCAGCAAAGAATGCACCAACAACATCGCTTAAACCGACAACTTCAGCTAAGTAAGCAAGACTGAAAGCAATAATCAAAGCTGTAATTACAGTCGCATATTGTACTTGCAGCATTGTCGTCACTCGAAAAATAATGGGTGTTATCCACTTAACCACAATTACGAGACCGATGAAGTACAGAACCTGTATTAATAATTGTTTGGTTAAAGAAACAAGATCAATTTGACCCTGACCGGCAAAAGACATCATGATACTTAAAACGATGACCGCTAAAATATCATCGACTACAGCAGCACCTAAAATAGTGCTGGCTTCGCGATTTTGAGTGAAGTTTAATTCTTTCATAACCACGACAGAGATGGAGACAGAAGTCGCTGCAAATACAACACCGAGAAAAATAGCGTGCAGTGGCACCATGCCAAAGTAAATGCCCAATGGCGCAATTAAAATAATTGGTAATACCATACCACAAAAGGCAGCCAGCATACTGGGTTTAAAATATTTACGTAATAAATCTAAATCACTCTCGCAACCAGCGGCAAACATTAGTAAAATAACACCGATTTCGGCCATTTGTTTAATGAAGTTGGTTGGACTGATCCAACTAAGTAAGGCGGGGCCAATTAAAATGCCAACGATTAATTCACCGAGTACTGCTGGAATCCCAATTCGATTGCTGATAAAACTAGCAACTAGTGTTGCAACTAAAATGATGGCGATTTGACCGATATATACCATTAGTACCTCCTTTTGACCAATTTACTTCTATTATAACAAATTGTGTTTTTATAAGCTGACTTCTGTCTTGCATGGTATGATATAGATGAGATTAGGAGAGTGATTATTGTGCAAATTATTCAAAAAAATTTAGAAACACCTTTGTCTAAAAGGGCTACAGTAACTGGTTATATTATTGATAATTCACCTGAAATAGATGAAAATAGAACTCGTCCAGCGATTGTTATCTGTCCTGGCGGCGGCTTTAATGTTGTTTCAGCTCGTGAGGGTGAGCCAATTGCAGTGCAAATGCTTGCACGTGGCTTTCAAGCTTTTGTTTTAGATTATAGTTTAGCTCCGGCACGTTTCCCAACGCAACTCTTAGAATTAGCTGAGGCTGTTAAAATTATTCGTCAACATGCCAATGAATGGCATGTTAACCCAGATCAAATTGTAGCCGCCGGTTTTTCAGCTGGTGGTCATATTGCCGCTGGCTTGGGCACGCTTTGGCATAGCGAATTATTTGAAGAGTACGGTTATAACGCCGCTGATATTAAACCAAATGGCTTATTGTTAGGTTATTCTGTTCTAACAGCCGGTAAATATGCTCATCGTGGTTCAATGGTGAACCTATTAGGCGATGATTTCAAGGATGAAAAGAAGCGTGCTTTTCAATCACTAGAAGATCATGTTGATGAAAAGACACCTAAGGCATTCATGTGGACGACTTTCACCGATCAAGCCGTACCAATGGAAAACACTTTGTTGTTTGCCGAAGCTTTGCGCCGTCACAACGTTGACTTCGAACTACACATCTTTCCAACCGGCAGTCATGGTTTGAGCTTAGGCAGTGAAGAATCTCAAAAGAAGGATAATCCGGCTAATGTTCAACCAGAGGTTCAAGTTTGGCCAGATCTGTTTGCAACCTGGGTTAAAAATCAAATTTAAGTTATTTAAAACATTGATTATTTTGTGTATTATAGAAAAGCTTGCCAATTTAGCAAGATATGTTAGAATGATGGTGTAAGCGATTTAAATTACTAAACTAAGGATTGTTACCCAAGGCTCTTTGGGGCATTACCTTTTTTCCTAATTAAGGGGAGGGGTGTATGCTCTGAAGGGCCTTTTTATTGTCTTAAATAAAACGTTAGTTATTCATTCATAATGGAGGGGAGCATCTAGTAATGTTTGGTCTTAAAAAGAAGAAAACAACGAAATTTGAGGTTGTAGCACCAATTAATGGTGAATGTATACCTTTGGACAAAGTTCCTGATCAAGTTTTTTCAACAAAAATGATGGGTGACGGGTTCGCCGTTATTCCTGAGGAAAATGCACACCAAGTTGTAGCGCCGATTACAGGAACTGTTGTCGCTTTACCGGATAGCAAACATGCGGTTGGAATTGCTGCTGATATTCAGGGAATCCAAGTATTGGTGCATATTGGCTTAGATACGGTAAAATTACAAGGCACAGGTTTTACACCGCAAGTAAAAATAGATCAAAAGATAACGGCGGGAACACCAATTGTCGCGTTTGACCCAAAGGTAATGCAAGATGCAGGGTTAAATATGACGACAATGGTGATTTTCACCGATGGTTATAAAGAATCGATCGATATTGGTAGCAAGGCGATGACCCAAGTCACGGCTGGTCAAGCGATCTTGAAACAAGCTTAATAATAGCGCAGAGGGGGAGCAATTGTGAAAGTCGTTAAAAAAATTAACAATAATGTGGCAGTTTGTCTAGATAACAATGGCGACGAATTAGTTGCTTTTGGTAAAGGAATTGGCTTTCCTAAAATGCCGTATGAACTCACTGATCTGAGTAAAATTTCCATGACTTTTTATAAACTAAACTTTCATTATTACCAATTATTAAAAGAAATTCCCGCTGAAATTTTTGAAATCAGTGCCACGATTGTTAATGAAGCACAACAATTAATCCCTCATGCGCTTAATCCTAATTTAGTCTTTACCTTGGCTGATCATATTCATTTTGCAATTACTCGGTTGAATGATTATGACGGGTTACAACTTCCTTTTTCTTACGATGTTGAACAACTTTACCCCGCTGAAACTAAAGTTGGCTATGATGCGGTCAAGATGATTAACAAACAACTAAAAATTAATTTGCCAACTTCTGAGGTGACGGCAATTGCGATGCACTTAGTTAATTCGCAATCGCCGGAAATAAGTTCGGCAGACACAGCAACTTTAAATAGTGATGATTTAATTGAACAAGCAACTAAGATTATTGAGCAACAATTTGATATTGTCATTAATCGCAAGTCGTTTACGTATAACCGTTTTACGATGCATGTTCGTTACTATATTAAGCGGGTGCAAGAACAAGAACAAATTACCGAAAATGATAATGAAGTTCTGTTTAACACTATGAAAGATGAAGAACCCCAAATTTATATTGGGGCTAAACGAATTGCCAATTATATCGATGATATTTTAAAAACTAAAAGTACTCAAGATGAGATTTTTTACTTAATGATTTATGTCAAACGAATTGTTAACCAGGAAACTGGACGTAAAAAGGAGTGAGCCTAATGACAAAAGAAGAACAATATACAGCAACTGCTAAAGAAATATTAGCTGAGGTTGGTGGTACAGCCAATATTTCTAATGTCGTTCATTGTATGACTCGTTTACGCTTTAACTTAAAAGATGAAAGTATCCCTAACGATAAAAAAGTAGCCAATATTAAGGGTGTTATTGGCGTTAATCGTGCTGGTGGTCAGTATCAAGTTATTATTGGTCAAACAGTAGCCAACGTTTATGACGCTTTAACGGCAGCTGGTGGTTTGGCGAAAAACGCAGCTGTTGACGAAGATTTAGATCCAGAATTAGTAAAGGAAAAAGAACCTTTTAGCTGGAAGAAATTAGGTTCAACAATTTTAAATAAAATTGCCGGTAGTTTAACACCATTAATTCCAGTTTTAATTGCGGCTTCCATGTTTAAAATGTTTGCAGCAATTTTAGGCCCAACAATGTTAAATGTTTTTGCAGCGTCAAGTGATACTTATAAGCTTTTAGAACTTGTTGGTAATGCTGGTTTTTATTTCTTCCCGATTTTTATTGGCTACACAGCTTCTAAACAATTTAAGACCAATCCAGTGGTTTCAATGTTTTTAGGTGCTATTCTATTAGATCCTAATCTAGTTAATATTGTTAAGGCTGGTAAGGCATTTTCAGTCTATGGTATTCCCATGACGCTAGTTGATTATGGCAGTACTGTTGTGCCAATTTTATTAGCTGTTTGGATTATGAGTTATGTGGAACCATTCTTCAAGAAGATTATTCCTAGTGCTTTAAGTACTATTTTTGTGCCAACATTGACAATTGCCGTGATGTTGCCATTGACCTTAACGATTCTTGGACCTGCTGGTTCATTTTTCGGTAAATATATTTCTGACGGTATTTTGGCCTTTGGTAAAATGGGCGGTATTTGGGCAATTCTCGGTGTTGCTTTAATTGGTGCACTTTGGGAAATTTTGGTTATGACCGGTATGCATTTAATTATGATTGCTACAATGATTACGATTTTCGCTCAAGCAGGCCACGAAAACTTTGTTGATCTAGGCGCCATTGCGGCTAGTTTCGCTGTTGCTGGTATGTGTCTTGGCGCAGCGCTACGCTTAAAGGATAAAGATGAAAAAGCATTAGCATGGGGCTATTTACTAGCTGGGCTAATTGGTGGCGTTACTGAGCCGGGGCTCTATGGGATTGCGATTCGTTACAAGCGACCATTTATCGGAATGATGATTGGCGGTTTCTTAGGTGGTTTATATGCTGGTTTAACTCACGTAACAGCTTATGTATTAGTACCAGTAGCTAATTTCTTAGCTTTAACTGGTTATGTTGGTGGTTCAACCATGAATCTGGTTAACGGAATTTTATCTGGTGTGATCGCGTTTGTCGGTGCGGCGGTAGCAACTTATTTAATTGGTGTCACTAAAAAAGATACAGCTGTTGATGCAGCTGATTTCAAATTAGTGGAGGCCTAAGTTTATGACTAAAAAAATGATTGTTCGTGCAGATGATTTGGGTTATTCAGAGGCTGTTAACTTAGGGATTGCCAAGACAGTTCATGAAGGTTTAATTAACAATGTTGGCTTTATGGTTAATATGCCCACCTCACAAGCTGGCTATGACTTGATTAAAGATGCGGATATCGACCTAGGGTTACACGTTGTAATTTGCCAGGGTCGCCCGTTAACGGATGCAACTAAAATTCCTAGTATTACTGCAGAAAATGGTGAATTTAAAGCGTCCAAAGTCTATCGAACTGCTAAAAATGATTTCGTTAATTTAGACGAAGTTGTCCTTGAAATCGAAGCACAATATCAACGTTTTGTTGAGATTGTCGGCCGTAAACCAGATTATTTTGAAAGTCATGCTGTTGTCAGTGATAACTTAATTAAAGGGCTACAAATTGTTGCAGATCGTCATCAATTAAACTTTTTAAAGTTCTTATGGGACGACCAGCCGATTACCTTACACGGTAAGAAATTGTACATGTATATGGAGAGTATGGGTGATAATTACGACCCGTATCAGACGCTAAAAAAGGCTGCGTCAGCTGAATATGATGATGGCTATGCTATGATGGTTAATCATCCGGGTTATTTAGATTGGTACATTCTAACGCACTCTAGTTTGACTGTACCGCGTACACATGAAGTGGCTATGCTAACTGATCCTAAAATGAAACAATGGTTACTAGAACACGAGATTGAATTAATTCGCTATTCACAAATTTAATTAACAAAAAGACCTGGTTATTTCTTTTAACCAGGTCTTTTTTGTTATAAATTATTCTAAAAACCAATCTTAAAATAAAAAACGAACTATCTTAGAAAAAACATTAGTTATTGTTAGAACAAAAGATAAAGTAAAACAATCGATATAATAAACAGACAGCAGTTATCAGGTTTTCAATACTAGATGAAATAAGATGACATAGTAAGTAGTTTTTGATGTATTTCTAGATAAAAAAGTTTAAAAATGGAGGTTTTCTAGGTATTGTTCTATAAAGTTTAATTGTTTAAAAATAGCATTAAACAAGCGCTATATCTGCGTTTAATATTCAAAAAATAATACATTTTATTATTTTTAGCGTTTTGCTTTCATGACATAAAAATTATCTAATTAATAATTTTAGTTATCTTAATTAATTGTCTTGACCTTTAAAAAAAGCTGACTATAATTCTAAACATGTCTTAAATCGCAGCTCGTTGAATGTACGGAATTTAAAAAATAAAATTTCATTCGACAGATTTAAGATCGGGGGAAGGACGTGTTTATTATTTTTAAAAGTCGAGGCGTTAAAATTGCTGCAATAATTTTAGGTGTAACTTTGCCGGTTGTAGCAGTCCTATTATTTTTACAGTCTGTGTGGAATCCATTTGGTCACACAAGTAAATTGCCAATTGCGGTTGTTAATCGTGATCAGGCGGTTAAATATCAAGGCAAAAAGATGGCGGTCGGACAACAAATGATCGCACAATTAAAAAAGAATCATGGTATGCAATGGCATTTTGTTAGTGCACAAAAGGCTCAAGAAGGATTAAAAGAGAATAAGTATTACGCCGTTGTTGAAATTCCAGAAAACTTTTCTAAGAATGCAACAACTGTCACTGCTAAAAGTCCTAAAAAAATGAATCTGACTTATAAAACAAATGACTCAATGAATTATATTGCCGGCGTTATGAGTAGTGTGGCAGTTGATCAAGTCAACACACAAGTGCGTTCAGCTGTAACGAAGAGTTACGCATTAGCACTCTTTTCACAAATTAAAACTAGTGGGGCTGGTTTTCAAAAGGCCGCTGATGGTGCCACACAACTTAAAGATGGAACTGTAACACTTCAGTCTGGTATGAAACAATATACAACTGGTGTTAAAACGCTGAAAAACGGTATGGTTCAATTGGATACAAGCGTTCAACCACTGCCAGATGGTGTTAAAAAGTTAGCAATTGGTGGGCAACAATTAAGCGCTGGTTTAAATCAATTAAATGATAAAAGTACGACATTGGTAAATGGTGTTAATCAATTAGCAGATGGTTCTAACCAATTGAATAATGGGTTACAAACTTTAAATAGTAAAACCGGTACTTTAAAAGATGGTGTTGGTAAATTAACAGATGGCTCTGTTCAAATTAGCGATGGTCTAAGTCAGTTAGATAGTAAAAAAGGAGAACTTGCCTTAGGCGTCGTTAAATTAACTAATGGGGCTAAAGCATTAGTTACAGGGACGGTTACGTACACTAATGGTGTTTATCAAGTTAACACGGGATTACAAACGTTAAATTCCAAAACTGGGGCTTTAGCTAATGGTGTGAGCCAGTTGCAAAGTGGCTCGGATCAACTATTACCAGGTTGGCGTCAATATACAAGCGGCGTTACGCAGTTAGATGATGGTTTGCAAAAGTTAAATGGTCAAAAAGGAACTTTAGCAGACGGTGTAAGCCAGTTAGTTAATGGCTCAAATCAGTTATTGCCAGGTTGGCAACAATATACAGCCGGTGTTAGCAAACTAAATGCAGGGGCAACTACTTTAGCCGATGGGGTTAAAGAAGACGATCTAGTTGGTGGCACGGCGTCATTAAATGACGGTATCAAGCAATTACAAGAGAGTTTAAGTAGTTTGCCAAGTAGCATGACTCAAATGAACACAGCGCTTAATACTGTTAATGATAACGTGGTAGCTGCTGCACAAGCAGTTAAAGACGCACAAACACATGCTGCAACATCAACAAGTACTGCAGCGTTAAACAAGTCATTGGATCAATTATCAGCTTCAGTTAAAGCTTTACCAACTAATACTTCGACAACAACTAATACACAACTAAAAGAAGCTGTTGCCAAGTTACAAGTAGATATTGCCAATACTAATAACTCAACAGCAACGGTGAATAACGGCGATACAGATGCTGAAATTGCTGCTAAAATTGATCAAGTTAGTCAAGCACAAGGACTAACAGCTGAACAAACTGCGGCTATGAAAAGTGCATTAAAAGGTGCTGGTGGTAGTCAAATAACGAACACAACAACCAGCGGCGCTAATAACGCAGCTGTTAAGGCAGATTTGGCTAAACTGGCTGAGTTAAGTAATCAACCAGCGCCAACAGCTAACTCAATTTCTGCAACGACGGTTGCTAACTTGCAAGCTGAACTTGCAACTGCTAAGCAACAAGTACAAGCAATTTCAAATAGCGATTTGACCGCAGATTTGAAGACAGCAAATACTAAGTTATCAACTAGCAAACTGTTCTTGACTATTATTTTAAGTAAATTAAAAACCCAAATGGGTGAATTGACTGGCGCTAATGGTGGTACTTCATTAACGGACGGCTTGGCTCAATTAGTCACTGGCTCAAGTTCATTAGCTGAAAAAGCGCCAAAATTGGCTGCAGGTATTAATGAATTAGCTGCTGGTACAGCCCAATTAAGTGCTAATACAGACACTCTCATTGATGGTGAAACAAAAGTTAATACAGGTTTAGGTCAGTTAAATGGCAATATACCTGCGTTGGTTAGTGGTGTTACTCAATTGTCAGATGGTTCAGCACAATTAAGAGCAAATAATAACACATTAATTAACGGCCAAAGTCAATTAGCTTCAGGATTAACTCAGCTTAACCAACAAGTTCCAACTTTAGTGAGTGGTGTTCAGCAATTAGCTGCAGGTTCGCAACAACTTAACGCTAATTCCAGTGCATTAAATAGTGGTACTTCCCAACTAAGTTCAGGTTTAGGTCAACTTAATCAACAAGTGCCGATTTTAACGAATGCTATTGGTATGTTGAACTTAGGCGCTCAACAAGAAAAAGTTGGCATGCAAAGTTTAAATGGTCAAGTGCCAACCTTAGTGAGTGGTGTTAGCCAATTGGCAAATGGTTCAGGCCAACTAAACACAGGGTTGCAAACACTACAAGCAAGTACACCAGCATTAAAATCAGGTGTTAGCCAATTAGCTACTGGTGGCAATCAATTAAGCAGTGGCCTCAATACATTAAATAGCTCAACCGGTGCACTTATTAGTGGTGCCGATCAATTAACGGCTGGTGCAACTAAGTTAGATGCTAATTCAGCTGCCTTAAATAACGGTGTTAGTCAGTTGAAAGATGGCGATCAAACATTAGCAACATCATTACAAGGTGGTGCCGATCAAGTTGCTGCCACACCATTGAATAGTAAAATGGCTCAAATGTTTGCGACACCAACTAAGATTAGTCATGATGAACCAAACTATGTACCAAACTTTGGTTTTGCAATGGCACCATTTGCTATTTCACTCTTAACATTATTAGGTGTCACGGCTATTGTAATGGCAATGGCACACTTAACTGGCTTAAAGACTACTCGTTCAATTTATCAAACGGTTGGTTTAGCAATATTACAAGGTGCGGTTACAACCGGCGTCATTATTTTAATCTTGAAGCAAATTGACCATCCAATTCAATTCGTTACATTAGGAATAACACTTTCAGTTGTCACGGCATTAATTGAAACAGTATTGTTCAAATATATGCGTTATTGGGCATTCTTACTTGCCAGTGGTATTCTCGGAGTTTCTGTCTTCTTTGCTAATGATATTTACCCTGCAGAAACAATTAATTCAATTAGTAGTTTCTTGGGATTATTCTCACCGGTTCACTACACGAACTTAGCACTGAGACAGACAATTACTGGTGGTATTGCGATTAATGTTAATGCTGTTCTGATGTTATTATTCTTAGGGATTGCGTTATTAATATTCTGGCTAATCTTCTTAATGGGAAGTGCCAAACGTCAAGCAACCACAAAACATGCAGCATAGTTAAGGGCTATGATAAAAAGTAATTAAAAAGAACATGAGCTTCCACATTCTCAATGAAATGAGAAAGGAAGTTCATGTTCTTTTTTGATATTTAAGGCAACAAAAAAACCAGCAACCACGGCGATTTAACGCTGCATGATTACTGGTTAATGTCATTTGATGGGTGGTCAGGGGATCGAACCCTGGACCCACGGATTAAGAGTCCGTTGCTCTGCCAGCTGAGCTAACCACCCATATGAACTTGACGACTTAAATATATTATCACAGGAAACGCGGACCCGCAACCCTTCATCGTAAAAAAATTGAAATTTCATATTTTTTTGGCAGAGTTGTCTAAAATTTTGACAAAATGTAAGGGTTGTCAATGTTGCTTTTATTAACGTTGACTTATAATCGAGTTATCCTATAAAGCTAGTGAGGAAAAAATATGAAGACAAATTTTGATTTCTTATCACCAAGTGTTAACTTCTTTGGCCCTGGTGTCATTGAAAAGATTGGTGAACGTGCCAAAATGTTAAATATGAATCATCCTTTAATTGTGACGGATAAATTTCTAGAAGGTGTTGTAGATGGCCCAGTTGCTCAAACCTTAGCATCTTTAGATAAAGCTGGCGTTACTTATACAATCTATGATGGTGTTGAACCTAACCCTAAAATTCATAATATTCAGACAGCTAAAGAGTTATATTTAGCTGAAAATTGCGACAGTATCATTACTGTTGGTGGTGGTTCTGCTCATGATACAGGTAAAGGAACGGGAATTATCTTAACCAACGGCGAGGATATCACACAACTTGCCGGAATTGAAACTTTGAAAAATCCACTACCACCATTAATGGCAGTTAATACAACAGCCGGTACTGGTTCAGAATTAACACGTCACTGTGTAATTACGAACCAAGAAACCCATTTGAAGTTTGTGGTTGTTTCGTGGCGCAATATCCCACTAGTATCATTTAATGATCCGCTACTAATGCTTGATGTTCCTGCTAAATTAACGGCAGCAACGGGTATGGATGCTTTTGTTCAAGCGATTGAACCATATGTGTCAACTAACCGTAACGAGTTAACGGATGGTATGTGTATTCAAGCCATTAAGTTAATTGAGGGTAGTTTACGTGAAGCCGTTGCTAACGGTCATAATGTTGAAGCGCGGACTAAGATGGTTGAAGCAGAAATGTTAGCTGGTATGGCCTTTAATAACGCTGATTTAGGTTATGTTCATGCAATGGCTCACCAATTAGGTGGTCAATATGATGCACCTCATGGTGTTTGCTGTGCTTTATTATTACCAATTGTCGAGAAATACAATATCATTGCTGCACCAGAACGTTTTGCTGAATTAGCTGAGATTATGGGCGAAAATACGGAAGGTCTTTCTACTCGTGATGCCGCTGAATTAGCCATTAAAGCGATGCGCCAAATGGCAGATGATGTTGGTATTCCACGCAGCATCAAAGATATCGGTGCTAAACCAGAAGATTTCCCATTGATGGCCGAAAATGCTTTGAAAGATGGAAATGCTTTCTCAAATCCACGCAAGGGAACCAAAGAAGAGTTAATTCAGTTATTCCAAGAAGCTTACGATCAAGAATAGTCAATTTAGAAAATGAAAATTTTGAAAAAACGGGTAATTATCTGTAGAGGGCATGAAAACATGCGTTTTAACGGTAATTATACCGTTTTTTTGTGACTACCTTTTTGTCGTAAAAGTATTTTTAGTAATCATCTAATTTTTAATTTTGAAAATTTTCATGTGTCAAAAGTGGGACGTTGCAATGAAGTTTTGTGCTTTTGGCATAAAATTAGTATAATAGGAGTAGCGTTTCCTAAGGAGGAACCATATAGATGGCAAAGAAAATTTTAGTTGTTGACGATGAGAAGCCTATTTCTGATATTGTCAAGTTTTCTTTAACCAAAGAAGGCTACGATGTTTCTGTAGCTTATGATGGTGAAGAGGCCTTAAAGAAAGTAGAAGAAGAAAATCCTGATTTAATTCTATTAGATTTAATGTTACCTAAAGTAGATGGATTAGAAGTTGCGCGTGAAGTGCGGAAGACACACGACATGCCAATTATTATGGTAACAGCTAAAGATTCTGAAATTGATAAGGTGATTGGTTTGGAATTGGGCGCCGATGATTATGTCACAAAGCCCTTCTCTAATCGTGAATTAGTAGCGCGGGTCAAAGCTAATTTACGTCGGCAAGCGACAGCAGTTGCTGATGCGGATGAAAATGCGCATCATGAAATTGATATTGGTGATTTAACGATTTATCCAGATGCTTATGACGTAGCTAAACGTGGTGAAAAAATTGAATTAACGCATCGCGAGTTTGAGTTGTTGCATTATTTGGCCAAGCATTTGGGCCAGGTTATGACACGGGAACATTTGCTGCAAACGGTTTGGGGTTATGATTATTTCGGTGATGTGCGCACAGTAGATGTTACTATTCGACGCTTACGTGAAAAAATCGAAGATGATCCTAGTCATCCTAAATGGATTGTTACTCGACGTGGTGTGGGCTACTTCTTAAAGAATCCAGATAACGAATAATAATTAGAGAGCTAAAATAATTAGGGGTAAGCAAGCTCAGCAGTTGGAATCTAGTTAAAGGCTTCTAACTGAGCATGCCGAGAGCGTGGTGACACGTGCTAATTGTTTTAGCTTTTTTCATTAGAGGTAAGGAAGTGAAGGCGCGCAAACTATGCGTGACTTGTGGAATGAACGGAAAAATTAAACCATTTCAATCAATTCATTTTAAAATTGCAATTGTTTTTGTATTGTTGCTATTAGTCACCATTGAAATTATTGGGGCTTATTTTGTTAAACAATTGGAACAACAAAATATTACTAACTTCGAGAACTTAGTAACTGTCCAACCTTATATTACAACGCAACTTGCAACAGAATTAGCCGATGAAGATACGGAAGCTGCTAATCGAAATATTAAAAATATCGTTGCTGATGTGGATAATTCTTCGATTTCAGAAGTATTAGTTGTTGATAATAAAGGAATCGTTCGCGGCACAAGTAATGCTAATGATCAAGCAAGTCTTGGTCAGCGGACACCGCGCTCGGATATTAAGAGCGTCATTTATTCTAATCACAAAAAAACTGAAATCACTTCAACTTCTGAAGGTAGCTACTATACGGCAATATCGCCGTTGACTAATCAAAGTACTGATGCCAATCAAGTCGTTGGGGCAATTTATGTACATGCTAGCATGGATAGTGTTTATCGTAATATTAATCAAGTCACCGTTATTTTTTTAACGGCTTCTTTAGTAGCCGGTTTGTTGGGAATGGTCATTGCAATTTTTATTGCGCGCGCCATTACTCAACCGATTGATGAAATGAAAAAACAAGCGATTCGGATTGCTGATGGTGATTATTCCGGACAAGTTCGAGTTTATGGCCATGATGAATTGGGACAGTTAGCTTTAGCGGTTAATAACTTATCGATCCGTGTTGAAGAAGCGCAAGAAGTCTCAGATGCAGAAAGACGTCGATTGGATTCTGTCTTGAGTCATATGACGGACGGCGTTATTGCGACCGATCGTCGGGGCAATGTGACGATCGTTAATGAAGCTGCACAAGCTTTCTTAAATATTACAATTGATGAAACCATTGGTGAATCGATTTTAAATGTGTTAGGAATTGAAAACGAATATTCTTTACGGGATCTATTAGAGAACAAACGTGATATGGTGATCGAACCTAGCAAGCGGTCAACAGGTGCTGCAGACAAAGTGGTCCAACCTTTACCATTAAATGATCAAAATTTGATTTTAAAAGTTGATTTCTCTTTGATCCAACGTGAAACTGGCTTTATCTCTGGTATTGTTTGCGTATTGCATGATGTAACGGAACAAGAGAAGAATGAGCGCGAACGCCGCGAATTCGTTTCTAATGTTTCTCACGAGTTAAGAACGCCTTTAACAAGTGTTCGTAGTTATATTGAGGCCTTAAGTGACGGTGCTTGGAAAGACGAAAAATTAGCACCGCAGTTTTTAAACGTCACGCAAGAAGAAACGGATCGAATGATTCGGATGATTAATGAATTGTTGGCTTTATCAAGAATGGATCAAGGTACAGCCAAAATGGATCTAGAGTACGTTAATCTCAATGAATTCTTCAGTTATATTCTTGATCGTTTCGACATGATGCTAAAGACTGAACAGCCAGATTCTCAGCAAAAGCGTTATTCGATTAAACGGGAAATTGAAAAAAAAGACCTGTGGGTAGAAATTGATACCGATAAAATGATGCAAGTCATTGATAATATCATGAATAATGCTATTAAATACTCACCAGATGGCGGTGTCATCACTGCGCGGTTAATTGAAGCACAAGAAAACGTAGTGCTAAGCATTAGCGACCAAGGTTTAGGTATTCCTCGTAAAGATATTTCCAAAGTGTTTGATCGCTTTTATCGTGTTGATAAAGCTCGCTCACGTAAACAAGGTGGTACTGGCTTAGGTTTAGCCATTTCTAAAGAAGTCGTTGAAGCGCATCACGGCCGCATTTGGGTTGATAGTGCCGAAGGACGTGGTTCAACCTTCTATATTTCATTACCTTATCAACCTTATGAAGAAGGAGATGAGTGGGATGCGTAGAAATAATCTTTTCGTACGATTACTGTTAATTATTGCTGTTGTGATTAGTTTGGTACTTTCTTTTTTGATTTGGACGAATAATCAGCGTTATGAACGCAAAACGGATACGGAAACAACGACCAAGCGAGAAGAAACAACGTCAGAACAAGGTAACTTTGAGCAAGTTTATTTACCCACTCAGATCATTAACGTTACCAAAAACAAACAGCACCATTTAATCTATGATCATCAGGTGAGTTTGGCTACGGAACTGCGCGATACAATGAAGGAGTGGCATTTCGGACTGGCACGTAATAGTCATCAGAATTATGCTGATCTAATTAACTCACCTCAAACTTTACAATTAGGCTATCACGATTTCATTTCGTTAAAGTTATTTGGTAAGGTTGAATCGCAATCTGTTTTGCAAAAGGCGACCCGTGATCGGAAATTTACGCGAATTATTTTTTCAACGGATGCTAAGTTAAAAACTGTTTATTTCATTAATGACACCACTAAGCAGATTTGGCAAAGTAAAGTTAGTAACGCCAAGTCTAGTCAAATCGCTAAATTAATTAAGGCTGCTGATTTTTCAACAACAATTCGCCAAAAATATTTAAATGGTAAACTGCGAACTTTTTATGATGAATCCGTGTCACTAACGCCTTATAGCTACTTAATTAATCGGCGTAATGAAAATACTTATATTTCAGCGTTATTAAGTGATAGTTCAAATTCCGCAGTGGATACGCGCGAATCTGGTGGCAAGACAATTTATTACGGTGGAAGTTATCGTAACCGTCAATTAACCGTTGATCATCGGCGCGATCAATTGAAGTTTGTTGATAATACGACGACGGATTTGCCGGAGTCTTTAAAAGCATTATTGGAAAAAGGTTTTACAGCGATTAATGATGTTGATAATCCTTTAACGGATGTACGGTATTTTGGGTCTGATGAAAATGATCACACGGTCTCATACCGAAGCTATGTTGAAGGTTTTCCTATTTTTCAACAAAGTGATTTTGGTGCTTTTGAAGTTAACTTTAATCATACGGGTAGTACGATTAACTTTTCTAGTCGGACATTGCAAGTACCTGTGCCCTCAAAGAGTGACAAAGTTGTTTTACCTGCAACGCTAGATATGATTAATCAACTGATTAATGTTGGTTATACTGAAAAGCAAATTAAAGATTTTGCGATTGGCTATCGTTGGGTACCTGACACAGATGAGACAGATATTGTTGATTTAAAACCGACATATTATGTCAAAATCAATAATCGTTGGCGTGATTATCAAGATTGGTTAGCAGATAAAACTGAGTAGGAGGTGAACTAGATGGATTTTCGGCGCATTGAATGGATTTTTTTAATCGTTTTTATTGGCTTAGACATTTTCTTAGGCTTTTCGTATATGCAAAATAATAGCAAAATTGTTTTTTCTGATGACCAAGTCACTGCAACCAGCAGCACGATTTTGCGGGATATGCGTGATGATAACATCACTGTCGGTTCACTTTCTACTAAACAAGGTGAAGGCTATTATCTTTCAAGCCAAGTAACAGATCCGTTGGGTTCACATCTTGATGAACTCAGTAATCAAACCTATGCTTACAATCGGACAACGCATACTTTACGAAGTGAATTCGGCATTCAGATTCTGTTATCGAAGAAAAAGGCTGTTGCAGATCTCGAAAAATATCTTAAGACCGGTCAAAATATTATTTTTGGTGATCAATATGAGTACTCTGCAGGGTTATCTTCTAGCGATAGTATGGTTTTTGTTCAAAAAACGAAGTATGGCTCAATTATTGATGCTCAAGGAGAATTAATCTTCAAGCTAGATGACGATGAAGTGATCAGTTATACCCAAACGTATGTTGGTGACTTAACTGTCTTAAGAGAAAAACAAGCAACCATTAGTGCTAACGATGCTGTTCAATTACTTTATATATCCAGTGAAATTCCAGAAAATTCAAAAATTGTTTGGTGTAAACTAGGCTATTCTGAATTGATTAGTGTTCGAGGTAGTGTTATTTTTGTGCCGGTTTGGAATGTTATGGTTCAACATAAGGGCACCAAGAATGAATCACTTAAAAAGGTGAATGCGTTAAATAGTACGATCATTAAAAATCAAAGTACTGGCAGTTCATCATCATCAAGATCAACTTCTACATCAACAGACACCAATTCTTCTGAAACTAGCATAACATCGGCTAGTGTTGATAGTAGTTCGCTACTTAATTCAACCCAGACCAATGTTGCGGCAACTACACCAGCAACAAATTAATTTGTATTTAGGCAACATAAGTAAATTAAGGCTAAGTTGCAGCTTAGCCTTAATTTTTTAGTTTTAAAACTTAGCAATCGCATCTTTAGTTAGTTCGTGCTAAGCTATCAATGGTTTACTTTTTCAGTGAAGGGGAGCTTTATAAGATGACTTTGGAACAAAGTCAGGGAATGTTTGTTAGTGTTTTAGCCAGCAGTAGCTCTGGCAACGCAACTTATATCGAAACACCAAAGCAAAAAGTGTTAGTGGATGCTGGCTTATCTGGTAAAAAACTAGCCGAATTAATGAGTAGTATTAATCGAGATTTAAATGATGTGGATGCGTTATTTGTTACGCATGAGCATTCTGACCATATTCATGGTGTCGGCGTTTTAGCGCGGCGTTATCACCTAGATGTATATGCCAACGAGGGGACCTGGCAAGCCATGGCACCTAAAATTGGTAAGGTGGCTTTAGAACAACAACATATCTTTAAAATGGGAACAATAATGACGTTAGGTGATCTTGATATTGAAAGCTTTGGCGTTTCTCATGATGCCGCTGAACCACAATTTTACCAATTTCATCATGAAGATAAAGCATTTGCGATTCTAACTGATACAGGTTATGTTTCTGATCGAGTTGCAGGTACTATTAAAGATGCAGATGGTTACTTAATGGAATGTAACCATGATTTAAATATGTTACGTAATGGTCTGTATCCTTGGTCACTTAAGCAAAGAATTCTTAGTGATCGCGGTCATTTATCTAATGATGACGGGGCAGAAACGTTAATGGAAGTCTTAGGTCAAAGAACTAAACACGTCTTTCTTGGGCATTTGAGTCAAGAAAACAACTTTAAAGATTTGGCTCATGCAACAGTCACGGAAACTTTACGTAATCATGATTATGGTGTGGGTCATGATTTTAAGATTATCGATACTGATCCGGCAATTGCTGATCCATTGATTAAAATTTAATAGGCTTTTTTGAGGCTACTATTTATGATTTGATTTATCATTTAACTATGAACTAATCTGTTTTGTTTAAAAGTATTGCTAATCATGTTATTTTTAAGTTACGAAAAATAACATGATTAGTTTACGGTTTAGCAAAAGTTAGTTCATAGTTTTTTCATATTTGCCCAGTATGATAAGGTTAACGAATGGATAAGTTTATATCATGATTGTAAAGGAGATGTATCAGGAATGGATGAACAACACAATGTCAACCCAAACAATATTGATCCTAATCAAAATAACGGTAATAAGCATCGCGATAAGAAAGGTGCCTCTTTATGGCAAATTGCGATTGTCGCAGTTGTTTCTGCTTTAATCGGCGGCGGGATTGCCTTTGCCGGCTTTGAAATGGTTGGTAAAAATCAAGCAAATTCTTCTGATAATGCTACAACTTCAAGTACTGCAGGTACTGCTAAGGTTAGTAATGTCTCAGTTAAGACCAGTAGCGCCATGACCAAGGCCTTTAATAAAGTTGAAGGTGCGGTTGTTTCGGTTATTAATCAGCAAAAAGAAAGTCAAAATTCAGAAGATCCTTTTGCTAGTTTATTCGGTAACAGTGCTGAAAGTAATAATTCTTCAAGCGATAGTTCAGAATTAGAAACAGTCAGTGAAGGTTCTGGTGTGATTTATAAAAAGGCGGATGGCAAGGCCTATATTGTGACCAATAATCACGTTGTTTCTGGCTCTGATCAAATTGAAGTCATTTTAGCTGATGGGACGAAATTAACAGCCAAAATTGTCGGTACAGATGCAACAACTGACTTAGCTGTTTTATCTATTAGTTCTGATAAAGTAACCGCTGTTGCTACGTTTGGTAACTCTTCAACGATTACAACTGGCGAACCAGTGATTGCAATTGGTTCACCTTTAGGTAGTGATTATGCAACATCAGTTACTCAGGGGATTGTTTCTGCGAAATCACGGACTATTGATGTTACCGATGAGGATTCAAATCAGGTAACAGGACAGGCAACGGTTATCCAGACTGATGCTGCTATTAACCCAGGCAACTCTGGGGGTCCACTTGTTAATAGTTCTGGTCAAGTTATTGGGATTAATTCTAGTAAATTAGCATCAAGCTCAGATGGGACTTCAGTTGAGGGAATGGGCTTTGCTATTCCAAGTAATGAAGTTGTTTCAATTACGAATCAATTAGTGGCAAACGGTAAAGTTTCTCGTCCAGCTTTAGGCGTTTCAATTGTTGATTTAGCTAATGTTACTGCTGATGCCCAAAAAGAAACATTGAAATTACCATCTTCAGTGACAAGTGGTGTGGTAGTTGCTTCTGTTAATGCTGGTTCACCAGCTAAAAATGCCGGTTTGAAGAAATACGATACAATTGTTGAAGTTGACGGTAAGAAAGTTGATAGTATCGCAGCAATTCATACGATTATCTATGCTCATAAGTTAGGTGATCAGGTAAAAGTGAAATATTATCGTGATGGTACTGCTCATACAACAACGGTTACTTTAGATCAAGAAGCCAAGAGTAGCTCCTCAAGCACAAGTAGTCAAAATTAAATCAATATTCAAAAAAGCGTTGAACAAATCTAATGTTCAACGCTTTTTTGTGGACTAGTTACAGTTAGTCAGCAAGATAGGCTAATATTCGGCAATCACATCAAAAATTTAGTGTTAATTAATAATCGTTCGGATATCAACGGAACATGTTTTATTAAGTATTGTTTGAAATTATTAAGTTGTATAAAAAAGCGCCTTAATAATGTTGTTAAAATAATAAAAAAGTTAGTTAATCTAAAAAAAGATCGATAAATATCATTCATCACGATGATTGTGTTTCACAATATTGTTCGTAAATCAAACGCTCATTTAAGTTTTTTAACCGAAAATAATAACCAAGCTACGTTTTAAAATTTGTCAAGCATAATTTAGTTGTTTAATACTTATCCACAACCTGTTAATAAAAATGTGTATATCCTATAAAAAAGGGATTTATTGTGGGTATAAAAGTTATCCACATAATTGTTAACAGCTGTGTAAAACTTTTTAAAACTTCGTTAGTATAAGCAAATAAAAGCGTGGTTAAACCTGTTTCACGAATAAAAGTGATATTAAAATGGTGTGTATAAGCTTAAAAAAATAAAAAATAAAATAAACTGCTTGACATAAGCTGATAGCTTATTTTGTATCAAGAACATAAATTGACACAAGATTTCGCACCGAACATGTGTACAAGTGGATAACTATGTGGACAACTTGGGGATATCCACAGTTAAAATTGCGGATAAGTATATTTACTCGAAAAAAATGTGGATTTCTTTGGAACTTGTTTTTTTAAGCTATGAGGGTGTGTATAACCAAGTGAAGGAGCAGTTTTAAATATAAAAAAAGACCCCAGCGTTTGCTGGGGCCGTTGGCATAGCATTAATTGAGTTTATTATGAGATTAAATCGACGCGTTTACTGATAAAGTAAACTAGAAAAGCACCAAGAGTTAATGAAACAAATTCGCCACTAGCTGTGGTTAAATAAGTTAACCAGAAAGGCGCTTTTGTTAAAACTGTCAGTTCTGCAGCAATCATGAACATAAAGAAAGTACCGATAATAATTGCGGTGGCTAGTTTTGCCTTAAGGTTGGTTATACGTTTGCTGATTAGGTAGATCACAGTTAAGGCAATCAGCGTTTCTAGGGAACCCCAAATGATATCAACGATACCTAAAGTACTAGTTAAATTAGCTAACACACAGCCGATTGTAACGCCCCAGATATAGCGTTTGTTAAAAACAACTAGGCAAACTAACATTTCAGAAAGTCGTAACTGGATAGCGCCATAACCTAGGCCAAACATTTGACTTAAATAAGTTAAGGCGACATATAGTGCGGCGACAAGCGCCGCAATAATTAAATTGCGGAGATGATGCTGTTCTTTTGTCATATTTAAATACTCCTTTATGGCTTGAATTTGCCACTAATTAACTGTAGCCAAAGGAAAAACCTTACGGATTTAGAAGTGCTACAGTGGACTAGGCCCGCTTACTAATATAACAGATGTTTGTGGATTAGCAAGAAAAGATAGTTTTGTGGATAAAATTTAGGTTTAACCATTAAGCTTTATTTGTGGCAGAAATTACCTTAGATTGCGTGTAAAATAAGGACTAAATAGAACAAGGAGTTGGAGATTATTAATATTAAGATTGTTTGTGTCGGTAAATTAAAGGAAAAATATTTTAAGGCTGCTATTGCTGAGTATGCAAAAAGACTGAGCCGTTTTACGAAGTTTGAGCTTGTTGAAGTGCCTGATGAAAAAGCGCCAGAAAAATTAAGCCAAGCGCAAATGGATCAAGTGATGCAACTTGAAGGTGAACGCATTTTGGCTAAGATTAAAGAGAAAGAGTATGTCATTATTTTGGCAATTAAGGGCCGGCAACGCGCCTCTGAAGAATTTGCAAAGGAATTAGCCCAACTGACAACCTATGGTCATAGCGATATTACTTTTGTTATCGGTGGCTCTTTAGGATTAAGCCCAGAAGTAATGAAACGCGGTGATGATACCTTAAGTTTTGGCAAACTGACGTTACCTCATCAGTTGATGCGTGTTGTTTTAACCGAGCAGATTTATCGCGCGTTTATGATTAATGAGGGTAGTCCCTATCATAAGTGATAAAAATAGGAAAATTAGGTTAAACAGCAATTAAAAAGCAACGGCTAATTTCAAATAGCTGTTGCTTTTATTTAAATTATTCATGATGAGTAGATGCTGCAACCTTCTTGCCAAATTCAGTTTGATCAAAGTGGTCAATGATATTTTTTAAATCCTGATAATTAAGGCTCGCACCAAATAAAGGACTGCCAGGTTCGGTCATAATGCCATCGGCAAGGTGATAATGAACCACTTGATCAAAGCCCATGGTATCAACAAATTGAGCTACTTTAGTGACGGCTTCGGAATTATTACCAGTTACAAATAGTGCTTTACGATCTTTAGTACCTTTAGGGCGGGCATCTTCTTGTAGATTGTGGTAACCCATGTGATTGAATGTTTTAACGATCGTGCTGCCTTTGAAATAAGCTTGGACTTGTTCACTTGAGGTTGAATCAGGTGTAAGCACTTCTTCGCGGATGCCATCAGTTTCCCACCAATAATTCATCGCGTCAATCACGAGCTTACCGTTTAGCAACTGGGGATCAATGTTGTGATAACGACTTAGGGGAATAGCTAAAATAATGAGATCACTATTGGCGATAACATCTGCATTTTCTGAAGCAACAGCACCTGGCACTAAGGTTTCAATCGTTAGTTCAATTTTAGATACGGAGCCGGATCCAGAAATACGGACCTCATAGCCAGCCTTTAAGGCTAAACCAGCTAGAACAATGCCAACTTTTCCAGCACCGATAATACCAATGCGCTTAATGGTCATGATTTTCGCCTTCTTTTGTGGATAAAATTTCTTTAACGCGAGGAATAACTTTAGTTGCGTAAAGCTCAATCATTCTTTCACGTTGCGCAACAGTTTGGTTACCAGCACCGTAAACAAGATCAAACCGTCCTAAATCTAATAATTGAATAGTTTTGGCAATGCGTTGTGCTACTGTTTCTGGATCACCCACGTAAAAAGAACCAACCTTAGTTTCGTTATCAAATTGTTCGCGACTCATTGGAGCCCAACCACGGGTGAGACCAATCCGATCAAAGTTTGCCTTAATGTTTTTAAATGCAACTTCAACAGCTTCGTTCTTATCATCAGCAATGAAGCCATGAGAATGAACAGCAACAGGATAAACGGGCATATCAAATTTTTGAGCAGCTTTATGATAAAGGTCCATATATGGTTTAAAACGCTCAGCTTGGCCACCAATAATAGCTATGATAACTTTATAACCAAACCGGGCTGCACGAATAATAGATTCAGGAGAACCGCCAATGCCAATGTAAGTTTCTAATTCGCCTTTTTCAGTTTTGGGATAGACTTCTTGTGCTTTTAAAGATGGACGGAACTTGCCAGACCAAGTAACGGGTTTTTCTTTTCTAAGTTGATCATAGAGTACTAGTTTTTCATTAAATAGATCATCATAGTCGGTTAAATCATAACCAAATAGGGGAAATGATTCAGTAAATGAACCACGGCCTAACATCACTTGAGCACGGCCATTTGAGAGCCCATCAAGTGTAGCAAATCTTTCATAAACACGAACAGGATCGTCAGAACTTAAAACAGTGACAGCTGTTGCTAATTTAATATTTTTTGTGACAGCAGCAATGGCTGCTAAGACTGTCTCAGGACTAGAGACACTATAGTCAGGGCGATGATGTTCACCAACGCCAATGACGTTAATTCCATATTGATCAGCCAATTCGCCTTCACGAACAATCTGTCGAATTGATTCAGCTGCAGTTTTTAAACTACCATCTTCATTAGCAACAATGTCACCAAAAGTTTCAATCCCAAATTCTAAATTATTTACATCTACCATTTTGAAAGCCTCCGTTCATTTTGCTTACTTTTAATAAGTTAACAAGATAAGCATACTATGTTTTTTATAAGAGTACAATTATTTTTGCTTTAATGATTTAAGTTATCTTTCCGTATGGTTAAAATTATTATTAAGGGAAAATTTATTATGAGGATATGTTGTTACTTTAAAAATTAACGCATTGTTTTATAAATAGTATAATTTTAATGAAATCCAAGTTATACAACATTTTGACGCGATATAACGCGTTATGAGGTTGCAAAAGAAAGTGTTTTTCGTTAAAGTTAATTCAGTGCGTGAAACAAACGGTTGTTTCACGAGAAACGTGAGGTAAAAATGTCACCTGAACAATTTCAAGCGGCCTTAGCAAAACAAGGCATTAACTTAACGCAACAACAAATGCAGCAGTTTGCTGATTATTATCAATTACTTGTTAAGACTAATGAAAACGTCAATTTAACCGCAATTACGGAAGAAAGGGACGTTTATTTGAAGCATTTCTATGATTCATTGACGTTAGCCTTGGCTTTTCCACAATTACAGACGGAAGCATTGTCTTTATTAGATGTTGGTGCAGGGGCAGGATTTCCTTCCATTCCCATTAAGATTGCTTTTCCGCAATTACAAGTTAGCATTGTTGATTCTTTAAATAAACGCATTAAATTTTTAGAAGAGTTGGCTACAACGTTATCTTTAGAAAATGTTGCTTTCTATCATCAACGTGCTGAAGATTTTGGTAGTAAACGCTCAACCTATCGTCAGAGTTATGATCTGGTTACTGCTCGCGCTGTTGCCAGTCTGCCTGTATTGGCAGAATTATGCTTGCCGCTGACTAAAAAGGGCGGTTATTTTGTGGCGATGAAGGGGAGCAAGGGTGCTGTTGAACTCAATGAGGCTCAACATGCGTTGCATGTTTTAGGTGGCAAATTGGAACAAACTGTTTCATTAACTTTACCAACAACTGATGATCAACGGGAAATCATTATTGTTAAAAAAACAAAAGAAACACCTAAAACTTATCCGCGTAAACCGGGGACAATTAGTAAGTCACCATTGATGGGATAAGTTAGGTTAGCTAAGGGGGATCTAAATGGCTTTCTTTGATTCGCAGGCAAATAGTTCACAACAAAACGATGATCAGACTGACAAGAATGTTCAGCAGATCCCCGTTTTACAAATTATTCCTAATCGCTTTCAACCGCGTAAACAATTTAGTGAGGCATCGATTAGTGATCTTGCTGATACAATTGCTGCACATGGTTTATTACAACCAATCATTCTGCGAGAATATCAGCGTGACCATTATGAAATTATTGCGGGAGAACGTCGTTTTCGAGCTGTACAATCTTTAGGTTGGGCCAATGTTTCTGCAATTGTTAAACAGATGACCGATCAAGAATCTGCAGAAATGGCTGTGATTGAGAATTTACAACGTGAAGATTTAAATCCAATTGATGAAGCTAACGCTTATCAGAAACTATTGGATGTCACTCAAGTAACACAAGGGCAATTGGCTCAGCGGTTGGGTAAAAGCCAGTCGTACATTGCTAACCAACTACGACTGTTAAAATTGCCGGAAACGGCACAGCGAGCGATTGCTAACGGTGAGATTACAGCACGTCATGGTCGAACGTTGTTAAGGCTCGATTCAATAACGCAGGCGATCGTGTTAAAACAAATTCTAACCGAACACCTAACAGTTAGTCAGACCGATCACTTAATCGCCGAGCTAAATGATGGCTCAGCAAAAGCAACTCAGAATTCTAAAAAAAGTGTTAAGCAGGTTAAGTCAACGACTGACTTAAAGCAAATTGCAACAAAGATTAAACGATCACTTAAAAAAATTGCGACTGACCAAGCAAAGGTTACTTATCAAGAAACGCATTCAGCTAATCAATATACGATAACAATTAATGTTTCAGTAGATCAGCCCAATAGTAAAGAGGAGAATTAAATGGTCAAGGTTATTTCTATAGCAAATCAAAAAGGTGGTGTTGGTAAAACAACCACTACCATCAATCTTGCAGCTTGCCTAAATGAGGTGGGCAAACGAATTTTGATCATTGATAGTGATCCTCAAGGCAATGCAACTAGTGGCTTAGGTATTAAAAAGTCAGATGTCTCACGTGATGTCTACGATGTTTTAATTAATGAAATACCCCTAAAAAAGGCTATTTATCATACTAAACGTCCGCACTTAGACATTGTACCGGCAACCATTCAACTGGCTGGTGCGGAGATTGAGTTAACCAATCAAGCTGGTAGAGAACAACGTTTAAAGAAAGGTCTTGCAGGCGTTAAATCTGAATATGACTATATCTTAATTGATTGTCCGCCATCACTAGGACAGCTTTCTATTAATGCTTTTACAGCCAGCGATTCTTTGATTATTCCAGTTCAAAGTGAGTATTATGCGCTTGAAGGATTAAGCCAATTGTTAAATACTGTTCGTTTAGTTCAAAAGCACTTCAATCCGGAGCTAAGTATCGAAGGTGTGTTACTAACGATGTATGATGTTCGTACGAATCTTGGGGCAGAAGTAATTGAAGAAGTACGTAAAACATTTAGAGAGCGCGTTTATCAAACCGTTATTCCGCGAATAACGCGTTTAGCTGAGGCACCAAGTTACGGTATGGCGATTATCGACTATGATCGTCGCTCACGAGGTGCGGAGGTTTATCAAGCTTTAGCAAAGGAGGTTCTGACGGCCAATGGCGATAAATAAAAATTCCAAAGGACTTGGTCGAGGCATTGACGCCTTGTTTTCCGACATTGAGTCTTTAAATACAGATCAAGAAGTAGTTGAAGAATTAGCCTTAACTGATGTTCGTCCGAATCCCTACCAACCACGTAAGACTTTTGATGAAGCGGCATTACAAGAGCTAGCAGATTCAATTGCTCAAAGTGGTGTTTTCCAACCAATTATTGTTCGCAAAAGTTTAAATGGCTATGAGATTATTGCTGGGGAGCGACGTTATCGCGCTAGCAAAATGGCTGGCAAAGAAACAATTCCGGCCATTGTAAGACAAATGGATGAACAACAAATGATGGAAATTGCCGTGTTGGAAAATTTGCAACGCGAAGATCTATCACCTCTTGAAGAAGCAGAAGCTTACCAAACGTTAATTAAAAAATTAGATTTAACGCAAGAAGAAGTTTCAGAACGAATCGGTAAAAGCCGGCCCTACATTGCTAATTACTTACGATTACTGACCTTGCCAGATGAAACTAAAAAATACTTGCAAGCTGGTAAATTATCCATGGCCCAGGCCCGCACATTGTTAAGCTTAAAAAAGAAAGACGAAATTAACGATGTTGCTAAAAAAGCGATTAAAGAAGCTTTAACAGTGCGTCAATTAGAGCAATTAGTGTTACAAATGAACGCTGATAAACCAAAAGCAAAGGTCAATAAAGCCGTGAAGTCGCCATACTTACGTGCAACGGAAACAGCTTTGGTTGATCGTTTGGGCACTAAGGTTAAAATTAACGCTAACAAACGTGGCGCAGGCAAAATTGAAATTAACTACACCTCGGTCAAAGATTTAAACCGAATCCTTGATACTTTAAATATTCGCGTGGACTAAGGAGGCAGTTCAATGTTTGAATTGGGTGATTTAGTACAAATGAAGAAACCTCATGCTTGTGGCGAGAATCGCTGGGAAGTGGTACGTCTCGGCGCAGATATTAAGATTAAATGTATGGGTTGTGGTCATTTAGTGATGTTGACACGATCTGATTTCACTAAAAAGATGAAAAAGATTGTGCAACCGGCAGCTGAAGTTGATCCTAGTAACGAGCCAGAATATTTGCTTCCTGCAGATATTAAGCGACCACGGATTTAATACTGATACAAATAAATTAAAGAATAGGAAGTATAATCATGTCATTAACAGCTGGTATTGTTGGTTTACCTAACGTTGGCAAGTCAACCTTATTTAACGCAATTACTAAAGCAGGGGCCGAGATGGCCAATTATCCTTTTGCGACCATTGACCCTAACGTCGGAATGGTTGAAGTTCCCGATTCCCGATTAGCACGAATTGACGAAATTATCCCTGCTAAAAAGATTGTCCATACGACTTTTGAATTTACTGATATTGCCGGAATTGTCAAAGGTGCTAGTAAAGGTGAAGGATTAGGTAATAAGTTCTTAGAGAATATTCGTCAAGTTGATGCTATTGTCCATGTTGTACGAGCTTTTGATGATGACAATATTACTAGTGTTACCGGAACTGTTGATCCACAAGATGATATTGAAACCATCAATCTAGAATTGATTTTTGCTGATTTAGACAGTGTTAATAAACGCTATGATCGGGTTGCAAAAGTTGCGCGGACAACTAAAGATAAAGAAGCTGTCGCTGAGTTTAATGTTCTTGAAAAAATCAAACCAGTTTTAGAGGCTGGCAAACCGGTTCGTTCGATTGAATTTGATGAAGAAGAACAAAAAATCGTTAAAGGTTTATTCTTATTAACGGCTAAACCTGTGCTTTATGTAGCTAATATTGCAGAAGAATCAATGGCAGATCCAGATGCTGATCAATATTTCCAAATTGTTCGCGATTATGCCACTCAAGATAATGCAGAAGCCATTGCTATTTCTGCTAGAACTGAAGAAGAAATTGCTGAATTAGATGATGCTGATAAAGCTGACTTTTTAGCTGCTGAAGGTGTAAGTGAATCCGGTCTTGATAAATTAATCAAAGCTTCGTATTCATTACTTGGTTTAGCTACTTTCTTCACGGCCGGTGGTCCCGAAACCCGTGCGTGGACATTTAAAAAAGGAATGAAAGCACCGCAAGTTGCCGGTGTGATTCACTCTGATTTTGAACGTGGATTCATTCGTGCTGAAACAGTTTCATTTGCTGATCTTGATCAGTATGGCAGTATGCAAGCAGTTCGTGAAGCTGGTCGCCTACGTTCTGAAGGTAAAGAGTACGAAGTTCAAGATGGCGACATTATTGAATTTAGATTCAACGTCTAATTTTTAGACGAATTGGCAGAAAAGGAGCATAAGATATTGGCATCCACAGAAGAAAGAAATCAACAAGCACGTGAAGAACAAGCTAAGAAGCTTGCGGCGGAGGGTTCAGTTAAGAAAGTTAATACTGAAATCGAATCGATGTCGCCAACCGAATTACGTACGGAATTGACTAATAAGAATAATGATTATGTTTTTAAACTTCGTAAATTATTAATGGAAGCTGGCTATACTGAAGCTGACGCTGACGCAAAGATTGACGCCATCTTACCAGAAATGATTAAAAATCAACGTATTGGTAAACCTGCAACCCAAATTTTTGGTTCACCAAGTTTTCAAGTTGATCAACTATTGCATCCTAAGCAAAAACCAACTGAATTAAAATATTGGATGCGATCGGTTGATTGGACTTTCTTATACTTAGTTATTTTAGGTGTGTTGTTCGGTATTATGGGCTTAATGCCAAATAGTAATACTAAAAACAACGGCTCATCTGGTTTATTAAGTCTTTTAATTATGTCAGTTGCCTTTGGCTTCTTATTAACTTGGTTCACGGATGAAATGCAGGCTGCTCGCGATCGTCGTAAGAATGGCGAAAAGGCTAAAATGAACTGGAATATGATTTGGAAGGGCGCCTTAGCAACAATTGGGGTGTTGTTCTTAGTTTCAGTCACAGCCTTTATTAACCCAGCTTTAAATCCAGTTTTACCAGCTTGGGGCTACTTATTATTAGCCGCAGCAGCTTATGGCGCTCGCTATTTGTTCCGTCGCCATTATCATATTACAGGACGCTTAATGTAAAAGTAGTAAAAGAGTGAGAGATATTTCTTTCACTCTTTTTTTAATAAATAAGGTTGATTATTTTGTAACATAAATGTAATGTTGGCTTGTGACAAAATTTACTACCAATGTAATATAATGAACGGGTAAACATAACACATGTTTTAAGGGGGAATTTTTGTGCGTAGCAGGAAAATTACTCGAAATCGCCGTAATAAGGGCAATTCGAGGGAGAGTATACTAAATAAACTTAGTGTACTATTTGGAATCATTTTAGTGGTGATGAGTATCTTTTCATCAACAGGAACCGTTTTAGCGGACACTATTGTGAACTCCAATACTATTACAAAGCAGAGTCAGAGTGCTTCTGCAAGTAGCGCTAATCAAACGGTGACTAGTACAACGAGTCAGAGTGCTGTGTCATCTAGTAGTGCATTAAGCAGTATTGTTGAGGAGCAAAGTGCCGCAACAACATCTAGTGCCAACTCAGGCACTAGTCAAGTAAGCGCTGCTAACTCAAGCAGTACACAAACAGATACGAATACTAAAGAACAAGCACGTGCACCATCGACTAGGAAAGAAATTACAGATGGTATTACTGGTACACAACTGCTTGATAAAAACGGAGATCCTATTACTAACGGAACAACTATTGGTATGTACGATCCCTTAACTGCAGAGTGGGAATTCTCAATCGATCCTAGTTCTGTTGACGCAGGGGATACCATGACGGTTAATATACCTAACGCTTTAAATGATGCCTTACATTTGACGAATGGCACTGAATTTGATGTTAAAGACAAGGCTGGCAACGTTATCGGTCATGCTGTTGCTAAAGATGGCAAAGTTACGATTACTTTTTCAGATTATGTTGATCAAACAACCAATCCAATTACTGGTAATTTTAATGTTTCACTAAGCTGGGACACTAGTCAAATAACTGGTAAACAGGAAGTGCCAGTGACTTGGGAAAATGGTAGTCAGACAATTGTCACTGTTGATCCAGGCAATGGCCCTTCCACTGATGAAAAACTTTATAAATGGGGTTGGTACGACTCTCAAGATCCTTCAATCATTCATTGGCGTGTTCGCGTGAACTATGCGAGAACTCAAATTAACAATGCTGTTTATACAGACACGCTTGGCGCTAATCAAACCTTAGTATCAGGATCAGTTAGTGCGGTACATGTTGTCTACAACGCTGACGGATCAACTTATACTCAAGGAGCTGTTTATCCATCTTCAGCTGTCACTGAAAGTGATTCTGGATTTACAGTTAATTTAGGTGATATCAATGATACTATTATTATTGATTATCAGACTAAGATTACAGATGGTGGGGCAGCTGGAACCTATGCCAACTCCGGTAAATTGACAGGTACTAACATTGATGATGTTACAGTTGATGTCTATTCACCTAGCTTTACAGGTAGTGGTACCGGTGCTACGACAACAAATGTTATCGGAACAAAGACATGGGACGATCAAGATAATCAAGATGGTTCACGTCCAGCGTCTGTAACCGTTCATCTTTATGCCAATGATGTTGATACTGGTAAATATGCAGTAGTAAATGCAGATGCTAATTGGAAATACAGTTTTAACGATTTAGCAATTTATGATGATAATGGTGCTGCTATTATTTATAGTGTCGTGGAAGATCCTGTTGGCGGTTATGAATCAGAAATTAATGGCTATAACATCACGAACAAATACACACCAGAAACAACAAGTGTCAAGGGAACGAAGACATGGAGTGACCAAGACAATAAATACAACACGCGCCCCTCAACAATTACAGTAGATTTGTTAGCTGATGGTGAAGTTGTAGATAGTAAAGAAGTAACAGTAGATGCAGATGGCAACTGGAATTACGAATTTACGGGCTTACCAAAGAATAAAGATGGTAAGGAAATCACGTATACAGTTAAAGAAGAAAAAGTTAACGGTTATACAAGTACTGTAGACGGCAATAACATCAAGAACACATTGGAAACAACAAGTATTAAAGGAACAAAGACATGGGATGATAAAGATAACCAAGATGGTAAACGTCCAACGTCAATTACTGTAAGTGTCTATAATGGTGATGAAAAAGTAGCAAGTAAAGAAGTAACAGCAGATGCAGATGGCAACTGGAATTACGAATTTACAGACTTACCAAAATTAGATAGCAAAGGTAATGAAATTAAGTATACAGTTAAAGAAGAAAACGTAGCCGACGGCTACACAAGTACTGTAGACGGCAATAACATCAAGAACACATTGGAAACAACAAGTATTAAAGGAACAAAGACATGGGATGATAAAGATAATCAAGATGGTAAACGTCCTACATCAATTAAGATTAACTTACTAGCTAATGGTAAAGTAGTGGCAACAAAAGAAGTAACGGCCGAGGAAAACTGGCAGTATAGCTTTACTGATTTACCAAAATATGCTGATGGTCAAGAAATTGTTTATACAGTTAGTGAAGATGCAGTGCCAGACTATTCAACAACTATTAATGGTTTTGATATCACTAATTCTTATACACCCGGTGCTACTTCTATTACAGGAACAAAGACATGGGATGATAAAGATAACCAAGATGGTTTACGTCCATCATCAATTAAGGTTAATTTATTAGCTAATGGAAAAGTAATAGCGACAAAAGAAGTAACAGCAAAAGAAAACTGGCAGTATAGTTTCACAAACTTACCAGAATACGAAAATGGTAAGAAGATAACTTACACAGTTGAAGAAGAAAAAGTTGAAGGTTATGAAACAGTAGTAAATGGTACAAATATTACGAACAAACATACACCGGCAACAACAAGCATTACAGGAACAAAGACATGGGATGATAATAATAATGCTGGTCATACACGACCAACAAGTATTACCGTTGAATTGTACAGCGATGGCATTAAGACTGAAACAACCAAGGCTGATGAAAGCACAGGCTGGAAATATAGCTTCACAAACTTACCAAAATATAACAACGGTAAAGAAATTGTTTATATGACAAAAGAAATTTCAGTAGACGGGTACACAACCACACAAAATGGTTATGACTTTACTAACACTTTAATCACTAAGACGCCAGTTGTGCCAGTCTTACCTATTACCCCAAGCACACCTGATAAACCAACAATTACAGATAATACTAAGCCAAAAGATGAAGGCTCCATTATTTCTACAATTAATAAGAAATTACCGCAAACTGGTGAAGCACGTAATACGTTAGCTCTTGTGGGAATACTATTATTAATGATGGTATTAGCAGTTCTTGTTTGGCATCATCGTAGTGTTAAAGAAGGATAATAACATCAATAGATTCAAAAAAAGAATGACTTGAACAAGTCATTCTTTTGGGTCTTTGTCAAATCGTATTGGTGAAGATTTATATGAGCACATCCACTTTGTTGGATGTGCTTTTTTAGTTATAAATCAAGGCAATGCGTACAAAAAAATTGTGCAGATTTCGAAAACCATAACAGTTACGTTTTAACGTCTTAATTTTTCGATTTATTCCTTCAAGTGGGCCATTTGAGAACGGATAAAGACAACTATCAGAAATAGCACTTCTATTTTTCCTTAACGTTTTGAGGACGGTATCCATTTCCGTATATGTGGGTTGATAGTGGTTCATTAAATCGTTTATTTTTACAGAATCCTTTGTGTGAACGGCAGCTAAAATTTCCTGGTAAGTTTCATAAACGATCTTGAACTTTGAAGACTGTGATAAAGCCAGATCAATAGCGTTTTGTTGGGTCATATATTCGTTAATACCAAACAGATAGCTAACTTTAATAGCGTTAAGATCAACTTTTTTTAACCTGAACAGCTTCCATTGAGATTTAAGAATCCGATGGATTCTTGAATGTGAGTCAGATATCTCTTGGGCTAATGAACGCGTTCTTTATCCAGAGCTCTTCCAGCCAATTGAATAATGTGGAAACGGTCAATAATAACGACTGAATTAGGAAATAATTGATGAATAAAGCTCGCGTAAGCGGCATTCATATCAACGACAACAGATTGGACTGTGGCCCGTTCTGTCAACGAGAAATGACTTTCAAAGTAGTCAATAATGTGTTTGCTTAATCGATCAGGAAGCATCACAACGCATTGGTGTGTGACTGCGTCACAACAATTAAAAGACATTAAATGGTGACAAGAACGAAATTCATCAAAACAAAGATGTTCTGGGAGCTTTTTAATTCGATAGGGTTGTGTAGAAAGACTGTTTAGTATTCTTTGCACGCTTGAATTAGAAATGGCTAATATTTCTGCAATTGTTTTCGCAGGAAGACTCTTTTTAGCTAAGATAACTACCTGTTGTTTGATATTATTTGAAAAAGTGGCGTTAGTCTGAACAATATCTGTTAACGCACCGCAGGTTTCATGACAGTTGCGGCATAAGTAGCGTTGTTTGTTTAGGTCTAATTGGTAGCGACCATCATTTAAGGTACCTAGACGAATATGACTTAAGTGTTTACCGTTTTTGATTAATGTTTTAAAACCACAATGTGGACATCGGATAGGATCATTGATTAAATCTGCATTAATGGTATGGATATGAAGTCCGGTAGGACTTATTTTTGTAGAAATCTGCTTAACAATAATATTTTTATCTGTAATTTCGAACAAACTTAGGATAGAATTTAATTGGGACATCTGACTACCTCGCTTCGGTTTGGTTTGGCGATTAAATCGTAACACGGAAAGGACAGATGTCCTTTTTAAATTGTCGAAAAGCACAAAAAAATCTGGCATTAGTTATTCACCAATACCAGAAAGTGTAGACCCATTCTTTTTTTATAGGTAGAAGCGTTTAATTAATGTTAATATATTTGAATAGTTAACTTCTAAAAAATAAAAATTTTTAGTTGATAAGGAGTTTTTAATCTATGGTTAAAAAGAAAAAAAGTAGCGAGGAGCATTATTTAGTAAGGGGATTGATCTTTTTCTTATGGCTATTTTTACAATTGTGCAATGCTTTTATCACATTGGCCGTTTTTGATGCTTACGGCAATGAGTACTATATTAAGAGTTCGGTTGCTTGGCCTATTTTTACAGCATTAGTAGTATATTTGCTTATTAGATATTTCAATTATTGGATTTGTCGACTATTAGGGTATCATGCAGAAAGTGAGCTGCATAATGTAGAAGCTTATTTTGATTTAGTTGGTAATTTGCATGGTGGATATTCCTTCCCAACATTTGTAAGAACAACGAGTCAGTACAAAAAACTCTATCGATCGCGCAGTCACTTTTTCCAAGCAATATTTTATATTGGTTTTGTTCTTATAACTGCGGGAACTGCGGGATTACTCATGTACGTCGAATTTCAACTTTTTAATCGGCATATTCCCAACAATGCAATAATATTTGTGGGAACTGTGGTTATTCTAATAATAATCTTGTACCTTGTAGCGCAAATTTATTATGCTATCTTTCCGAAAATATTCCATTTAAAAGTTATCTTAATGGAACATGATCAACCGGTTTTTGCACGTCCCTCCAAAAGTAAGTAGGGAGTATCGCGATGACGTAGAATGTCAGTTTTTAAATGTAATAATTAAAAAAACATGTGTTAAGCATCTGGAAAATCATAAGTTTACTGCTATAATTGACAACAACTATTAATCAATGCACTAAAATAATATATCTGGGGGCTGTATTTAATGAGTAATTGGGACCACAAGTTTGTAAAAGAAGCGCTGACCTTTGATGATGTATTGCTAGTTCCAGCTGAAAGTCATGTTTTGCCGCATGATGTTGATCTAGCAGTTGATTTAGCACCTAATTTACATTTAAATGTACCAATCCTGAGTGCTAGTATGGATACTGTTACTGAGGCTAACATGGCCATTGCAATGGCGCGTCAAGGCGGTTTAGGTGTTATTCATAAGAATATGAGTATCGCTCAACAAGCTGACGAGGTTCGCAAAGTTAAACGCTCCGAAAGCGGCGTTATAACGGATCCTTTTTACATGACACCTGATCATCCGGCTAAAGAAGCGGCTGAATTAATGCGTCGTTATCGAATTAGTGGTGTACCCGTCGTTGCAGATAAAGAAAGCCTGAAGTTAATTGGGATTGTCACTAACCGGGACTTACGCTTTGTCACCGATTTTGATGAACCAGTTGAAAAAGTGATGACGAGTGATAATTTAATTACTGCAAAAACAGGAACATCATTGCTTGATGCAGAAAAGATTTTGCAACAATTTCGAATTGAAAAGTTACCGCTTGTCGATGATGAAGGATGTCTAAGTGGCTTAATTACCATTAAAGATATTGAAAATGTCAAACAATATCCTAACTCAGCAAAAGATGACGAAGGTCGTTTATTGGTTGCTGCTGCCGTTGGTGTTACTTCAGATACATTCGAACGCGCACAGGCTTTATTTGATGCTGGTGCAGATGCCATTATTATTGATACAGCCCATGGTCACTCTGCAGGTGTGTTGCGTAAGATTTCTGAAATTCGTGCAGCATTTCCTGGTAAAACTTTAATTGCTGGGAATGTAGCAACAGCTTCTGGTACGGCTGCTTTATTTGATGCCGGTGTTGATGTTGTTAAAGTCGGCATTGGACCTGGTTCAATTTGTACAACTAGAATTGTTGCTGGTGTGGGTGTTCCCCAGATAACAGCAATTTATGATGCTGCAACTGAAGCACGCAAACGTGGAAAAGCCATTATTGCCGATGGCGGTATTAAATTCTCTGGCGATATTGTCAAAGCTTTGGCTGCTGGTGGAACTGCAGTGATGTTAGGTAGTATGTTGGCAGGTACAGATGAAGCGCCTGGTGAATTTGAAATTTTCCAAGGTCGTCGTTTCAAGACTTATCGCGGCATGGGTTCTTTAGCAGCAATGTCACATGGTTCTGCTGATCGTTATTTCCAATCTGGTGTTAATGAAGCGGACAAATTGGTTCCAGAAGGAATTGAAGGCCGCGTTGCTTATAAAGGTGCTCTAGCTGATGTTATTTTCCAAATGGAAGGTGGCTTACGCTCTGGTATGGGTTATGTCGGTGCTGCTAATATTTTAGAATTACAAGATAAGGCACAATTTGTTAAAATTACCGGTGCTGGTTTACGCGAATCACATCCTCACGATGTACAAATTACTAAAGAGGCACCAAATTATAGTATTGGCGATTAAGCGAGTAGAATAGGAATTGGGAGAACCTCTCAATTCCTTTTTTATTTGTCTAAAAATGTAAGCGATTAACTTTAAAAAGTTTTGGCGGGCCTAATTTTCTTCTTCACATCTGTTAACAAAAGTGTAAAATGTAATTGATAGAATGAGAAAGGGTGGGATTAATGGCAGAAAAGGAACATCATAAACTGGTTGAATACGCAAACGGGCCTTCGCTAGAAGAAATCAACGGTACTGTTGAAGTACCAAAGGGTAAAGGCTTTTGGCGAACTTTGCTTGCGTATTCAGGTCCAGGTGCATTAGTAGCTGTTGGCTACATGGATCCAGGTAACTGGTCCACAAGTATTACTGGGGGGCAAAACTTCGGTTATTTGCTCATGTCCATTATTTTAATCTCAAGTTTGATTGCCATGTTGCTACAAAATATGGCCTCTAAACTTGGTATTGTGACTCAAATGGATTTGGCCCAAGCGATTCGGGCACATACAAGTAAAAAATTAGGTATCGTGCTTTGGATTATGACCGAACTTGCAATTATGGCCACCGATATTGCTGAAGTTATCGGTGCCGCTATTGCCTTGTATTTATTATTTGGAATTCCAATTATTATTGCCGTTTTCTTGACGGTTTTAGATGTTTTGGTATTATTACTTTTAACAAAAATTGGTTTTCGTAAAATTGAAGCAATTGTTGTTGCCTTGATTTTAGTTATTCTATTAGTATTTGTTTATCAGGTTGCATTATCCGATCCTGATTGGGGTGCGGTTATTAAAGGCTTTATCCCTTCAGCTGGTACAATTGCCACACATCCAACTATTAACGGGATGACACCGCTAAGTGGGGCTTTGGGTATTATTGGGGCAACAGTGATGCCACATAACTTGTATTTGCACTCAGCAATTTCACAGACACGTAAGATTAATCATAAGGATGAAGACGAAGTTGCAACAGCCGTTCGTTTCAGTCAATGGGATTCAAATATTCAGTTAACTGCGGCTTTTGTTGTTAATGCTTTACTCTTAATCATGGGTGTGGCAGTTTTCAAATCAGGCTCGGTTAAAGATCCCTCCTTCTTCGGCTTGTATGCAGCTTTGTCGGATACGTCAACTTTAAGTAATGGTGTTTTAATTTCAGTCGCACGTTCAGGTATCTTATCAACATTATTTGCGGTTGCCTTGTTAGCATCTGGTCAGAACTCAACAATTACCGGAACATTAACTGGTCAGGTGATCATGGAAGGGTTCGTTAATTTAAGGATGCCTCTATGGGCTCGTCGTTTAATCACTCGGTTACTTTCTGTTATTCCTGTTATTATCTGTGTGCTCATGACGGGACGCTTGAATACTGTTGATCAACATGAGGCGTTAAATACATTGATGAATAACTCACAGGTCTTCTTGGCATTTGCGTTGCCATTTTCAATGTTGCCATTGCTCGTTTTGACTAATAGCCGCAATGAGATGGGCCAACGTTTCAAGAACTCTGGTTGGGTTAAGGTCTGTGGCTGGGTTTCCGTTCTGGGGTTGACTTTCTTGAATATGCTTAACTTGCCAGATTCATTTGCTGCCTTTTTAGGTGCCAATGCAACTGCTAGTGAAATTGAAATGGCACATATTTTTGCTTATATTGCTATTGTCTTGATTCTAGCTTTACTTGCTTGGTGTATGTATGATTTATATCGTTTTGATAAAAAACTCAGTGGTCAAAAAGAAGCTTAGCTATCTATCAATAATTATAATGATGAAAGATGGGACAATTTAAATTGTCCTATCTTTTTTTATCCTAATAGTTGATATCTAAAAAGGTTGCGTTATTATAATCGGTCAAAAGCATAGTTATTGCGCTATTCTTTATCGTTCTGTTAATCTTGGTTTATCAGGTGGATAGTTGTATTGTAGTGGTAAAAAGATTGAAAGGGTGGATTAATGATGGATACAAAAGATATTTATTTCAAAAAAATTCTCGTTGCCGTTGATGATTCCGAAGATAGTATCAAAGCATTCCGGTATGCCGTTCATCGCGCACTCAAGGATGATCTTGGGTTAACGATCGTTTCAATTCTCGAAGAAAACGTGATTAACGTTTATCAAGCACTAACGAAAGATTTTATTCATGGTAAACGTGAAGATCTAACGAAGCACGTTGAAGAATATCGTGAACAAGCCCTTGCTGCTGGCGTTAAAGACGTCGATGTTTGGGTCGGTGCTGGTATTCCCGGTGAGGAAATTGTCAATCATGTTATTCCTGAAGTAAAACCTGATTTATTGGTTATAGGGGCCAAAGCTAAAAAAGGCATTACTAAAATGTTTGGTAGCCAAGCGGCATACATGGCCAAGAATTCGCCAATTTCGGTTTTAGTTGTTCGTTAGTTTTATCAAAAAAGTGGGGCAAATTAATTTGCTTCACTTTTTTTATTTAGTATGCTGTTTCTCAATTGCTTAAGTATTATTGTCTTTTTAATGCAATTCAGAATTTTTAGAGAAATTTAAGACGGTGTTTGATACAATTGATCTGTATAAACAATTTTAGAATTAGGGAAACTGGCTTAATTTAGTGAGTCTTAGTTTCAAAAAACAAAACGGAAACGTTTATCCATTCAGAAGGTGATTAATATGAAAATCCTGATTGTTGATGATGACAAAGAAATTGTTGAACTATTAAGTATTTATGCAAAAAATGAAGGCTATGATCCGGTTACAGCCTTAACTGGCCGTGAGGCGATTACTAAACTGGCAACAAATCCCGAGATTGCGTTAATGATTCTTGATATTATGATGCCAAACATGTCGGGTATTGATGTGATTAAGGAAGTTCGTAAAGAATCTGATATTCCTATTATTATCGTTTCAGCTAAAACAACAGATATGGATAAGATTCAAGGTTTAATTACAGGTGCTGATGATTACGTCTCTAAACCATTCAATCCATTGGAAGTAATGGCACGAGTTAAATCGTTATTACGGCGTGCTAACGCCCAAATGACCTCTAATGAACCTGATCGTTTGGAAGTGGGACCCTTAATTATTGATAAGGATTCTCACGAGGTAACAACGTTAACTGGTCAACAAATTCAATTAACGGCATTAGAATTTGGTATTTTATATTTATTGGCCAGCCATCCTAATCGGGTTTTTTCTGCGGATGAAATTTTTGAACGTGTTTGGCAACAAGAAAGTATTGTTTCGGCTAAGACTGTCATGGTTCATGTTAGTCATTTGCGCGATAAGATTGAAGAAGCAACGGGCGGAGAAAAAGTAATTGAAACTGTCTGGGGCGTTGGCTATAAGGTGGAAGCATAATGGACGAGCAACCACAAAAAATTATTTTAAAGACGCGTGAAAAATGGGAACTATTTGTTGAGGGAATTGTGACCGTTGCTTTGTTATTGCTATTAAATTTTGCGGTTATGATTTTGATTGATCAAGCGATTAATTCTAATCAAGGATTGATCGATGGCATTTATCAAATCAAACAAGCAATGACGATTGGTCCTTGGCATTTATGGAGCTGGCAAAGGCTCTTCTTCATTGCCTTAGCTGTCTTTGATGCAATTGTTGTTTATTGGCGTTTAATTAGACGTTATCACAATATGCAGATGCGCCATATCATCGAAGAGTTGCACTACATTGCTAATGGCCATATTGATCATCGCGTTAACCTTAAGGTAAATGGCTATTTGAACGAAGTCGTTGACAGTATCAATGCTTTAGTAGACAGTACTGTTAATTCTATGCAAGAAGAACGCAAGATCGAAGCTAGCAAAGATGAGCTGATCACCAATGTTAGTCATGATATTCGGACGCCACTAACCTCAATTATTGGTTATTTAGGTTTAATTGAAGATGGTCAGTATCAAAATGTTGACGATATCTTGCGTTATAACCACATTGCTTTTGAAAAGACTAAACAAATGAAATCTTTGGTTGAAGATTTGTTTGAATTTACGAAGGTTCAACAAACCCATACGAAGTTGCAAATTCAGCGCTTTGATTTAGCTTCAATGCTGGAGCAATTGACTGCAGATTTTGAGTTAGAGGCGCAAAAACGCGAAATGGTGATTGAAGTTAACGTTGAGCAGCGGCCAATTATGATGCAGGCTGATTCTGGTAAGTTAGTTCGTGTCTTCAGTAATTTAATTGTTAATGCTTTTAAATATGGGACAGATGCAACGAAGATCGTGCTAAGTGCTCATGAAGAAAAAAATGATGTGGTGATTAGTGTCGCTAACGATGGTCGCCAAATCCCTCAAAAAGATTTAGAGAATATTTTTGAACGTTTTTATCGAGTGGAAGGTTCACGCTCCTCAGAAACCGGTGGATCCGGACTAGGATTAGCGATCGCACAAAGCATTGTTAAATTGCATAATGGCGAAATTTATGCGACTTCTAATGAATACAAAACCGCCTTTAATATCATTTTACCGATAAATACTGTTCAAAAAGAAGATTAGTGGAGGCAATCGTTTTGAAAGCGAAGTTACAACATCTATTTTTATGTTTAGTACTGGCGTTAGGATTCGTTAGTATTTCTAGTGCATTGGTTGCTCAACAATCAGTTGCTGCAGCAGCCAGCGTTGCAGTACCGGAAACAACCATAGCTGCAAAAGCTGGTATTGCAGTGGATGCTGACTCAGGTCAAATCTTGGCAGAAAAAGATAGTCAAAAAGTTTTGCCAATTGCGTCAATGTCTAAATTATTATCGATTTATTTAGTTTTAAAGGCAGTTAAAGAAGGCAAACTTAGCTGGTCTAAACAACTAAAACCCTCAGCTTTGGCTTACTCATTAAGCCAAAACATGGAACTATCCAACATTCCGTTTGAAGAAGGCGTCTCCTATTCTGCTAAAGAATTATACGAAGCTAGTTTGATTTATTCTGCCAATTCAGCAATCATGGTATTGGCTGATGCAATTAGTGGTAGTCAAAATAAGTTTGTTGATGCCATGAAGGCCCAGCTAAAAGAATGGGGCATTAATGATGAAAAAATTGTTAATGTAAGTGGTCTTCCTAATTCATATTTAGGTGACAACCGTTATCCTGGTTCAAGTAGTGCTGATGAAAATAAACTCAGTGCTCGAGATGTTGCGGTTATTGCCAAACATGTGCTTGATGAATTTCCTGAAGTTTTAACAACAGCTAGTCAAACCAACTTACCTTTCCATGGCACAACCTATTCTAACTGGAATTTAATGTTGAAAGGTCAAACAGCTGCAGAAAGTGATCTTCCTGTTGATGGCTTGAAGACTGGGACCGGGGATGCTGCTGGGGATTGTTTTGTCGGTACTGTAAAAAAGAATGGCTTCCGAGTTATCACGGTTATCTTACATGCCGATGGTCAAGAAGCTGACACAGCCAAACGATTTACAGCAACTGCAGCTTTGATGCATAACGTTTATCAAAATTGGGAAATCAAAACTGTTTTAAAGAAAAATGAAGCCAATTCAGCATTAACACCAGTTAAAGTCACAAATAGTAAACAAACTTCTGTTAAGGTAGTTCCTGGTGAAACGGTTAAAATGTTATTACCTAAGTCAACTAAAGCATCACAATTGAACTTCACGGTAAGCAATAGTAATGTTAGTCGTACGGCACCAATTAAAAAAGGTGATCACTTAGGCAAAGTAGACTTACCAGCAATTGGCTCTGGCTATTTAAGTGGCACCACTGCTCAAGCTGTACCAGTACTTGCACAACAATCAGTTAAGGCTTTAACTTGGTGGCAAAAGGCATGGCATAACATGACGGGCTTGTTTAGTTAAACTAAGCAAAATCGTTGCACTTTATTTTTAATAACGCGACAATAAAGATATTTTTCTGTTGAACTTAAAAAGGGGTTTTATCATGGCAATCACGCTTGAAGCATGTATTTTAATTTTAAAAGAACATCATATTTTGAAGAGTAGTGCAATTCAAGATAATTTAACACAACGTTTTGAAAATGCATCTTATGTTTCACAAACGGTTCAACCTAAATCAATCTTTTTCTGTAAAGGTGCTGATTTTCGGCCTACTTACGTCCAGGAAGCTAAGGATAAAGGGGCTATTTGCTACGTTGCTGAACAACCATATGCAGAAGGTAATGGTATGCATGCCTTGATTGTACGCAATATTCGCAAGGCGATGGCTTTATTAGCACAGGCTTTTTACGGATATCCACAAGATGAATTATTTGTGATTGCTTATACGGGTACTAAGGGCAAAACGACTTCAGCGTACTTTACGCGTGGTATTTTAGATCGGATGAATGATCAACATACTGCATTATTTTCTACGGTGGATACAGTTATCGGTCTTGAAGAAGCTGATACATTCAAATCAGCATTGACGACTTCAGAATCCCTAGACTTGTTCCGAAATATGCGCAAGGCTGTTGATAATGGTATGACAGAACTTGTCATGGAAGTTTCTTCTCAAGCTTATAAAGAAAGTCGTGTTTTTGGTTTAACTTATGATATCGGTATCTTTTTAAACATTTCACCTGATCATATTGGGCCAAGAGAACATCCTAATTTTGCTGATTATTTACATTGTAAAATACAATTACTAGTTAATTCACGTAAATGCATTATTAATGCTGAAACAGACTATTTTGATCAGGTTTATGCGGCAGCGACAACGACGACTGAACCAGATAGCATTTATCTGTACGCCTCAGATACTTTTGAAGCACCGGAAGATCTCAAGATCGATTTTCGTTATCACAGTGAGGAAGCCGATCTCGCTCAAAGTCGTTTTAAATTAAAAGCCGACTCTTTGAAAGCAGAACAATTACGGATTACCGGTGACTACGCCTTAGATTTAATTGGTGATTATAATGTCAATAATGCGTCTGCTGCTATTATAAGTTCCGGTCTTGCTGGTGCAGTGTATCCCGAGACAGCGCAAGGAATTGCTCATGTTGCAGTTCCTGGTCGAATGGAAAAGACAGACATTCCCGGCCATGGTCGGGTCTATGTTGACTATGCTCACAATTATGCCAGCATGATGGCATTATTAACATTCCTGCAAAATGAATACGATAACGCGAAATTAATCTTAGTTGTTGGTGCACCTGGTGATAAAGGCATTTCACGTCGGGAGGGCTTTGCTAAAGCGATCAATCAATTAAAGCCAAGAGTCTTTATCACTAGCGATGATCCCGGATTTGAAGATCCCGAAGATATTGCTGATCAAATTGTCAGTGGTATCAATCAGGAAGAAGTTCAAGTGACAATTGAATTAGATCGAGCTAAAGCCATTGAAGCTGCAATTATGGCAAGTCAACCTGGCGATATTGTGGTATTAGCTGGTAAGGGAACGGATCCTTATCAAAAGGTTCGTGGTGTAGATACACCTTGGCCAACTGATATGGTAGTTGCACGTGGTATTGCTGATAAAATTGAAGAGAATTAACAATCATGAAAAAGTTTTTTCTGTTTTAGGTGGTATGGGAACGATGGCGACGGAAAGCTATCTCCATATTTTAAATTCCCGGACACCGGCTAACTAAGGATCAGGATTATCTTAATTATTTATTGGTTAATGATGCAACAGTTCCTGGTCGAATAAGTTATATTCTCGATCATACTCAGCCTAATTTTTATGATGATTTGCGCGAAGATATTTTGCAACAATCACAATTGAATTCAGAATTCTTTGTCATGGTTTGTAATACAGCACATTATTTCTACAATGATTTGCGGTCTTTGACATCAATTCCACTTTTACACATGCCCTGTATCGCTGTCGATTATTTACATCAACAGTATCCAGAAGAAAAACGCATCGGTTGTGAAGTCGTTTATGGTGATGATAGTATTCAACCAAAGGTAAATGAGTTGATTTATACAGATATCAAAGAAAATAATAAAGTAGATGCAGATTTATATCATGAGATCTTGTAAGAAATGCATGATAAGTTCGGTCTTAATGTTATTGTGCTTGGTTGTACCGAGCTATCATTAACTCAAGAAAAGGCGCCAGATCATCCCTATCAGGTGATTGATGCGCAAAGTATGCTGATCAGACTTTAACACTAGCTACTCATGCACAAAAAATTAATGCACGTCGTCAAGTTTGGACTATTTATACTTTCTTAGTTTGGTATCAAGATTACTTCATTAATATTGACCAATTTCAAAGTATTAACAAAATTAAATAAAAAAATTTTGAAATCGATCTGAAAAGATCGATTTTTTTGTAATCCTTATGTCTATGGGCTAATCTAAAGTAAGTAGATTAAATTGGTTATTTTTGTAAACGCTTGATGTTATGCATGCTCTTATGCGCATTTGACGATATTTTTTTAATTAGCTAAACTGGTCAATGTTGCAACAAAAGGCGCATTAGAGTGGGGAAAAGGGAGTTTACCAATATGAAAAAAATGAAAACAACGATTTCGATATTATTACTTTTTTTAAGTGTCATTGTACTAGCAGCTTGTGGGCAACAGACGACAAAGTCTAATCACAAAATTCAAGTGGTGACGTCAACTAATTTTTATGCCGAGCCAGCAGCTAAGATTCTGGGCAAGTACGGTCAAGTAACCAGTTTAATTAACTCAACCAGCGTTGATCCGCACGATTACACAGCAACAACAGCTGACGCCAAAAAGACTGCCGCAGCTAACGTTGTGATTATGAATGGCGCAGGTTATGATTCTTGGTTAAACAAATTAGTTAAAAGTAATCAATCATCACAAGCTAAAGTCGTCAATGTTGCTCAGGATATTCGCCAGCTACCTAATGGCGAAAACGAACATTTATGGTATGATTTTAACAATATGGTCAAATTAACTAATCGCTTGACTAGTATTTTCAGTAAACAGCAACCTGCCCAACGCGAAGTTTTTCAGAACAACAGTGCTAAATATATCGCCCAACTTAAAGACTTACAAAAACAAACAATACAATTGAAATCAGTGTTTTCAGGTCAATCGGTGATGATTACAGAGCCGGTCTTTAATTATGTTTTGCAAGCTTTGGATATGAAGATTGTCAATCAGGATTTTGCGCAGGACATTGAAGACGGCGCTGATCCTAAACCAACCGAACTACAAAAAATGAAATCACAATTGAAACATAAAAAAGTTACTTTTTTGGTGGTGAATCGCCAAGTAGAAAGTTCATTAATTAATGGACTAATTAAAACAGCCAAGGCCGCTGACGTTCCGGTTGTTTATGTAACAGAAACAATGCCTAAAAATCAGACTTATATAACTTGGATGAAAGAGGAGTTACAGCAATTATCAAAAATTGCTAAGGCAAATCAATAATTCTAATAAAATTGATAGAGGAGATAAATCATGACGGCGATCATTACTGCAGAGAATTTAACCATGCATTTTGGCGATAAAGATGTTTTTGATCAACTGAATTTTGAGATACGTTCAGGAGAAAAAATCAGCTTAATCGGTCATAATGGTGTTGGTAAGTCAACATTGGTTAAATTGATTATTGGTCTATTGAAACCAACTTCGGGCATGATTAAACGCCATGAAGTGAATTCACGTAAAATCCGAATTGGCTATGTGCCCCAATTTCGCAATATTGATGCCGACGCACCTTTGTCAATTGCCAGTTTCGTTGCTTTAAATATTGGCAGTAGTTGGCACCCTTGGCTAACCAAGTCAGAAAAAAGTAAAGTTGCGGCGGTTTTGGAACAAACACATCTTAAGGAACTTAAAGATCGACCGTTAGCACTTGCTTCTGGTGGTGAACGTCAACGAGCTTATCTGGCACAAGCTTTGTTGGCCAATCCTGATTTACTTATTTTAGATGAAGCGACTGCAAGTATGGATGTTGATGCCAAGCAAGAAATTATGACGCTGGTTGATCAAATTGTAACTGATCAAAAAATGACATTGCTGTTTGTAAGTCATGATTTGGAATTAACGAAACAGTATACGGACCGTTACTTTTTATTAGCAGAGCAGAAAATTTCAACAGGTTCCAGCAAGCAGATTGATGCAGAAACGTTGAAAGGAGTTGAAGTTTAATGTTCGCCTTTGATTTTATGCGCCATGCTTTTGTAGCTAGTACCTTTATTGCATTAACTTGTGGCATTATTGGTGTTTTTGTTGTTGCGCGTGAGTTGTCGTTTTTAACGCATATGTTATCTGAAATTGGGTTTGCTGGTGCTTCGTTTGCAGCGTTTGCTAGTATTTCACCGTTAGTCGGTATGTTAGCCTTCACTCTCACGAGTAGTGCCTTAATTAGCGGCCTCTCAGTAGAAAAAGCACGCCGTGAATCAACGATTAGTGCTGTTTCTTCTTTGTTCATTGGCTCAGGAATTTTATTCCTTGCCTTAGCTAATAAGAGTTCTAAATATGCTACACAAATCTTATTTGGCAGTATTATTGGGATTAGCCTTCAAGGTGTTTGGCAGTTAGTGATTTTATCATTGGTTGTTTTATTGACAATCTGGATCGTTTTTCGACCCTTAATGTTTGATTCCTTTGATCCGGTTGGTGCTAAGGCCAACGGTGTTCGTACACAATTGATTAGTGTCATCTTTTTAATTTTACTGGCGGTTAGTGTTAGCGTTGGTGCTCAAATTGTTGGTTCAATGTTAGTTTTTATTTTAATGACGATTCCTGCATCGACGGCTAAAGCATTGGGGCGCAGTATTAAGCAACTACTACTGATCTCGGTAGCTACCGCCTTACTAGGTGTATGGCTAGGGATTTGGCTGGCCTATATTACCAATTGGCCCGCAACATTCTTTATTGCTGTTATTGAAGTGGCTTTTTATTTAGTGGCTTTATTAATACAACGGCAAAGAGCCTAATTTATTCAATCAAAAAGACGCACAGGATTTGCTCCTGTGCGTCTTTTAGTATGTTTTAATCTAGACCATAATCAAATAATTGTTGATAAAGTGTTAGTTCGGCTGGTTCGTGCTTACTGCTCATAAATTCAATGTTTTGTTTAACCTGATCGGTTTGAAGTAAGTGGCGCTTTGCTAACTGATGTTTTAAATTGTTGCCTAAGCCAGTATAAATTTCAGGGGACTGGGCAAATTGTTGCTGAATTAATTTAGCAATAAATGGATAGTGGGTACACCCCAGTACAATAGCATCAACTTGTTCGCGTTGTGGGAAAGTTAGTAATTTGGTTAGATAACTTTTAATTTGGGTGATGTTTTCAGTACCCCCCTCAATTAAATCGGCCAGTCCCGAGCACGGTAGTGAGTAAATATTAGCTTGGTTAATGAAACGAGCTTGTTGAGCCTGATATTTAGGTGAGTGAATGGTTAATGGTGTTGCTAAAACTAAAATGTTTTGCTTACCAACATCGACTGCTTCTTTAAGTGCCGGTTCAATCCCGAGATGGGTAACTGTGGGTATTTCTCCATTAATACTGGTTTAGCGCGCTAGTTGCAGTATTACAGGCGATGACAATACTTTTAACATCTTTTGCGATTAGTTGCTGAACAACTTGATCAGCTAATTTAAAGACAAGTTCGCGACTTTTCTCACCATAAGGAGCATTAGCTGAATCACCAAAAAAGATAAAGTCTTCGTGGGGCAACATTTCTGTTAATACTTTTAAAGTGCTAATGCCACCGACTCCTGAGTCAAAAACAGCAATGGGTTTTGTTACATCGAGTATTTTTAATCCTTCTTAATTAAACTTTCTAATTCGTTAAGGCGCTTTTCGAAGACGGCAAAAGCCGCTTCTAAATAATCTGGTTGAGTCATATCAAGGCCAGCTTTTTTCATAGTGTTGAGCGCGTAGTCTGAACTACCTGACTTAAGGAAGTCTAGGTAACGGTTGACGGCAGGTTGGCCATTTGTCAACATCAATTGTGACAATGTTGAAGCGGCAGCAAAACCAGTTGCATATTGATAAACATAATAATTGTAGTAGAAATGTGGGATTCTAGACCATTCTAAGGCAATCTCGGGATCTTCAGCAACAGCTGGTCCATAATAACGTGCGTTTAAATCGCCATAATAGTCATCGAGGACATCAGCGGTGAGCGGTTCGCCAGCTGCATCAGCAGTGTGAATAAAGTGTTCAAATTCAGCAAACTGTGTTTGACGGAAGACCGTGCCTTTAAAACCATCTAAATAGTAGTTGAGTAAATAAGCTCGCACTTGAGGATCTGTCTGGGTTTGTAACAAGTATTCTGTTAACAGATTCTCATTAGTTGTTGAGGCAATTTCGGCTAAGAAGATAGGATAGTCGCCGTATTGATAAGGTTGGTTATGCCGCGTGTACCAACTATGGACGCTATGACCAGTTTCATGAACTAACGTATAAAGACTATTAACACTATCTTGCCAGTTCAATAACTCATAAGGGGCTGTGTCATAGGCACCGCCAGAGTAAGCGCCACTTGTTTTGCCTTTGCTTTCAACCACATCGATATAGCGGTTATTGAAGATTTCATCAACATGGCTTAGATAATCTTCGCCAAGGACAGCTAACGCCTTACGTGCTTCAACTTTAGCTTCGTCATAGGTGTAGTTTAGTGGTGGTTCACCAGTTAATGGCACATACATGTCATACATGTGAAGCTCGGCAACGCCTAATAGTTGTTTGCGTAGTGCGACATAACGATGCAATAGCGGTAAGTGAGCGTTGACTTGTTCAACTAAAGTATCATAGACACTTTCTGGGATATTATCAGCAGCCATTGCAGCAGTACGAGCATTTGGATAATGATGGGCAGTTGCCATAAAGTTATGACTTTTAACATTACCAGTCAAAGTTTGGGCTAGCGTATTCTGGAATTGATCATAAACACTGTATAAAGCAGCAAAAGCATCTTGGCGAACGGCTCGATCTGTTGATTCAATTAAAGCACCATAGAGGCCGTTAGATAATTGAACAGTGTCGCCATTTTCATCTTCTACATAGGGGAATTCTAAATCAGAATCACTTAAGACACTAAAAGTTTGGCTAGAAGCGTCAAAAATCTCAGCAGCGCCACTTAATAAGGCCTCAGTTTGGGCATCCAAAATGTGGTCTTTTTTAAGGCGTAAATTCTCTAAATAATGAGAATATTCGTGTAACCGTGGCTCATCCTGCACGAATGTTGTCAATTGCTCATCTGTGATGGCAATAATTTCTGGTTCCATAAAGGCAATATCAGCCTGAATTTTAGCGGCTAGGGAACTAACGCGTGCTAATAGACCTTGATAGTGGTTATTAGCATTGTCTTGATTACTTTTCATGGAAGCATAGACGTAAAGCTTCTCTAATTTGCGAAAAGTATCGTGAGCTTGTACCAAGACGTCATATAGATTAGTTGCAGATTGGCCAACTTTGCCGGCAAACTGGCGGACAGTTGTTGTCATCTCCTTAACAATTTTAAGATCGTTTTCCCAATCTTGTTCAGTGGGGTAGATTAATTCAAGGTTCCAAGTTAAAGCCTCGGGAACTTCTGCGCGAGTTGGTAATATTTTTGCTTCACTCATTATAAAAACTCCTAATTGATTTAATTAATTAACATTATAGGCTTTATCGCTCAACCTGCCTAGAAAAGTTGCTGCTAATGAGGTAATTTAATAATAAGGAGTTGATTACTTAAAAGAGTTTTAAATTAATGGGATAATTTAGCGGCTTGTGCAATTTTGTATTAATCTAAAGCTACTAGAAGAAATTGGAGTCGATAAAATGGAACGGCAAAAACGACGTAAACTACGACGAAATGAATCACTAGCAGTTTCACTTAAAAAAGAAGCAAAACATCCGGGTCTACGACTAACAGGTTTAATTATCCTGGCGGTTGTTTTTGTTTTGGGTGCTTATGTATTACGATTATATGGGCAAACTAAGAGTGCAATTGATTCAACGTTTCAATCTGCAGGTAGTGTTGAATCAGCAACGGTATTTCGTGATAAAAAGCCCTTTTCACTATTGTTATTAGGTGCGGATACAGGTGCCTTAGGACGAACACAACAAGGAAATTCTGATACGATGATTATCGTAACGGTTAACCCCAAGACGAATAAGACGGTCTTAACCAGCATCCCGCGTGATACAATGGCTAAAATTATTGGAATGCAAGAATTTACAGTTGAGAAAATTAACGCAGCTTATATGCATGGTGGCTCAAAAATGGCGCTAGCAACAGTTGATAAGCTTTTGGATGTGCCGATTGATTATTATGTCACAGTTAATATGGGTGGCCTGGAGAAAGTTGTGAACGCCGTTGGTGGTGTTGACGTTAAAGTACCGTTTAGCTTTAGCTATGATGGTTCAACTTTCAAGAAGGGCAAGCAACATTTAAATGGTAAAGAGGCACTGGCCTTTTCGCGGATGCGTTATCAGGATCCTAATAATGATTACGGTCGCCAATTACGGCAACGTCAGATTATTACTGGCGTTATTAAGGCCGCAATGTCTACCGGAACGTTGGCAAACTTCAAAGATGTATTAGCCTCTGTTTCAGAAAATATGAAGACTAACTTGACCTTTAATGATATGATGACAATTTTCCAAAATTACCGAACAGCCGGTAAGACGATTAAGAGTGATCATATTCAAGGTGTAAATGCGACGGTTAAGGGTTCTTCTTACCAGATTGCACCAACTAGCGAGTTACAGCGAGTCTCTAATAAAATCCGTGGAGAGTTAGGACTGCAGAAGAAAAAACTATCTAATGAAGAAGTACGTCAGAATAAACTAAATGCGGCGCAAGGATTTGTCTTTGATAGTCCGACCGTTGATCAATACTTTACGATTTTCCCAGAATATGTGGAGACCCAAGAAACAGATACACTTAATTATTAAAAATAATTATTCCAATAATAAAAAGCGCATCAGGATAAAATCCTGATGCGTTTTTTTTTCTGACGCTGACTAAGGACTTAAACACAAGGGGGGGAGATTCATTAAAGTCAAGGTTCCTTAGTCAACGAAAAAATGAAGAAGTCCTATTACTTCCAAGGGTCATTCTACCATCCGTTAACTTCTTCTGTCATTAGACATAAGTGATGATTAGTCTGATTTTTTGACAGTTCTAGTATTAAAGTTTAGGCGAGTAATGCTTAATATCTTGAATGAGTTTGGCAAATTTCTCTGCAATATCTTTAGGCGGGATTTGATAGCCACCAATAATCCAATCAACTAACGTTCCGGCACAGCCATAACCAAAGAACTCGGCATAAAATCGGCGATCATAATCAGATAAACGTTGATCTGAATTAATCTCAGTTAACATATCTTCCAGTCGAGCTTGAATCACTTTTGAGAAGGTCAACAGTAATGTGTTTTGATCACTAACAGCAGTATTGGTGTAGAAAGCCTTGTGCTCATTAATTGATGTGAGCATTTTTTTAGTTTGTTCGAGCCAATTATCAAGCGTGACCTGATCTTTATCGAAATAAGTAAAGCTAAGCTCATGATAGGTATAGCTTAGCAAATCATATTTATCATGGAAATGATAATAGAAACTTTGGCGATGCATATCAACTTCACGTGTGATTTGAGATACGGTCAATTTATTGAAGTCTTGATGCTCGGTTAAGGTTAATAAGGCGTTCATAAAGGCGTGTTTAGTGATGTATTCGTTACTCATATTATTGTTTCCCCCTGGTTGCTAGCTATATTTTACACAAAATGGGAACCAATAGACAACTAAATCTACGGACTTAAATAAATAACTCACTTGATTGATGACTAAAAGATGACCTGTCACCGTAATGTTCACAAATAATTCAATCTTTTATATAATATTTTGTGTATAATATTTTTTATTGAGTTTATTTGTGTATAATAGTTTTTATTGAGTTTATTTGTGATTAGTTTGAATAATAGTTGTTTTTGCGCTACTTAATAATTGATGGAGATGAAAGTTATGAAGATATCTGATTGTGCCGCATTCTTACAGACGAGCCACCATGATCACCAAGCTTTATTAGCAAGAAATGACGAGTTAACTGACTTAACTCAAAACACGAAGACGGTTAAACCTGGGTGTTGCTTCGTTGCAATTAAAGGGCAACGATTCGATGGTCATGAACATGTTCAAGAAGTGGCAGATGCGGGTGCAAAGATGATTATTGTGGAACATCCAGTTGAAATACAGGGCGATGTTTTGATCATCACGGTACCTAATTCGTATAAGGCACTGGCACAATTAAGTACGTGTTTCTTTAACGATCCTAGTCAGCATTTGTTGATGTTTGGGGTTACGGGTACTAATGGTAAAACCACAACGACTCATCTGATCGAAAAAATTATGGCTGATCACAATGTCCAAACAGGTATTATTGGCACAATGTATAGTAAAGTTGGCACCAAGAAATTACCAGCTGTTAATACAACCCCTGAACCTTACGCTGCTCAAAAGACATTAAGTGAAATGGTTGCTGCTCATGATCAGGCTTGTGCAATGGAAGTTTCATCAATTGCTTTGGTTCAAGGTCGAACTTGGGGAATTGATTTTGATACTGCGGTTTTTACTAATTTAACCGAAGACCATTTAGACTACCATAAGACGTTTGAAAATTATTTTGATGCTAAGGCGTTATTGTTCTCGCAATTGGGTAATAGTTATCACAGCGATGCTAAAAAGAAGACGGCTGTCATTAACATTGATGATCCCGATGGCCGACGCTTAATCGAAAAAACAGCTGCTAATGTGTTAACTTATGGTACTAAGGGTGAAGGAATTTTACAGGCTAAAAGTATCGAAATCACCAATAAAGGGACACATTTTGATTTACAAGTTTATGATGAATCTTATCCAGTGACACTGAAATTAATGGGTAATTTTAATGTTTATAATGCGCTTGCTGCCTTTGGTGCTTGTTATGAACATGGATTACAACCGGAAGAAATCATTACATCGCTTGAAGAAGTTCAAGGTGTTCGTGGTCGCTTCCAAGTTGTACCGAATGATCAAGATATTACGGTAATTGTTGATTATGCTCATACACCAGATGGCTTAGAGAATGTATTAAGTACCATTAATTCATTTGCTAAACAGCGAGTATTCTGTGTTGTTGGTTGTGGCGGTGATCGGGAAACGACTAAACGGCCAATTATGGGTAATATTGCCGTTCAACATTCAACTGATGCTGTCTTAACTTCAGATAACCCCCGGACAGAAGATCCAGAAAAGATTTTGGATCAAGTCGTTGCAGAACTAGCGCCCCACACATTTACCCGTATCACTGACCGTCGAGAAGCGATTCATTACGCTTTAAGTCAAGCTCAAGCTGGTGACGTTGTGTTAATTGCAGGTAAAGGGCATGAAGATTATCAAATTATCGGAACAATGAAACATCACTTTGATGATGTTGAGGTTGTTAATGATTACTTTAACCATCAATCATAAGATGGCGCGAATTAAAAAAGACGGAGTGAGATGGCAATGAAAGATTTTTGGAAGAATTATCGTAGTACGTTATTAATTTTGGTGGGCTTAATCCTAGGCGGAATTGCCGGAGCCGTTTGGGGCACTAAAGTTGATGTGGTTAAACCGTTAGGCGATTTGTTTTTGAACTTGATGTATATGATTTTAATCCCCTTAGTTTTCTTTAGTATTTCTTCTTCGATTGGGAGTATGACGGAAGTTAAACGTTTGGGTAAAATTTTAGGCGCGACGTTAGGCGTCTTCTTAGGAACAGCCCTGGTTTCAGCTATTCTTGGTTATATTTGTGTCTTGGTCTTTAAACCTATTCAAGGAATTGACATGTCTAGCGTCAAAAGTATGATGGGTACTGTTAAAGGTGCTAGTAATAGTAGCAGTTCACCATTGGCTCAAATAGTGGCAACTTTTACAGTTGATGATTTTAGCAAGATTTTGTCCAAGGGCAATATGCTATCCTTAATTGTTGTATCTGTTTTGGTTGGTGTCGCCGCTTCTGCATCAGGTAAAGCGGCTGAACCCTTTACTAAGGTTTTGGCAGCTGGCAATGTGGTGACGATGCGAATTGTTAAATACATTATGTATTATGCACCAATTGGACTAGGTTGTTTCTTTGCGACGGTGATTGGTAATCTCGGCGCAGAAATGGTGGGCAGTTATTTACGGACGTTAGTCATTTATATTGGTTATACGGCGTTCTATTTCTTTATTGTGATGAGTTGTTATGCTTATATTGCTGGTGGTCGGCTTGGTTTTCGCAAGTTGTGGCAGAATATTGGTATTCCAGCTATTACAGCGGTCGCGACTAGTTCGTCGGCAGCGTCAATTCCCGTTAACTTAGAATATACGAAGAAAATCGGGGTTACACCTGACATTGCTGATACGGTGATTCCTCTGGGCGCGAATGTTCATAAAGATGGTTCTGTAGTTGGTGGTATTTTAAAGACAACCTTCTTATTCGTCCTCTTTGGTAAAAGTATTTCGACGCCTAAAGATGCGCTGCTCATTATTGCTGTTGGCTTTTTGGTTGGGGTGGTTATGAGCGCTATTCCTGGTGGTGGTTTTGTTGCTGAAACAGTTATTATTACCATATTCGGCTTTCCAATGACTGCTTTACCACTTATTTTAATTATCAGTGAGATTATTGATATTCCTGCAACCTTGTTAAATTCAACGAGTAACGTTACTTCGGCGATGTTAATTACACGGATTGTTGAGGGCAAAGATTGGCTTAAACGCGTTGCTACTAGTAAATAAAAACACTTCTAAAAAGAAACAAAAAAGATCTGCAAATCAAGTTTGATTTGCAGATCTTTTTACGATTTAAGGTTTTATTCAAATGATTGGTTAGTACCAACCGTTAGCGTTCCAATGAGCTAAGGCATTTGACCAAGATCCGTAACGTGATGTGACATAGCTGTTAGCAACACGTTCTTGGTTAGCTGGTGAATAGTCACCATTAAGATAACTAGCAGATAATTGATATTTACCAACATATTGACCATTGCGGGCAGTGTAACTACCACCTGACTCACGAGAAGCAATTGTTGCTTTAGCGCTGGCATCAGAACCAGTTGCTGTAGATGCTGTTGTGTTATTAGTAGTGGTTGTTTTAGTTGGTTGAGTAGCTGCTGTTGTTTTTACCGTTGCTTTTTGTGCTGCGGCTTTTGCTGCATTTTCTTTAGCTTGCTGTTCAGCCTTTTGCTTAGCGATTTTTTGTGCCTCAACTTTAGCTTGTTCGGCTTTCTCTGCTGCTAATTTTTCAGTGGCTGCTTTTTTAGCAGCTGCGACTTTTTTAGCCTGTTCAGCTTTCTTTTTAGCAATTTCTTCTTGTTGCTTTTGATTGGCAAGTTGTTCAGCTGTATTAGCTGTTTGTTGTGCATGACGTTCTTGAGCGGTAGCAAGTGTTTCTTGCTCTTGAACCATTTTATTGACTGCCGTTACTTTAGCGACCGTTTCAGTGGTTGGATAATAAGCGTGAGTCTCTGCCTGTGCTGTTGGTGCAGCAATAACTGAGCTTAAGTTAGACATGATCATAGCTCCAGCGATCGTGAAACCGAATAAAATTTTAGTTGCTAGCCCTTTATTATGGAAAAACGTCATATTCAATATTTGCCCCTTTAGTGATTCGTAATCTATTCAACGAAAGACAGCATATCATCTGAATATAACAAGCCTATACCATTAATATTACATCTTTAGCTGATTAGCGAAACTTTGTTATCCTTTCGAAATATAAATAAGATTTTGTAATATTACTGTAATAAAAATAGATATTTCTAATCAATGTATCCGTTATTATTTTATTTCGTTCTTGATCGTCGCATGATTTTAGTGGTGTTTATTAATAATTTATTACAGGAACTACTTTAATAATCCTTTTACAATCAGCTTTGTTAGCTTTCTGCTAGTAATAATGGTATAGTTTTAACCATTGTATTTGAAAGGAACTTTATCATGAGTGTATTAACAGTGACTAATTTGAGTCACGCTTTTATTGATAAGACATTGTATGAAGATGCCAGTTTTAAAGTTGAGCGGCAAGATCATATGGGAATTGTTGGCCAAAATGGTGTAGGCAAAAGTACCTTGATCAAGATCATTACGGGAGAAATTCTGCCAGATGCCGGAAATATTGTGTGGCAAAAAAATGCCAATATTGGTTACTTGGATCAATATGCTAACTTACAGGCGGGAACTACAATCCATGATTTCTTAGAGACTGCTTTTGCTGATCTTTTTGAAGCTGAGCAAAAAATGAATCAATTATATGAAGACTATTCGCAAAATTTCAATGATGATCTGTTAGAAAAGGCCGGTCGTTTGCAGACTAAGTTAGAAGAATCGGGCTTTTATGAGATTGAAACTGATATTACGACAGTTGCTAGTGGTCTTGGTTTAGACGATATTGGTTTAGACCGCGATGTTTCTGAATTAAGCGGTGGTCAGCGCTCAAAAGTCATTTTAACGAAGCTATTATTACAGAATCCCGATGTATTATTGCTAGATGAACCGACTAACTATTTAGATACGAAACATATCGATTGGTTAATTGACTATTTAAATGACTTTAATGGTGCGTTTATCGTTATCTCACATGACGATGCTTTTTTGGAACGAGTCACGAATTGTATTTTAGATATTGAATTTGGCAAAATCACACGTTATACCGGAGATTTACAATCTGCCTTTAAACAAAAAGATGAGAATGCTTTAGCTTATCGGCGGGCCTATGCTAAACAACAAGAGCAAATTGAGAAAAGTAAGGCTTATATTCGTAAGTTTAAAGCTGGTTCACGCTCGAAGTCCGCTCGTAGTCGTGAGAAGCAATTAGCTCACTTAGATGTCTTGAAGAAACCTGATCATTTAGTGAAGCCACAAATCGATTTCTTCTATAAAGTAACAGAAAGTCGAATCCTATTAAGTACTGATCAATTATTTTTTGGTTATGAACAGGCTTTGAATAAACAAGCACTAGATTTTTCAGTGGCTCATGACGAGAAGGTATTAATCTCCGGATATAACGGCATTGGTAAATCAACGCTATTAAAGACGATCTTGAATCAGATTCCAGCCATTAGTGGCGATATTGAAATATCACCGACTGTTAAAATTGCCTACTATAATCAGAGTCTCAATTGGCCTCATAAGTTAGCAACGCCTTTGCAATACTTACAAGATATTTATCCGCTAGAGAAGCCTAAAGTTCTACGGCAGACATTAGCCAAGACAGGCTTGACGGCACAACAAGTTTTGTCACCGTTGGTCGATTTATCTGGTGGCGAACAAGCAAAGGTTAAGTTGGCAGAAGTAATGTTAACGCCTGCTAACTTATTAATCTTAGATGAACCAACGAATCATTTGGATGATGCAACTAAGACAGCTTTGAGTAAAGGTATTCAGGAATTTCCGGGAGCCGTTTTATTTGTTACCCATGAAGCCAATTTCTATGATGATACTTGGATTGATAAGAACATTAATATAGAGAAGCTACAGTAATCAATGTCTTTTTAATAATGTAAAAGCAGTAATACCAACGGTTTAAGCCGTTGGTATTA
>NZ_AYYK01000008.1:0-215 GCF_001436095.1 Lapidilactobacillus dextrinicus DSM 20335 | reverse complement strand
ATTAAGAAATAAATTAATTAAAACTTTTTGTTGACATGATGATGTGTTACATGATACGATAATTAAGTTGTCATTGCGACACAGTAGGCCTTTGAAAACTGAACAAAGTTTCGAGTAATGTGCAGGGTTTATTACATTAGTAATGAACAAACATTAACGAACGAAGTCAATTCGCTAGTAAAATAATTTATGAGTCACAAACTTTTATATGAGAG